>NZ_JADPQC010000020.1:0-742 GCF_017612575.1 Halomicrobium sp. IBSBa
GGCACTGTCTAGTTCTGGACCTCCTGAGCTGGCGTTCGACCGTCGAGTGCTTGGTTGGGTCGTTCGTGGTTGTAATGGTGTCTGAAGCGTTGTAACCACTGTCTGGCGCTCGACTGACTGCCCCGCCAGTACGTATGGAAGCGGTCGATTCGCATGATGACGGTCTGGAACCACTTTTCGATGTGGTTCCGCGTTCGATAGTCGAGCCGACCGCTCAATTCGTGACGCGCAAGGGCAGTCAGATAGCCACCAGCATCGACGAGAAACTCTGTGTCGGCGAGATCGTGTTTCTCAGTGAGGCGGTGGAGGAACGCCGCCGCGGGATCGGTCCCACGGTGGCTGAATAGGTCGATTTCGAGCAGTAGTTTTGAGTCGGTGTCGATTGCGGCGTAGAGCCACTGTTTCTCACCATCGACTTCGATCTGTTTCTCGTCGACCGCCACCCGCGACGGCGCTGCCGTCGGCGGGTCGCTCTGTGCTTCAGACAGCGTATGTACCCAATTCCAGACCGCGCCATGAGAACGATCGACACCCAACAACTCTAAGATCGCCACCGTCTCCCTGATCGACAGCCCCGCCGTGTGGAGACGCACCCCAAACCGCCGGACGGGTGTCGGGGTGCGCTCGTTCTCCCAAACGTCTTGACTGTCTGTTTCCAACGTTTCTCTGAGCAGGTCTGCGAGTTCCATAGACAGTTCTCGCTACGGCCTGCTCATTCCTCAATCCTCAACTAGACAGTGCC
>NZ_JADPQC010000021.1:0-707 GCF_017612575.1 Halomicrobium sp. IBSBa
GGAGACTCCAGTTGATCATGACTCAAATCTCCCGCTTCATTAGCGAAGTTGTTCCGGTTGCTCAAGTTGTTACCGGTGATGGAGACGAATCCGCCGCCCCGGAAGGTGGCGGCGGATTCGCCGACTATGCCCTCGTTTCCCCGCATTGTCTGCGGATTTACCTGGATACGTCTTACCGGATGACCATCGACCTGCTGAAAGAGATGCCACAAATAACCGGGGAGATCGGCCTCAGCGCGGCCGATCTCCCTTCGCCGTCCACGTTGTGTAAAGCGTTCGACCGGATCGAGATGAGCGTCTGTCGAGTGCTACTGCGCCAGTCGGCGCAGTTGCACGATCCGTCTGAACACGCTGCTATCGACGCCACATTCTACGAGCGATCAGCAGCAAGCCGCCACTACTGCCAGCGTATTAGCTACCGCGTGCAGAAGCTAAAAGTCACGAAACTCGTCGATACCGAGACTCAGGCGATCTTGGACGTACACTGCTCAACGACTCGGGAAGGAAGCGATGCAGACCTCGCTGAGCAGATCGCCCGCCGAAACGCGGGCGATCTGCAGTCTCTCGCCGCTGAGAAGGGCTATGACAAGCAGTCGCTCCGCGAAGCACTGCGTGAGATCGACATCAGACCGCTCATCAAGCATCGCATCTTCGCCCCGTACGACCACGCGCACAACGCCAGAATCGACAAACAGCGCTACAATCAG
>NZ_JADPQC010000022.1:0-669 GCF_017612575.1 Halomicrobium sp. IBSBa
ATCCTGACGCCTTCGATGACGACGAGGTTACCGTCGAGGTTGCTGGCGAGTCCCACACCGTCCCCGTCGAGGAGACGAACTTCAGCGTCGACGAGGTCACCGAGAACGGTGAGCACATCCGCCCGCACGTCGTCGAACCCTCTTTCGGCGTGGGCCGGATCATCTACACCGTTCTCGCACATTCCTACGAAACTGACGAGGTCGACGGCGAGGAGCGGACCTACCTCGATCTCCCGCCGGAACAGGCCCCGACCACGGTCGGCGTCTTCCCGCTGATGGCCAAGGACGGAATGGCCGAGCTCGCCACCGATATCGCCGACGACCTCCGGGCCGCCGGTCTCTCGGTCACCTACGACGACTCCGGGGCCATCGGGCGGCGCTACCGCCGGCAGGACGAGGTCGGGACGCCCTACTGCGTCACCGTGGATTACGAAAGGCTGGAAGACGGCGAGGTTACCGTGCGCGAGCGAGACACGACCGAGCAGAAACGGCTGCCCATCGAGGGGCTCGCCGACCGGCTCGAACGGCTCGCAACCGGCGACCTGACCTTCGACGACCTGTAGATGGCCGACGAGGTATCCCGGCGACTCGTCCACGTCACCGGCGCGACGGTCCCGCTCGCGCATCTGCTCCGGCCGGACCTGATTACGTGGCGCATCGTCCAGGGAT
>NZ_JADPQC010000023.1:0-666 GCF_017612575.1 Halomicrobium sp. IBSBa
GCGCCGCCGGGGGTAATCGCTTGCGCAAAATGGGGGCGCCGATCCGGCGGGTGGTCTTGTTCTGCGCGCCGCTTCTCGCGCTGGCCGTTGCCGGCCTCGCGTACGCCTACCTCACGCAGCCGACCACGCTCGTCGTCGCCGTGGCCCCGAACGGAGGTCCGGAACCGGCGTTGATGCGAGCCTACGCCGAGGCCCTGGCCAAGGGAAAGTCGTCGATCCGGCTGCGGATCGTCCTTTTCGACGGGGTGCGCGAGAGCGCCGAGGCCCTCCGGGACGGCAAGGCGGACCTCGCCGTGGTCCGGCCGGACGTCCTGCTGCCGCGCAACGGGCTCACCCTGGCGGTCCTGCGCGAGCAGGCGACCTTCGTGGTCGCGCCCCGCCAGGCCGGCCTGGACGGCTTCCCCGCCCTCGCGGGCAAGCGGCTAGGCATCCTGGCGCCCCGGAAGGCGGACCATGCCCTGGTACGGAACCTCGTGCAGCGGCACGGCCTGGAACTGCGCGACGACGTTGCGGAAGGCGAGGTGCCCGCACGGACCGTGGCCCTGGTGCCGGTCGAGGAAGCGGATATCCGACGCTTCTTCTCGGAGGGCCGCATCGCCGCCGTGATCCTGCTGACCACGCCGACCTCGGCAGCCGCGCAACGCATCGTCGGGATCGTCCGGGGGG
>NZ_JADPQC010000024.1:0-649 GCF_017612575.1 Halomicrobium sp. IBSBa
GGTAGCGCAGCGTGCGGCCGTTCAGGCCCTCGTCGGGTTCGGTCTGGTAGAGCCAGTCGGTGCGCGGATTGCCGATGCAATAGAGATAGCCGACGGGAATGTGGATCCAGTGGTAGTCGTCCTTGCGGCCGGCTTCCACGAGCAGGACGCGGTGGCGCGGATCGGCGCTCAGGCGGTTGCAGAGCAGGGCGCCGGCCGTGCCGCCGCCGATGACGATGAAGTCGAAAGTGGTGTCGCTCATGGAAGAAAGGCAGGAACGCGAGCCCTGGGGCGGCAGGCCCGGCCCATTGTGCGCGGCGTTGCCCGGCTGTCGATAGGGAAACACCTGCCGCTCCCCGATCGATAGCAAAAAATAACGACAGGGCCAGGGCGCAATGCGGTTTTGAGGAAATTTCATGTATGGCTTCCGCCATGCGGACGGGCTCTGCGCTGACGTGTCCGCCCGGCCGCGCTCCGCTAACATCCCGTTGCCGTTCGTGCGGCGCTCTTCCGTACGCCCCGCCCTTTCGCCACTTTTCCAGCGCCACCGCTTCCGTCCTGCCTCCGTCCATGAGCGACAGCCCGCCCCGCATCGAACGCATCGACACGCCCGAAGGGCCGGTCGCCGTTCTGCACGGGCGCTGGGGCGCCGCGGACCCTGTCTCTTATA
>NZ_JADPQC010000025.1:0-432 GCF_017612575.1 Halomicrobium sp. IBSBa
CCGAAGGCGCGGAACTGGCCGGGCGTCTCGGTGCCGAACCGGACCGCCATCCAGTTGGCGATGGCGGCGTCGTAGGCGGCGGTGCGGGCGAAGGCCTTCTGGGCCAGCTGCCGGCGCAGCTCGGACCTGATGGCGCCGCCGGTCTGCTCCAGCGCCGCCAGCACCGCGGGGTAATCCGACACGTCGGTGACGACCGCGACGTCGGCGTGGTTCTTGGCCGCCGCGCGAATCATCGCCGGGCCGCCGACGTCGATGTTCTCGATGCAGTCGGCCTCCGGCTTGTCGGCCGCGATGGTCGCCTCGAACGGGTAGAGGTTCACCACCAGAAGGTCGATCGCGCCGATGCCGTGCGCGGCGAGCGCGGCCTGGTGCTCGGGGTTGTCGCGGATCGCGAGCAGACCGCCATGCACCGCCGGGTGCAGGGTCTTCACC
>NZ_JADPQC010000026.1:0-480 GCF_017612575.1 Halomicrobium sp. IBSBa
GTGTAGGCGTCCAGGATGCCTTCGATGATCTCCTCGCCGCTGCGCTCCTTCGTGGCGAGCGTCTGCGCCGTGAGCCGCACGCGGGCGCGCGCCAGGCGCAGGTCGGCCAGGTTGGAGAGGATGCGCAGGCGCACCGATCCGCCCGTGATCTCCTCCAGCAGCGGCGCCACCGATTCGGCCATGGTGTTGACGGTGTTGGCGCCCATCGCATCGCGCACGTCCACGATCAGGTGCATGACGATCATCGCGCCGCGCGGGGAATCGGGGAACACGTGCACCTCGATGTCCTTGCAGCCGCCGCCCAGCTGGATCAGCACCTTGTCGCGGCCGTTGGCGCACTCGATGATCCGGTCGCGCGCCTGCAGCACGGCGATGCGCGCGCCGTAGGGATCGGTGATGCCGACCACCTGCACCTGCGCGCGCATCAGCGGCAGCGTGCTGGAGGTCTGGAAGCCGCCGTCCTCGCGCGCCAGCTTGGCC
>NZ_JADPQC010000027.1:0-477 GCF_017612575.1 Halomicrobium sp. IBSBa
GTCGATAAGCGTCGCTTCCGTGTCTCGGTCCGGGCCGAACTCCCGGCCGGTTCGGTCGTTCTCCCGATGCTCGGCGACGGTCACGGCCAGCGCCGTCTCGTGGGGCGTCGACGACCAGCCCAGGTCGCGGAGCTTCGCCGTCGACAGCAGATGCGGCGAGTCGCGGTAGAGGGGGAAGTCGTCGGGGTCCAGTCCCGCCGCCGCGAGCTCACGCTCGCCGACGCCGATGGTCTCGACGGACGTGTCATGTACTCCGGCGAGCAGGTCAACCCACTCCCGGAGCGTCGGCGCGTGCTCGTCGCCGACGTTGTAGGCTTCGCCGGCCGTCCCTCGCTCCGCGACGAGGCGAAGCGCGCTCGCCACGTCCTCGACGTAGGCCATCTGCCACAGACTGAGGCCGTCGCTAGGTACCACAATTCGGTCGTACTCGGCCACGCGGTCCACCCAGTAGGCGAACCGCTCGGTGTAGTCGTAGGG
>NZ_JADPQC010000028.1:0-476 GCF_017612575.1 Halomicrobium sp. IBSBa
ACCGGCAACTGCTCGGTGTCGCCCGCGTCGAGGCGCACCACGTCGTAACTGGTGTTGTCGCCCCGTAGCTCGGTGAGTTCGGGGGCTGGCCGCTGGCACAGGCCGCCGTCGTCGGCCAGGGACAGCTCCCGGGGCAGCGACATCGCGCCGGACCAGCCGGCGTTCCACTGCCCGCTCACGTCACGGGCCTCGGGGAGCCACCCCCAAGTCAGGATGCGGCCGTCGTCGGTCCACATCGACTGCGGGGCGTAGAAGTCGCCGTGGTCGAGCTTGTCGCGGCGGTCGGCGTCGAACTCGCCGTCCTCGTACGTCCCGAGGAAGTACACCACGTCCTCGTAGTTCGAGATGTGGAGGAGCTGTCGGTCCCCGAAATCGAGCAGCTCCGGGCATTCCCAGACGGTCCCGGCGGTGTCGCGGTCGCCGGTGAGAATCGGGCCCTGGTACTCCCAGTTCCGGAGGTCGGAGGACTCATACAG
>NZ_JADPQC010000029.1:0-471 GCF_017612575.1 Halomicrobium sp. IBSBa
GATCTGCGAGGCGCGGTGCAGGGGCGAGCGGTCGCGCAGCCGGGCCAGTCCCTCTTCGGTGGCCGGGTCGCCCATCGCACGGTGCTGGCGCACGCGGTCGGCCTCCCAGTAGGCGGGAATGGACGCCAGCAGCGTTTCCAGGTTGGAGGGGCCCACCACGTCGATGCCGCAGGCGTAGCGCGATGGGTAGCGGGTGAGCGCCGACAGCACGGCGAAGCCGCCGTAGCTGGCGCCGAAGATGGCCAGGCGCCGCGGTTCGGCGATGCCGCGCTCCAGCGCCCAGGCGACGGCATCCTCCAGGTCCTCGTCCATCCTGCGGCCCCATTCGCCGTCCGCCGCATTCACGAAGCGTTTGCCGAAGCCCGTCGAGCCGCGGAAATTGACGCTCAGCACGGCGTAGCCGCGGTTCGCCAGCCATTGGTGCATGGGGTTGAAGCCGAAGGTGTCGCGCGACCACGGGCCGCCGTGCAC
>NZ_JADPQC010000002.1:0-546337 GCF_017612575.1 Halomicrobium sp. IBSBa
GCCAACGTCAAATTTGGTTGTGACTCGATGAAATTGCACGAGTCCAGTGGACGCCTGGATCGCACGTACACGCGGTGTCATCAGTACAGCCGGTGCGACCCGGTCTGTACATCGACCCTTCCTACCCGCGCTTGCACGGGGTAGTGCACTGGTCTGCCGTACGTCGTTCGAACGCCGTCCCACACTTAAGGGGCTCGGTTCGAACACGGTACGGAGTATGGACCCACTGGGATTTGAACCCAGGGCTTCCTCCTTGCAAAGGAGGTGCTCTGCCGCTGAGCTATGGGCCCGACGCCTCGTCCGCAACGTTAGCCCTAGTAGTTCATAGGTGCCCGGTCAACAGGTGTCGGTGGACGCTGCCAAAGGTCACTGTGGTCTGTAGCGTGAACGACGAATCGCCAGTGACGGCGATATCGTCGATCGACTACAGATCACGGTGAGTGGGCCAGGCGCGTCGGCCTGGTCCCGATCGTTAGGAGGTGATCCAGCCGCAGATTCCCCTACGGCTACCTTGTTACGACTTAAGCCCCCTTGCGAAGCCCAGATTCGACCATCGCATGATGGCCTCATCCGGACCTCACTCGGGTGCTTTGACGGGCGGTGTGTGCAAGGAGCAGGGACGTATTCACCGCGCGCTTCTGACACGCGATTACTACCGAATCCAGCTTCATGTGGGCGAGTTTCAGCCCACAATCCGAACTACGACCGAGTTTAGGGGATTAGCTCTACCTCTCGGTACCGCATCCCACTGTCTCGACCATTGTAGCCCGCGTGTTGCCCAGTCCATTCGGGGCATACTGACCTACCGTTGCCCGTTCCTTCCTCCAACTTAGCGTTGGCAGTCCTCCTAGTGTACCCAACTACCACAAGGGTATTGCTGGCAACTAGGAGTGCGGGTCTCGCTCGTTGCCTGACTTAACAGGACGCCTCACGGTACGAGCTGACGGCGGCCATGCACCTCCTCTCAGCAGCGTCGGGTAAAGTCGTCAACCTGACCGTCATTACTGCTGTCGGGACTGGTGAGATGTCCGGCGTTGAGTCCAATTAAACCGCAGGCTCCTCCGGTTGTAGTGCTCCCCCGCCAATTCCTTTAAGTTTCATCCTTGCAGACGTACTTCCCAGGCGGCTCGCTTCTCGGCTTCCCTACGGCACAGCGCAGGCTCGTAGCCTGCGGCACACCTAGCGAGCATCGTTTACAGCTAGGACTACCCGGGTATCTAATCCGGTTCGAGACCCTAGCTTTCGTTCCTCACCGTCGGGTCCGTCTTTCTGAGGCGCTTTCGCTACCGGTGGTCCGTCCAGGATTACGGGATTTCACTCCTACCCCGGACGTACCCCTCAGATCTTCCGGCCCCAAGCCAGTCAGTTTCCGCTGGACGCCGACGCGTTGAGCGCGTCGATTTCCCAACAGACTTGACCGGCCGGCTACGAACGCTTTAGGCCCAATAATAGCGGCCATCACTCGTGCTGCCGGTATTACCGCGGCGGCTGGCACCGGTCTTGCCCAGCACTTGTTCCTGTACCACCTTACGGTACAGAAAAGCGAGGGCTATATGCCCTCGCACTCGGAGTCCCCCTATCGCACTGTCGTGCAGTGTAAAGGTTTCGCGCCTGCTGCGCCCCGTAGGGCCCGGTATCTTGTCTCAGATACCGTCTCCGGGTTCTTGCTCTCACAACCCGTACCGATTATAGGCACGGTGGGCCGTTACCCCACCGTCTACCTAATCGGCCGCAGCCACATCCTATGGCGCCGGAGCGTTTCCAGCTCTCGACACTCCAGTCTGAGAGCTGTATCGGGGATTAGCCTCAGTTTCCCGAGGTTATTCCCGTCCATAGGGTAGTTTGGCCACGTGTTACTGAGCTATCTGCCGCGGGTCTAAACCCGCGCGACTAGCATGGCTAAATCGGACTCCGATAGCAATGGCCTCCGGCAGGATCAACCGGAATGTCCCCTGCAGAGCAGGGGGGTTAGGCGGGATCACACCCATAAGGGTGTGGTCGCTATCGAAGAGCGTCCGACGACACTCGTCGACCGAGTGTCACCGAACTACTAGGGCTAACATCAGATTCCATCTTGACGGCGGACCGCAGGGGTGGAATCCTCATTCTTCCGGACCTGAACGTTCTCCCGAAGGCATCATAAAGCCTTCGAGTCGTGTTCGGCGAGAGGGGCTCGCCGTGTGGTCCGAGTGGCCAGGGGTTCGTCACCGGCCGGGCATCGGTTGCGTCCAACCCGAACACCCTGTTACACTTAAGGGCGTCGGATGGACGCAAAGCCCGGCAAGGGCGATCTGCCCTGCGCCGCTTCGTATTACGTCCGAGGAGCAGGGACAACTTAAGGCCGTCGAACGACCCCCGCTACGGCATGCGATTACATGGGTACGTCGGGTGTCGTACAGTGGCAGACGAAAGGCGACCAGCAGGTCGGCGAACAGAGATACCGTCGACTGTCACGATGTCGGGATCGTCCCGCACCACAGATGATGGAACACATCAGAGACGGACGACAAACAGTGTATGAGTATCGCGCGGCTGGAGGTCAGCCGATCATCCCGCGCAGCGTGCGTCGGTCGGGCCGAGTGTGGCCGCGCACGTGTATGTGAGCGCCCGGGTTGTAAATGTCTCTCGGCACGGAACGACCGGCACAAAAATAGCGGGGCTCGAACGGTTAGATCTCGTCGAGGTGCTCTACGCCCTCTTTAGAGACGTTCCCCTTGGTGATGTCGCCCGGCATCCAGCCGGGCTTGTCGTCGGGAGCCTCCTCTTCCCAGGCCCATCCCTCGTAGATGTGGACCTTGTGGGTTCCCTTCTCGCGGAGCCGAATCTCTTCGGGATCTGCGTCGTCTTCGCTGTCGGCGGGATCGAGACGCCGGGCGGCCTTCAGTGCCGCCTGACGTGGTGTTCCACCCGAGAAGACGCTCGTTTCGTCACCGTCCTGTGTTCGGAGCGCAAAATTGCGCTTGTCCTTGTCGCGTGCCATGGTTCTCACCGCTCCATGTCAATGGAACACATGGCTCAACATAAATATACCCCCAAATCGACCGCTCCCGCCACGGTACATTTATATGTGATAACGAACCGAGGCCCGAAACCGGGTCCAAAAGCGGCCGTGTCCCGTGCTCGCGCGCGGTGACCCGTGAACGATACGCCTCGCACGGTAGACTTAAGTATATCCTACGGCGATGCACGGAGTAGGATAGCGCGATGGTGCGAAAGAAGAAGCTCAGCCCAAGTGGCGCCAAAGACGACGATGGCGAGTACCACAACGTTCACATCAACATCCACGAGGACGAACTCGCAGTCGCTGGGATGGAGATCGGTGACGAAGTGTTCGTCCGCGTCCGAGACAACAAGATCATCATTCAGAAGGCAGACCCAGAGGACGTCGAACACGAGTTCTAGCAGCACCATCACGGCGGATCGCGGTCCACCTGAACCGCGACTGCCGGACGGAGACACATGAACCCCTACGACATCGTACGACCGCTGTTGTTTCAGTTGCCGGCAGAGACCGCCCACCGGACGGTACACCGACTGCTCGAAGTGGCCGACGAGACGCCTGCGACGGCGTTGCTCGAACGACGGTACCGGATCGACGACGACAGACTCGCGGTCGACGCGTTCGGCCAGCAGTTCGACAGCCCGGTCGGCGTCGCGGCGGGGTTCGACAAGAACGCCGAGATACCCGGTGCACTCGGTGCGCTGGGCTTTGGCTTCGTCGAGGTCGGTGGCGTCACGGCCGAGCCACAGACCGGGAACGCCCGCCCGCGGATGTTCCGTCTGCGCGAAGACGAGGCGATCATCAACAGGATGGGGTTGAACAACCACGGCGCAGACGCCGTCGGCGAGCGACTGGCGGCGACAGACGCTCCAGTGCCCGTCGGCGTCAACATCGCCAAGAGCGAGCACGTCGGCACCGACGACGCACCCGACGACTACCGTTACACCTACGAACAGGTCGCGGACGGCGGCAATTTCTTCGTCGTCAACATCTCCTGTCCGAACTCGCAGGGGTTCGAAGAACTCCAGAACAAGGAGTCGATGGCGGCGATTCTCGGCGAACTCAAAGACGCTGGCGCGGCTCCGATACTGGTCAAACTCGCGCCCGACCTTCCGGAGCCGGCGATCGAGGACGCGCTGGCGATCGTTCGCGAACTGGATCTCGACGGCGTCGTGGCGACCAACACTTCCACCGAGCGGCCCGCATCTCTGCAGAGCAAGCACCGCGTCGAGACGGGTGGCCTCTCGGGCAAACCCATCGAGGACCGGGCGACGCGAATGGTCAGGTTCGTCGCCGAGCGCGTCGACGTACCGGTCGTCGGCGTCGGCGGCGTCTCCAGCGCCGAAGGGGCCTATCGGAAGATACGGGCCGGCGCGACGCTGGTCGAGCTGTACACGGCACTGGTCTACGAGGGGCCGACGCTGGCCCGAGAGATCAACGAGGGGCTGGTGGCGCTGCTCGAAGCAGACGGGTTCGAGACGATCGAGGACGCCGTCGGTGCCGATCTGTAAAGCGGCGTCGGGATCGTGACACGGAGACGGTTTGGGGGCCAGTGAAGGCTACTCCAGAGCGTCGAGTCGGAACTCGAAGGCAGCCACCGGCACTTCGAGGTCGTGTTCGACGAGCACTGCTGGGTCGATCTCCCCGACGACGCCCACGGTCTCGCCGTCGAGTTCGACCGCCGCAGTCCGGCCGTCGATGAACGTCGGGTGGTCGATCGGTGGCGTCGCGAGTTCTTTGCCGAAGTTGGCGGCGATGGCCTGCAGGCGCGTCTTGGCGTCCTCGTAAGAGGCGTCGTGGCGTGCGACCGCGGCCGCGACCGTGCGGTGCTCGGCGACGTTGGTGTTGGTCGACTCGTCGACCTCGGCAGCCAGACCGATCTCCGCGAGGTCCTGTGGGTACGAGCGGTGCGTGTTGTTTTCGAGGACGAGCATGATGGAGGGCAGCGCCCACGAGCGCAACATCGTGTAGTCCTCGCTGTAGGGCTCTTGGATCGTCACGGGATCGCCGCCGCCGACGGCGTCGCTGCCGGGCGTCACCTGCAGGCGCTCGTAGTTCTCTTCCTCGCTGATCATGTAGAAGTTCAGCAGGTCCTCGAAGCCCAGACCGACCAGCACGTCTCGGGTCGCCCGTTCGAGCTTCGAGCGGTCGTGACGGCCGCCGACCGTCGACACGTCGGGGTACCTGGGTTCCAGCGTGTTGAAGCCGTAGGCGCGACCGAGGTCGTCGATCACGTCGATCGGGTGGAGCACGTCGACGCGGTAGGGCGGAATCTCGAACTCGTAGACGCCGTCGGTGTCGGTCTCGCTGGCGTCGAGACCGGCCCGGTCGGCGAGATCGCCGATCTCGCGCTTGTCGAGGTCGACGCCCAGAATCGTCTCGATGCGGTCGTGGGAGACGGTCTTGGTCTTTGTCCCGAGATCCGGGCGGACGAACGACCGACCCGCGTACTCGCCGGGCGCACCGTCCGTGTACTCGACGGTGACCTCCTCGACGGTGCCGCCGCGAGCGTCGAGCGCGTAACAGACGATCGACAGCATGTGGTCGATCGTCCACTGGTCGGTCCCGGTCATCTCGATGAAGAGGTCCCGCGAACCGGTGTCGACTTCGGTCCGCTTGCCGTTGATGACCGGCGGGAACGAGAACAGCCCGATCGAGTCGTAGATCGCCGGGACGCGATCCATCTCCGCGACGAGGTCGGCGTACTCGACGCCGATGTGGTGCTCTTCGGTCACCTCGGCGGGGGTCATCGCACGGTCGCCTTCGAGGGGGACGAACTCCTCGCTGTCGGGGTCGATACCCGTGTAGGTGATCGTCTTCTCGACTGCCTCGCGCTCGTCGTCCTCGCCGGCTGGGCTGTCGAGGTCGCCGACCGCTTCGTCGCGAGGCGTCGACGCCGTCACGTTCGCCGCCCCGCCTTTCAGCATCGTCAGGTCGTGGACGCCGATCGCGCCCTTGGCGCGCTTGCGTCCCATCGTGGCGTGGAGCTTCTCCTGGAGCTGGATCAGCGAGTCCAGCGACGACTCGTCGAGGTCCAGCCCGCGGACGATCGCGCCGGTGACGTAGGGCCGTTCTGGCGGCGTGTCTTCGACCTCGATAGTCCACTCGGGGTCGTTGGTGCTGGGGACGTACACGCCGCGGTCGTCGCCGTAGTCGTAGCGCAGCGAGCGGGCGATCCCCTCGACGGAGAGTCTGTCCAGCCGGTCGGGGGCAAACTCCAGTTCGAAGTGGCCCTCGTCGGTCTCGCCTTCGTACTCCAGGCCCAGCGAGAACAGGTCGTCGCGGAGTTCGTCGTCGCTCTTGTCGCTGTGGCCGGTCAGTTCGCGCAGTTCGTCGGGATCGATATCGACAGTTGGCATCAGTAGAGCACCTCCTCGGATCGCAGGAAGTCGAGATCGACCAGCGTCCCGTGGACGTCTCGGATGTCCTCGGCACCGGTCACGAGCATCAACAGGCGTTCCAGGGCCAGCCCCCAGGCCATCACGTCACAGTCGACGCCGAGCGGTTCGAGCATCTCCGGGCGGAAGATGCCGGAGTTGCCGATCTCGATGAGTTCGCCGGTCTCGGGGTGGCGACCGAACAGCTCGAAGCTCGGTTCGGTGTAGGGGTTGTAGTGGGGCTTGAACTGGATGTCGGTGATCCCGAACTGCTCGTAGAACTCGGTGAACGTCCCCATCAGGTCCCGGACCGACAGCTCCTCGGCCATCACCCACCCTTCGATCTGGAAGAACTCCAGCAGGTGGGTCGCGTCCAGCGTGTCGTTGCGGTACGCCTTCTCAATCGAGAAGAATCGCTGGGGCGGTTCCAGCTCGCCGAGCGCTTCGCCAGAGAGGTGGCGGGCGGTCAGAGACGTGGTGTGACCCCGCAGAGCCAGGGCCTTGGCGAAGTCGAGGTCCCACGGCGAGTGGTACCCCTCGCCGTCGGGACCGACGCCCTCGCGGTGGGCCGATTCGACGCGTTCGACCAGTTCCTCGGGTAGCTCGTCGATCTGAGCCGGCTGCTCCAGCGCGAAGCGGTCCCAGTGATTGCGCGCGGGATGGTCCTGTGGCATGAACAGGCAGTCGTTGATCCAGAAGTCCGCGTCGACCGTCGGGCCCTGCATCTCCTGGAACCCCATGCCGACCAGGGTGTCTTTGACGTTCTCGGCCTGCTGGCGCAGGACGTGGGTCTTGCCGGTCCTGACCTCGTCGGCGTCGGCTTCGACGTTGTACTCGGCGAACTCGACGTTCTGCCACTCGCCGGACGTGAGCAACTCGGGCGTGACCTGCCCGACGGTCTCGGCGACTTCGACGCCGGCCATCAGCGTCGTCACGCCGTCGTCGGTGAGCCGCGCGGAGCGGACGGTGGTCTCGGAGATCTCGACCAGTCCCCGGCGATCGAGCTGTGCGAGCACGTCCTCGTCGTCGACCGACTCGCCGTCGGCCAGCGCGGCCAGTGCCGCGGCTTCCGGATCGCTGTCGGGATCGGCCTCGGGGTCGGCCGACACGGCACCGCTGTCGATCTGGCCGTACCCCTTGCGTGCGAAGTTCGAGAGCGCGATGTCGACGGCCGCACCGTCGAGGCCGGCCGCGCCGATGACCGGGCCCATCTCCGCGGGTTCGTCGTCCGCACCGGCGTCGATCGCACCGCGGTAGAAACGGACTTCCGGGAGCCCTTCGTCGAGGTACGTTCGGCCTTCGTCGGTCAGTGTGGCGGACTCGACGGTCTCCTCGGAAAGTGCGAGCAGTCCCTCGTCTTCGAGTGCGAAGGCGGCACCGGTCGCCGTCTCCGGTTTCAGGCCGGCCTCGTCGGCCAGCGCGTCGATACGTCTGGCGTCGTCTGCGTCGGCAGCCTCCAGCAGGGCCACCTGCGCGTGTGGTAATCGCATGTTCGTTGTCGGATACACGGCGGGTTCGTCAGTTAACGGTTCTCACTTGCCGCGAACGGTTTCGTCGGGGCCGGCCGGCTATAACGTGCCGGCTCCGCCGTCACGCAGCACTCGCCCTTTCGGTGAGTTGTTCGCCGCCAATTCGATCACCGTACCCGAAAACACCCCTCGATCAGAGAGTTAGCGCTTCCGGTCGCTGTCGAGGTCGATGTCGAGCTCGTCGAGCTTCGCTTCCCACTCGGCGCGTTTCTCCTGGTGATCTTCGAGGAACGATTCCATCAGTTCGGCGGCCTGTTCCTTGCAGCCCCCACAGAGCCGCTCGCCCCCGACACACTCGTCGTAGACCTCCTTGGCGAACTCGTCGTCGTCACCAGCGAGGAGGTAGGCGTACAGCTCGTAGACCGGGCACTCGTCGGCCTTGCCGCCCTTCTCGCGCTGTTCCTCGGCGGTCGAGCGGCCGCCGGTCGTCGCCGACTTCACCTTGTCGTAGCCGTCTTCGGGGTCGTCGAGCAGCGAGATGTGTGAGGCCGGAATCGAGGAGGACATCTTGCCGCCGGTCAGCCCCGTCATGAAGCGGTGGTAGATCGACGACGGTGCGCGAAAGCCGTAGCCGCCGTGGTCGAGCGCGACCTCGCGGGCCAGCGCCGTGGCTGCCTCGCGGTCCATGTCGAAGGCGTCGACGTGCTCGTCGTAGACGCGCTTCTCGCCCTCGACCGCCTCGATGAGCGCCTCGAAGGCTTCGTCGGTGGCGTTGCGATCGAGGAAGCGAGTCCGGGGACGAAGCGGCTCCTTGCCCGCCGCGCGGAGCTTCTCGACGGTGCGCTGTCGCACGTCGTCGGGGGTGATCTCGGCCTCGATCCAGTCGGCGGCCGCTTCACAGCGAACGCGCTCGTCGGCCGAGCGGTCGGCCTGCAGGGCCTCGTAGGCGGCACCGAGCAGTTCCCGCTCGGCGTCGTCGGCCTCGAAGCTCGCGTACGCGCGGGTGACGCCGAAATACCCCATCCGGGCCGCCAGGTCGCGGGCGAGTCGCATGTGTGGGTCCTGATCGGGGCCGACCGGGATCACCGTCGGCTTCGGCTCGTCGAGTTGCGGGTAGAGGATGTCGGCCATCTGGGTGACGACCGACTGCATGTGACTCACGTCGGTCTCTCCGTCGAAGTCGTAGATCGCCTGGAGCTCCGAGAAGTTCGCCTCGGCACCCAGTTCGAAGGCAAGGTCCTGTACGTCGCGGTTCTCGGACTGGCGGTACAGCTCCCCGTCCTCGGGATCGAAGCCGAGTGCCAGCAGCGAGAGAACGTAGTTCGTCGCGTGCTCGTCGATCTCCGCCCAGGTCAGGCCGCGGGCGCTGTGGGCCTCCAGGTCGGCGATCAGTCCGTACGCGTCGCCGCCCTGCTCCTGGTGCCAGATAATCTCGTCGAAGACGAGTTTGTGACCGATGTGCGGGTCGCCCGTCGGCATGAACCCCGAGAGCGCGGCGAAGGGCTCGCCCTCTCGCATCGCACGAGCGACCGGTCGGTAGTCTCGATGGCCGAAGATGACGCCCCGGCGCATCAGGTAGTGGGGCGCGGGCACCTCCGGCAGCACCTCGTCGAAAGACTCGATGCCGAACTGGTCGAACAGTTTGCGGTAGTCCGAGACCGTCGAGGAGCCCCACGGATCCAGCGCCACGTCGTCGGCTCCTTCGACCTCGGTGCCACCGTCGGATCGAAGATCCGACGTGGCTCGGCTCGCTTCGCTCGCCTTACCGCCATCAGAACGGAGTTCTGACGAGGATCGCGAATCTCCGATTCGCTCACCGCCGTCGGATCGAAGATCCGGCGAGGCTCGGCTCGCTTCGCTCGCCTCACCGCCATCAGAACGGATTTCTGATGTGCTTCGACTCGCTTCGCTCGCCTCACCGCCGTCCGGTCGGATGGGGCTCCGCTCGCGCCAGTCCGAACCCGACGCGGCGCTGTGGTCGTCGGGCGATCCCTCGTCGCGGGTACGATCTGGGTCACTCATGGTCGAACTGACTGGCGCGAGCCAATCTATTCATCCGTAGGTGGTCGTCGGCGCAAAAAGGGTTCGTTTCGGGCTGCAGTCAGGGCGTCAGGCGCTCGACGGCCAGCCACTCGATCCCCTCGTCGCCGACGAACGCGTAGGCCATCGTCTTGCGCACGCCGTGGGCCAGGCGCACGTCCAGTGCGAGGTCTCGGGGCTCGAAGACGTGGCCGGCGTCGAACGCCCGCACGAGCAGTTCGGAGTGGCCCAGGTCCGCGACGCTCTCGACATCTGCGTAGGTCCGGAAGTCCGCGCCGAACTTGAAGCCCGTCTTGGGTGCGATCCCCTGCTCGCGAAGCCGTTCGTACACCGCGAGCCGGCGGTCGAACCGGTCGCCCTCGACGGCGCGACCGCGTTCGATCACCGCGTCGGCATCGCCTTCGACCTGAAGCGTGCCCGCTCCGGCGAGGTACGCGGCCTCGACCAGCGAGAGCTGGATCGCCTGTGCGTCCTGCTCGTCGAGCGGTTGCCCGTAGAAGGCCGCTTCGTAGAGTTCGGCGGGCGGGTCCCAGCAGACGACCCGGTCTGCGAGCAGATCGCCGTCGGTTTCGGGGACGGCCGACCGACTCGTCCCGGAGACGTCCGGACGGTGGGTCTCGAAGTAGCTGATCTCGCTCTCCTCGTCGACGACGGCCAGCGCACACCCCCCCAGATCGGCTGCCGGGACCGTCTCGCGCTCGCTGACGACCCGAATTCGGTGGGCGACGGCGTCGTCCCACGGCCCCTTGCCCCGCGGGTAGACGACGAAGTCACAGCCGTCGGGGTCCTCGACGCGGTCGGGGCGTGCCGGCGAGCAGTAGAACCCCCGGTCGCGCAGATCTTTGTAGACGAAGAAGTCGACCTCCGACAGCAACGCGGAGTTCAGTAGCTCTCGAAGTCCCATCCCGTCGACACCGTCGAGGTCACCGCGATACAGCAGGTGTGCCGCCTCGACGGGTGCCAGTTCGAGCTTCCCGGCGTCGACCGGCCGACCGTACCCGCTGGAATCGTAGAACTGCTCGCGGGCCCGCTTGCCGGCCCGGACGACTCCATCGGAGAGCGTCGCGTCCATACTCTTGCCTGCGCGTGGGCGAGTAAAGCCCCTGCGGGTCGTATCGAGGACGGAGCGTCAGGGTCCGGAGTACGTCGCCGCCTCGCTCATCTGGGACTGCGAACACGTCGCGTCGAGACAGCGACGGCCCCCCGAAGTCTCGAACAGTGGGAGCCCGCAGGCACAGGTGTCGACGACCACGCCGGTGGGGATGGCGAAAGCGGTCTCGCAGTCGGGGTGGTGCTCGCAGCCGGCGAACAGCCCGCCCTTCCGGACGATGCGGAGGTCGCCGTCACACGCCGGACAGTCCCATTCGCGGTCGAAGGCGTCGGTGACGCGATCGTCCAGCGATTCACACTCCCGGTCCAGACACAGTTCGAACGCTCGGCCCCGTTCGGTGCGGATAGTGGGGAGGCGACAGTCCCGGCAGCGACCGCCGGTGATCGTCGCGTCCGCGGGGAGGCCGTAGCGCTCTTCACAGCCCGAGCACCGGACCGCGCCGTTCGACCGGACCAGCGTGCCCGCACACGCCAGGCAGTCGCCGACGGGGATGCCGGCCTCCGAGACCGGGTAGCTGGCGCTGCCGTGTTCCTCGTGGGTGACCACGCGCAGGAGGTCGTCGCCGTCGCGGGCGACCACGGTGCCGCCCTCGATAGTGACGCTGTCGGGCCGCGTGAGCCACGCGACCGGCTGGTAGCCGTCGGCGTCGTGGACGAGAACGGTGTTGTCGGGCTTGACCACTACGAGGACCTCGCCGCGTTGCTCGCGGGTCCGCTGGGTCTGTGCGCCGGTCGTCTCGAACAGCGTGGTGCAGTCGCCGGCCAGCACGCGAGTGTCGTCGTGCATGGGCGGGGCTGGTCGCGTCTCGATACTTGAACGCTCGGACGGGGGCGGGGACCACTGGCGGGAGGAAAGCGGGGAGTCGGGCGGCCGGCGGTATCAGCCGTCCCGGCCGTGTCCCCGGCCGAGACGGAGAGCGGCGACGTGGAGCGCGAGCGCCGCCACGAGGAGGAACGGCTCCTGTCCGTCGAATCCACCGAACATGAGAGCGGGGTAGACCAGCGGGAGCGCCACAGCGGTCCAGAACGCCGTCGCTTCGACGGGGCGGAAGGCGAGCGTTCGGATGGACTGTGCGTCGAGGGCGACCGTGTCGGAGTCGAAGGGCGGTGCGATGGACATTGGAGCGTTCTCCTCGCTCGTCGCTATGCCCGACACCAGCATATAATGGGCCGACGGTTGGGTAGAATTTAGCTCGTTTCAGCGGAGGTAGTCGGTATTTTACACCGCCGCGGCGGTGTTTCACGCGTTTCGAAACCGATCGAGACAGGTCGAGAAAATTTATCGGCGCTTCTAAAACTGTATCAGCCGTTCGGGTCGTAGCCACTGCCGGCGAGGACCGCGAGCACGTGAGCGACGAGCAGCGCCGACACGGCGAGCGTGGCCCAGTGACCGTCGACGAACAGGAGCGGAACGTAGACCACTGGCAGGACGACGGCCAGCCAGAACGCCAGTCGGCGAGCGATCAGGACGGAGATACGGAGGACCGTCCGCGTCCGACAGACGAGCGCGGGTGCGCGGTCGACCCGACGCCGCTCGGTGGTTTCGGGTTCCGACATCGTGGACGATTACATATTGTCTGTCCAACCATTTAACAGTGAGGTGTGATAGCAAGGAGCATGCAAGAGCGATCGACGCCGTCGGGAGCTGGGACGTAAGTTGCAGTGACCGAGCCAGTGTCGGGCTACCAGACGACCGATACTGCCGGCGACGACTTCGTGATACTACCGGCTGTACATCTGTGAACGATTTCGCCACCCCGGAGTGGCGAAGATCTTCACGAAGGTACAGCCGGCAGTATGAGGACAGCCGCCGTCCCGAGGCGGCGAGATCGGTCACGACGACAGCCGGTAGTGGGCAGACACGCAGGCGCGAACGCTACACATTTGTCACTGCGAGAGAACCGGGCGAGTATGGACGCCGCGTGTTTCGACATGGACGGAGTGCTGGTGAACTCGGAGGACTACTGGATCGAGCTGGAGCGCGAGGAGATCCTGCCGACAGCGGTCCCCGACCAGGAGGTGCCAGTCGAGGAAGTGACCGGGATCTTCTACGAGGAGCAGTACGACGTGCTCGACGAGACGTACGACCTGGCCGTCGACTACGAGGCGTTCGTCTCGCTGTACGAGGGGGCAGCCGACGAAATCTACGGCGAACAGGTCGAGCTCACGCCCGGCGTGCGAGCACTGCTGACGGAGCTGCGCGAGGCCGGCGTGCCCGTCGCCATGGTGACCGCTTCGCCGCCCGAGTGGTACGAGATCGTCCTCGAACGGTTCGACCTCGGGGACCTGTTCGACACCGTCGTCAGCGCTGCTGACCTCGACGGCCCCGGGAAGCCCGAGCCGACGATCTACGAGCGCGCCGCCGCCGAGCTGGGCGTCGATCCAGCGACCGCGCTGGCCGTCGAGGACTCCCACCACGGGACGACCGCGGCCCATCGCGCGGGGATGACCGTCGTCAGCTTCGGCGTCGGGGCGGCCGAGGGTGCGACCGAGAACGCCGACCTCGTCGCCGAAACACCGGCCGAGATGGCCGAGATCGTCCGATCGAACGTTCTCGCCAGCGAGTGAGCGACAGCACACGACGCCGGCCGGGAACGCTCATACGGACAGTTGTAGCGCTGTCCCAGATCGACCGCACGACAGCGTGTGGTCGACTGGATAAACGTCTACAACCGTCCGTATCACCCCACGCTGACGGTGCGAGATTCCCGGATCGGCGGGATCGGCAACTCGGGGAAAGTGACCTCGATCGTGAAGGTGAGTTCGTCGGCGTCACCGCCGAACGCGGCGACCGGGACCGTCGCCTGTCCGAGGTACGACGGTTTGGTCGTCATCTCGTGGCCGTTGACAGTCACGCGGATGCCGGCGCGGGCGCTGCCGGCGACCGAGCGGACCGTCACCTCGTGGAGTTCGCGCTCGCCGGCCGCGATCTGGTCCGGGAACTCGCCCCACTCGACGACGACGGTTGGCAGGTCGGTCGCGTTGTCGTGGACCCGCTCGGCGACGCTCTCGCTCAGGCCGGCTGCGACCAGCCCAGAGACGCCGACGTCGACCACGTCCGCGGGCGTCCGGAAGCCCTCGGCGGCGAGCGTGCGCGCCCGTCCGGGACCGACCCCGTCGATCGCCGTGAGCCCCGCCGCGTCCGCGCTGACGCCGTTCTCGACGCGCGCCTCGACGCGGCGGGCGAGGTTCGCGCCGCGAGCGCCGGCAAAGCGATCGAGGAAGGCCCGCAGCGCGGCGAGCATGCGGAGCGCGTTCTGCTTGATGACCCAGGCGTCGCTCTGGAGTTCCGACGGCGTCGTGCCGGACATCGAAGAGCGGAGGATCGCGAGCACCTTCCGCTGGCCGGCGGTCAGCGCCTCGCCGCGAGAGCCGATCACCGCCGCGACGGCGTCTTCCTCGTCGCTGCGGGCGCTGACGCTGTCGAACTCCGTCGCACCGGCGACCGTCGAGAGGATCGCGTCCTCGTCGAAGCCGTCCGGGTCGGCCGCCGCCCGGTCGGCACAGTCTTTGAACCGACGGGCCGTCGCCAGCCGGAGGTAGAACTTCGAGGCCAGTCGACCGAGCGGGGTCCCCTCGACCGAGAGGTCGTCCATCTCGACGAACCCGTCGGAGACGAGTTCCCCGAGCGTGTCCGACACTCGCTCCCGGAGGTCGGTGCCGGCGGTGTACCGTTCGGGAGCGCGCTGGGCGCGCTGGTAGTAGAACGTGGTTTCGAGCCACCCCATCACGTCCTCGACGTCGCCCAGCGTCCCCAGCGCGATCTCGGCGTTGAGGTGGGCATCGAGGTCGTCGGCGAGCCTGGACTCGATCTCCTTGCCCTCCCGCAGGAGGGTGCGGTACTTGTCGGCGTCGGCCCGGTCACAGACGATCCAGGCGTAGCCCATGTCGTCGTAGCCCGGCCGGCCCGCGCGGCCGAGCATCTGGAGCACGTCCAGCGGGCTCATGTCGACCTCGCCCTCCAGGGGGTCGTGGAGCTTCGTGTCTCGAATGACGACACAGCGGGCCGGGAGATTCACGCCCCAGGCGAGCGTCGAGGTCGAGAACAGGAGCTGGATCAGCCCCTCTTTGAACCACTCCTCGACGCGGTCCTTGTCCGCCCGAGAGAGGCCGGCGTGGTGGAAGCCGACGCCGTCCAGGACGGACTGGCGGAGGGTGTCGTTGTCGAGTTCGGCGGCTTCGGTGTGGAAGTCGTACTCGCCGCGGGCACCCATCGGCACGTCCCGCTCGACGATCTCGTCGCGGGCCTTCTTGGCTGCTTGGACGGTGTCCTGTCGCGAGGAGACGAACACGAGGGCCTGGCCCTCCTCGCGGATGTGTGGCTCGGCCAGATCCAGCGCCCGGTAGAGCCGCCGGTACTTGTCGGCGAAGGCGTTCTCGCCGTGGCTGTAGGTCTTCACGTCGGCGTTGAGCGGCACCGGCCGGTAGTCGTCGTCGAACTGGAAGGTCGTCTCGCTGGGCGCGTCGAGCCACGCCGCAACGTCCTCGACGTTCTCCATCGTCGCCGACAGCGCGACCACGCGGGGGTCACAGAGGCGACGCATCCGGGAGATGGTCACCTCCAGGACCGACCCGCGCCGGTCAGAATCGAGCAGGTGGACCTCGTCGATGATACAGCAGTCCACGTCCGTGATAAAGTCGTAGCGCCGCGAGTCGTGCTTCCGGGTCGCGGAGTCGGCCTTCTCGGGAGTCATCACGAGGACGTCGGCCCGTTCGGCCCGGCGGGGGTTGAGGTCCCGTTCGCCGGTGACGACGTACACCGAGTACCCCAGGTCCTCGAAGCGCTCCCACTCGCTCTCTTTCTCGTTGGTCAGGGCTCGCAGCGGCGCGAGAAAGAGGGCGGTCCCGCCGGCCTGCAGCGTCTTGCAGATGGCGATCTCGGCCAGCGCGGTCTTCCCGCTGGCGGTCGGCGCGCTGACCACGACGTTGTCCTCGCGGTTCAACAGCGCCGGGAGCGTCTCCGACTGCATTCGGTTGAACTCCTCGAAAGGAAAGGCGTCGGCGAACTCGGGGAGCACGTCCGCGACCGCGACGGCTGGCTCCCCGTCGGCGCTCCGTGACACGTCAGGGACCGGGGGCCGCGGTGCAATATGCGTTTCTATACCGCAGTCGCCGCCGCCACGGATCGACGCAGACGACTCACCCGATCGGTCGCGGTGGAGACACCGAGCAGTGCCGGCGGAGCCCGTACTCGGTGGCACCGACGACGGCGACGAACGCCGCCGGGACGAAGCACCGGGCAGGAGTCGGTCCGTCCGAACCGTCAGCTCTAACCGGCACCACAGCCGTTTTCATCGCCCGTTCCTAACTGTGGGCAATGAGTCGCGCCCGCAAGCCCGACTGGCTCAAGATGCGGCCGCCGTCGGGCCAGCGCTTCACCGAGATCAAGCAGTCGCTGCGCGAGCGGGACCTCCACACCGTCTGTGAGGAAGCCAACTGCCCCAACATGGGCGAGTGCTGGAGTGGCGAGGACGGGCCGGGGACGGCGACGTTCATGCTACTGGGCGATCGCTGTTCGCGGGGCTGTAACTTCTGTGACGTCGAGACCGGCGGGATGGAGCCGCTCGATCCCGACGAGCCCGCGAACGTCGCCGACGCGGTCGCGGACATCGGGCTGGACTACGTGGTGCTCACGAGCGTCGACCGCGACGACCTGCCCGACCAGGGCGCGGGCCACTTCGCCGAGACCATCCGGGCGATCAAAGAGCGTGACCCGTCGATTCTCGTCGAGTGTCTCATTCCGGACTTCCGGGGCGAGGAGCGGCTGGTCCGACAGATCGTCGACGCCGGCCCGGACGTGATCGCCCACAACGTCGAGACCGTCCAGCGCCTCCAGTGGCCCGTGCGAGACCGCCGGGCCGGCTACGAGCAGTCGCTGTCGGTGCTTGGCCAGGTCGACCGGGAGTCGGACATCTACACGAAGACGAGCCTGATGCTCGGCGTCGGCGAGTACGCCCACGAGATCTACCAGACGCTCTCGGACCTGCGGGAAGTGGGGGTCGACGTGGTGACGCTTGGCCAGTACCTCCAGCCCTCCCGCTCGCACCTGGAGGTCTCGGAGTACGTCCACCCCGACGCCTTCGACACCTGGCGACGCGTCGCCGAGGAGGAGCTTGACTTCGCCTACTGCGCCTCGGGACCGATGGTCCGCTCGTCCTATCGCGCCGGTGAGCTGTTCGTCGAAGCGGTGCTAGAGGGCAACGACCCCGCGATCGCGCGGCGGCGAGCACGGGCCGGAGAGTGAGCCCGCCGGACCGACCGAGTGACAGCGCTACTATCCGTGTGGAGCCAGAGGGCCCCGTATGAGGTCGCCACCCGTTCGTCGTGACCGCCGCGTCGTCCGAACGGACGGCGGCGAGGACCGCATGGAGTCCGAACAGACCGACGACGCCGCCACAGTCGAGACGGTCCTGCGCGAGGCCAACGTCCTCGAACCGACGGCCGACGGCACCGACCTCCGGCTCACCGATGGATTCGCCGAGGCCTGGCACGAGCGGATGGTCCAGATGCGCGGGGGCGACCGGGCGCTGCGCTGGCTGGCAGCAAGCGAGGGGCTCGACGCCGACGCTCTCGACGTGACCGAGGCGGACGATCGGTACGTCGTCACGCACGGCGACGAAACGGTGGGCGCGTGGCACTCCAGAGCGGGGTTTCTGGCCGCGATCGTCGCCGAACCGACGATCAGAGAGTGGGTCGACGAGGCCCGACTGGCACGGCTCCCGGACGTGCCCCGCGAAGAGCTGGCAGCGCGACTCGTCATGTGTCTCGAACGGTGTCCGACGTGTGACTCGGCGCTCGTCTTCGAAGACCGCCCCGACGGCGAGAGCGGCGTCGCCCTCCTGTGTCGCGGCTGCGGGGCGACAGTCGCGGTCAGTGCGATCGCGTGAGACGGAACAGTACCTACGTAGGCATTACCCTCGATAATTCCACCGAGAGAGATATTCGTCCGCACAAACCATAAGCCGACCCCGCGACAACGTATACCGTATGTCACACGGAAGGTGGTCCCACTGAGCGTCCTCCATCGCGACCCGACAGACCAGGTACAGGTACTCGACGAGAACGGGGAGGTCCGGGACGGCGCGACGGTGCCCGACCTCACGGACGAGCAACTCGTCGCGATCTACCGCGAGATGAAGCTGGCTCGTCACTTCGACCAGCGGGCGGTGAGCCTCCAGCGACAGGGTCGGATGGGGACGTACCCGCCGATGGCCGGACAGGAGGGCGCACAGGTCGCGAGCGCCCACGCGCTGGCCGACGGTGACTGGGTGTTTCCGAGCTACCGGGAACACGCCGCGCTGCACGCACACGGGTGGCCGCTCGACCAGATTCTGCTGTACTGGATGGGGTCGGAGGCCGGCAACGATCCGCCCGATGGCGTCGCCGCGTTCGCGCTGGCCGTCCCGATCGCGACGCAGATCCCCCACGCGACGGGCGCGTCGTGGGCCGCGAAGCTCCGGGGGAAAGACGAAGTCCACCTGGCGTACTTCGGCGACGGCGCGACCAGCGAGGGTGACTTCCACGAGGGACTGAACTTCGCTGGCGTGTTCGACACCCCGACGGTGTTTTTCTGTAACAACAACCAGTGGGCCATCTCGGTCCCCCGAGAGCGCCAGACCGCCAGCGCGACGCTGGCCCAGAAGGCAAGCGCCTACGGCTTCGAGGGGATCCAGGTCGACGGGATGGACCCGCTGGCCGTCTATCAGGTCACCAGCGAAGCCGTCGAGAAGGCCCGCGATCCGACCGGCGAGGACCCGCGTCCGACCATGATCGAGGCGGTCCAGTACCGCTTTGGCGCACACACGACCGCCGACGATCCCTCCGTCTACCGGAGCGACGAGGAAGTCGAGCGCTGGCGGCGCAAAGACCCCATTCCGCGCATGGAGGCGTTCCTGCGGGATCGGGGACTCCTCGACGACGAGTCCGTCGAGGCCATCGAGTCGTCGATCACCGAAGAGGTGGCCGACGCCATCGAGACGGCCGAGCAGTACGAGCGGCCAGCGCCCGAGGAGATGTTCGCACACGTCTACGCCGAGATGCCACAGCGACTGCACGACCAACTGGACTATCTCGAAGCGCTGCGCGAGCGCCACGGCGACGAGGTGTTGCTGGAATGAGCACCGAGACGCAGGATCTGACCCTCGTCCAGTCGGTCCGAGACGGGCTCTACGGCGAGATGGACCGCGACGAGGACGTGCTCGTGCTGGGCGAGGACGTGGGCGAGAACGGCGGCGTCTTCCGGGCGACACAGGGCCTGATCGAGGAGTTCCCCGACCGCGTGATCGACACGCCGCTGGCCGAGTCGGGCATCGTCGGCACCGCCATCGGCATGGCCGCCCACGGCCTGCGCCCGGTCCCGGAGATGCAGTTCTCCGGGTTCATGTACCCGGCTTTCGACCAGCTGGTGTCTCACGCCGCCCGCCTGCGGACCCGCAGCCGCGGGCGTTTCACCTGTCCGATGGTCGTCCGCGCGCCCTACGGCGGCGGCATCCGCGCGCCCGAGCACCACTCCGAGTCGAAGGAGGCCTTCTACGTTCACGAGCCCGGCCTGAAGGTCGTCGTCCCCTCGACCCCCGCCGACGCCAAGGGGCTGCTGGCGGCGTCGATCCGCGATCCCGACCCCGTCATCTTTCTCGAACCGAAGCTGATCTACCGGGCCTTCCGCGAGCCCGTCGACGCCGAGTCCTACACCGTCCCGCTTGGCGAGGCCGCCGTCCGCCGCGAGGGGTCGGACGTGACCGTCGTGACCTGGGGCGCGATGACGCGCCCGACCGTCGAGGCGGCCGAGGAGCTCGCGCCGGAGATAGACGCGGAGGTGATCGATCTGCGGACCCTGTCGCCGATGGACACCGACACCGTCGTCGAGAGCTTCAAGCGGACCGGTCGGGCCGTCGTCGTCCACGAGGCCCCCAAGACGGGCGGGCTGGCCGGCGAGGTGATCGCGACGATCCAGGAGGAGGCGCTGCTCTACCAGGAGGCCCCAATCCAGCGCGTGACCGGCTTCGACACGCCGTACCCGCTGTACGCCCTGGAGGACTACTACCTCCCCGAACCTGCCCGTATCAAAGACGGTATCACAGACGCCTGTGAGTTTTAGCCCATGTTCGAGTTCGAACTCCCCGACCTCGGGGAAGGCGTCGCCGAGGGGGAGATACTGGCGTGGCACGTCGCGACGGGCGACCGCGTCGAAGAAGACCAGGTGCTGGCCGAAGTAGAGACGGACAAGGCCGCCGTCGACGTGCCGTCGCCGGTCGCGGGCGTCGTCCGCGAACTGCACTACGAGCCCGGCGACGTGGTCGAGACCGGTGCCGTCGTCGTGTCGATCGCGACCGACGACGGCGAGGACAGAGCGGCGGCGGCTCCGGCCACCGACGAGTCGAGCGACGACGAGCCCGCCGGGACGGACGAGCGCGTGTTCGCGCCCCCGAACGTCCGGCGGCTGGCCCGCGAGCTCGGCGTCGAGATCACCGCCGTCGACGGGAGCGGGCCGAGCGGCCGGATCACCGAGAGCGACGTGCGAGCCGCCCACGAGGACGGCGAGGCCGACAGCGAGATCGAATCCGCCGTCAGTCGGGTCGACGACGGCGACGGTAGCGACGACGGCGGCGTGAAGTCGGCCGTCAGACGCGTCGGAGACGACGAATCGACGGACGAACCCGTCGTGAAGTCGGCAGTCTCGGCGGTCGACAGCGACGCCGACCGTGACCACACGCTGGCAACGCCAGCGACCCGCAGGCTCGCCGACGATCTGGGGGTCGACATCGACGCCGTCCCGACCGACGAACGCCGCGACGGCGAGCCCTACGTCGACGAGGCGGCGGTGCGAGCCTTCGCCGCGTCGGCCGACGAGACCGAGCGAGAGCGAGCCACTGGCTCCACGGGACGGGGCACGGAGACCGAACCCGCGGACGGCGAGGGTGGGACGGCGGCCACGGGAGGCCGGCGCGAACCGTACCAGGGGATCCGGCGGACGATCGGCCAGCGGATGGCCGAGTCCCGTCGAGAGATCCCGCACGCGACCCA
Organism: Halomicrobium sp. IBSBa; assembly: GCF_017612575.1. Taxonomy (NCBI): domain Archaea; kingdom Methanobacteriati; phylum Methanobacteriota; class Halobacteria; order Halobacteriales; family Haloarculaceae; genus Halomicrobium; species Halomicrobium sp. IBSBa. Next base: position 21,021 of record NZ_JADPQC010000002.1, read on the forward strand.
CCACGACCGGGCCGTCGTCGAGGGGCTGGTCGACGCCCGCGAGCGGCTCGAACCACTGGCCGAGGACCGCGGTGTCGACCTGACGTACACGCCGCTGCTCCTGAAGTGCGTGGCCGCGGCACTCGAACGCCACCCCATCCTGAACAGCGAACTCGACACGGACGCCGAGGAGATCGTCTACCACGACCGGGTCGACCTCGGCGTCGCGGCGGCGACCGACCACGGCCTCGTCGTCCCCGTCGTCGAACGCGTCGACGAGAAGGGACTGCTCGAACTGGCCCGCGAGGTGAACGATCTCGTCGCCCGCGCACGCGACCGCGACCTCGACCGATCGGAGATGCAGGGCGGGACCTTCACCGTCACCAACTTCGGCGCGATCGGCGGTGAGTACGCCGACCCGATCATCAACGCACCCCAGACGGCGATCCTCGGCACGGGGGCGCTGAAAGAGCGAGCGATCGCGCAGGACGGCGAGGTCGTCGCGAAGGCGACCCTCCCCCTCTCGCTGGCGATCGACCACCGCGTGATCGACGGGGCCGACGCCGCCCGCTTCGTCAACACGCTCAAAGAGTTCCTGGCCGAGCCCCGTCGCCTGTTGCTGGAGTGAGGACTCTTCAATCGACAAATTCGGTCTGATTGTCGTTGATAGCTCGTACGATCATCAAGTGGGCGGACGGCTACGTCCGCCTCAGTCATTACTTGCCGACAGCAATTTGGGTTGCCGACATTCACTCAATTGCCTTCTTAGTACCCACGTGCTGAGGATCGTCACTATAACACTGAGGGGACAGTAGTACCGCCAAGAAGTAAATAAGCATTTTTTATATTGAATTGATGTCTCCATTTCATAATATATTTATACTATCGTCCGAAATTCATGAATATGGAGGAGAACTTTAGAAGAGATTTCCTCAAAAAGAGTGGTATAGCATTGGGTACAATCGTGAGTGGTAGCACTGCTTCCGCAGCGAGAGAGACTCAAAGCAAAAAATCAAGTTTGCGCCTTCGGGGCAACAAAGATGATCCGATAAAACCGGCGGAGATCGAAGAAAAACGAGAGCGGATCGTCCGTGATCTCGCAGCATCAAACGGAGGGGGACGCAGCCATGGGACTACAGCCAAAACAGAGCGGCTTAATGCGGGCCGATCGTCTCTCCAAGTGCTCGATGGAGATGTTATAGTAGCCTATAATTTCGATGTTGTAGACGGAGGTACATCAGAACATGTGATCACTGTCCCTCTCGAGCCGATGGGTGAGGAAGAACACGCAGAACACGCAAAATACGCAGAGGAGGTCAGCGATGAAGAATTAGTCTCTGCAGCACATCAAATGGCGAAAGAAGACGCAGAAAGCCGGAACGCAATCAAAAAATCGACCGACGATGGCATCCAACCGCAAGAAGTCGAAGTAGACTGGAGCGATTGGAAGCTGGTTGATAAAAGCAATAATTCGCGCGTCGGTTATCAAAACAAAACCGGCTGGAACGTCGAATGGCGAAGTCCTGAAGGTTCAGACAAGCATGGGGTTCGTACGCTCATTAGCATGGATCCAGCAGGATACAGGCTGAAAGGGAAATGGTCGAATCATAGCGCCCAGGCCAAAATCGATTTCAAGGAAACCACTCCCTTTGGGCGTCGTAAAGTCGATGTTGAACCCCGAAATTATGGACCAGGTAATACGATTGGGTCCGGTTCATCCGGATTCGAGGTTAATGTATCATCTGATAAAGTACTAAACTTCGGATACAGCGACTCCGAAACAGATTCGGATCTCCAAGTGACCGACAATAGCGATGTCTTCGGACCAGAGAAAATCGTTCACGACTACAACATCAGCAACGACCTTCGGCAAAGTACAGTCCGAATGAACAGTGCAGCGGTCGCAGATGTCTATGACACATCTGGAACATTCGCGAATATTGACCTCAAAACGAAGTACGACGCTTTCTTGCGCTATAATATTGACAAGAGTATAGAATTTACTTGGTAAAGCCATAATTTCCGATCCTGGTGAGAACACGGTGTTCTCCCAGAGAGAGTATCGAATCCGAAATCTTGAGACTTTCCTAAATAAAGTACTATGATAGAACAGATCATATAATGAATATATGAATGACTTCACTACCCGTCGTGAGGTAATCCGTAACGGAGCTCTATTGACCGGAACATTCCTTGGGACCGAAACTGCATCGTCAGCGTCGGAGAGAGAGGAATGGCAGGAATTCGGTTTCGACGCGGCTAATACTGGTAACGGTCAAGAGAATCAGGGACCAGCGATGGAGGTCGGAATCAGTTGGTCGTTCCAGACAGAAGAGCCAGTAACATCATCCCCCGCTGTCGTTGATGGAACCGTTTTCGTCGGTAGCCACAACGGAATGCTCTATGCACTCGACAAGAGAGACGGGACGCCCATCTGGCAGTTCGAAGTGGACGGGCGTGTCCTCTCTTCTCCAGCCGTCGTCGACGATGCCCTCTTCGTTGGCAGCAACGGTTCAGACCGCGCCGCGTACGCGATAGACATGGAGACGGGCGACGAGATGTGGCGCTACGAGACATCAAATTGGATTTCAGCGTCCCCGACAGTGGTCGACGATGTTGTATACGTTGTTGACGACAACCAGTGGGTATACGCACTTGACGCTGCCGACGGATCAAAACGATGGACGTTTACTGAGACCGACCCAGTTGAGCCGCCCTTTGGCACCGCTGGTGTGGCCATCGCCAACGAGACGGTCTACTTCGGTAGTCGAGACAGTACCCTTTACGCAATTGACGCGAACGAGGGGACAGAGCTGTGGTCCTCGTCGACCGGCGGTCCAATCGGGTCCCCGCCAGCCGTCGTAGATGGATCAGTGTACGTCGGCAGCGACGATAATCGGATATATTCCTTCGACGCCGATGACGGAAGCGAACGCTGGCGACATGAAACCGGCTACTGGGTCGAGGCGTCTCCTGCGGTCGTCGATGGAACGGTGTACGTGGGGAGTTACGACGGGAAGCTGTACGCTCTCTCGGCCGCTGACGGAACCACCGAGTGGACCCTGGACGTGGGTGATGAACTTGAGTCGTCGCCAGCTGTGGTCGATGGGACGGTCTTTGTCGGTTCCGACGACTCGGGACTGCACGCGGTTGACGCCGAAAGCGGGCGACAACGCTGGGCCTTCCAAACCGATGGACGCGTCGAGTCTTCCCCTGCAGTAGTAAACGAAGAAGTCTACGTCGGGAGCAACGACGGAAACGTCTACGCCCTCAGCAGCGATGCACGGTCTGAACTGCCACTGCCGGAACTGTCCGTACAAAATTGGGGAGTCGCAACAGTAGCTGGATTGCTCGGTATCGGATACCTCTTGCGTCGGTCGAAGACGGGTGCCAAAAATAGTGGTACCAACAATAGTGACACCACTGGCAGCGAACCGGAATAAGTTCGTCATTCAGAAATGCTGTTTCCTCGATGGGTTGGTCTAGCCATCCTCGTCTCACCCTGCCTGTCTCGTCTTGGATCAATACCGCCAGCTGGGACTGAATGTAGGTATACCGATCTCGATCATCAACGCACCCCAGACGGCGATCCTCGGCACGGGGGCGCTGAAAGAGCGACCCGTGGCACGGGACGGCGAGGTCGTCGCGAAATCGACCCTCCCGCTCTCGCTGGCGATCGACCACCGCGTCATCGACGGGGCCGACGCCGCCCGCTTCGTCAACACGCTCAAAGAGTTCCTGGCCGAGCCCCGTCGCATGTTGCTGGAGTAGCCGACGAGAGCGACACGGCGATCGACCCGAAGACATTCCTCGGTGACACCCGACGGACCGACAATGACAGTGTCCCCGGCCATCGCCACGGACGGACTGAGCAAGCGGTACGGCTCGACGACGGCCGTCGCCGAACTCGATCTGACGGTCCCGAACGGCGTCGTCTACGGTTTCCTCGGCCCGAACGGCGCGGGCAAGACCACGACGATGCGGATGCTCACCGGACTGGTCGAGCCCAGCGATGGGACGGCCACGGTCGCGGGCGTGCCGAGTGACGACCGCCGCCAGCTCGTCGATCGGATCGGCCTGTTGCCAGAAGAGCCCCCGCTGTACGAGGAGTTGACCGGGCGGGAGCAACTGGCGTTTGCCGCCGATCTCCGGAGCGTTCCCTTCGAGCAGGTCGCAGACAGGGCGCTGGGACTGTGCGAGCGCCTGGGGCTGCGCGAGGACCTCGATCGGCGGGTCGACGGCTACTCGAAGGGGATGCGCCAGAAGACCGCCTTCGTCCAGGCCGTCCAGCACGATCCCGGCGTCGTCTTCCTCGACGAGCCGACCTCCGGGCTCGACCCGCGGGCGGCCAAGACGCTGCGCGAGCTGATCGTCGAGCTGGCGGCCGATGACACGACCGTCTTCCTCTCGACGCACATCCTCCCCGTCGTCGAGGAGATCGCCGACGAGGTGGGCGTGCTCCACGACGGCCGCCTCGTCGCGGAAGGGCCGCCGGGAGAGCTGATCGGCTCGGTCGAGGCCGAGGGCGGTGCGGACCTCGAAGACGCCTTCCTCGCGCTGACCGGCGACGCCAGCGAGGCCTATGCGACAGAGTGACCTGCGGGACGGCGCGGTGCTTGCACGCACCGAGCTGCGGGCACAGATCCGCCGTATCGCGGGCAACCGCCGCCAGCTGATCGGCGTCGTCGTCGGAGTGCTCTCGTTCGGGCTGTTCTTCCCGCTGACCTTCCTGTCGCAGGTCCTGGCGTTCGGCGCGGGGCTGGCCGGCGGCGATCCGCCGCTGGCGCGCTTCGGAACGGTCCTCGTGAGCGCGCTCACGATCGGGCTGTACTTCGGGGCCGCGACGGCGATCAACCAGACCCGCGTGGGGGCGATCGGGCCGCTCGTGCGCACGTCGATCCCGCCGGAGGGGGTCGTGATCGGGCGGTTCACCAGCGAGACGCTCCAGGCGACGGCGTTCGCCGTCGTTCCGGGGGTCGTCCTGCTGGTCATGGTGGCGGCCGGCGCTGGGACGCCCCTGCCCGCGCTGCTCGTGCTCGCCGCCAGTCTCCCGCTGCTGGTGGCCGGACTCGTCGTCGGCCGGACGATCGGCGCGACGGTCCGCTATCTCGGCTTGCTCTCGCGACTCTCCGCGTGGGCGAAGGCGGTCGTGCTCGTCGTCCTCGCGGGCACCGTCTTCGTCGGTTTCCAGACGGCCATCCCGGCGGTGATGGGCGACGGCGACGGGCCGGCGCTGTCGGCGCTGCTACCGGGACAGCCCCTCCAGGCCTACGCCAGCGTCGTCAGCGCACCGCTGGGCGCGACGCCCCGGCCCCTGGGCGTCGTCGTGGCCGCGGTGACGCTGGCGGCGATCCCGGTGGGGCTGGCGGCGACGCTGCGCATCGAGAGCGCGCTCCTGTTCGACGACCGCGGCGACCAGTCGGGCGACCAGCAGACGACGAGTCGGTCTGCCCCGCGCGTCCTGGCGGCGACGCCCTCGACGCGCATCGCCTGGCGGTACCTCCTGCGGACGCGCCGGAACCCGAAGCTCGTCTCGCACCTCTCGATGGTGTTGTTCGGCGGGCTGGCCTTCGCCGGGAGCCTCGTCACGCAGCCCGACCTCCTGACCGATCTCGGTCCCGGCGCCGCCGTCGTCGCCGGGAGCGTCCTCGCGGGCGCGACCTTCTGTCTGAATCCGATGGGTGACGACCGCGAGCAGCTCCCGCTGTTGCTGACGAGCACGGCCTCGACGAGACACCTCCTGCGGGGCCGGGTGGTGGGCGGACTCGTCGTCGGCGGGATCGTCGCAGTCGGCGTCGGGCTCCCGCTGGGGCTCGTGAGCGATCCGCCCCTCCGCGTGCTCGGACGGACGCTCCTGACCCCCGTGGTCCTGCTGGCGGCGGCCGGCACGGCGCTGGGCGTCGGGGCCATCGTCCCGAAGTTCGAACGCAGCGAGTACATGAACGTCGAGCGCGCCCACCCCTCGACGCTGGGGACGCTCACCTACTTTTTCGGGACGCTGGTGGTGGTCGGCATCGGCCTCGCACTCGTCTGGCTCTCGGTCGACGGGGGTGGCCTGCTGCTGGTCGGAGCCTGGATCGTCTATCTGGCCGTCCTCGCGACGACCGGCGTCGGCGGCTACTACTACGCCGTCCGGAAGTTCGATCGGCTGACGCTCGACGACGTCTAGTCGCCGGACGGCCCCGACTCGTCGGTGGCGTCGCCGGGACGGTCGTAAGCACCCCGGTCGGCGAGTCGAGCGCGCTCGCGGACGACCGCTGGCGTCCGGCACCGACCCGGCTCGCCGGCCACCTGCGGGACGGTACAGTTGTTGCAACTGGCACACAGCGCGTCCGCACCGGCGAGCAGGCGCGCGCCGAGTCGCGGCTCGGCGTAGAACGGCCGCCCCATCCCGACCAGATCCGCGGCCGGCGGCCGATCGGCCGCACCGAGCAGTCGGTCACAGGTCGCGCGCTCGCGGATCCCGCCCTCGCACAGCACGGGCACGTCGACCCGCTCGCGCACCGCCCGACAGAGGTCGGCGTTCCAGCCGGGCTCGCGGTCGAACCGGCGGGCCTGCAAGCGGTTGAGGAGCGCGACGACGCGCGCCCGGAGCGGGCCGCCGAACGCCGCCGCGTACTCCCCTCGCAGGTCCGCAGCCGACCACGCCCGCTCGGGGTAGGCCCCACGAACGATGCTCATGTCCCAGAACGTCGACACCGCGACCGGGACCACGGCGTCGTACCCCGCCGCGACGAGATCGCTCGCCAGCCCGACGGCGTCGTCGAACGAGAGGTGCCGGCGGACGAAGGCCGGCGCGGCGGTCTCGGCGGGCACCTTCGTCACCAGCGCCACGTCGGCGGCGTGCTCGCGGACGGCGTCGTGGATCGCTTCGAGAAACCGCCGCCCGCCCGCGGCCGGTTCGCCGGGGTCGGGGCCGAACTCGTCGTCTCGCCGGTTGAAGAAGGGCGAACAGAACTGCTGGAGCAGGCTCATGTTCGCCCCCGAGAGGTGGATGCCGTCGTAGCCGGCGTCGGCGGCGGACCCCGCCACTCGGCCGAACTGGGCGGCCAGCTCGTACACCTCGCTGGTGTCGAGGACGCGAGGCGAGAGGTCGATCAGCCCCGCGCGGTCGAGCACCCGGAGCAGCCACGGCGGCCGCGAGACGGCCAGCTGTTCGAGCTGCGGGTGCTCGCTGCGGTAGCCGGCGTGCCACACCGCCATGCTGCGGAGTCCGCCCTGTGCGAGCTGGAGGAAGATCCGACCCCCGTGGTCGTGGACGGCACCGGTGAGCCGTTCGAGTCGGGAAACGAACGCGGGGTCGTGGACGCGCGTCATGTTGGGCGCGGCACAGCCGCCGTCTGCCGTGACGATGCTCGCACCCTGAAACACGAGGCCGACGCCAGACGCCGCCGTCGGTTCGAGTTCGTCGATCAGCGTGTCGACGGCGTCGGGACCGTTGCCCGCACACTCCAGCAGCGGCGCGCGATACAGTCTGTTGGGCACTGTGACGCCGCCGATGTCGACCGGCTCGTCGAGTCGCGCCATCGTCCGATCGTCGGACCGAACGAGCGTAAGTGTGCGGGTCGTTGGCAGTCGTCTCGGAAGCAATCGGAGCCGGCGGGGAGGGTCACGCGCGGGCGAACCAGCTACTCATTTAGTCCCCGGGACTCTTGGGGCCAACAAGAACGATGTCAGACAGTTCGAGCGGGTACGATCCGAGCGCGATCGAGCCCAAGTGGCAGGCCGAGTGGGACGACGCCGAGGTGTTCCGGACCCCCGACAGCGCCGAGGACGTGGAGTACGTCTTGGCGATGTTCCCCTACACCTCCGGCAACCTCCACATGGGTCACGTCCGCAACTACACGATCACGGACGCCTACTCCCGGTACAGGCGCATGCAGGGCGAGGACGTGCTCCACCCGATGGGGTGGGACTCGTTCGGACTGCCCGCCGAGAACGCCGCCGAAGAGCGGGACACGAGCCCCGAGGAGTGGACCCGCAAGTGCATCGAGTCGATGAAGGCCCAGATGAGCGAGATGGGCTTTGGCTACGACTGGGACCGGGAGGTCACGACCTGCGATCCGGAGTACTACCGGTGGAACCAGTGGCTGTTCAAGCGCTTCCACGAGGAGGGCCTCGTCGAGCGCAAAGGGTCGGAAGTCAACTGGTGTCCCTCCTGTGAGACGGTGCTGGCAGACGAGCAGGTCGAGGGCGAGGCAGAGCTGTGCTGGCGCTGTGACACGCCCGTCACCCAGCGCGACCTCGACCAGTGGTTCCTGACGATCACCGACTACGCCGACGAGCTGGTCGACGACATCGACGAGCTGTCGGGGTGGCCCGAGAGCGTCCGCGCGATGCAGCGAGACTGGATCGGCCGCCAGCACGGCGCGCGGGTCCCCTTCGAGGTCTCCGGCTACGGCGAGGTCGAGATCTTCACGACGCGGCTGGACACGATCCACGGGGCGACCTTCTTCGCGGTGGCTCCGGACAGCGAAATCGCACAGGATCTGGCCGACTCCGACGAGGAGGTGGCTCACTTCGTCGAGGAGGAGGCAGATCCCGACGGCGACGAGCCAAACGGCGTCGCCACCGACCTGACCGCCACGAACCCCGCGACGGGCGAGGAGATCCCGGTGTTCGTCGCGGACTTCGTCCTCTCGGACGTGGGGACGGGCGCGCTGATGGCGGTGCCCGCCCACGACGAGCGTGACCACGCCTTCGCGAGCAAGAAAGACGTGCCGATCGAGCCGGTCGTCAAGCCCGCAGACGGTGACGTGCCAGACGTCGAGGACGCGGCGTACACCGAAGACGGAGTGCTCGTCAACTCCGGCGACTACGACGGCTACACCAGCGCCGACGCCCGGAGCGCGCTGGAGGAGGACCTGCCCGGTGCGCGCCACGACAAGCAGTACCGACTGCGCGACTGGGGGATCTCCCGGCAGCGCTACTGGGGGACGCCGATCCCGATGGTCCACTGCGAGGACTGTGGCGCGGTGCCGGTGCCCGACGAAGACCTCCCCGTCGAACTCCCCGAGTTCGTCCAGACCACGGGGAACCCGCTGGACGAGGTCGACGAGTTCGTCCAGACGACCTGTCCCGACTGTGGCGGCCCCGCCCAACGCGAGACCGACACCATGGACACCTTCGTCGACTCCTCTTGGTACTTCCTGCGGTACACCGCGCCGGACCGCGACGACGGGCCGTTCGACACCGCTCGCGCGAACGACTGGATGCCCGTCGATCAGTACGTCGGCGGCATCGAACACGCCGTGATGCACCTGCTGTACGCTCGCTTCGTCACCAAGGCCATCTCGGATCTGGAGCTGCTCGACCACCGCGAGCCGTTCCAGAACCTCGTCACGCAGGGGATGGTCCAGCTCGACGGCGAGAAGATGTCCAAGTCGAAGGGCAACGTCGTCTCCCCGCAGAACATCGTCGAGGAGTACGGGGCCGACACCGCGCGGCTGTTCATGATGCAGGCCGCCCGCCCGGAGCGGGACTTCGACTGGAAAGACGAGGGTGTCGCCTCGAGTCACCGCTTCCTGACGCGGCTGTACGACGCCGTCGAGGCCTACGTCGAGTCACCGCCCGCTGGCGAGGCCGGCGACGTGACCGACTACGTCCGCCGCGAGATCGATCGGGTCACCACCATCGCCGACGAGAGCTACGCGAACCTGACGTTCACCGAAGCGCTGCGCGAGACCAGAGAGTTGCTCTCCCTGCTGGACCGCTACGCCGAGGCCACCGAGCCCCACGCCGAGACCGTCGAGGCGGCGCTGTCGACGATCGTTCGCCTGCTCGCGCCGGTCGCACCCCACGTCACGGAGGAGTTGTGGGCGAAGCTCACCGACGCGGACGAGGGCTTCGTCGCCGAGGCCGAGTGGCCGACCGTCGACGGCGATCTCGACCGACACCAGCTGGAGCGCCAGCTGGTCGAGGACACCCGCGAGGACGTGCGCCAGATCGTCGACGTGGCCGACATCGAAGACCCGAGCCACGTCGAGATCGCCGTCGCACCCGAGTGGAAGTTCGAGGCCCACGCGATCGCTCGCGAGTTCGACGGCGACAACCTCGTCGGCGAGATCATGAGCGACGAGCGGTTCCGCGGCGAGGACGGCGCACCGGACTACGCGAAGGACCTGCAGGCGGAACTCCAGACCCTGACCGAGACCCTCGACGCCGCGACCGAGGCCGAGGTGCTCGCGCGCGCTCGCTGGCTGATCGCCGAGGAGTTCGACGCCGAGGTGACCGTGCGGGCCGGCGAGGACGCCGACCCCGAGCTGGTCCGGAAAGCCGAGCCGGGACGGCCGGCGATCAACATCGAGTGAGCGACTCCGACACGAGGGCATCGCTGGACGCGCGGGCCGTCGGTCGGACGAACGGGACGGTTCGACTGGAACCGAAGGGGTGAATCGCACTCTCTCGACGAGCGCACGTGCGACTGCCGGGGATCCGCTTAAGTACTCGAACACACTAACGTATTAGGTATGAGGCCGGACGAGGAGGCGGCAGACGCCGCCGACGGCGAGGCCGTGGGGAAGAGTGACGCCGACGCCGGGGGGCGCGGCGAGCAACCGAGGACCGAACGCGCGAGAGAAACGCGGGTCGTGACCGACGGCGGCGTCGATGCCGCCATCGAGGGCGCGAGCGTCGATCAGTACGCCGGCATCGTCGGGGCGCTGGAGGACGGCGTCTACGTCCTCGACGCGGACGGACAGTTCACGTTCGTCAACGAGGCGATGGTCGAACTGACCGGCTACGACGAGACGGAACTCCAGGGCGAACCAGCCAGCCGCATCAAGGACCGAGAGACCGGCGAACGGACCGAGGCGGCGCTGGCGGCGCTGCGCAACGGGGAGACAGAGGATCTCGATCAAACCTTCGACCTCTCGGTACAGCCAAAGCGGGGCGAGCCAATCGCCTGCGAAGAGCACGTGACGGCGCTGTTCGACGACGGGCAGTTCCGTGGCGTCGTCGGGATCGTCCGGGACATCTCCGATCGGCGGCGGCACCGAGAGCTGATCTCACAGCTACAGGAGACCTCCCGATCGCTGATGCAGGCTCCGAGCCGGGAGTCGGTCGCGGACATCGTCGCGAACGCGGCCCGGCAGGTGCTGGGCTTCGAGCTGAGTGCTGTCCGGCTGTACGACGCCGACGAGCGCGTGTTGCGGCCGACGGCAACCACCGACGCAACCGACGAGCAGCTCCCCGAGCGGCCGGTGTACGCTCTCGACGAGGGCCAGCCCGGCACCGTCTTCGCCTCGGGCGAACCCGCCGTCTACGACGACGTGCGAACGATCGAGGACCCCGACGGGGAGTTCGGGCCGGTCCGCTCGGCGATGTACTTCCCCATCGGCGTCCACGGGACCCTGACCGTCGCCTCGACCACGGTGGGGGCCTTCGACGAGAACGACCGGCAGGTGGCCGCGTTGCTGGCGATCAACGCCGCCGCGGCGTGCAACCGCGCCAAGCGCGAGCAAGAGGTCCGAGAGGCCCGCGAGCGCATCGAGACGATCCTCGAACGGATCAACGGGCTGATCCAGAACACCGTCGAGGTGCTGGTCGAAGCCACCACGCGCGAGCAGGTCGAGGCCGGCGTCTGCGAGCAGCTCGTCGCCGTCGAACCGTACACCTTCGCGTGGCTGGGGCGGCCGGACGTGCGCGCCGAGACGATCAGCGCCCGCGAGTGGGCCGGCAGTCAGCCCGGCGGCCCAGCCACCTCCTCGGACGGCGAGCCACCCGTCGACGTCGCGGACGTGGCCGAACCGATCGACGGCGACACGCCGGGCGCGCAAGCGCTCGAATGCGAGGGGCCGAAAGTACTGGAGGGAGCCGCGCTCGAAGACGCCGGTGGCTGGTTCCAGTCGGCCGCCGAGAACGGCGTCCGGTCGGTGATGGCGATCCCGCTGTCGTACACGGACTCGAACTACGGCGTGTTGTACGTCTGTGCCGACCAGACCGACGCCTTCGACCAGCGAGAGAAGGTCGTCCTGCAAGCGCTGGGCCGGGCCGTCGCGAACGCGATCAACGCCATCGAGAGCGGCCGAATCCTCAGTGCCAACAAGGTGATCGAACTGGAGTTCACCGTCGACGACCGGGACCTGCTACTGTCGCGCCTCTCCGGTCGAGCCGGCGGGACGATCGCCTCCGCCGGGACCGTGACACAGGAAGACGGCTCGCTGCGGCTGTATCTCACCGCACAGGACGCCGACACCGACGAGGTGATGGCCGTGCTGGACGCCGACGACGCCGTCGAGTCCGCGAGCCGGGTGGCCGAACACGACGACGAGGCGCTGTTCGACGTGACCGTCACGGAGTCGCTGATCGCGACGCTCGTCGACCACGGGGCCGTCCCGAAGTCGATCGTCAGCGAGAACGGGATCGCCCGCTACAACATCGAACTCCCCTACGAGGCGGAGGCCCGCGAGGTGTTCGGGCTCGTCGAAGACAACTACGACTCGACGGACCTGGTCGGCTACCACGAGCACGAGCGCCCCGTCCAGACCCAACAGGAGTTCCGCGCCGCGCTGGCCGAACGGTTCACCGATCGACAGGAGACGGCGCTCCGGACGGCGTACCTCGGCGGCTTCTTCGAGTGGCCCCGCGAGGTCGACGGCGACGAACTCGCCGAGGGGATGGACATCTCTCGGCCGACCTACCACCAGCACCTCCGGGCCGCCCAGCACAAGGTCTTCGAAGAGCTGTTCGAGGGCGGCTACTAGGACGACTTGCTCTAGAGTTCGTCGCTGCCACAGAGACGACCACCTCGAAAGCCCTCGGCCCGCTCGACGCCGTCTGTGCAGGATATCCTCGCGAGGCTCGGATAGGGCCTGCACAGACGACGCGAGGCGCGCCTCGCCCTTTCATCCACCAGGGCACGGTCGGTTGCGCGGGCTACGGGAGCGGTGGACGGAAGCGATGCGTGCCAGCGAGAGCGCAATTACTCCATCGCAGCCCGGATCTGCGAGCGCAGCGACGCCTCGATGGGTGTCGGCTCTCGCAGGCGGATGTCGTCGGCCGAGAGCTCCATCGGCGATGGGGGGGTGCGGTCGACGATCGACAGCGCGGGCTCGGTGCCGGTCTCCTCGGCGACGATCGACTGGATCGACTCGCCGACCGCGGCGTTCGTGAAGGTGTACGACGAGACCGCAGCGGGGGTGTCGACGGCGAAAGAGCCGGTCCCGAGTTCGCGGAGGAAGGCACAGAGATCGCCCACGTCGACGTAGGGGCGAACGATCTCGCCGTCGCCCCAGACCTCGATCTCGCCGTCGAGGGCCTGTTCGATCATGTCCTGGGCCTGTCCGCGCGGGGCGGGACCGCCGACGACGTTGGGAAACCGGACGGTCGTGACCCCGTCGTACTCGCTGACGGCTCCCTCCGCGAGGTGCTTCGAGTGGCCGTAGCGGTTGACCTGGTCGGCAGCGGCGATGCTGGAGGCGAACACCACCGGCACGTCGCGTTCGCGGGCGACGCCGACGACGGTCGCCGTCCCCATGACGTTGTTCTCGACGAGGTGTCGCCAGTCATCGGTCCACACGTCGGCGTCGGCCGCGAGGTGGTAGACCACGTCGAACTCCTCGGTCTCGAAGAGCGCCTCGACGCGGTCGGCGTCCCGGATGTCGTCGGCCGGGTCGGCCGCGTTGTCGAAGCCGACGACCTCGTGGCCGGCCGCCGAGAGTTGCTCTGTCAGCACACCGCCGATGTACCCCGCGTGTCCGGTGACGAGCGCGTTCATTGCTCGTGGTTGCGCTGGCAGTTATTTGAATCCAGTGGAGGGCGTCGCCCGGCCGTGCCGACCGTCGCCACTCCCGAAGCAGAGATCGTGGGCGGCCTCAGCTCAGCTCGGCGAGGGTCTTCTCGGCCCACGTGACGGCGTATTCCGGGCCGTACTCGCCGTACGCGCTGGTGTCGAGGGCTGCGAACGGAGCCGGGACCTCGACGCCGTGTTTGATCGCCGAGCAGGCCAGTTCCGCCGCCGCGGGGAACTTCGTCTGGCCCATCGCGACCTCTCCGGAGAGGTCGCCGAGGCGCGGTTCGAGGCGCTCGCCCGCGTCGACCCACGCGTCGAACAGCACCGGCAGGTCGCCCTCCCAGTCGGCGAACACCGGGCGCGTCTGCAGGCCGACGAAGGCGTCGAAGACCGCCGCCGCGAGCTGGTAGGTGCCGGCCGGCGAGAGGTGGTCGGCCGTCGCCGCCGCGAACGACCGGTACCGCTCCTCGAAGAAGCCGAGGAACTGTTCGGGAACCCCCAGCCCAGTGGCGACCAGCGCCTCGGCCAGCAGGAACTCGACGAAGTCGTCCGGCGAGCCCGCCAGGCGAGGCTTGACCAACACGACCGCCGGGTCGGTCTGGCGCGTCCAGGCGACGCCGCCGTCGCCGGGCGTGCCGACGGTGAAGTCACTCGACGCGAAGGCGTGCAGTTCCGCGGGCGCGTCGTCGGACATCCACTCGTCGGGGTAGGACAACGGAGCCACGTCGTCGGTGACCAGCAGGAGCTCCTCGGCGACTGCCGGGTCCAGCGTCTCGAAGTCCCGCTCGCAGTCCAGTACGAGCGCGTCGGGCGCGTGGCGCTCGCGGACGGTCGCCAGCTCCCCGTCGAGGGAGCGCTCGCTGAACATCTACGCGAGCGCGAGGTTCGCGATCAGTGCCAGGGACAGCAGCGCCGAGACGGCGATGGTCCCGAGGACGATCTTCGTTGGGTTGCTCATGGACGTGAGTGGGATGTGTCGGCAATTAAAGCTTGAGTTTGCGCTTGGTCAATCGTCCGCACCGACCCCCGACGCACGGGCGACGGCACGCCACTTCCCCGTCCAGAAGCGCCCGGTGTTGACCGCGGCCTTGACGTAGTAGTCGCCGACGATGGCGGCGAAGATGGCGGGCAGCCCCCAGCCCATGCCGGGCGTGAGGGTGATCCCGAGGACGGGGATCGTCACGGCGAAGCCGACCGGCAGCGCGAGGACGGCGACGGGGATGCGATAGAGGTACGAACCGACGAAGGTGCCATAGAGGGGCCAGCGCGTGTCGCCGGCACCGCGGAGGCTGCCACGCATCGTCCGGGAGACGCTGAAGCCGGCGACCGCCAGCGCGAACACGCGGATGAACGTGACCGTCAGGTCCGGGTACTCCGTCCCGAAGAGCAGCGAGATGGGACGGGCAAAGACCACCAGCACGGCGGCGATCAGCAGCTGGGTGACCAGCGCGATCCGGACCGTCTGCCAGCCGTACTCTCCGGCGTCGGTGTCGTCGCCGGCCCCGACGTACTGGCCCACGAGCGTGCTCGCGGCCGTCGAGTACCCCCAGGCGGGCATCAACGCGAGCAACATCACGCGGCGGCCGATCGCGAAGGCGGCGACCGTCGGCGTCCCGAGCACGCCCAGCACGAACAGGAACGGGAAGCGCGCGAACGTCTGGAGCAGGCGCATCCCCGAGAGCGGGAGCGCGACGCGGACGATCTCGGTCAGCAGGTCCAGATCCAGCTGGCGGCCGCCGAGTCGGAGCGTCACGACGTAGCGCCCCGAGACCAGCAGCGCGAAGAAGACGGCCGCCGCGAGCGTGTTGGCGACGGCGGTCCCGACGGCGGCCCCGGCGATCCCCAGCCGCGGCGCGGGGCCGAGCCCGAAGATCAGGACGGCGTTGAGGACGATGTTGGTCGGTAGCGTCAACAGGCGGACGTACATCGGCGTCCGGGTGTCCGCGCTGCCCGCAAGCGCCCGCGCCGCGACCATGCTCCAGAACCGGGGGGCCAGCGACAGCATCACGATCGAGAGGTAGATACCCCCGAAGCGGATCGCGTCGGGATCGTTCGTGAGGAGCCCCACCAGCGGCTCGGCGTACACCCACGAAACGACGGTCAGCGGTGCCGAGATCAGGAGCGCGAGCCACAGCGACTGCTTGACCGCGAGGTCCGCCCGCGCTTCCTCGCCAGCGCCCTGGAGCCGGGAGACGACGCTGATCGTTCCCGAGGTGACAGCCAGCGACAGCCCGAAGCCGATGAAGTAGTACTGAAAGCCAAGCTCCAGCCCGGCGATGGCGGCGTCGCCAAGCGCCAGTCCGACCATCGCGAAGTCCGCGATCCGCAGGAAGATCCGCAGACCGCCGGTGACCATCACGGGCGCAGCCAGGTCGAGCGCCTCCGTCGACTTGTCGCGGTCGACCAGCCCGTACCGGGACAGCAGTGCCGGAAAGCCGTCGATGAACCGGCCGGGGAGTGTGGAGAGCCAGGCGACCAGCTGCGCGAGGCGGCGACGGACCATCGAGACGAAATCTGGACCGAACGGTACTGATAGTTTCGCTGGCGATGTGCAAAGCGTCGGGGACGAATCAGCGAACGGCGACGGCGTTCAGTCGTCCTGTGCGGGCGCTTTCGCCTGCTCGTCGTCCTCGTCGGCGGTCTCGGCGCGCGGGAAGTGCTCGATGGTCGCCGAGCGGAACCCTTCCTTGTCGAACTCGTAGTCGTCGCCCAGCGCCTCGACCAGGTGCTCGGTGTCACGCATGGCGTTTTTCAGGCTCGTGGAGGCACCCGGCGAAGGGGTGATGTTGAAGATCACGTCGTCGTCGGTGATCTTGGCCTCGCCCATGTCCAGCGTCTTGTTCTCGGTGTCGACGATCTGTGGCCGGACGCCGCCGTACCCCTTCGCGCGGTCGATGTCGTCCAGTTCGGCGGTCGGGACGACCTTCTGGACGTGGGGCAGGAAGGCCCGCTTGCCGACCTCGGGCAGGTCGTAGACGAGGTTCTTCAGCACGTAGGGCAGCAGGATGCGGTCGGCGAGGATGTTGGCGTAGCTGAGGAACGAGTGGACGTTCAGGCCGAACACGTCGAAGAAGTCACTGACAGTCGAGAGTTCGCCGCGTTCGAGCGCGGGGACGAGCTTGGC
The DNA here is from genome assembly GCF_017612575.1 of Halomicrobium sp. IBSBa. Taxonomy (NCBI): domain Archaea; kingdom Methanobacteriati; phylum Methanobacteriota; class Halobacteria; order Halobacteriales; family Haloarculaceae; genus Halomicrobium; species Halomicrobium sp. IBSBa. The sequence goes on from NZ_JADPQC010000002.1 coordinate 37,856, forward strand.
CGTCGGTCCGAAGCGCGTGACCGAGTCGTCGTGGACGTCGGCGTCGCCGTGGACCGCCGCGAAGGGCAGCTTCTTCATCTGGAGGGTGTACACCTTGCCGTTGAGGAAGTCGTCGGCCAGGAAGAAGCTCCCGGCGACCGGCAGCAGCGACATCCCCTCGCCGTAGCCCATCTCCTTGGCGATCTGGAGGCTGTGAGAGCCGGCGGCGACGACGGCCGCGTCGGACTCGAACCAGCCCGCGTCGGTCTGGAAGATGTAGCCGTCCTCGGTGTCGTCCATCTGGGTGACCTCGGTGCCGGTGAACACGTCGACGCCGTCGATCTCCTTGGCGTCCTCGACGAACGAGTGGGAGACGTCGCCGTAGTCGACGACGTAACCGTCCGGGGTCTGGAGCGCGAGCATCTCCTCGGTCGGGTCCCGGCCCTCGACGACTTTCGGCTCGATCTCGGCGATCTCGTCGCGGTCGATGGCGTCGAGTTTGGGGAACAGGTCGCCAAAGCCCTCCTCGTAGTAGCGGTCTTCGAGGCTCTGGACCTCCTCGTCCCCGACGGCCAGCACCATCTTCGAGCGCTTGCTGTGCAGCTCGCGGTCCGGGTCCACGTTTTCGAGATAGCCCGCGAGCATCTCCGCGCCCTCCTTGACCTGCTCGGCTTTTTCGAGAGTGTAGTTGGTCTCGATGTCACCGAAGTGCAAGGTCTGGGAGTTGTTCGTGTGGTGTGAGTTGATCGCCGCGATCTCCGATTCCTTCTCGACGAGCGCGATCTTCTCGATGTCGGTGAAGTTCGCGACCGTGTAGAGAAGCGATGCGCCACTGATCCCACCGCCGACGATAACGAGGTCGTATTGCTCTGTCATGATTAGTTCCTAGCCACCGCAGTGCGAACCGCTCACACCCCAAGTGTACGATCTGTGCTATTTAAGCCTCTCTACTCGCCAATCTGTGTGTAAGATAACACGTTCGCGCTGACAGTGTGTCCGCTCGGAAATTCGACACAAATAGGCAATTACGACGTGGTGCGTTTAATCCAGATGTGCAGTCGAATGCAACGCCATTCGATCGCGGTCCCCGAGGGCTCGCTCTCGTGATGGGGCTGTTGTGGTATAGAGCAGTTACCACACTCATACTGCCGGCTATAACTGTTTCAAGATATTCGCGATCCCGTGGTCGCAAAATTCTTCACAGAGTTACAGCCGGCAGTATCAGTTGGATCGGTCAGTAGAGAGAAAAACCGTCATTTGACCAAGTAGTATTACTAATTGCGACGATTGTCATATCATAACAGTGATACCACTACTTTTTCGATGCTCTGTATGGCTGTGCTGTTCTGGATGTCACAAAGAGATCTCCCTCCGAGAAGTGTACTGAAATATTATCTCTACAAGTCGACAAAGGCTGTCGAATTTTATCGGCCAGTCATGTATCTCTTCTTTCTGGCACAAGGTCTCGATTTCACCCAAATCGCTATTCTGGAAGCCATATACAACCTGACAACGCTGGCGGGGGAGATCCCGACTGGCTACATTGGTGACCGTGTTGGACGTCGAAACAGTCTCCTCATCGGCACAGTCATCATCTCAGCCACACTTGTCGGGATTGGGCTATCGAATTCGTTCTTGCCATTAGCTGTCTTGTATATCTGTTGGTCGATGGGCTACAACTTCCGGTCGGGAAGCGAAGACGCCTGGTTGTACGATACGCTCACGGACGACCTCTCGGAAGATCAGTTTGCACACGTCCGTGGTCGGGGTGAGTCAGTCTCACTGGCGATCGGTGCGGGTGCGGCGATCGTCGGTGGCTATCTCGGGAGTATCGATCTTTCGTATCCGTGGTTCGTCGCTGCGGCGATGACGACACTCGGCGTTTTGATCCTCCTCACGATAGACGAACCGGAGACCTACAAGCAAGCAGACACGTCCGACTTGAGCCTTCGCCAGACAGTTTCGATCGTCAAACAGGTCCTCTCACGACGTGACATCCGGGCGTTCGTCCTCTATTACTACGTGCTCTACGCGTCGGTAACGTACCTGGTGTTCGTGTTCCTCCAGCCGATATTCGAGTCGGTCGTCCTCGACCTCGGTGTGTCCGAGACACAGGTGGAATCACTACTCGGGTGGTTCTACGCAGCCTACAGCCTCTTCGGGGCGGGACTGAGCTACTACACTGGTGCGATTCGAGCTCGTCTCGGACTTCAGACGTGGTTTCTCGTATTGCCCTTCGGTGTCGGCGGAGCACTGGTCGGACTGTATTTCTTCCCAGTTCTCGCTCTGCCGGCGTTCCTGCTGATTCGAGGATTGTCTGATGTGACGCGATCACTCGCCGGTCAGTACATCAACGACCGTATCGAGACAATGGGACGAGCGACTGTTCTCAGCGCGATGGCCATGGTCAGTGGCCTGGCAGTCGTCCCGTTCCAACTCGGCAGTGGTGTCATCTCCGATGTTGTCACCCCATCGTTCGCACTCGCCGTGGATGGTGTCGTACTTATTGCTATCTCCATTGGAATTCTGTTGTGGGAGCCTCCTGTCAAGCAAGAACGATGATGGGGACGCCGACTTACCAGCGGGTTCGACAAGCACCGTGGTGGCAACAACTACGGTGTGAATACTTCTACGGCATCCTGCGAACGGTCCGGTCGTCGCTGATCGCTCAGGGAATCAGTTGCTCGCCGTCGTCGTCGTAGACGGCGATCGCGTCGACGGGACAGGAGCGGGCCGCGAACTTCGCGTCGAGTTCCGCGCCGTCGGGGACCTCGCGGACGAAGACGCCGTCGTCGGTCTCCTCGCTGTCGGCCAGCACCGCCTTGCCGGCGTCCTCGTCGCGTTCGAAGGCGTCCCACTCGGCGACGCACTGGAACATCCCGATACAGGTATCCCGATCGTACTCGATTCGCATACCCGCGCTTGCGGCCTCTCGGGCAAAGTGCTGTCGCCATCGGCCACGACCGCGACGCGAGGGCGACAGTTTAAACCACGGCAGGGGCCAATCGGAGCGTAATGGACGTTGCGGACCTGCCAGGTGTTCCGTCGTGGCTGCCAGAGCACCTGCAGTCGGCGGGGATCGAGGCACTGTACCCACCGCAGGCCGAGGCCGTCGAGGCCGGCGTCACGCGTGGCGAGAACCTCGTCGCCAGCATCCCGACCGCCAGCGGCAAGACCCTGATCGCACAGCTGGCGATGCTGTCGGCGATCACGGACGCCGCCGGAACGAGCGAAGTGCGTCCGCGGGACGATCCGGAGAACTCCGCCGCAGACGGCGACGGCACCGCTCTCGGCGGTACGGCGCTGTACATCGTTCCCCTGCGGGCGCTGGCCAGCGAGAAGCAGGCCGAGTTCGAGCAGTTCGAGCAGTACGGGCTCGACGTGGGCGTCTCGACGGGCAACTACGAGTCGGACGGCGGGTGGCTCGCCGACAAGGACATCGTCGTCGCCACCAGCGAGAAGGTCGACTCGCTGGTGCGCAACGACGCGCCGTGGCTCGACGACCTGGCCTGTGTCGTCAGCGACGAGGTCCACCTCGTCGACGACGCCGAACGCGGGCCGACGCTTGAGGTGACCCTCGCGAAGCTGCGACGGATCAACCCCGACATGCAGACGGTCGCGCTGTCGGCGACGATCGGCAACGCCGACGTGCTCGCCGAGTGGCTCGACGCCGAACTCGTCGACTCGGACTGGCGACCGATCTCCCTGAAGAAGGGGGTCCACTTCGGACAGGCGCTGCACCTCGAAGACGGCAGCCAGTCGGAGCTGCCGGTCCACAATAGCGAGAAGCAGACCGCCGCCATCGTCCGGGACACCCTCGACGACGACGGCTCGACGCTGGTGTTCGTCAACTCCCGGCGCAACGCGGAGGCCGCCGCGGGACGACTAGCCAGCGTCACCCGCGAGGCCCTGACTCCGGAAGAGCGAGAGCAACTCGCGGACGTGGCCGCGGAGATCAGAGACGTGAGCGACACCGAGACGAGCGACGACCTGGCCGACGCCGTCGCCGACGGGGCCGCATTTCACCACGCCGGATTGGCGTCGGGACACCGCGAACTCGTCGAGGAGGCGTTTCGCGACCGCCTGCTGAAGGTCGTCAGCGCCACGCCGACGCTGGCGGCGGGAGTCAACACGCCCAGCCGCCGGGTCGTCGTCCGGGACTGGCGACGCTACGACGGCACCGCTGGCGGAATGCAGCCCCTCTCGGTACTCGAAGTCCACCAGATGATGGGGCGGGCCGGCCGGCCGGGGCTGGACCCCTACGGCGAGGCGATCATCCCCGCCGCGAGCCACGACGAACTCGACGAGCTGTTCGACCGGTACGTCTGGGCCGATCCCGAGCCGGTCCAGTCGAAGCTGGCCGCCGAGCCGGCGCTGCGGACTCACCTGCTGGCGACGGTCGCGAGTGGGTTCGCCCGCTCTCGGCACGGGCTGCTCGAGTTCCTCGAACGAACGCTCTATGCCACCCAGACCGACGAGAGCGGCCGGCTGGCACGGGTCGTCGACGAGGTGCTGGGCTACCTGCAGCGCAACGACTTTCTGGAGCGTGATGGCGAGGAGCTCTCGGCGACCTCGCTGGGCCACACCGTGTCCCGGCTCTACCTCGATCCGATGAGTGCCGCCGAGATCATCGACGGCCTGCGGTCGGGCGGTGGTTCTGGTGCCAGCGGCGACGACGCGAGCGAGGAACCGGCCGGTTTCACGACCGCGAGCGAGCTCGCCGACGAGGCGGGCGACGGCGAGGCAGTCAACGACCCGACTGCGATGGGACTGTACCACCTCGTCGCGCGCACCCCGGACATGTACGAGCTGTACCTCCGTTCGGGCGACGAAGAGGAGTACAGCCAGATCGCCTTCGAACGTGAGGCGGAGTTCCTCGGGCGGATGCCGTCGGAGTTCGAAGACGACCGGTTCGAGGACTGGCTCGCCGCGCTCAAGACCGCACGCTTGCTGGAAGACTGGGCCAGCGAGGTCGACGAGGACGAGATCACCGACCGCTACGGCGTCGGCCCCGGCGACATCCGCGGCAAGGTCGAGTCCGCCCAGTGGTTGCTTGGGGCCGCCGAGTCGCTGGCGAGCGAACTCGGGCTCGACGCCGCGCCGGCCATCCGGCGGGCCCGGACCCGAGTCGAGCACGGCGTCCGCGAAGAGCTAGTCGACCTGGCGGGCGTCCGCGGCGTCGGGCGCAAGCGCGCACGACGGCTGTTCGACGCCGGCATCGAGAGCCGTGCCGACCTCCGGGACGCCGAGAAGTCGGTCGTGCTGGCGGCGCTGCGAGGCAGGGCCAAGACCGCCGAGAACGTCCTGGAGAACGCCGGCCACCGCGATCCGTCGATGGACGGCGTCGAGCCCTCCGAGGACGTGTCGTACGAGCGAAGCGACGGCGACGAGCGAGGAACGGACGACGAGGAGACGACAGACGACCAGACCAGCCTGGGTGATTTCTGATGCAGGTGATCGAGGGCACTGCGACCGTCGACGACGTGGACCAGTTCGTCGAGCGACTCGGATCGCTGGGCGACGATCACGGCGTCGTCGTCCAGGCGTTCGACGCCCGCTACGTCGTCGACCGACGGCACCTCGAACGGGCGGTCGAGTTGGCCGATCGCGCGTTCGACCGCGGCGAGTCGATCGCCCGCGACCGGGCCGTCGAGATCCTGCTGTACGCCGCCGGTCGCCGCCAGATCAACCGCGCGCTGGCGATAGGTGTCGGAGAGGGCAGCCAGCCCGCCGTCGTCGTGGTCCACGACCCCTCGGGCGAGGGCAGCGAGGGCGCGGCCGCCGACGCCGTCAGCGCCCTGCTCGAACCGGGCGAGACGCTCGGTCGGTACGACGAGGAGCTCGTGCGGGAGTTCTTCGACGTGAACGAGGCCGAGCTGGCGGCGACCAGTGGCACGCTCTCGGATCTCGTCGCCGAGCGGGTCGCGCTGTTGACCGTCGAGCGATGACGCCGACGGGAGTGTCCGTGTCGCGGGTGCGAGACGTGTCCGTCTCTCGTCACGTATGACGATCACCCCAGAACGGTATCGACGGCACTCACGAGCACGCCCAGTCGCGTGAGCGAGCGGACCGGAGCCTCGTCGATCGACTGAAGACGGTGATCCCGTTCGTCGGCGGCGGGCACGCGCACGGAGAGATGGACACCGACCGTGGGCTCCTGGGAATCGCGTGGTTCGCGTTCGTCCTGGGGTTCGCACACGAAGAAGAGTTCGAGATCATCGCGCTCTGTGCCGGTTCGGACGCGTGTCTCGAACTCATGAGTGCGTACGCGCTGACGGTCGTCGTCGGCATCGTCGGGCTGACGATACTGTTGATCGCGGGCTACCAGCGCTGTGAGGAACGCGTCGAGCGGTACGCGCCGTATCTCCCCGTGTTCTCCGCGGTCGTCCTCGTCGTCATGGGGATCGGCTTCGTCACCGGCATCTTCTGATACGGCCGTCGTCGGTCGGTGAACGAGACCGGGCTACGTCGTCGGGTTCTCCAGTACGATGGTCTGGTCGCGGCCGGGGCCGACGCCGACGGCGTACAGCGGCGTGTCCAGTTCCGACTCGACGAATTCGAGGTAGTCGCGGGCGTTCTCCGGGAGCGCGTCGTAGCCCTCGCTGGCGACGGCGTCCCAGTCGACCTCGGGCCAGCCGTCGAACGTGCGGTAGTTCACCGAGCAGCGACCCCACTCCTCGGTCGTCGGCGGGACGGTGTCGATCTCGGTGCCGTCGAGATCGTAGCTGACGCCGACCTGGACCTCGTCGAGGCCGGCCAGTACGTCGATGTGGCCGACGACGACGCCGGTGAACCCGCTGGCCCGCGTCGCGTGGCGAAGCACCGGGAGGTCGAGCCAGCCGACACGGCGCGGTCGGCCGGTGACCGTGCCGTACTCGCCGCCCTCGTCGCGGATGTAGGTCGCGAGTTCCTCCTCGCGCTCTCCGGCATCACTCAGCGGCTGCGCCGCTTCGTGGTCCGAGGCGCGCTGCCCCTCGCTGCCCTCGTAGCCCGGCGTGTCGCCCTCGACGCCGGCCAGCTCGGTCGGCAGCGGGCCGCTGCCGACGCGGGTGGCGTAGCCTTTGACGATGCCGACGATCTCGCCCTGCCCGATCTCGGTCGGCCCGAGGCCAGTCCCGGTACAGGCCCCACCGGCGGTCGGGTTCGACGAGGTGACGAAGGGGTAGTTCCCGTGGTCGATGTCGATGAGCGTCCCCTGTGCGCCTTCGAGCAGCACCTCGTCGCCGTCGTCGATGCGAGACTGGAGGTAGTCGCCACAGTTGACGGTCATCCCTTCCTCGGCGAGTCGCTCGCCGTAGCCGCTGTAGGTCTCGAAGAGCGTCGCCAGGTCGAGTTCCTCGCCGCATTCCTTGCCGAACACGTCCTCGACGACGGCACGCTTCTGGGGGACGACGTACTCCAGTCGCGTCCGCAACACCTCCTCGTCGAGCAGGTCGCCGACCCTGATTCCCCGCCGGCCGGCCTTGTCCTCGTAGGTCGGGCCGATCCCCCGGCCCGTCGTCCCGACCTCCTCGTCTTTGTCCTCCTCTTCGATCCCGTCCAGTCGCCGGTGGTACGGGAAGATGACGTGGGCGCGCTCTGCGACGCGCACGTCCGGATCGAGGCCGCGCTCGCGGAGGGCGTCGAGTTCGTCGAACAGCGTCTCGGGGTTGACGACACAGCCGTTGCCGATGACGCAGGTCTTCCCTCGAACGACGCCGGAGGGCAGCAAGGAGAGTTCGTAGGTCTCGTCGCCGACGACGACGGTGTGGCCGGCGTTGTCGCCGCCCTGATAGCGAACGACGACGTCGGCACCCTCACCGTAGAGATCGACGGTGCCGCCCTTCCCCTCGTCGCCCAGCTGCGAGCCGATGATCGTGACGGTCATACCGCCCCGGTATTTTTACCCTCGCTACAAATCGGTGCCGGTTTCGGGTCTGACAGCCCGCTGGCCGATCCGTCAGTACTCCCGCTCGCCGGCTTCGATCGTGGTGTCGAGCCAGTTGGCCTCGGGTGGGAGCGGACAGGAGAACGTCTCGCTGAACGCACAGAAGGGGTTGTACGCGAGATTGAAATCGAGCACGACCTCGTCGCCGTCGGCGAGGGTCTCGTCGGGCTCCAGTTCCATGTAGCGCCCGCCGGAGTAGGTCTGCTGACCGGTCGTCTTGTCGCGGAAGGGGACGAAGATCGCGTCGTCGGCGTCCTGACGGTAGCCCGCGAGTTCGTACGCCTCGCCGTCGATCTCGAAGTCGAACGTGACGACGCGCCGGTAGCGGACCGTCCGGCCGTCGCTGGTCTCCATCTCGACCGGCTCGGGCGAGTCGGCGACGGTGACCGTCGCAGTCACCCGGTAGGTCGGATCGGGTTCGAAGTAGTCCAGCCCATCGAAGTCCTCGCGGTCTTCTGGCGGGATCGGCGACTGGCGGTGTTCGTCGAAGAAGGCGTCTTTCTCCTCGCGACTCGCTCGCAGTTCGTCGGCCCATCCGTCGGGTACGTCGCTCATGGGGTGGGGTACGCCACGGGGAGGTTTATACTGCCGGCTGTCGGACGCGAGCGAGACACGACGGGCTCGGCGACGAGCGTCACGAGAGAATGCGCCGTCCGGGAATTGAACCCGGGCTATTAGCTTGGGAAGCTAATGTCCTACCACTGGACCAACGGCGCTCACTTCGTTCGCCCCGCGGATCGTGAACTGCCTGTTCACTCACCAACGGCGCGCTCACTACGTTCGCGCCCCGCGGATCGCGAACCACTCGTTCGCTCACCAACGGCGCTCGTTCACACGTTGTACCTCGGTCGCACTTGAACGTAGCGTTTCGTCGGACGACAGCGACTTGTCGCTACAGGCCCCAGTCGTCGCCGTGACGCCACGGACGGACCCGCTCCCGCCGTCGCTCTTGCTGTACTTCGACGCGAGCGTCCGCTACGGCCAGGACAACGCGACGCCGACCTCCGCAGCGGTGGGGTTCGTCGTCGAAGACGGCACGGAGACGATGATAGAGGGATCGCTTCCGGTTCGGACGTTCGTCTCCAGCGCACACTTGGAGTACCGCGCGCTGTTAGAGAGCGTGCAGGCGGTCGCGGGCCTGGACGGGCGGATCGCCTCGTTACACGTCCACGGCGACGCCGACGCGGTGATCGACGCGGTCGACCCGGCGACCGACGCGACGCCGGGCGACCGGATCATGCGCCAGCGCGTCGCGGCCATCCGGGCGGCCGTCGACGAGATCCCGACGGTCACCTACCGCGCCGTCGGGCGGGGGCGCAACGAGCGCGCCCACGAACTCGCGCAGTCGGGCCACGCGACCGAGTAGCCGAGGTTAGCGGCGGCGGCGGCCCAGCAGGGCTGCGATCGCGAGTGCGAGCGCCGCGGCCAGAGCGTCGAAGCCGGGACCGGAGCCCGTCGTCGTCACCGCACCGCCGCCCGACGCGTCCGTCTCGGGTGGCTCGCCGCCGGACGCGGCGTCGGTGGTCGGCTGCCGGTCCGTCTCTGTCGGGGTCGCCGTCGGCGCATCGACCGCGATGGTGCCCGCCGCCGTCCCCGGATCGACGCGACCGCCGTCGTCGTCGTCGATCTGAGCAGCCTCGACGGCGAGGGGCGCGGTGCCCGTGCCGTTGGCCTCGACGGTGACCGTCGCGAGGGTCACGTTCGTGGCACCCGGGCCGACTGCGGACTCTAGGTCTGCCGCCTCGATCGTGATTTCCCGGCCGTCGGGACCGACATCGGGGTCAGTTGTCGGTCGGAACTGGTCGGGATACTCGGCACCGCCGACGGTCGCGACGCCAGAGCGGAGCGCGAGGCGGACCTCGAACCCGGCGAGTCCGTCCGGAGCCGAGTCGAGTGCCACGCGAACCGTCGTCGAGCCGTCCGGTTCCAGCGTCGCGTCGTCGATCGTGAGCGTCGGCTCGCTCTGGACGCCTCCGGCGGGCGCGACCGCCAGACAGGCCGCCAGGACGACGACGCAGGCGAGGACGAGCGGTCGAGTCGTCATCGGTCGACGATCAGATCTCCTCGTAGAGCTCGACGACGTCGTCGAAGTCGATCTGGCCGTTGTCGTTGAAGTCGTAGGCCGCCGGATTCAGCCGGACGGCGTCGGAGTCGATCGCCTCGAACAGCAAGACCACGTCGTCGTAGTCGACGCGCCCGTTGCCGTTGACGTCCTCGTAGCGCCCGTCGCTGTCGGGGTCTTCCGGGACAGCGCCGCCGCCGGCAGCGGGGGGGCCGGTGATGACGAGCCCGCGACGGGTCTCGACGCCGATCTCGACGCCCGCCTCGTCGTCGATCCCTTCGACGGACACCGCGAGGTCCGTCGTGCCGGGAGCACTGCCGGTGACTTCGACGCCGGCAAGCGTCACGTCGAGTGAGCCGGGCTGGATCGAGCGCTCGATGTCGCCGACGCGGATCGTCGCGCTCGAACCGTCGTCGGCGATACTGACCTTCTGCAGGCCGATCGCGTCGGGGAACGTCACGTCGGAGATCGCCGCGACCTCGGGATCGGTGAGCGAGACGGTGAACTCCCCACCGGCGAATCCACCCGGCGCGGCGTTCATCGTGAGATCGACGGTGCCGGTCGCCTCCGGGGAGACGGCGACGGCCGAAGCGTCGAGGATCGCGTCGGGCTGGTAGACGTACAGCCCGTCGTTGGGGTACGAACGAGCGGGACCGCCGAAGCCGTCCTCACAGCAGAGCACGCGCCCGTCGTCCATCACGTAGACGTTGTCGATGTTGCGCAAGGCGTCGTCGGCGTCGGCGGCCGGATCGGTGAAGTCGGGGCCGACGATCACCGGCTCCAGCGTCGAGACGTTGTAGTCGCGTTCGATCTGGCCACGGTAGACGACGCCGCCGTCGACGCGGTCCATCTGCACGTCGCCCTCGTCGTCCGCGAGGGCGTCGTTGAACTCCGAGATGCCGAAGTAGACGAAGTCGCCGGGGCCGGCGTCGTCCTGGCTGTCGACGCCTTCGGCCTTGTTGAACTCGATGGAGGCACCGATCTCCTTGGCGGCGGCGCGCGTTTCGAGGAAGGGCACGCGTCGGAGCGCCTCGTCGACGTTCTCCGGGCCGTTCTGTTCGTACTGGTCGGCCCACTCGACGATCTCGTCGTTCGTGATGTAGTTCTGGTTGCCGTCCTCGACGACCGTCTTGTCGGCCTCTTCGAGCGCAGTCGCCAGGTCGTCGGTCCAGTCGGTCTCGGCGTGGGCTTCGAGGTAATCCTCCTGGGTCACGTCGTCGTACTCGGCGATCCAGGACTCGATTTCGGCGTTGCTGGCGTGACCGAGTGCCAGCCACTCGATCTCCAGAGAGACGGCTGCCGGAGAATTTCGCTCGCCGCCGTCGGCGACCGAGGCCGCGTCGTTGGTGATCTTCGGCGCGTACAGAGTCCCCTCGACGTCCATCGGGTCCTCGTAGCTCGGGATCGGCTCGTCGGCGACGAACTTGTAGATGCCCTTGCTGTCGCCGTCCGAGCAGCCATAGACCGTCCGCTCGTCGGGCAACACGTCGGGCGACTCCCAGGCCGCGCGTCCCATCACGTAGTACTTGATCGGCTCTGGGGTCTCCGCGGCCGGCTCGCGGAAGTCGACGTGGTAGCCGTAGCGGTAGGGGTTGGGGTACACGTCGCCGATCGGGTTCGTCGTGTTGTTCTCGTTGTCGCCGGTCTGGTCGACCTGTTCCGCGCCGAGGTAGTACGCGAGGAACTCGACGCCGTCCAGCGCCCAGTACCCCTGGACGAACCACGAGTCGTCGCCGTAGTAGTCGTCGATCGCGTCCTGGATACCCACCGGGTTCGGCCGGTTCCAGAACTGACAGCCGCCGACGAGTCCCTTGCCGGTGCCGGCCGCCTCGATGTCGCCAACCGTGTTGGTCAGCGAAACACGGGGATGAGCGTAGTTCTCCTCCGAGGAGAGCATCGTGTTCCACGGGCTGCGGTCGCCGTAGCAGTTGATCCGCGTCCCGCCGAGTTCGCGGAGCGGTTCCGTGTTCGCCAGGTTCGTGGCGTTCTCCAGGTCCGCTTCCCACTCGCCCTCGTCGGTCCGACTGACGGGCAGACGAGTGACGTTGCCCGGACTGTTCTCCCAGTTCGTGTAGAGATACCCCTCTGTTCCGTCGTCGTTCGTCGGGATGAACTGGTTGCAGTCGGGGTTGGTCGCGGCCGCGCCGTACTGGGTCCCCGCGAAGTTGTCCTGCGTAATCTCGGTGCCGTCGGGGGTCTGGACGACGCCGAATCGCTCGTCGCCGCCCTGGATCTCTTCCCGAGCGTGCGCCAGGAAGACGTACTCGCCCTCCGAAGAACGGATCCGTCCCTGTTCGTCGACCGTCGAGGGAACCGACAGCTCGGAGAAGTCGTCGTTGTCGCCGTCCAGTTCGAACGAAAAGCCACTGAAGTAGCCCACCCCGGCCCGGTCGAAGGGCGCTTCGTTTGCCTTCACGTCCGAGTTTTCGAAGTCGCCGCCACGGTCGCCCGTCGCGGGGTGTTGGTTGCTGTAGAGGAGACTGCCGTCCTGAAAGACGAACGGGCCAGTCACTTCCGCGCCGAAGGAGGTCGTCGAGAATCGCTTCAACGACCCGTTCACGCCGGGCGCACCCGGCGTGTTCGATTCACCCACTTCGTCACCACTCGCGACACCCGCGACGCTCGCACCGAGCGCCGCTGCCACCGAACTCGCCATTAGATTCCGTCGATTGAGATCTACCATCTGCGGGTGGATCCGGGGAACCGCTGGTAAAGCTCGTTTATATGAGGGGTCCGTGCGTCGACGTACCGCTGTGACCGAAATTACTAGGCGATCCTAATCAAAACTATCTCGATATCTATTGTGAAATGATTTCACACAGCGCCGGGAAAATTCCGGGCTTTCGACAGAGTCCGAGGGTGGACCGCCCCGCCGTCGGCTGTGAGACGAGAGGTGTACAGGTACCGGGCCGGTTCAGAGCGTCACTGACGGTCGGCGATGCCCTCGCGGATCTCACTGGCGCGCTTGCGGACCCGCGAGACGTAGCGTTCGGCCCGCTCGGGCTTGTGACCGTAGAAGGAAGCGACCCACTGGGCGTCGACGCCCGGCATCGTCACGAAGTACGCCGCCAGCGTGTCCCGGCCGGCCTGGACGATTTCCGGCGGGATACCCCGACCGCCGGTCCCGACCTCCGCGAAGCCGTTGACGTCGAAGTACACGTCGGCGTACAGCAGCGCGCTCTCCTCGTCCTCGAAGGTCTTCCCACAGTGGTCCGGCGCTTCGAACCGATACTGTGACCCCTCCTCCGCGGGGAGTTCGACGACCGAAACGTCCAGCGGATACGACGCACAGACCCGTTCGCCCTCCTGTCGTTCCCGTGACTGAGACATACACCGGTCGCTCGGAGGGAGACCACATCAACGTATGTAAGAGTCGTACGGAGCGGTCCCACAGCCTCCTGTGAGAACTATTTGCACGACCGAGCGGAGCCACCGCAAACGGATGCGTATCCGATCGCACTGCTGTCGTGCGGTCGGTGTGTGGATCGTCCGCCGCCGGGTCAAGGCCTTTGACGCTGGCAGTCGACGTACCGAGTGATGTCCCACACGCTGGTCAACTACGAGGACGTGGAACCGCGCGCCGAGAGCATGCACTTTCTGCGAGACGCCCTCGGAACCGAGCAGTTGGGCGTGACGGTGCTGGACTGCGACCCCGGCTGGAGCGGGATGGAGCACGACCACGCCGACGAAGACCACGAGGAGGTGTACTACCTCACGGAGGGCACGGCGACGGTCACCGTCGACGGCGAGGCCGTCGAGATGGACGCCGGCGACGCGCTCCGAGTGTCGCCCGACGCGACCCGCAGTATCCAGAACGGCGACACCGAGAGCACGTTCGTGCTCGTCGGTGCGCCGTGAGAGCTGTTGCTGTCGGGTTGTAGCGAACGAAGATCGGTCAAAGTGTGGTGCAGGTGAAAACGGACGTGGTAGATGGAGCGAACGAGTGATCGACGACCGCAGCCGCGAGCCTCGCGGGTCACCAGGTTTCCTGTGCGTTGGTCCAACGGTCACTCTCCGGTTGCTCTCTCATATCGTGGCGCACATACTACCGTAAAGCTCCTTCCTACACGAAAAAGGAGAATCGGTTTGGGATCTACAGCGTGTCATAGAAGATGTTAATAATATTAGAGTGAGTGACATTCAATATAACGAGGGTAGTATCACTCAGTCGAATAGTGTTGAAGGTTATGAAACAAACGAAATAAATAATAAATGAAGATGGATGTGAATTGGAAGACTATCGCGATAGATCCGAGAAGATCGCTCGTCCCAGCAATCATCGTCCTCATTACCGGCGGTTTTCTATCGTTCGCCACGCACACGAATACCATCTCTATTCCGAGCTCATTACGAATACTAAATATAACCTCCATTATTGCGTTCCCGGTCATCATCGGCACTCTCTCCTACACTTATTTCCGAACCGAGGTGTCGCTGTGGGAGATCCCAGTAGTATTCTTCTGGGGTTACATTAGTAACAACATTATTTTGTTCGTTTTGTTCTTGGTGACACTCGATTCAGCGGTGTCCTCGACCGCGTCGCCTGGCAGTGTCGGTGTCTCTCGAGGGCTCTGGTATCTCAAACTTTTCGCACTTGATTCTGCTACGTACTCGCTATTATATGGGTTTGCAGCAACGCGTCATCGTATCTTCCGCATGCTATTGGTTCTTTTCACACCTGTTCTATACGGGACTATATATGTCGCTCTCTTAGTTGTGTAATACTCTTTCTACCGCCAGCAATCGTCTGAAAAGTACTTGCAGTAACACGCATCTCATAGCGCGACAGGTGTCTGTGTTCTCGTCGGCGCTGTCTGCACTCTGTCGGCTGGACGGACGTTCGAGTCGAAACGATGGCGCAACCGCTATTCGATCGCAGACGGAGAGAAACCGCGTTTTGCGGACGATCCGGGCGTCAGATTACGGCGTTTGGGGTGGTGTGTCGTTCTCGACCGAACTTCACATCATGCCGCCCATGCCGCCGCCCATACCGCCCATGCCGCCGGGCGCGCCGCCGGGGCCGCCTTCCTCGTCGCCGCCACTGGTCGAGAGGTCGCCAGCGGCGATGATGTCGTCGATTTTGAGCACGAGGTTCGCCGCCTCGGCAGCCGACGAGATCGCCTGTCGCTTCGCGTGGGCGGGCTCGACGACGCCTTCGTCGAGCGTGTTGACCACGTCACCGCTGTACACGTCGAGGCCGGCCTGGACGTCGCCACCCTCGTGGGCGGCGCGCAGGTCGACCAGCGAGTCGATGGAGTCCAGGCCCGCGTTCTCTGCGAGCGTGCGCGGGATGAGCTCCAGCGCGTCGGCGAAGGCTTCGATGGCCAGCTGTTCGCGGCCTTCGACGCCGTCCGCGTAGTCTCGCAGGCGGCTGGCGAGTTCGACTTCGGGTGCGCCGCCACCGGCGAGGATCTGGCCGTCGGCGACCGTCGAGGCGACGACGTCGAGTGCGTCCTGAACGCCGCGTTCGAGTTCGTCGACGACGTGGTCGGTGGAGGCACGCAGGAGGAGCGTGACGCCGTGTGCGGCGTCGCCCTCGCCCTCGACGTAGAAGAGTTCTTCCTCGGTGTCCCGGCGGACGGAGCCGTGGCCGAGGTCGTCGGCGGTGGCGTTGTGTACGTCGGAGACGATGTTCGCGCCGAGCACCTCTCGGAGGAACTCGATGTCGGACTTCTTGGCCCGTCGGACGGCGAGGATGCCCTCCTTTGCGAGGTAGTGCTGGGCCATGTCGTCGATGCCCTTCTGGCAGAAGACGACGTTCGCGCCGGTCGCGGCGATGGCGTCGACCATCTCTTCGAGCTGCTCTTCTTCCTTGTCGAGGAAGTTCTGGAGCTGGCTCGGGTCGTCGACGGAGAGCTGGGCGTCGACTTCGGTCTCGTCGAGCTCGATCGGCGTGTCGAGCAGGAGCACGTCGGCGTCGTCGACGGTGGTCGGCATCTCCTCGTGGACGGGGTCCTTGTCGACGACCGCGCCCTCGATGAGCTCCGAGTCAGAGACCGCACGGCCGGTCTGGGTCTCGATGTTGAGGAACTCGAGGTCGGCGATGACCGAGCCGTCCTCGGCCTCGACGGTGACGGCGTTGACCGCGTCGACGATGAGCTGGGCGAGCAGCTCCTTGTTGAGTTCCGCGCCCTTGCCCGTCATGGAGGTCTCGGCGAGCTTCTTGAGCAGTGCCTCGTCGTCGGGCTCGACGGACGTGGCGATCTCGCCGATCTGGTTCTTGGCTTCCGTCGACGCGAGGTCGAAGCCCTTGATGATCGCGGTCGGGTGAATGTCCTGTTCGAGGAGCTCCTCGGCGTTTTTCAGCAGTTCGCCCGCGATGGAGACGGCGGTCGTCGTGCCGTCGCCGGCCTCGTCTTCCTGGGCCTCGGCGACCTCGACGATCATCTCGGCCGTCGGGTTGTCGATGTCCATCTCCGTGAGGATGGTGACGCCGTCGTTCGTGACGGTCACGTCACCGAGCGAGGAGACGAGCATCTTGTCCATCCCCTTCGGACCGAGTGTCGATCGGACCGACTCCGCGACCGCGCGGGCCGCCGAGATGTTGTGGCTCTGTGCGTCCTTGTCCTTCATCCGCTGGGAGTCCTCTCCCAGAATGATCATCGGCTGACCCTGCATTTGCCGCTGGCTCATAATCGTTCGATTGATTGAATGTGCTTCTATATAAAAGTGTGTGTTTTACCCCGTCGCCGGGATCGACGGATCGACGGTCAGGAGACCAGAAACCGGGGGACGACGCCCGAACGACACGAATAGCGTGGGAAGTGTTGCCACGGGAAGGTCCCCGACTCCCCCATCTTTTATACGCCCCTAGTCGACCGGTTCCTTCCAGTTGACGGTGAGCGTCCCGACGACGAAGCTGTCGTCGGTCGTCGTATCGCGCTGGAACTGGAGCGTGTTCTCGCCCTCGCGCAGGCGCGCCGACGTGACGGTGTCCATCCAGTACTGCCAGCCGTGTTCCGTCGGGAGGTCGAAGCCAGACAGCGCCTGGCCGTTGATCAACAGCTCGTGGTCGTAGCTGCCCACGTCGTAGACCTGCATCTGGACGTACGGCTCGACGGGATCGGCCGTCGGCACCTCGAAGGTGTGGACGTCGCTCTCGTCGGCCGAGAACGTCGCCCACGGTACGTCGAGCGCGTTCGGGTCCGGCCCCAGCTGTTCCTGCAAGGACACCATCGCGTAGTTGGCGCGGTAGTCGGTCATAGTCGATCCCTCGCCCGGCGTGCCCTTATACTCCCGGCTGTACATCTGTGAACGATTTCGCCACCCCGGGGTGGCGAAGATCTTCACGAAGGTACAGCCGGCAGTATTAGCTGTCGGGGGCAGCGGCCTGCTCGCGAGACGCCCGAGGGGCGCGTCTGGACCGGTCACACACCGAGCGAGAGTCCGATCGACAGCGCCAGCGCCACGAACAGGAACAGGCTCGTACCGATCAAGAGGTACGCTGCAGGGCCGTACTCGGTGACGATCGGGTTCTCCTCGTACCGCACCAGTCCGTAGAGGCTCCCCAGCATGAGCATGGCGGCACCGAGCAACTGGACGACGGTGGGCAGGGTCAGCGCGAACGGAGAGACGACACCGAGCTGTGCGACCAGGAGGAGACTGACTCCCAGGAAACACAGCGAGACCACACGAGAGGGATGCATCTATCGGGAGACACGCGATCAGGGACCGAAAGGGCTGTGAAGTGACCGCAATCAGGACGAGCCCTCCCTGCCTCCGTGGTACCGCCGTCAGATCGGCGAGAAACCGCTAACACGCCCGATCAGTCGAAGATGGCACGGAACCGGTCGACGCTGTCGTCGGTGCCGGCGACGACCAGGTCGTCCCCGTCCGCCACGTGTACGTCCGGACCAACGTCGGTGATCACGTCGCCGTTGCGTTCGACCGCGACGACGGTACAGCCCGTCCGCGCCCGGACACGGGCCTGTCCGAGCGTCTGTCCGGCGAGTTTGTCGGCCGCGGTGCGGACGATCTCGACTTGCTCGTCCATCGAGATCACCTGTTCGTCGGCCAGGATCGTCGAGGCGAGCATCCGGCCGCTGATCGTCGCCAGCGAGAGGACGTAGTCGGCCCCCGCGCGGTACATCTTCTGGACGTTCTCGGTCTGTTCGGCGCGGGCGATGATCTCCACGTCCGGGTTGAGGTCGCCGACCACGAGCGTGGCGAACTCGGTGTCGGTGTCGTCGGACAGCGCGAGCACGACGGTGCGAGCGTCCGCGATGCCGGCGGCCCGGAGTTCGTCCGGTTCGGTGGCGTCCCCGACGACATCGACGCCGGGCTTGTCTTCGTGGTCGAGGACGGTGTAGTCGATCCCCGCCCGGTCGAGGGCCCGTGCCGTGGTCCGTCCGACTTCGCCGTAGCCGACGACGACGGTCTCGCCGTGGCCGAACTGGCGGACGCTGGACAGCGTCATGTCCTTGAGTCGCTGGAGCTGGTCCTCGCGGCCGGCCACGAGCAACACGGTGCCGTTGTCGAGGGTCGCGTCCGGCGAGGGCGGACTCTCGAACTCGCCCTGGAACCACGCGCCGATGACGTTGACGCCGGACTCCTCGCGGATCTCGCTGTCGGCCAGCGTGCGACCGACGAGATCGCTGCCGCGGTGGATCGGCAGTTCCGCGATGTCGAAGTCCTGTCCGATCTCGATGGTGTCGCCGACGGCCGTCGAGACGCTCGTCGTCACCTTTCCGGCGAGGCTCTCGCCCAGCAGCCGACGCGGCGACACGACGTGGTCTGCTCCGGCGAGGTCGTGGTACCGCTCTCGGTCTGGCTCCTCGACGACGCTGACCGTCGAGACGCTGTCGTCGACCTCGCGAGCCGTGAGGACGATACTGGTGTTGACCTCGTCCGCGGCGTCGGCGACCAGCGCGCGAGCGTCTGCCAGCCCCGCGTTCCGTAGCCCCTCGACCGACTGTGGGTCCGCGTGGATGACGCGGTGGCCGTCCTCGTAGAGCTCGGTCGCCCGCTCGCGGTCGGGTTCGACGACGACGTGGTCGACCCCCCAGGTGTCGAGTTCGCCGACGAGCGTCTCCCCGCGAGGCGTGTAGGTGCAGATGACGACGTGGTCCTCGATGTCGTTCTCGACGGTGGTCGGGACGTTCGTCGAGACGGCCTCCTCGAACAGCGGAAAGAGCAGCACCGGCAGCGCCAGGAAGATCATGACGACGCCGGTGATGTCCATCACCGTCACGAGCAGGAGCATCTCGGGGCTCTCCCACTTGGCGTCTGACCCGTACCCCGTGGTGGTGAACGTCTCGACGACGACCTGGAGAGCCTCCAGAAACGTCCGTGGCCGGCCGTCGAACGCGCTCATGCCGTAGTCGTAGACGAGCGTAAAGCCCAGCATGACGCCGATCAGCCCGACGACGTACAGCGCAGTCCGTCGCTTCCAGGTGTCCATCTACACCAGTCTTATCGACCTCGGTAAAAACGGTTCTCCCTGCACCGAGCGGCCGGCAGCCACGTGTCAGACGCTCGTTCGCTCCGTCTCCCGTCCTGCGGTTACACTTTCACTCCGCTTTCATCGCTTTTAACCCATCTCGTGTCCTTGGATCACTCGCACACCCTCCATCGGTGGTGGGCACCATCCATTTCGTTCCCCTTCCCCGAACGTCGCCCAGCGACGGCTGTCGCGCCAACAGTAACAAGCACCGGGGTGTAACTGCCAGTATGCTCGCTTTCGATGACGTGCTGGCCGCCCGCGATCGCGTCGCCGAAACGGCTCGACACACCCCGCTCGACTACTCGCACACCTTCTCGTCGATGACGGGCGCGGACGTACACCTCAAACTCGAACTGTTCCAGCGGACCGGCTCGTTCAAGATCCGTGGCGCGACCAACCGGATCGCGACACTGTCGGCGTCCGAACGCGAGGCGGGCGTCGTCACCGCCAGCGCGGGCAACCACGCACAGGGCGTGGCGCTGGCGGCGACCCGGATCGGCGTCGATTCGACGATCGTCATGCCCGAACGCGCCCCCGTCTCGAAGGTCCAGGCCACCGAGAACTACGGCGGTCGCGTGGTCCTCCACGGGCGAGACTACGACGCGGCCGCCCAGAAGGCCCACGAGATCGAGCGCGAGTCCGGCCGGACCTACGTCCACGCCTTCGACGACGAGATGGTGATGGCCGGCCAGGGGACGATCGGGCTGGAGATCTACGAGGACCTGCCCGGGGTCGACACCGTCGTCGTCCCCATCGGCGGCGGCGGCCTCGTCAGTGGGATCGCGACGGCGCTGAAGGGCCAGGACGACGACGTGCGCGTGATCGGCGTCCAGGCCGAGGGTGCATCCAGCGTCGCCGAGTCCCTAGAGAAGGGCCACCGGATCGAACGCGATTCGGTCCAGACCATCGCCGACGGGATCGCGACCCGGACCGTCGGCGACCGGACCTTCGAGGTGATCGAAGAGCGCGTCGACGAGGTCGTCACCGTCTCCGATCCCGAGATCGCCGTCGCGCTGACGACGCTGCTGGAGCGGTCGAAGACGCTGGCCGAGGGAGCGGGCGCGGTCCCGCTTGCGGCCCTGCTCGAAGGGAAGTTCGACTACGAGGACGACGAGACGATCGTCCCGACGCTCTGTGGGGGCAACATCGACCTGAACACGCTGACGAACGTCATCATGCGAGGGCTGGTCGAGACCGGCCGGTACTGCAAGATCAGGACCGTCCTGGAGGACCGGCCGGGCTCGCTGGAGGAACTGGTCGAGGTGCTGTCGGCGGCCCAGGTCAACGTCTACGGCATCGAGCACGACCGGACCTCGCGGGACATCGCCATGAACGACGCCGAGGTCGAACTGGATCTCGAAACGCGGGGACCGGACCACGTCGCGGAGCTGCTCGACCGGCTCGAAGACGCGGGCTTCGAGGTCGAAGTGCTTGTGTAGCGCCCCACATTTATGCCCTCGCCGGTCGCGCGTTGACGTATGAAACGGATTGTCAGTACCGACGCCGCCCCCGCCGCGGTCGGAGCGTACAGTCAGGCCACGACGACCGACGACCTCGTCTTTACGGCCGGACAGATCCCGCTGACCCCCGAGGGCGACCTGCTCGACGAGGCCGCCATCGACGTACAGGCCCAGCAGGCCCTCGAAAACGTCGAGGCCATCCTGGAGTCGTCGGGCACGAGCCTCGACAACGTGCTGAAGGTGACGGTGTACCTCGACGACATCGACGACTTCGAGGCGATGGACGACGCCTACGAGAGCTTCTTCGAGAGCGAGCCCCCGGCCCGCAGCGCCGTCGGCGTCGACGAACTCCCGAAGGGCGTCGGCGTCGAGATCGAGGCGATTGCGACGAAGTAAAGGCTGCCCGACCCACAGCGTCGGTATGGACGATCGGACCAGAGAGAGCCTGCTGTGGGGCGTCGTCGGAGCGCTGTCCTTTCTCGTGCTCGTCCAGGGCTACGAGCTACTCGCCGCCGCTACGGTGACCGTCGGCGTCAAGGCCGGCGTCGCCCTGCTGGTCGGCCTCGCCACCACGGCACTGACGACCGTCGTCCGCGACCGCCTCCTCGACGCCCGGCGTCGGCCAGGCGAGAACGAAAGCCCTTAATCACACGCCCGCCGACGTATCGACGCGTGCCAGGATGGCCGAACGGTAAGGCGCACGCCTGGAAAGCGTGTTCCCTTTCGGGATTCTGGGTTCAAATCCCAGTCCTGGCGTCTTCTGGAGCGAACATCACGCCGAGAACCGCAGAGCGTGTTCTCGGCTTCCGTGAGCGGCGGAGGCGGTGATAACTGGGATTTGAGCTCGCGAGTCGCAGCCCCGGAACGGTCGAACGGAGTGAGACCGCAGGCCCGGAACGTCTCGCAACTGTTCAAATCCCAGTCCTGGCGTCTTCTGGAGCGAACTCGCGAGCGGCGATCATGGCGACAGCTGGCGTCTTCTGACGCGAACAGATCGGTGAGAACGACAGCTGTCTGTTCGGAAACGTGGCCGAAAAGACCGGACGGCCGCCTATCGCTCGTCGAGGGGCACGAACGTCTGGTCTGTCGGGCCGACGTAGCGAGCGCGTGGGCGGATCAGCCGATTGTTCTCGTACTGTTCGAGGACGTGGGCCGTCCAGCCGCCGACGCGGGACATCGCGAAGATGGGTGTGTAGATGTCGATGGGGATGCCCATCTGGTAGTACGTCGAGGCCGAGTAGAAGTCGACGTTCGGGGCCAGACCCTTCTCTTCTTTGAGGTAGTCCTCGATGGCGGTGGACATCTCGTACCACTTGAGCGAGCCGGCGGCCTCGCCCAGTTCCTTCGAGCGCTGGCTGAGGATCTTCGCTCGCGGGTCCTTGACGTTGTAGACGCGATGACCGAAGCCGGAGACGCGACGACCCTCGTCGAGTGCGGTCTTCACCCAGTCGATCGGGTCCTGCTCGGCGTCGTCGACCTCCTTGAGCATCTCCATGACGTCCTGGTTCGCGCCGCCGTGGAGCGATCCCTTCAGCGTGCCGATCGCGGAGGTGATCGCGCTGTGGAGATCCGACAGCGTCGAGGTCGTGACCATAGCCGAGAACGTCGAGGCGTTGATGCCGTGGTCGGCGTGGAGCACGAGCGCCATGTCGAACGTCTCGGCGAGCACCTCGTCGGGTTCCTCGTCGTTGAGCATGTAGAGGAAGTTCGCGGCGTGAGAGAGGTCTTCCCGCGGTTCGACGGCGTCTTTTCCGTCACGGAACCGGGCGAAGGCAGCCAGCACGGTCGGGATCTTGGCGGTGATCCGGCGACCTTTCCGGAGGTTGGCGTCGAGGTCGGTCGGGTCGGCCTCGGCGTCGGGATCGTGCGAGGACAGCATCGAGACCGCCGTTCGGAGTGCGGCCATCGGGTTCTCGTCGGCGTCGGCGAGCTGCTCGACGGTCTGCATGACGTCGTCGTCGACGTGTCGCTCCTCGACCATCGCGTCGGTGAACTCGTCGAGTTCCGCTGCGTTCGGGAGGTGACCGTGCCAGAGGAGATACAGGACCTCCTCGAAGCTTGCGCCGGTCGCCAGGTCCTCGATCGTGTAGCCACGATAGACGAGTTTGCCCGCGTCACCGTCGATCTTGCTGAGCTCCGACTCGGTAACGAGGACACCCTCCAGACCTTGCTTGAGGTCGTCGGACATACGCAGAGAGTTTTTTACCTGCCGGGAAAAACATTGTCTTTCTGTGCGTCGCTTGCCCCGGTCTGTGTGGGTGATTTTTGAACGTTTAGCCATCGATCGGGCCGACAGTGGACGATCGTTCCGACCACCGCACAGAGTTCGACAGAACGGTGATTCGGAACGTACGACTCGGCGTCGGCGAGGCCGCCACGGCGAATAGCTTTTGCCCGCCCCCCGCGCAGGTGGAGACATGTCGACCGAGGTGGCCTACGAGCCGGTCAGCGTCAAGGCGGTGCTGGCCGAGATGAAAGACACCGCCGAGCTGTTGATCGATCTCTCGTACTCGGCGGTGTTGCTGGGCAGCGACGAGGTCGCCGCGGAAGTGCTCGAACTCGAAGAGCAGATGGACGTGTTGCAGTTGCGCGCCCGCATGAGTCTGCTCATGGCCGCCCGGAACACGGAAGACGCCGAGGCGCTGGCACCCGTGCTGGGGATGGTCGGGGCCGCGGAGAAGATCTCCGACGCGGCCGGCGACATCGCCAAGGTCGTGCTCGAAGACATCGGCCTGCCGGAGGCGATGCGGGCCACGCTCCCGGAGGCCGTCGAGACGATCGTCCGTGCGACCGTCGCACCGAGGTCCCGACTCGCCGACGAGACGCTGGGCGATCTCAACCTCGAAACCGAGACCGGCGTCCGCGCCATCGCGGTCCGGCGGGCCGGCGACTGGCTCCTCAACCCCGACGCCGAGACGACCGTCGCGGCCGGCGACGTGGTGCTCTTTCGCGGCCCGGACGACGGGATCGGCGAGGTGTATCGGGACGCGACCGGCGAGAGCTACGAGCCACCGGCACCGCCCGAGAGCGACATCGAGGACCTAGAACGGGCCGTCGACTCGATCGTGCTGATGAAAGACATGGGCGAGCTAGCCGTCGATCTGGCCTACGGCGCGGTGCTGTTCGACGACACGGATCTGGCCGAGGAGGTCGTCGAACTCGAAGCCGAGGTCGACGCCCTCCAGTCCCGGTTCGAGGCCTGGACGCTCCAGGCGGCCGGTCGCCACGACGACCCGATCTCGCTGCGCGGGCTCGTCCACCTGGCTCGGGCGACGGAGGTGATCTCCGACGCCGCACTGGAGATCAGCGAAGGCGTCTTGCGGGGCCTCTCAACACACCCCGTCGTCGCCGAGGCAGTCCGGGAGTCCGACGAGGTGATCGTCAGCGTCCCGGTCGCGGCCGACAGTGCCCTCGACGGCACCACCATCGGACGACGGCAGGTCAAGACGGAGACGGGCATGCGGATCATCGCCGTTCGTCACGCTGGCGCGAGCGATCGGACCGGACGCGAGGGGGGCGACTGGGAGGTGTCGCCGGGGCCGGAGACGACGCTGGCAGCCGGCGACGTACTGATCGCGAAGGGGACGCGCAGTGGTGCCGAGCGGTTCGAGGGGCTGGCCGGCGACTAGAGCGACCGGATCTGGCGGATCGCCGAGCCGGCGACGAACACCGCGGTGATGAGCCCACCCAGCGAGACGAACAGGACGAACGCCAGCCCGGTGTACAGCACCGCCGGCCGCTGGGCTCCGGGGATGACGACGAAGAAGGCAAAGACCGCCGCAGTGAGCAGCGCTGCCAGGAAGAAGCCGCGCTTGGCGTGAGTCGGGACGTTCAGCGCTGCCACGAGCGCGCCGGGGCCGGTGTCGGGCTGACTCTCTGACACGGCAGTCCCTTGGGACGGCCCGAATAAGGAGCCGTCGGTTCCGGCCAGCCCACGACCGCGAGCGGGTTCGCTACGGCGCGAATCCGAACCAGTAAAAGTCCCGGCCACCCAAAGTCGTTCAAATGGTTACCCTCGGGACGGCGACGGCCCAGCCGGGCGAGACGGACACGGGACGGCTGGCAGTCGGCGAAACACGGGACGGAAGCGAGGTCGGGCTGCCGGTCGCCGTCGTCAACGGGGCCGACGACGGCAAGACGCTGTACCTCCAGGCCGCGAGCGACGGCGACGAACTCAACGGCGTCGGCGTCGTCCAGCGGGTCGTCCCACGGCTCGATCCCGCCGAGATCTCCGGAACGATTCTGGTCGTCGGGATCGTCAACTACCACGCCTTCCAGGTGGCAGAGCACCGGAACCCGATCGACGACACGAAGATGAACCGGGCGTACCCGGGCAACGACGAGGGCACGTCCTCGGAGCGGATCGCCGCGGCGACGTTCGACCCCGCCACGCGGGCGGATCTCGTGGTCGATCTCCACCAGGGGTCGACCTCGCAGATGATCGACGAGTGTCGCGTCCGCTGTGGCGCTCGCCACCGCCTCCACGACGAGTGTCTCGAACTGGCGAAGGTGTTTGGCTGTGGGTACATCCTCGACCAGAAGGGCCCGGACGGCCAGCTCGCGCGGGCCGCACCGGACGAGGGCGTGCCGACGATCGATCCCGAGCTGGGCGGCTGTGTCGGCTGGGACGAGCAGTCGATCCAGCGTGGCGTCGAGGGCGTGTACAACGTGTTACGGTACTACGGGTTCCTCGCAGAGTCGCACAGCGTCGAGGCCCAGACTCGCGCTCGGGGGTTCGACCAGTACGGTTCCCCGGCGGGCGGTCTCGTCGACTTCCAGAAACAGCTCGGCGACCGTGTCACACGCGGCGACACGCTGTACACGATCACCGACGTGTTCGGCCAGCAGAAAGACGTGGTTACTGCCCGCTCCAGCGGGATCTTCTGGCGGGCTCGACGCCTCCCCCAGGTCGCGACCGGCGAGTACGTCTGTTCGGTCGGGACCGACATCGACTCGGTGTAGCCGGGCGACAGTTTTCCGTACCGGCGACCCGACACCACGACCATGTACCACTGCGAAGCCTGTGGTCGCGAGTACGGACCCGACGGCCCCTGGCGCTGTGCCTGTGGCCACGCCCTGGACTACTCCGAGCGCCCGCTGCCCGACACCGACGACCCGCCGGACCCGGCGACACTCGACCGTGATCGTGGGCTCTGGAGCTTCGAGTCGTTCCTCCCGGTCGACCGGCACGTCTCGCTTGGAGAGGGGTGGACGCCGCTGGTCGACGACGCGGCGTTCGACGCCCAGCTCAAGCTCGACTCGGTCTTTCCGACGGGGAGCTTCAAGGATCGCGGGGCGACGGTCACGCTCTCTCAGGCCGACGCGCTGGGCGTCGAGCGGGTGGTCGAAGACTCCTCTGGCAACGCCGGGCTGGCGATCGCGACCTACGCGGCGCGGGCGGGGATCGACGCCGAGATCTACGTCCCGGCCGACGCCAAGCCGACGAAGCTCCGGAAGATAGAGCGGACCGGCGCGGACGTGGTCCGGATCGAGGGCACTCGCGGGGACGTGACCGACGCCTGCCACGACGCCCTCGACGAGGCGGACGCCTGGTACGCCAGCCACGCCTGGCAGCCCGCCTTCTTCGCCGGGACGGCCACCTGGGCACTGGAAGTGGCAGCCCAGCGAAACTGGACGGTGCCCGACGCAGTCGTCGTCCCCGTCGGCCACGGGACGCTGCTGCTCGGGGCCTATCGAGGCTTCCGGGCGCTGCGAGCGGCCGGCTGGACCGAGCAAGTGCCACGCCTGCTTGGCGCACAGGCCAGTGGCTACGCGCCGATCGCCGCCGGCCAGCCGGCCAGTGACGGCGGGACCGACGACGCCAACGAGGTCGCCGACGGCATCCAGATCCACAGACCGGCACGGGGCGACCAGCTGCTCGACGCTCTCGCCGCGACCGGCGGCACCGCCGTCGCCGTCGACGCCGCAGCTACCGAGCGAGCCCACGACCGCCTCGCACGGGCCGGGTATCAGGTCGAGCCGACCTGTGCGACCGCGGTGGCCGGGCTAGAGCGGTTTCGAGCGGCGGGGACGATCACGGCGGACGAGGACGTGGTGGTCGTCCTGTCCGGACAGAACCACTAGCGGCAGTCGGCGACGTCGACGGCGAACGACGCGTCGACGGCGAGCCAGTGGGTCTCGGCGTCGACCGGATCGATGTCTTCGGGATAGAGGATACACCGCTCTGAGTCGTCCGCACGCTCCTCGACGACGGCAGACAGCTGTTCGCTGGGGAACTCCTCCTGGGGGAGTGGTTCCGGGGCGATCGACGGATTGGGGTCGCCCGACGATGGCTGGCTCATAGCACCGGATTGGTTCCCGAGCGGTATTGTTACAGAGCGACTACCGGCGTGTCGGCGTCTGAAACGACCGGCAGTCGGCGGCTTCCGGGGGCCTCAGACGGCCGGCCGCCGATCAGTGACGTGTGTCGTGACTCGGGGGCGAGACTGTCTCGTGACGGTGACAGCCGACAGTGTAAGCCGACCCTAAAGCTAAGCGGACGGGGGCAAAGATACGGACGATGGAGATTCTGGTCAACCAACTCGGCTACGAGACCGATGGTCCGAAACGAGCGGTCTGTCGCGCGACGGAGCACCGCGACCTCGATCGCTTCGTGTTGCACGACGGGGACGGCGTCGTCTTCGAGGGGACGCCGGAGTTCGTCGGCGGCGTCGCCGACTGGGGAGAGTGGGTCTTCTGGACGCTCGATTTCTCCTCGCTCTCCGACCCCGGCGAGTACACGCTCCGGGCCGGCGAGGCCCACTCGCGGCGCTTCGAGATCGGCGAAGACCTCCACAAGGAGACGCTCCTGTCCGATCTGCTGTACTACTGCAAGACCCAGCGTGCCAGCGGCGAGTACGACCGGGCCGACCGGTCGGTGCCGTTCGTGGGCGACCGCGAGGGGACGGTCGACGTACACGGCGGCTGGTACGACGCCTCGGGCGACATGAGCAAGTATCTGAGTCACCTCAGCTACGCCAACTACTTCAACCCACAGCAGGTCCCGATCGTCGCCTGGGGACTCGCCGACGGGCGGGACAGGCTACACGACGGCGACCACAGGCTGGGCGGGGAACTCGACGCGCGACTGCGCGAGGAGATCCACCACGGCGCGGACTTCCTCGTCCGGATGCAAGACGACGCGGGCTACTTCTACATGACCGTCTTCGACCAGTGGTCCAAGGACGTAGACCGGCGGGAGATCTGTGCGTACGAGACCGAGGAGGGACACAAGACGGCCGACTACGAGGCCGGATACCGACAGGGCGGGGGCGTCGCGATCGCCGCGCTGGCTCGCGCCAGCCAGGTCGAGGGACCGGGCGCGTTCGACCGTGAGACCTACCGCGAGGCCGCGATCGAGGGGTTCGACCACCTGCAGGCCCACAACACGGCGTACCTCGACGACGGGACCGAGAACGTCATCGACGACTACTGCGCGTTGCTCGCCGCCACGGAGCTTGCCGCCGCCACGGACGACGATCGGTTCCGGACGGCCGCCAGAGAGCGCGCCCAGTCGCTGCTCGACCGCCAGACGAGCGACGATCGCTACGACGGGTGGTGGCGTGCGGACGACGACGACCGTCCCTTCTATCACGCGTCCGACGAGGGGCTGCCGATCGTCGCACTGTTGCGCTACCGGGAGGTCGACGCCGACGGGCCGCTGGACGACGCCGTCGCGAACGCGATCGAGCGCTTCTGGACGTTCCAGACGACGATCGGCGACGAGGTCACCAACCCCTTCGACTACCCGCGCCAGTACGCCAGACCGGTCGACGAGGACGAACCGCGTGCGTCGTTCTTCATGCCCCACGAGAACGAGACCGGCTACTGGTGGCAGGGCGAGAACGCCCGGATCGCATCGCTGGCGACCGCTGCCGCGCGGTCGCGGGCACAGCTCGATGCGGAACTTGGCGAGCGTCTCGATCAGTTCGCCCAGGCGCAACTGGACTGGATCCTCGGATCGAACCCCTTCGGCGTCTGCATGGTCCACGGCGTCGGCGCGCCGGAACCGACCTACCACCGCCAGTTCCGCAACGTCCCCGGCGGCGTCCAGAACGGTATCACCGCCGGCTTCGAGAACGAGGCCGACATCGCCTACTGTCCCGAGCCCTGGGGCGACGACCACGCGCACCGCTGGCGCTGGGCCGAGCAGTGGATTCCCCACTCGGCCTGGCTGTTCCTGGCGGTCAGTTCGCTGTAGCGTCGGGAGCGGTATATAGGACACATAGCAACCGCCTACATCCCCCGTTCCGTCGCCACCGCTACGAGCGGAGCAGCCACTCAAACTATGCCAGAGACACGCCAGTCCCGGATCGAGCACGCGCTCGAACTGCTCGACCGGGAAGTAACCTACGCGAGCGACGAACGGTCCGCGTTCGAGCGGTTTCGGTCCCGCGTTCGGACGCTCGATCCGACGAGTCCGAGAGACCCCGGCGTCCAGGCGGGCGGCGGTGGCGTCGTCGCCCTCGAAACGGCCGCGCCGACGGACGCTGCGGCACGCACGATTCGACAGGCCTACGACGAGACGGTCCTGTCGGTGCCACACTTCGAGGCCGAGTACGGCGAGACGCTGCGGCAGAACTTCGAGGCAGAACTGGGGACCGAGGTCGCCGTCCAGGTGTTCGAGACCGGACGGGTGACGCCGCCGGTCCACGACGCCCTGCTGGCGGCCACCGAGCAGGCGATCGAAGAGCGGACGACGTACCTGGAGACGCTCCGGACCGAACGGGACTCGCTGTGTCGGGCTCGCGACCGGCTCGACGACTGCGAATCGCGGGCGGCCGAGCTCGGGGCACGGCTCACGGCGGCGGACAGCCCCGATCGCAGCGGGATCGACGACCAGTTGCAGTCACTCGAAGCGGTCTGTGAGGACGTGGCCCAGACCAGGCAGGAACTGCTCCACGGCCGTTCGACCGCACAGCTGGTCGGCATCTCCGGGGAGACTCTCGTCCAGTTCCTCTACGCGGAGTGTACGGCGACGTGTCCGGTGCTGGCCGACGCCGCCGACTGCATCGAGACGATCCGACACCAGCGTCGGCGGAGTCTCACGCTGCCGGCCGTCACGTCCTGACGCGCGTCGCGGCCTGTGGGCACCGTGGCCAGCGACTCACCGCTCGGGGTGGCACGGGCCGTCGAAGCCGCCGCGGACGAGGGGCTTGGCGACGTGACGCCGCGCCACCGGTGGGACTTCGTACCAGCCGGGCCCGATCGCTCGGGCCAGCGAGCGCTCGACCTTGCCGTCGCGGTGGGTGTCACAGTCTCGACAGCGGTAGCCCTGATCGCGCCCGGCGCTGCTCATCGATCGGCCGCACGCCGGACACTCCGGTGTCACCAGTTCCGTCTGGACGGGATCACGCAGCGCGAACTTCTCCAGTTTGAGCGTGCCGTCGCCGACCTCGCCACAGACCGTCAGCACGTCGCCGGGACGGAGCGCCCGGACCTGGTCCCGGAAGCGCTTGGTCGGCTCGAAGGCCGCACACTCGACCGTCGCGTCCCCGTCGGCCAGTGTGAGGAAGACGTGGCCACCTTCCCGCGTTTCCGGTGGCTCGACCACGGTCCCGTCGGTCCGGTAGGCACTGCCGTCGGTCAGCGCGTCCAGCGGGGCCGACCGGAGGTGAGCGTCGGTCCCCTGATTCGTCACGAAGGTCCGCGTCCGGGCGACGGGTTCGCCGTCGATCGCCGCCGCGACGCTGCGACAGGCCTCTGGATCGTCGCCGCGGATGCCGTAGAGGATCGGACACGGCGTCCGGGGGACACAGACCGGATATCCCGACGCGTGATCGACGGTGTCCCAGACCGTCGGGTAGTGGCGGTCGGCGGCGGCGAAGACAGAGTCGGCGTCGACGGAGCGCTCGGTTCCCCAGCGGTCGCGCTCGCGGTAGGCGATGTGCTCGTACGTCCAGTCCTCGAAGGCCCGCCAGGCACCGACCGCGGCGAGTGCGCCGATCAGACCGCGACCGTTGCCGACGGCCGTCGACTCGAAGCCGGCGTCGGCGATCCGTCGGCGGGCCGTCTCGACGTCGAGTAGCTCGTGGACGGCAGCCTCGGCGTGGTCGGCGACGGGCTCGGGGACGGCCGCCGGATCACAGTCCGCGACGACCAGTCCGGGGTTCGTCCGGGGATCGTCGGCCGCCATGGCGAGTGCGTCGGCCCCGAGATCGAGTGCGCGATCGGCGGACACGTCACAGTGGACCGCCAGCGCGGCGTTGCCGCGGGTCTTGTGCTCGACGGCGGGGTCGAGTCGGACCAGCAGCGTCCGCTGGACCGACCCACCTGCGGCCTCGATGCGCTCTGCCAGCCGCGTGGCTGCGAACGTCGTACACATCCCCTCGGTGCGGGAGTCGGTGTCGTCGAGGCCGATGACCGTCACGCCGTCGGCTACGCTACGGGACACTTTCGGCGTTTCGACTGTCGGTGAGCCCGCAAGCGCGTCGACCTGTCGTCCAGTAGACGAGAACTGGAGATACAGCCGTCCTATCCCGGCGCAACGCATATATGCAGCGAATATCTTGTGTTATAGAGAGGGACAGAGTACTATGTCACGGTCGGCACTGGTCGAGAACGTCACGGCGATGCTGGAAGACGCTGGCTTCCTCGTCAGCGACCGGTGTGCGATTCGGCCGAAGAGCTTCGACGTTGCAGCGCGGCGCGGGGAGGACGTGTTGCTGGTGAAGATCCTGGGCAACATCGACGCGTTCGACGCCATGACCGGCGCGGAGATGCGACGCCTGGGGACCTACCTGAACGCGACGCCGATGGTCGTCGGCCTCCGGACCCGCGACGAGGAACTCAAACCCGGCGTCGTCTACTTCAGACACGGCGTCCCGGTGCTGTCGCCGGACACGGCGATGGACCTGTTCGTCGAGGAGGTCCCGCCGCTGATCTACGCCGCGCCGGGCGGGCTGTACGTCAACATCGACAGCGAGGTCCTCGCGGACGCCCGTGAGGACCGGGACTGGTCGCTGGGGCGACTCGCAAAGGAACTGGGCGTCTCCCGCCGGACCGTCTCGAAGTACGAGGACGGGATGGACGCCTCCGTCGACGTGGCCGCCGAGCTCGAAGAGCTGTTCGACGCGCCGCTCACGTCGCCGGTCAGCGTCCTCGAGGGAGCCGAAGCCGTCCGAGAGGAGGACGACACCCCCGACGACCCGGACATCGATCCGGCCGACGAGTCGCTCGTGACCGTCTTTACCCGAATCGGCTTCGAGGTCCACCCGACGGACCGAGCGCCGTTCAAGACCGTCTCCGAGAACGAGCACGAGCGCCAGCAGGTCCTGACCGGTCGCTCGGAGTTCACCAAAACCGCCGAGAAGCGCGCCCGGATCATGTCCTCGGTCGGCGAGGTCACCCGGACCCGCTCGATCTACGTGGTCGACGAGCTCAAACGGGAGTCCGTCGACGGCACCGCCATCATCGAGGAGTCGGAGATGGAGGCCATCGACGACGCCGACGACCTGCGAGACCTGATCATGGAACGGGGCGAGGATCCGGAAGAAGTCGCCTGACGACGCCGGCCTCGTCGCCTGCTCTCTTGTCGAGAAATCGCCATCTCACCAGCGGATAGACCGCGAGTACTGGCAGCGTCTGGACGCTACTGTCCGATAAATAGTATCGAATAGCATTAATTTATCCCAATACGAAATATTATTATCCCTCGGCCACACCCATCAATCGTGTCAATGAGACGGAGACAAGCACTCAAATCGGTCGGGGCTGGTCTGACAATTACCAGCGGACTGTTGGGACTCAGCGGATCGGCCGCGGCTTCACAGAACCGGATCCAGTGTACAGTCGCGGAGCAAAACGGCGTCCGGACGAAGTTCCACATGTCGCTCGACGACGGCTCGTTCCTCGACTATCCAGACGACTGGGAGGCAGAGGACGGCACCCTGATCGGGACACTCGACGGCGAGAGCGAGACGTTCGCGATGCAGGCCGGGTACGGTGGCGGTCTGATGCAGCGCATGGGCTTCGACGACACCGGCAGTCGGGGCAGCGCTTCGGTCAGCTTTGATCCAGCGTATGCCGACTCGTGCGTGAGCGGTTTCACCGGCAGCGGCGAGGTGAGCGTACGAGAAGAAGCCGGGAACCGCGCGAAGTATCAACTCCGAACGAACGCGGGGATCGCAGAGAAGCCAGTGGTAGCGCCACACGACGGCAATTCCGGAGACAGCGCGGCGGGTGTGGTGAAAGGCGGCCGGGACGACTACCAGACGCGTGGCTACATCGACCACGTCGCCGTGGGGTTGAACAGTTCGACCGTGACGCTGCTGCGAGAGCAGTTCGACCCCACGGACTGCGACAGACTGATCGGCTGATCTCGTCCGTTGTCGATATTTCGCCGCTCAGGGTGGCGACGATCGTGACGCGGTGACAGCCGGCAGTGGCGCGCCGCCGTACGTCTCTTCGAGGTACTCGACGATGTCAGACCCACTGTTTCCGCCTCGGGTCCGGTCACGCCGTTCCCGGACCACTCGTCGCAAAACGTGGGCGAAAAGACCGTCCACTCGCTTCGCTCGTGGACGAAGACACTCCTTACGCTGCGCCGTCGTACGTCTCTTCGAGGTACTCGACGATATCAGAC
Organism: Halomicrobium sp. IBSBa; assembly: GCF_017612575.1. Lineage (NCBI taxonomy): Archaea > Methanobacteriati > Methanobacteriota > Halobacteria > Halobacteriales > Haloarculaceae > Halomicrobium > Halomicrobium sp. IBSBa. Next base: position 71,309 of record NZ_JADPQC010000002.1, read on the forward strand.
CCACCTTTTCCGCCTCGGGTCCGGTCACGCCGTTCCCGGACCACTCGTCGCAAAACGTGGGCGAAAAGACCGTCCACTCGCTTCGCTCGTGGACGAAGACACTCCTTACGCTGCGCCGCCGTACGTCTCTTCGAGGTACTCGACGATGTCGTCGGACTCGGACATTCCGTCGACGCCGTTGTCGGGATCGACCAGGACCGGGACGCCGGTCTGGCCCGAGATCTCCTCGACCTCGGTGCGCTCGTCGTGAGAGCGCGGGACCATGTGTGACTCGTAGTCGAGGTCGAGTTCGTCGAGTTTGTCGATCACTTTCGCGCAATAGGGGCAGCCTTCCAGTTCGTACAGTTCGAGGTTCGTCATCGAGAGAAGGTAGAAGCTCGCGGTATATCAGGACCACGGTGGTGTGTGGCGTCCGGACACAGCCACGCCGGCAGCGCCGAATCGCCAGCGAGAGCCAGCAGATCAGAGTTGGCCGGCGAGGAGCCCGCTCGTGCGGACGAAGAAGTAGAAGACGAACGCGGCCGCGAGGACCCACTGGCCGGCGTGGACGTCGCTGGCTTCGCCCTGTGCCGCTTTGACGATCGGGTAGGAGATGATGCCGGCGGCGATACCGTAGGAGATCGAGTAGGTGAAGGGCATGATGAACATCGTCAGGCCGGCCGGAACCGACTGGGAGAGGTCCGACCAGTCGATGTCGGTGATGTTGGCGAGCATCAGCACCGCCACGACCACGAGCGCGATATGGGAGGCGTGCAGCGGCACCGCCGCGGCGAGTGGCACGAGCGCCAGCGAGGCGAGAAAGAGGAGGGCGACGACGAGGGCCGTCAGTCCCGTCCGACCACCCTCCTCGACGCCAGTCGAGGACTCGATGTAGGTCGTCACCGTCGAGGTGCCGATGATCCCGCCGACGGTCGTCCCGACGGCGTCGGCCATCAGCGGCCGGTCGATGTCGGGGAGGTTGCCGTCCTCGTCGAGGAAGCCCGCGATCTGGGAGACGCCCGTCAGCGTCCCGGCGGTGTCGAAGAAGTCGACGAAGAAGAACGTGAACACGATCAGCGAGAACCCAAGTGCGTCGACGTTCGAGAACCCGCGGAGGAACGCGCCGATCAGCGGCGTGATGTCGTACCCCGCCACCGAGTAGACCACGTCGGTCGTCCCCGTCAGCGAGGTGGGAGTGTAGAGGAAGACGCCCTCCAGCGACGGGACGGTGGGGTCGGCGGGCACGTAGCCCAGTGCGTCGGCGGCGTAGGAGGCGAGCGTCGTGACGACAATCCCGATCACGATCGAGCCGGGCACGTCGGCGGCGTACAGCGCGAACGTCAGGAACAGGCCGACGACGGAGATGATCGCGACGGGATCGGTGGCGAAGACGGGGTTGAACTGGAGGAAGGTCGCGGGGTCGGAAGCGACGACGTGCATCGCCTCCAGCCCGATGATCGCCAGGAACAGGCCGATCCCCGCTCCGACGGCGAACTTCACCGGTTTGGGGAACAGTCTGATGATGTACTCGCGGGCACCGGCCATCGTCAGGACGATGAACAGCACGCCCTCGACGACGACGGCGGCGAGCGCGGTCTCCCAGGGGACATTGAGCCCGAGGACGACGGTGAACGCGAAGAAGGCGTTCAGGCCGAGCCCCGGTGCCTGCGCGAAGGGACGGTTGGCGTAGAACGCCATCACGAGCGTCGCGACCGCCGCGGCGATGATCGTCACGACGGTGAGCATCTGTCTGGTCTGTGCGTCGGTCCGGCCAGCGATGTCGATCGCTTGTCCCAAGATCGAGGGGTTGACGACGACGATGTAACTCATCGTCAGGAACGTCGTCAGACCGGCGAGCACCTCCGTCCGAACGTCGGTGTCGTGTTCGTCAAGTCCGAAGAATCGTTCGAATACGCCCATCTACCTGTCACTCAGTCTTGTCGCTGTTAAACGTGACGAGAACGGCGGCGACCAGTTGGTATTTTGAGGAGTTGGCGCTCACTCGGCAGCGTCGCCGGGCCGGTCGGCCAGCAGATCCGACGCCGTCACGAGTGAGGACAGTTCGAGGTCGTGCTCGGCGAGGTTCTCGGCGGCACCCTCCTCCCGGTCGACGACGACGAGGACCCGGGAGACCGTCGCACCCGCCTCACGCAGTGCCTCGGCGGCGTCGACGGCGCTCTGGCCGGTCGTCGCGATGTCTTCGAGGATCACGACCTCCTCGCCCTCGGTGAGGTCGCCCTCGATGAGGTTGGCGGTGCCGTACTCCTTCTGTTGCTTGCGGGCGATGACGTACGGCGTGCCCGTCTCGACGCTGGTGACGGCCACCAGCGGGACCGCACCGAGTGCGACGCCCGCGAGCGTGGTGTCGTCGGCGTACCAGTCGGCCCCCGCGAGCGTCTCGGCGAAGGCCTCGCCGATCAGTGCCAGACACTCCGGGTTCGTCTCGAAGACGTACTTGTCGACGTAGTAGTCGCTGGTCCCACCGTGTGAGAGTTCGAACTCGCCGTACTTGACGGCGTCAGCGTCCCGCAGCGCGGCGATGAGTTCGTCGTTGGCCATACCGCCAGTCTGCGGTGTGGGCGCTAAAAGGCGTTGAAACGGCGTCGCGTCCGGTCGGTAGGGTCGCCCCGTACGGATCGTGTCGCCCGTTCCGGTGAACGACTTCCCCACCCCGAGGTGGGGAAGCGATCACCGGACATCGCTCCGACAATCCGTCTCAGTCCGCGAGCCGCCAGCCGCCGTCGGCCCACTCGATCACGTCGCGTCGCTCCATCTCGGTCAGCACCTCGTCGAGGCGGTTGGGCTGGGCGATCTCCATCTGGATGCGTTCGACGCCGTGGTACTCGCGAAACAGGTGTCGCAGGTCGTCCTCGTCGTGGACTCGCTGGTCGCTCTTTGCCATCAGTCCCGAGAGGAGTTCGATCATGTCCTCGACGAAGTTCCAGGGGTAGACGACCCAGGTCCACTCTTCGAGGCGCTCGCCGACGAAGTCCGGCTCGTGCTTGCTGGTGTCGAGCAACTGGAGCGTGGCCGTCCGGACGCTGGCGGGGTCGGCCTCGCGGACGTAGTCGGCGGCGGTCTGGATCGACTCGCCGGTGTCGGCGATGTCGTCGACGACCAGCACGTCCTTGCCGGCGACGGAGTCGTCGGGCATCGGGTACTTGATCTGGGCCTCCTGGCCGGACTGGGCCGTGCCGACGTAGTGTTCGACCTTCAGACTCGTCAGGTCGTCCAGTCCGAGGAAGTCACAGAGACAGCGCCCGCCGAACCAGCCCCCGCGGGCCAGCGCGACGACCACGTCCGGTTCGAAGTCCGCGGCCTTCACGTCGTTGGCGACGTGGCGACACAGGCCGTAGATGTACTCCCAGTTGGTGATGGTACACGAGAACTCCTCGGGGAGATCGCTCATACACGACCTGCGTGTGCGGGCGACCTTAAGCCGATTGCAACGGGTAGCGACCGCGAACGCTGGCGTCACTCCGGCGTCGGAGCGGGCGCGCGCGGCAGGACGACGGTGATCGTGTTGCCCGTCTCGTCGCTGGTGACGAACTCGACCCGACCGTCCGAGAGGTCGACGATCCAGTACACCAGCCACAGCCCCAGCCCGGTGCTGTGGTACACGTCGCTCATCGGTTTGTCGCCGGTCAGCACGCGGTACTCGAACTCGGGCAGGGGCGGGCAGTCGTCGTCGATCCGGATCTCGACCTCGTCGTCGCGAACGCGCCCGGAGATCCGGACGGTCGGGGCGTCGCTCTCGGCGTGTTTGACGGCGTTCTCGATCAGCTCCGAGAGCGCGACCTCGACCTCCGAGAGCGCGCTCGCGACCAGTCCGTCGGCGAGCGTCGTCTCGATCGTGGCCGCCGGGTAGCGAACGCGGACGCTCGCGAGCGCGGCGTCGACGGCGTCTGCCACGTCGACGGTCGTCGGACAGGCGGGCGACCGAAAGAGGTGCAGCGTCTCGCGTTGCTTTTCGGTCGTCTGGAGGAGCGCCTCGCCGACCCGCCGGATGACGGCGGCCCGCTCCGGGGCGTCGACCTCGGGGTCGTCGGCGATCAGCTCCGCCTGCCCGAGGATGGTCGTCATGTCGTTGCGAATGTTGTGTCGCAGGAGGTTGTCGACGACGGCGAGCTGGCGCTCCCGGCGGTTGCGATCGGTCACGTCCCGGGTGAACCCGACGATGCGGACGACTTCCCCGTCCTCGACGATCGGCTCCGCCTGGACCCACACCCAGCGGTTGTAGTTCTCGCCCGGATTGACCCGATACTCCATGTCGACCGATTCGCCCCGAGAGAGGGCCGCCATCGAACGGCGAACCGCCGGCACGTCCTCGGGGTAGACACGATCGATGAAGGCGTCGACATCCGCCTCGACGGCGTCGATCGAGCCACCGTAGACGGACTCGTAGGCAGGGTTGAGAAAGAGCAGCTCCGACCAGTCGCCGTTGAACATCCAGAGGACGTCGTCGGTGTTTGCCGCCAGCTCTCGCAGCCGGGTCTCGGTCTCGTCGCGCTCCCGTTCGGCCGCGATCCGGTCGGAGATGTCTCGCGAGCTGACGACGTACCCGCCCAGTTCCGAGTCCGTCAGGTTCGACATCCGACTCTCCAGCCACACCCAGCCCCCATCGCGCTGGCGGTGACGATACTCGACGGTCACGTCGACGAACTCGTCGTCGACGGCGATCGTCTCCTCGAAGCGGGCCCGAACGTGGTCTCGATCGGACGGATGCATGTACTCGAAGGCGTTCTCGCCGACCAGATCGTCGGGATCGTACCCCAGAATCGACTTCGCCGCTCGATTGAGGTACTGGTAGGTCCCGTCTCGGTCGACGACGGCGATCTTGTCCTGGGCGTAGTCGAGGAGCACCCGATCGACCGGAGGGGTCATATCAGCGTGTGTACACTGCGTGCGGGCAAAAGGGTGGTGGTAGTTCACATGTATCGAGATCCAGTCGTCGAAAGCGACGGAGGCGGTAGCCCTAAGCCGGTCGGCACACGAGTGCCCAGCGAGATGCACGTCTTCGGGTCCAGCGGCGTCAGAGGTGTGGCAAACGAGGAGGTGACACCAGCGTACGTCCTACAGATCGCACAGGCGACCGGCTCGGTGTGGGACGGCGACCGAATCGCGCTGGCACGAGACACGCGGACCAGCGGGGAGATGCTCGCAGACGCCGCGGCCAGCGGGCTGGCCAGCACCGGCCACGCCGTCGACCTGCTCGGCGAAGCGCCGACGCCCGCCCTCCAGGCCTACTGTGCTCGTCACGGCGTCCCCGGCATGATGATCACCGCCTCGCACAACCCGCCAGCGTACAACGGCGTCAAGCTGATCGGCGCGGACGGGGTCGAACTCGACAGGGCCGTCCTCGACGACATCGAGGATCGCCTCGAAGCCACGGAGTTCGACACCGTCCAGTGGGACGGGCTGGGCCGGACGAGGGCGGTCGACGGAGCCGGCAAAGACTACGTCACCGAAGTCCTCGACGCCGTCGACCGGACGGCGATCGCGGCGGCGGAGCTGACCGTGGTTGTGGACCCCGGCCACGGAGCCGGCTGTCACACCAGCCCGACGTTCCTGCGAGAGCTTGGCTGTACCGTCCACACCGTCAACGCCCAGCCCGACGGCCACTTCCCAGGCCGCGATCCGGAACCGATCGATCCACACCTCGCCGACCTGCGAGAGTACGTCCGCACGACCGACGCCGACCTCGGCATCGCCCACGACGGCGACGCCGACCGTGCGGTGTTCGTCGACGAGACCGGGACGACGATCAACGGCGACGCCGCACTCGCGGCACTCGTCGAGGCGACCGTCGAGCCCGGCGATCACGTCGTCTCGGCGGTCAACGCCTCACAGCGCCTCGTCGACGTTGTCGAAGCCGCCGACGCCGAGCTGACGCTGACCCGGATCGGCTCGACGTACCTCATCACGCAGATCCAGCAGCTCCGGGCGGCGGGCGAGACCGTCAGCGTCGCGGGCGAGGGCAACGGCGGCATCATCTTCCCGGGCTACCGGATCGCCCGCGACGGGGCCTACACCGCCGGGAAGTTCCTCGAACTCGTCGCCGAGGAACCCGCCAGCGAGATCGCCGCCCGCTTCGACGACTACGTCAACGTCCGCGCGGCCGTCGAGTACGAAGACGAGACAGAGCGCGCGGCGATGCTCGACGCCGTCGAAGCGGCCGCCACCGAGGCCGTCGCGGACCTCGATACGACCGACGGCTACCGGCTGAAGTACGGCGACGGGTGGGTGCTTGCCCGCCCGTCCGGGACCGAGCCCGTCGTCCGGATCTACGCCGAGGCCCACACCCAGGGGCGGGCAGACGAGCTGCTGTCGACCTTCGCCGACCCGATCGATCGAGTCCGCGAAGACGGGTGAGCGATCACGCCAGCGGCGACAGCTCGTCGAGCGCGTCACGGAGCGCGTCGCGCTCGGCCCGCAGGTCGGCGAGTTCGTCCGCGACCGCGCCCGTCCGAAGCCGTTCTCGCTCCCCGTCGGTCAGACGCTCGCGAGCGACGGCACTGTCTCGCAGCCGATCGTAGTCCGACCGGCGAGTGAGCGCCCGGACGGCCCGCAGGTCGCTCACCACGTCCGGGGCGAACCGGGCGACGACCGAGATCCGTTCGTTGCACTGCCAGCGAAGCGTGTCGGCGTCAGGCGGGGGCCAGCCGACGGTCAGGGGGTCGGCGTCGAGCCGTTCGAGGTAGGTCTGGCGGGTCGCGACGGATCGCTTGAGGGCGTCGGCGTCCGCGACGTAGTGGTCCAGCTTCGACTGCGAGTACGCCGCGTACGCGAGCAGCTGCGGGATCGGCTCGGTGCCCGCCTCGTGGCCGTGGACGTACGCCAGCAGGTCCTCGGGCGGTTCGCGAAACGGGACCAGCGGGTACAGCGCCGTCGTCTCGACGAAGTCGAGTACCTCGCGGGCCGACGCGTTCGATCGGAAGGCGTCGAACGCGTCGGTGACGGCCTCGTCGTAGCGCTCGATGGGGTCGCGGAGCCGCTCGGTCGGCGCGTCGAGGTCGGCCTCGCCAAGTTCGAGCAGGCGCTCGCGGTCGTCGATCTGGTCCCCGACGGTGTCGAGGCGACGCCGCGCGGCGCGTCTGGCCTCCCGGTAGCGCTCGCGGGCGTCCTCCCACTCGACGAGGGGGTCGACCGTCTCCGCGGCGGCGTCGATGCGCTCGCGGACGGCCGCGAAGTCGTCCTCGGTGAGCCGGCGCTGCTGGAGGCGCTCGTCGATCTCCTCGAAGACGGTCCGCTCTGGCAGTTCCTCGTCGAGGTCGTTCGTGAAGTGGGCGATCCGGTCCTGGAACTCGATGAAGGCCGCGAAGTCGCCGTCGCCGGTCGCCCGACCCTCGTACTCCGTCAGCAGCGCACGAAGCTCCTCGCAGGCCGTCCGGAGTGCCCGGAGCGCGTCCTCGCCGACCGCATCCACGCGCTCGCGGGCCGCCCGCCGGTCGGCGTCGGCTCGCCGGAGTCGCGTGACCGCGTCAGCGTCGGCCATCTACTCGTAGACGTCGTCGGGATCGAACACCTGCTCACCGACGACCTCGCCGTCGACCGTACGGTGGAAACAGGAGCGGTAGCCGGTGTGACAGGCACCGCCCTCCTGGTCGACCAGGTAGAGGATCGCGTCGCCGTCACAGTCCATCCGAATCTCCTCGATTCGCTGCGTGTGACCGCTGGACCCGCCCTTCTTCCAGAGTTCGTCGCGGCTGCGCGAGTAGTAGTGAGCGTAGCCGGTCTCGCGAGAGCGTTCCAGGGCCGCCTCGGAGACGTACGCGAGCATCACGACCTCGCCGGTGTCGGCGTCCTGTGCGACCGCCGGCAGGAGGTCCTGTTCGTCGAAGGCGAGTTCGCCGTCGCTCATGAGCGGGCGAACGCGTGTCCGCCGCATAGGTCTTCTGCTAGCCCAGCCCCAGCGTCCTGAGCAACGACACCAGCACGTCGCCGTAGGTAACCGAGAGGAGGAGTCCGGCGAAAGTCGGCACGAGGAACGGGATGCCCGGCGAGAGCCACACCTCGTCCTCGGCGGCGATCACGTCGAGACCGTCGCGCAGTCCCTCGGGCGTGGTGCCGTACGCTCCGTCGACGTCGTCGAGGAACGCCTCGGCTCCCCAGGGGTCGTCGTGGTCGGTGGGCGAGGGGTCGGGTGTCGTGCCGCCGTCGGTCCGAATGTTCCCGTCCCCGACCTCGCCGGGGACCGCCGGCAGGCTGTCGGGGTCCCGGTGGGCCGCCGGATCGGCGCGCAGATCGGCCAGCGTACAGTCTCGCCAGCGCAGGTACATCCGGAGGGCGTCGAGGTCGAGCCCGCGGCGGGTGAAGCCGTCGGGCGTCTCCAGCAGGAGGCCGTACTCCTCGATCAACGCCGGCGTCGCCACGGGCTTGCCGATCACCATCGGGAGCCCGACGCGACCACGAGCGAGGTTCGAGACTGCGACGCCGACCGGATACAGCGCCCCCGCGACGACCGTGTTCGAGAGGATCGTCAGCGAGAACACGCCGATCGCGGGCTGGAAGGTCGGCAGCGTCGTCGTCGGCAGGTAGTAGATCGGGTAGGCGGGAAAGAGCAGTGCCAGCACGTAGAACGCCTTCGTGTCGGCCCCGCCGAAGCTGCCCATGTACCAGAACGCCGTCACCAGCGGGACGATGAACCCGAGGCTGATCGCCGCCTGCAAGAAGAACAGCCGGTCGCCGCCGACGTACGCACCGTACCCGTCCCAGACGAGCAACACGACCGCGAGCGCCGCGAGCGGGAGCCATGCCCTGGTCGGGACCCGCCGTGTCTTGACGTCGCGATAGGCCGCCCACCCGAACACGGGGATCGCGACGAGTCGGAGGAGATCCGAGGCCGGTGCTGCCACCCCGATGCCGGGGACGGTAACGAGACTGTCGAACGTCGAGGATAACACGAGCGGTGGATATCGGCCCACAAAGATATCACTTGCGGGGAGAAAGCGGGGTCGTTACCCCCAGGCCATCCGTGGCCGAGAACAGCAGGTCCTCAGATGACGCGGTTCTGCAGGTAGTCGAGGTGCTTTGCGTTGTACACGATCTTGACCTCGTCGGCGTCGGGGCTGCCGATACAGGTCAGACGGACGTTCTTCTCCTCGACTTCCTCGTCGGAGAGGATCTGCTGCATGTCCATGTCGATCTCGCCTTCGACGACGATGGCTGCGCAGTTGGCACAGGCACCGGCGCGACACGAGAAGGGCCAGTCGTAGCCCTGGGCTTCAGCGGCTTCGAGGATGTACTCGCCCTCGTTGACTTCGAGCGTGCCGTAGTCCTCGTCCGAGAGGTCGGCGTCGGCGGCGTCTTCGAAGACGCTGTCGTCGTACATGTCCCAGCCTTTGTCGTCCACTACTTCGTAGTTGAGGTACTCAACTGTGGGCATCACCTGTTCGGTTGGCCCCCCGCACTGTTAGACTTTGCTGTTCCGCCCGAGCGGCCGCCGGAATTCGGTCAAAAAATCGGGACGAACTTGAACACCAGATAGGCGGCAAGCGTCGCGACTGCGGGAACGAAGTTTTGTGTGAGGATCACTCTCGCGGTCGTCTCCGGTTCGAACAGGTCCGCCGCTTTCGGGATGTCTTCAGGCTCGCCGATCGGCTGTTTGTGCTTCTCGCTCGGCGTGCCGGCCTGGCCGCCGACGGTCGGCGCGTCGGGGGCGTCGGCGGTGAGTGCGCCGACCGACACCTCCGGGGTCTCCCCTTTTCCCGTGACGGTGTCCGAGATCGTCGTCGTGCGGGTCGCCCGTCCCCATCCCAGACCGACGATGCTCATCGTCGCGATGATGACGAAACTCGCCGGCACGCCCAGCGCCGAGAGGAAGGTGACGATCGTCGAACTGACGGTCGCGACCAGCAGCGCCGCCAGCAGCGGCAGGTCGGTGAGGTCGTTGCCGACAGTGTCCATCGTTCGACGGGCGATGGTGAACGCTCCCAGCCCGATAGCGCCACCGCCAAGCAGGATGGCGGGCGTCATCTCCAGCGAACCGTTGCCCACCAGCGGCGCGACGGCGTTGGCGACGTTCGACGCGCCCGCCGAGAAGGCCATGTAACAGCCGATACCGACGACCAGGAGCGTCCCGACCAGCTCCCGTGGGGTCGTGTTCTCGCCCATCGTGGGGCGTGGAATCGCGCCAGACCGATCCAGCGCGATCAGTGAGCCGTCTGTCTGTGGGATCGCGAAGCGCTCGACCAGCGCCGGGTAGAAGTACCGGCCGATGACGCCGCTGATCCAGAACGCGATCACCGGCGAGACGAGCCACCAGGAGACGATCTCGCCCATCGCCTCCCAGTTGAGCGTCCCCTGGGCGATCCCCAGCCCCGCCATCGCACCGACGGCCGTCATCGAGGTCGAGGCGGGCACCCCGACCACGTTCGAGAGGAAGAGCGCGAAGCCGATGAAAAAGAGCACGACGATGCTGACGGTCATCGTGAACTCCGACTCGACGATCCCACTGCCCAGCGTCTTGACGACCTCGCGACCGACGAAGTGCCCCCCGGCCAGCGCGAAGATCGTCATCAGAGCGGCGGCACCGAACTTCGAGACGGTCCCTGCGCCGACGGCCGGACCGAAGGCGACGCCCGTCGAGGACCCACCGATGTTGAACCCGACGAAGATCGCGACGAGAATACCGATCAAAAACAGTACTTCGACCATATCCGTGGCACGTCCCAGGGCCGTTAAAGGGTACCGACACCCGCTTTCGCGGATGTCCAGTACTCACGTGTCACACGCTCACGTCTCGCTGTCGTTCGCGTCGTCGGCGTCCCGACCGTCGTCATCGCCGGGCTCGTTCTCCGGCAGGACTTCGCGTTCGCGCTCGACGGTCTCTTTGACCTCGTCTGCGACCTCCTTGGCCGTCCCGGTCTTCTCGCGGGCCTCGTCGGCCTTCTCGGTGGCTTCGTCGGCTTTCGCCGTGGCCTCGTCGACGCGTTCGGTCGCTTCACCGACCCGCTCGGCGGCGTCTTCAGCGGTATCGGGGTCCGTGTCGGCGACCGTGTCGGTGACCTCGTCGACCTGTTCCGTGGCCTCGTCGACCTCCTTGGCGGCAGTCTCGACATCGGTGGCGGCGTCCTCGACAGTCGCGGCCGTCTCGTCGAGTTCGTCGGCGACGGTCTCGACTTCCTCGGCGGCCTGTTCGAGTTGCTCGGCGGTCTCGGCGACCGTCTCGGTGCCGTACTCGTAGGCCCGCGCGATGACGACGAACTGGACGATCCCCATCAGGACGAACAGCGTGACCGCGATGCCGACGGCGATCTCGAACGTCGAGACGACGGCGGGACCGAGGTCGACGACCCCGAAGACGAGCAGGGCGTAGGCCCCGGCCAGTCCGGCGGTCGCGACGCCGGTCGCACGGACGAACTGTCGGTACGCCGACGACTCGTCGAGGACGGCCGCCTGAAACCGAGCGAGCAGCCCGGGACCGGAAGATCGTGACATGTCTCCCTATCGAGTAGACGTGCGCATAAGCGTTCGGGACGCGACGGCCGGAACACCGATACCCTTTCAGCGATCGCCGGCACACTGACGCGTATGTTTCCGGAGTTTGCGGTGATCCCGGCGGTGGACATGCAGGACGGGCAGGTCGTCCAGCTGGTCGGTGGGGAACGCGGGACCGGCAAGCGCTACGGCGAGCCCGTCGCGGCCGCCCGACGGTGGAGATCGGCCGGCGCGACGACGCTGCACCTGGTTGACCTCGACGGTGCCTTCGAGGGCGAACGAGCCAACGCCGACGCGATCGACGCCGTCCTCGACGCGGTCGACGCGGACGTGCAACTAGGCGGGGGGATCCGGACCGCCGACGACGCGATCGACCTGCTCGACCGGGGCGTCGACCGGGTCATCCTCGGCACCGCGGCCGTCGAGAACCCCGAGATCGTCGCCGAGATCAGCGAGACACACCCCGACAGCGTCCTCGTGAGCCTCGACGCCAAGGACGGCGAAGTGGTCGTCTCGGGGTGGACCGAGGGGACCGGGCTGGACCCGGCCGAGGCCGCGAGCCGCTACGCGGAGCTGGGTGCCGGCGGGATTCTCTTCACCGACGTGGACGTGGAGGGACAGCTGGCGGGGGTCCGCACGGAGCCGGTCCGGCGCGTCGTCGACGCCGTCGAGATCCCCGTGATCGCCAGCGGCGGCGTCGCGACCGTCGAGGACGTGCGAGCGCTCCGGGACGCGGGCGCGGCCGCCGTCGTCGTCGGCAGCGCGCTCTACGAGGGCGCGTTCACGCTCGAAGAAGCGATGGCGGCAGTGGAGTGACGGCCGCTCGCACCGCCGTCAGGCGTCTCTGATCGTCACTTCGCGGGCGGCGTACTCCTCGTAATACGGTCCCAGGCCGCAGGCCTGGCCGCCGACGCTGACCAGTCCGTCGTCGGTCTCGACGACCAGCGAGTTCTCGATCGGGAACGCGTTGTTCACCGGTTCGACGAGGTTCTGGCGCACCTCGCGGATCGGGACGCCCTCGAACTGACGGACCGTCTCGTCGGTGGTCGCGACCACGTCGAGGTCGGCGACGACGTCGTGGCCCGCCGTCGTGTGGAGGGCCGCAGTCGTCACACCAGAGCGAAACAGCTCGAAGGTCGCCGGCAGCGCCGGTGGTTCGGCGACGAAGCGCTGTTCGCCCATGGGCCAGACGTTGCTGACGTAGTTGCCGAAAAAGCCAGAGGCGACCTCGTTCTGGTTGAACGCGAGCGCGTAGCCCCGGCCGTGGCGACTGGTGAGCATCCCGTGTGAAGCCAGCACGCCCCCCAGCGCGTCCCGAACGACGAACAGCGGCGGGCGGCCGTCCCAGCTCCGGACGACGTGTGCGTACCGGCCGGGATCGTCCATCTCGGCGACGTGTGACTCCGCAGACTCGCCGGCCAGCAGACAGTAGACGGTCAGTCCCCGCTCCCGGGCGTCGGCGAGCGCGTCGGCGACGGCGGGAAAGGCGTTCGACGGGACGATCGCGAAGACCTCTCGCTCCGCACGCGCCAGTTGGCGTTCGAGGCGACGCTCGACGGTCTGGCTGGCGTGGACGACCTCGAACCCCGCCGCCGTCTCGGCCGGCTGATCGTACACGCTCTCGACGGCGGTCTCGAACTCCGAGAGGTGCATCGACAGCGCGTCGACGGCCTCTTGGGGTGGCCGAGCGCGGAGCTTCGTCGGCGTCGCGCTCTCGTCGACGATGACCAGTCCGCGTTCGGCCAGTGCGGTCGCGATCTCGTAGACGTAGCTCTGTGAGACGCCCGCGGCCTCCGAGACGGCCCGGGTCGTCGCTTCCCCCCGCTGTAGAATTGCCAGGTAGGCGTCGACCTCCTTCGTCGAGAGTCCGAAGGCCGACAGCGTCTCCCTGATCTGGCTTTCACCCATACGAGGACTTTTCTTATACTATTAGAAAAACTTTTCTCGTCGGATCACCACGCTTCGACTATGACTGCAGGTGTCGCACGTCCTGACGTTCTGGCCCCGGACCACCGGACGGCAGGTGAAGCGTGACCGGGTCGAACCGCCGGCTCTGGACGGCGGCCCTGTTCGCGACGATGGCGCTGACCGGCGCGATCATGATGATCCGTGGCCCGGTGATCCCGGAGCTGCGAACCAGCTTCGACGCGCCCGCGTGGCAGGTCGGTCTGATCAGCACCGCCGGCACCGCCGGCTACCTGGTCGTCGTCTCGATCGTCGGTTTCGGGGCTGGTCACCTGAAACCCCACCGGTTGATCGTGGGCGGACTGTTGGGCAGCGCGCTCTCACTGCTGGCGATGGGCGCGGCCCCGCTCCTCGCGGTGTTTCTCGTCGGCACGCTCGTGCGCGGAACGATGAACGGCGTCCTCAGGGGGCTGAATCGGCCGATACTCAGCCACTTCTACCCGGACAGCCGCGGCCGGATGTACAGCTACTACGACATGACCTGGGCCGCCGGTGCGATGGTCGGACCGATCGGGGTCGTCGCCGTCCTCGCAGTGGCCGACTGGCGACTGGCCTACTACGGGCTGGCCGTCGGGATGGCGCTGCTGGCCGTCGTCGTCTGGCGGCTCGACGCCCCCGCGGTGACGGGAACCGAGGAGCCCTTCGACCGCCGGGAACTGCTGGCGCTGCTTCGCAGGCCCGAGATCGCCGCGATGATCGTGGTGATGTTTCTGGGGACCGGCGTCGAGGGCGGGCTCTTCCTCTGGTTGCCGACCTACGTGAACAGCGTCGTGCCGACCGGCGTCGCCGGCCTCGGCCTCTCGGCGGCGGCGCTGTCGTCGCTGTCGCTGTCGGTGATGATCGCCGGCTACGTCCCGGGTCGCCTCCTCTATGGCCGCCTCTCGGAGCGCGTGGGCTACCTCAAAATCCTCATCGGGATCCTCGCGCTCCTGGTCCCGACCTTCTACGCGACGTTCGTCCTCTCGACGGGGCTGTGGCTCCTCCCCGGCGTCGTCGTCATCGGCGCGCTCATCTCCGGTATCTTCCCGATGCTCGTCTCCTACGCCACCGACGCCGTCCCCCGCCACAGCGGCCCCGTCACCGCCGTCGCCGCCATCTCCTCGTCGCTGGGCGTCGGCATCGCGCCCGCCGTGATGGGGTGGGTCATCAGCGGCTCGGACCCCAGCGCGGCCATGCAACTCCTGCTCGTGCCCCTCGTGGTCGCGCTCGCCGTGGTACTCGTCGCACGAGTGGCCGAGCAGCGGCGAGAGCGGGCGAGCCTCTCCGTGGCGGACTGACCCTCACTGCAGAAGGGATAACGTTGGCAGTGTTTCGTGAACAGATTTTGGGTAGCAACGGCCGCATTCGCTTCACTAAACACGAGCATAACGTTCTGGTAAGTCTCACCGAGCCAGTCGGTCCTACCGCGAGGACCGCGCCGCCGGCCCCTCGGAGTGGACGAACTTCGGGAGGATCAGCGCGTAGGCCCCGCCAGCGACCAGCAGCGCGCCGACGATGTCTGTCGCCATCGTGTAAAAGAGGAGCGCGCCCGCCAGCATGACCGCCGACGCGGCGACCTGTACTTTCGCGTCGTCCATACGGACCACTCGTCGAATATCGGCATAAGCACCCGGCAGACAGTCGTCTGACGCCCGTTCCGTGCGTGTGGTCCGCTATCGGCGGGGCGCAACCGCCAAATAGCCGGCCCGACACTACTGGCGTATGACCGACCGCACCGCGGCCGTCACGCGGGAAACGGCCGAGACCGACATCGAGGTGACGCTGGACGTCGACGGCGACGGCGAGTCGACGATCGACACCGGCGTCGGCTTCTTCGATCACATGCTGGATTCGTTTTCGACCCACGGCCTGTTCGACCTGACCGTCCACTGTGACGGCGATCTGGAGATCGACGACCATCACACCGTCGAGGACGTGGCGATCACGCTGGGCGAGGCCCTCGCGGAAGCGCTGGGCGAGAAACGCGGCATCCGGCGCTTCGCCGACCGCCGGGTCCCGCTGGACGAGGCCGTCGCCAGCGTCGTCGTCGACGTGTCGGGCCGGCCCTACTTCGCGTTCGACGGCGAGTTCTCACAGGGGCGGGTCGGCGGGCTGACCAGCCACATGGCCAAGCACTTCTGTCGGTCGCTCGCGACCAACGCCGGGCTGACGCTGCACGTCGACGTGAGCGGCGAGAACGCCCACCACGAGATCGAGGCGCTGTTCAAGGGACTGGCGCGGGCGCTGGACGACGCCACCCGGATCGACGAGCGCCGGTCGGACGTGGCGAGCACGAAAGGCGAGCTGTAGCGACCGAGTTCGGGTACACGGCGGCGTTCGGTGCCGCCGGAGCTGTCATCTTCGCCGGGGCCGCCATCGTGCTGTCGCTGCGTCACATCTCCGAGAAGACGAACACGGCCGGCGCTGCCGGGACGGCCCTGGAGGGGTGACGGCGTGTCCGACAGTATGAGAGATCCTTTCCGGCCGCCCGTGCAGGGTGTGATATGGCTCCGGCCACGTTCACCGCAATCGGTCTGATCGCGATCGTCGGGCTCGTCGCCCTGAGCGCCTTCTTCTCCAGCAGCGAGAGCGCGATCTTCACGCTCCCCGAGGACTGGGACACGGAGGGCGACGACCGGCGGGCGGCGACGCTGCGTGCGCTCGAAGACGACCCCCACCGGCTACTGGTGACGATCCTCGTCGGGAACAACGTCGTCAACATGGCGATCGCCAGCATCACGACCGCGCTGCTGTCTGGCGTCCTCCTGGCCGGCGGGGCCGTCACCGCCTCGACCGTCGCGGCCAGTTTCGTCGTGCTGGTGTTCGGCGAGATCGTTCCCAAGTCCTACGGGCTCGCAAACGCCCGCGAGTGGGCGCTCACCATCGCCGGGCCACTGGCCGTGATCGGTCGGCTCATCTCCCCGCTCGTGGTCGTCTTCGACGTGTTGACGGGATACATGAACCGCCTGATCGGCGGCGACGCCGGAATCGAGAAGCCGTATCTCGACGATCAGTAGCCTCTATGCCGACCAAGATGGACACGCTGGGGCCGAATTTTGTTCACGCGGCCCCCTCGTGGCGTGACGAGAGAGCGGAACCAGAACGAACTACACCAGCGGTTTGGGTGGATACACCTGTAACAGCGTACGAGCCCCGTATTCGAGGACTGCGGCGACGACGATCGGAACGAGGAACGTGAACCACCAGCCGAGATAGAGCACAGAGAACTCGGGACCGCTGATCACGTGGTCACTGAGAGCCAGGATCGTGAACAAGAGAACGAACGCACCGGGCGAAACGAGCCCACACCAGAGTGCGAATGCGATCGCGACACCTGCGAGGAGAAAGAGTCCGACAGCGTGATACGCCACACCCATCGTCGTCGAAACGAGGTCGGTTCCAGGTGGCCCGATCGGCTGGAACAGATACGTGTTCGCGAGCAGTAGTGCTGCGTAGGTCGTCCCGACGAGTGCCGTAGTGACAGGGCGACTCGGAAGGTTCATGAGTTGGTCGTTGTATAAGTGCCGTTCACGAGAGGAGTGCGATCTTCCCGTCGTGAGTATCGAAATCCTGCTCACTGTAGTCCAATGAGTGGATCCAACTGCTGTGTTCCTGGCCGTCTGTCCAACAGTCCTTCGTGGCAGTTCGCGCGGCGTTGAATTGCCAGTCCTGACAACCAACACCAATGAACTTGCAGTCCTGATTGTGATCCCAGGGATCGATGTGTGCCTGCCCGAGGACTGGATACGGTTCCTCGCCGTAGTTGTAGACCCGGATGTCGATCTGTTCGTAGATGTCTGTCGGGATCGGAATCGGACCGAGCCAGATTATGTCACCGCCTCCGAGCGTCTTCTGGATCCGGGTGTCGTTGCTCTTGACGCCGTCATCAGTGACAATGTATCGTTTCACATCTGGCTGCGGTGCGGAGACCCAGTTGCACTCGTCGTCGTAGTGATCTTCCGCGTCGGAGGCCGTGGAAACATCCCAAGCGACGTTGATCGGAGCCTTACGCTCGCCGGATGTGTCAGCCGATTCGTAGTGGTACAACGGGATCTCGTCGTCGAGGTGGTGCTGTGCAGAGACAGTATCTGACGACGCGTCCCAGATTTCTTTCTCTGCGGTCCGGTGTTCCTCGAAGGTCCCGATCACCCGTGTGGCTGTGACACTGGTTTTACCGCCGTCTTGGAGAGAGTCAGGGACACGCTCTCTGGGAAGTCGCTCTGGTTCGAACTCAATGACGGGATCTCCGTACCGCTCTGCCAGGGCGTCGCTCTCGAACCGGTGTCGGTGGATTATCTGTTCCCCATCGGGTTCAAAAGTATGTGTACTCGTGCCACTGGCGACAATTGGCAATTGCTGTTCGTTGTCCACACTACCCGTCCCAGGGTGCCCACCGTCGTGTCCGCCAGTTTTGTGTCGTCCTGACCGATCGCCGGCAGCGGTCCCAGTGGCTCCGAGTGCACTCGTCGCAGCTATCGTCTCGAGCAGTGTTCGCCTGTTTAGTCCACCAGTCATGTACATCAGTTTATCATACTTCAGATTATAACAGTTTATATTAGATTTTGTTTTTAATATATAATTCTATCTATACCAGCGGCCGAACCGATTCACACACCGATCGCACTTCCGTCGTGCGGTCGGGTGTGCATTGATTTTCAATGGCTACTATAGCTCGTCACCGGATCCCAAGACCGAAGCAGCCTGCTTGCAATGGCTTCTCCATGTTCGACGAGATCATGGAGAAGTTCTCCGACTCCCCCGGCCAACAGCAGGTGATCCGCCTGCTGCTCGAACGGGGCTTCTCCGTCAACGACGACGGCCGGGTCGTCTCCGGCGGCATCGAGATTCCGAACACGGAGGTCGCCCGCGAGGTCGACGTGGACCGCCGGGTCGTCAACGCCACGACGAGCGCGATCCTCGAAGACGAACAGCTCACGCGCATCTTCCAGAACATCTCGGCGATCCCGAGCCTGATGGACCTGGCTCCGGTGCTGGATCTGACCGTGCTGACCGTCGCTGTCAGCAACGCCGAGGAGAGCGGCATCGTCGCGGCCGTCACCGACGCCATCGCGGACCACGACATCACGATCCGGCAGGTGATCTCCGAAGATCCGGAGTTCACCGACGACCCCCGCCTGTACGTCATCACCGACGAGGCCTTCCCCGGAGACCTGATCACCGACATCAACGCGCTGCCCTTCGTCCACCGGATCGAGCTGCAGTAGATGGCCACGATCACCGTCGAGACGCCCGACGGCGCGGTCCGAGAGATCGACTGCGAGGCCGGGCGCGTGTTGCGGGACGTGCTGGGAGAACACGGGCTGTCGCCCCACAGCCGCCTCGCCGTCGCCAACTGCGGCGGCCGGGGCCTGTGTGCGACCTGTGGCGTTCGACTCGAAACGCCGCCCGACGCAGAGCACTGGCACGATCGGCTGGCCGATCGCTTCGGCTACCCGCGGCTGTCCTGCCAGATCGAGATCGTCGACGGCATGCGCGTGCGGATTCCCGAGAAGCGAGTGTGGGGCCGGCGAGAGTGAGCCTGCCCGGAAGGACAAACCGTATGCCCACACCGCCACAACGGCCGCTGTGACCGACGAGGCGTACGACACCGTCGCGGGCCGGGGAGAGGCGGCCTTCGAGGTGCAGGGCTCGGAGTTCGTCGGCCGGGTGCGCCCGGCCCACACCGTCGACGAGGCGGAGGCGTTCGTCGACGCCGTGAGCCGAGAGTACGCCGACGCGACCCACAACGTCCCGGCCTACCGGGTGCGGGCCGACCCCCTGCGCGAGTATTCGAGCGACGACGGCGAGCCATCCGGCAGCGCCGGCAAGCCCGCGCTCAACGTCCTCCAGCAACGCGAGATCGAGAACGTCGCCGTCGTCGTCACCCGCTACTACGGCGGGACCAACCTCGGCGTGGGCGGCCTCGCCAGAGCGTACTCGCGGGCGGTCAAGGACGCGATCGACGACGCCGGCATCGCGACCGAGCGACCCCACGAGCGGCTGACGATCACTGTCGACTACGACGACTCGGGCACGGTGCGTGGCATCGTCGAGAGCACCGGCGTCGAGTTCGACGCGCGCTACGAGGCGACGGTGACGTTCGACCTGCGGGTGCCGGTCGCGGAGGCCGACACCCTCCGTGAGCGCATCGCCAGCGCGACCAGCGGTCGGGCACGGATCGGTTCGTCAGACGACTAGATTTCCGGGGCCGAGAACGGCTGCGACCGTTCGCTCGAAGTTCCACTGGAACTCGCATTGGGCCGCAGTCTTGTGAATTTCCACCCGAAGAGAAGGGGTTTGTGGATCGTCGAACGGACCTGCAGTGTCCACCCATCGACCGTCCGAGACCTTAATCAGTTCGGAACGCTCTGTCACCGGCGTCGCCCAGGCCGGGGACGATGTAGCCGTCGTCGTCGAGTTCGTCGTCGATCGCGACCGTCAGCAGTTCCGCGCCGGGATCGGCCTCGTTCAGGCGGACCAGCCCCGGGGGCGCGGCCACCGCAGAGAGCACGAGGAGCTGCTCGGGGTCGGGCCCCTGCGAGCGGATCTCCTCGAGAACCGCGGCCATCGTCGAGCCCGTCGCGAGCATCGGGTCGGCGACGATGACGGTGTCGGTCGCGCGGATCTCCGGCAGCTTCACGTAGTCGATCGAGATGGGGAACGAGCCGTCGTCTGCCATCCCGGCGCTCTCGTCTCGGCTGGCCGAGATGACGCCCTGCCGGGCCCGCGGGAACGCCTTGAGCAGTCCCTCGACGAACGGCGTGGCCGCCCGCAGAACGTTGACGATCACCACGTCGTCGAGCCCCTTGACGCGCTCGCCCATCGTATCCGTCAGAGGGGTCTGGATGGAGACGTACTCGGTCTCCATGCGACCGTCGATGATCTCGTAGCCACAGATCCGACCGAGATGGACCAGTCCCTTCCGGAACTCGACCTGTTCGGTCTCGACGTCACGGAGCCGCGACAGTTCGTCTCGTGCCAGTGCGTGGGTGATCACCTTCGCCTCGCCACGGTCCTCGATAGCCATGCGCGGAGGCACGGGCGGACGGCGTTTAACTGTTGATCGATCGCTCCGGAGCGGCGACCGCTACGCGTCGCCGGCCCGCGGCGAGAACGACATGTCGGCCTCCGTCTCCTCCTGTCCGCTCTCGGGCGTCTCCGTCTCTTCCTGTCCGCTCTCGGGCGTCTCCGTCTCGGCTTCGCCGTCGTCCGCTCCGTCCTCGTCTGTGCCGTCGTCCTCGTCGGTCCCGACGGCACCGCCACCGCCGCCGTCGCTACAGCCGGCCAGCAGGCCGATGCTCGTGAGTGCTGTCGCCCTGACGAAGTGTCGTCGAGTGCTGTCGTCCATGCACCCGGTGCTGGGCGTGGGACCCATTTCGTTATGCGATTCGAATCCGGAACAGTTCACACTTATCCGACGGTAAGGACGGGTGGCGGGCCGAGAGACGGTTCTACGCTGGACGTACCGAGTCAGCTACGCGGCGTCGGCCGCCGCTCCGGAATCGCCGCGGGGGGCCGCCCGCCGGTTCTTCGCCAGCAGCGCGACCAGCATCGCGAGTCCGACGGCCCGGAGCAGCAGGTCGGCGGTCAGCGAGACCGAGCCGCCGCCGAGCCCCAGCAGCGCTGTCACGTCGTAGCCGGCCGACACCGGGAGTCCGGGGGCCATCAGCAGGAGCGAGCTGACCGCCAGTCCGGCCCGTTCCCAGCAGTCGAGGGGCGCGTAGACGAAGCCGATGACGGTGCCGGCCAGCGCGACGACGCCGAGGAAGACGCCGACGACGGGGACGAACACCTCCGGGAGCGACCAGCCAAGCTCTGCCAGGTCGGCCAGCGTGGCGACGCGAAACTGCTCGCCCAGCGGCAGCTCCGCCGCGTCGTCTTTCTCGCGCAGCAGGACGATGCCGGGGACCAGCACGAACGCGAAGGGGACGATCGCCTTGTTGAGCGACAGCGAGAACGCCTCGATGCCCGTCTGGAAGGGGTCCGACTTCGCGATGCCCGAGGCCGCGTAGGCGGCGACGGCCACCGGCGGCGTGATGTCGGCGATGACGCCGAAATAGAGGATGAACAGGTGCGCGGCGAGTTCGGGGATGCCGAAGGTCACGAGCGCGGGCCCCAGCATCGACACGAGGATGATGTAGGTGACCGTCGTCGGCATCCCCATCCCGAGGATGATCGACGCGATGGCGGTGATGACCAGCAGGAGGACCAGCGAGCCGCCGGCCAGCGAACGGATGAGCGCGACCAGGTTCGGCCCCAGCCCGGAGACGCTGATCACGCCGGGGATGATGCCGGCGGCCGCGACCGCGACGACGACCGGGACCGCCGTTCTGGCACCGCTGTCCATCGACTTGAGCACGAAGGTGCCGAGGCGGACGAGCCCGTTGTCACCCGCCGCCGGGCGACCGACGGCCGTCGAGATCTCGTCGGCAGCCTCGTCGACCGCTGGGTCGAGCGCGAGCCACGACGCGGTCAGGCGCGGCTTCGAGAGCAGTGTCAGCGCGCCCGCCGCGATCGACAGCCAGCCGACGGTGCCAAGCGTCGCCGAGACGGCCCCACCGATCGACTGTCCGCCCGGACCGCCGCCACTCAGTGCGGCGACGAGCGACGCGCCGGTCAGCCACTGTGCGAGGAACTGCCCCGCACCGAGCACGAGGAGGATGGCGACGAGACGACCGCGCGTCTCGTCGCTGTAGGCCGCGACGAGCGTGATCAGGGCGACGATGGCCACGAGCGTGAACCACGCCGAGCGCGCGACCGAGAGCCGAGCGCCGATGAGGTAGTACAGCAGGAGGAAGACGGGGACGAGGTAGAACCACCCGGTCCGCAGGTGAGCGCGGATGTCGACGACGGAGTCGGGATCGAGCCCGCCGATACCCAGCCGCGAGGCCTCGAAGTGGACCATCACCCAGACGCCGAAGAAGAAGACGACGGCCGGGATCGCGGCGGCGACGATCACGTCGGCGAAGGGCGTCGCGGTGTACTGGACGATCAGGAAGGCCGCGGCACCCATCACCGGCGGGAGGATCTGGCCGCCAGAGGAGGCCGAAGACTCCACGCCACCGGCGAACTCCGGGGAGTAGCCAGACCGTTTCATCAGCGGGATGGTGAACGCGCCGGTCGTGACCGTGTTGGCGATCGACGAGCCGGAGATCGTCCCCATGAAACCACTCGCGAGGATCGACGCCTTCGCGGGTCCGCCCTTGCGCGTGCCCGTCGCCGCGTACGCGAGATCGATGAACCACTGGCCCGCACCGGACATCTCCAGGAACGCGCCAAAGAGGATGAAGATGTAGATGAACTGCACCGACACCGTCACCGGGACACCGAAGACGCCGTTCTCCGTGTTGTACCAGAGGTTCTGGACGATCGAAGGCCACGTCAGCTCCGGGATCGAGAGCACGCCGACGTAGGCCGCGTCCTGTGGAATCAACACGCCAAAGCGGGCGTAGACGATGAACGCGCCCACGATGACGACGAGATAGAGGCTGATCGCTCGCCGGGTCGCCTCCAGGACGAGCACCACGCCGACGACCCCCAGGACGAACGCGTAGGACACGTCCGTCAGCGGGCCGAGCAGGCCGGCCACCGGATCGAGGAACGTGAACACCTCCTGGATCGGCCGCCCGGCGGGCAGCCCCAGCGCGCGCATGCGCTGGATCTCCTGGAAGTCGGTGACGAAGTACGCACTCGACAGCACCGTGACGGCGATCAGGAGGAGGTCCGACGGCGTCACGCGGTCGAGGTCGGGATCGACGAACAGCCAGGCCAGTCCGTCGCCGACCGCGTCCATCGCCGAGACCAGCGGGCTGTCGGGACCGAGCCGGGAGGCCGTCCGCGCTCGGAGCTGGCGACAGGCCCGCGATACTCGCCCGTCGCCCGTGGTGCCGGGGTACAACAGGAACGTCAGGACGAGCGCGAACCCGACGTGGACGGCGTTGATCTGCAACAGCTGCAGGGAGGCGAGTTCGACCTCGCCGAGGACGAGCACCTCGACGGCGAAGACGAACCCGCGGGCGGCGAACCACATCTGGTAGGCCGAAAAGAGGACGCCGACGATCGAGACGACGACGCTGGCCACCCGCCGCAGCGAGCGTTTGCGTTCGATCTCCTGGAGCAATTCGTCGGCCGCGACACCGGTGTCGGTGATGCGAGGAGTCATGCTGTGACGTGCTCGATTGCCGCCGAAACCACCGACCGGCGCTCGACGGTGATGCGGACGGCGCGTGCGTTCGAACGGTTCACCAGGTCGTAGCGCCGGTCGCCGACGTGGAGGCGGTGGCCGGCGATGCGCCCCGGCTTGACCGTGATCGTCTCGAACGTCCCCGGCGGGTCGTAGACGAACGAGCCGTTCACCCGCGAGACGTTGGCGTCGGCCGGCAGCCCCCAGCCGTACGATTCGAAGGCCATCCGGGTCATCTCTAAGTGGCCGTCGCGGACCCGGTACGTGTCGACGACGCGCGTGCGCTCGACGCTGTGGGTGTACGCCAGCGCGACGCGCGTGTCCTCCTCGACCGGCGTCTGGAGGAGTACGTCACCGGAGTCGACCGACGAGACGACCAGCGTCTGCTGGGCCGGCAGCGAGACGCCGACGGCCGCCGTCACGAGGACCGCGGCGACCAGTCCGGGACGGAGCCACCCCATCGGATCAGGCGTCGAAGTAGGCCGCAGCGCCGGGGTGGAGCTCGATCGACATCCCGTCCTGTGCCGAGTCGACGCCGATGAACTCCGTCTTGATCGTCAGCGCGTCGACGTTGTCGAAGATCGCCGCGGTCACCGTCTCGACCGTCGCTTCGGGCACGTCGGCATTGGTCGCGATCATCGCCTGGACGGCGACGGTCTCTACGTCTTCGGAGACGCCCGAGTACGTCCCGCCCGGGATGGTGTCGTCGGCGAACCACGACGCCGCGTCCTTGACCGCCGTGCGGTTGTCGCCGTCGATGGGGACGATCGCGATGTCGTTGGTCGTCGCCAGATCCTCGATCGCGCCGACCGGCCAGCCCCCGACGACGAAGGCGGCGTCGATGTCGCCGTTCCGGAGCTGGTCGGCCGCCTGCGAGAACGAGGCGTTTTGCTCCTCGAAGTCGGTGATGCCGACGGCTTCGAGGATCTGGTTGGCGTTGACCTGCGTGCCGCTGCCCAGATCGCCCGTGTTGATCGTCGCCCCCGAGAGGTCAGACAGCTGCGAGATGCCGGTGTCGGCGAGGGTCACGATGGTGATCGTCTCCGGATACAGCGTCGCGACGCCGCGCAGATTCTCGATGGCGTTGTCCTGGAACGCGTCGATACCGGTGCCGTTCTTCGCGAAGTACGCGATGTCGTTCTGGATCAGTGCGAAGTCGGCGTTCCCGTTGGCGAGGCTGCCGACGTTCTCGACGCTGGCCCCCGTCGACTGGACGTTCAGCGTGAAATCGGTGTTGTCCTCGACGACGGTCTTGAGCTCGTTCGAGAGCGGGAAGTAGGTGCCGCCGGTCCCACCGGCGTGCCACGAGAGGCGGGTGTCGGCCTGGCCGTCGCCGCCGTCAGACGATTCGGTGTCGGTGGCCGTCTCGTCCATGTCACCCTCCGTCTCGTCGCCACCCTCGTCCATCCCCGTCTCGGTCGGCGAGTCTTCCGCACCGCCGCCGCCGTCGTCGCCGGCACAGCCGGCGAGTGCGGTGACGCCCACGAGTCCAGTCGCGCGAATGAATCGTCGTCTGGTGTGATCGCCCATAGACCAGTCGTACCGCCGACGGCATTTCGTTATGAGATCCGAAACAGCCGGTAAGCAGGTCCTACACTGGAACGAGAGAGTTCTGCGATCGTCGCGCGCGCGGCTGTCCGTGCCGGTCGGTACCACGCGTCCGACGAAAGCTTATGGTGGTGTAGCGACAAAACTCGCCAGCACCAACGGATGGGCACCACGTCCACCAGCTGTTCTAACCGACCATGGAAAACATAGAAGAGAGCGTCTCAGGCTTCAAGCGCCGCGGTGGCTGGGTCGACGTCGTCGAACACGGCGAGCGGATCGTCCAGGCGCTGCGAGAGCTGGCGACCGACGAGCGCGTCGACCGGCCAGTCGACGGCGACGCCCTCGAAGAGTTCGACGAGTGGCGACCGAAGAGCCACGAGCGCCTCGACGAGGACGTCAACGAGAAGACCGCCGAACAGGCTCGCGTCGACGAGGGCAAGGGCGAACAGGCCGGGAAAGATCCGGACGACGACCTCCGGACGGCCGGCGAGAAGCTCGCGGACTCCTACGAGAACCTCGACGAGCCCGACGAGGCCGTCGAGTCGTGGGGCGAGAGCTTAGACTACGTCGCCCGCGCCGCCGACTCGGCCAGCCGCAAGGCCCTGCGGACGGTCGAAGACACCGTCTACAAGAACGTGATGACCCAGATCGCACCGTACTACTTCGACAACGCGCTCGTGAGTGCGAACCTCCAGCGGGTCAACGGCGACGACCGCCCAGAGTACATCTTCGAGATCAACGTCAACGACGACGACCTCAAGGAACGGGTCTCGAACCGCCTGGCGGACTTCGACAGCGACGTCGACCGGTGGCACGTCAACACCGAGAAAGAAATCGAGGCCGCCGCCACGGCGGAGGGCGTAGAGGTGAGCGAGGAAGAGACGGGCGACGAGGAGACGGATGCGAAGACGAACTAAACGCTGCTCTGTCAGCGTTTAATTTCGGTTTGGCGTCGGGAAGACAGACGGACAGACGGACGAACTGACGCCGTGAGAAACAGGACCAAGCGGCGGAGAATTTTCGGACAGAGAGCGACTGCGGACCCAAATTACGGCCACTATTTCTGGAAGAATCACGGTACCGAATCGCACACGCCAGAATTACTCACGGAGTTGTTTCTCTATAATGAAAATCCGAGCGCCCTGAGTGTCTCCTGTAAGTCGTTTTGTGTCAGTAGATAAAATTCGTTAATTCGAAGCCGGACTCTGCGGTAACAGTTCCGTACTTCCCGAATAACTGTGTAAAATTATGAAGGGCTTATGTGGGATTCTCACAACGTCTTCGACGGAGGTTCGGCCCTTCCCGGTTCGCGGCGGCGACCGTCGGGCTGTCGAGCGCCCGAGGTTGTCCGACACACCACTGGCATGGGACGCGTGGGGTTGGGGCCAACGACTGCCTCCGAGAGTGACAACTATGGACAATTCACGCAGAGAGTTCATTCGTGCGGTATCGAGTACGTTCGTCCTCGCGGCTGGCGCTGGCACAACCGTGGCCGCGACGGACTGTAGCAACGTCGCCGAGTGGGACCCAGACGCGACCTACAACGGCGGCGATCAGGTGACCTACGAGGGGTCCCTCTGGACCGCCGAGTGGTGGACGCGGGGCACCGCCCCGGCCGAAAGCGAGGCCGTCTGGACGCTCGAAGGGTCCTGTGACGGCGACGGGGGAACGGGCAACGAGGGGCCGACGGCGTCGGTCAGCGCGTCCTCGACGACCGTCGAACCCGGAGCGACCGTCGACCTCGACGGGTCGGGATCGTCCGACGCCGACGGGTCGATCGCCAGCTACGAGTGGGAACTGGGCGACGGGACGACGGCGACCGGAGCGACGACGAGTCACAGCTACGACGCGACCGGGGACTACACCGTCACACTCACCGTCACCGACGACGACGGGGCCACCGACAGTGCGACGACGGGAATCTCCGTCAGCTCCTCGTCGGGCAGCAGCGACGCGATCTTCGCCCCGTACCTGGGAACGTGGGGCGACATTCTCGGAGACACGCGGAACGCGAGCACCGACCGCGTCGTCCTCTCGTTCGTCGGCGACGGCACCGACGACGGGACGGTCACCCCCGCGTGGCTCACCGCGGACGGCGACCGGCCGCTCTCGGACCACGCCGACAAGATCAGCACGCTCCAGGACGAGGGCTACGACGTGTGGGTCGCGATGGGCGGCTGGGACGGCCGGATCGTCGCCCGCGACGCGAGCAGCGTCTCGGAGGTCAAAAGCGCCTACGAGACGGTCCTCGACACGCTCGGCGTGACGCACATCGACATCGACGACGAGAACTACGACGAGCCGGGCCGTGACGGCACCTACTACGAGATGCGCAACGAGGCACTCGCACAGATCCAGTCCGAGCGGCCGGACGTGAAAGTCACGTACACGGTCGCCGCCAGACCGTCCGGGATCGTCAACGCCGACCACTGTCCCGGGAAAGACATGATCACCGACGCGCTGGACAGGGGCGTCGAACTGGAGTACATCAACATCATGACGATGGACTGGACGGACGTAGACACGACGCCCGAACGGGTCAAATCGGCCGTCGAAGGCACGGTCGACTGGATGAGCAACGTCTATCCCGACAAGAGCGAGGCACAGCGACGCGCGAAGCTCGGGTTCCTCCCCAACGTGAACGAGTCCGAGTGGTCGGTCAGCGACTCCCAGAACGTCGCCGACTTCGCACAGCAGCAGGGAATCGGGAACGTCAGCATGTGGGCACTGCACCGAGACACCAGCGACTACGGCCACTCCGACGCCTTCTACCCAGTCGAGAGTGGGGGCAACTGATACTGCCGGCTGTAAATTTGTGACCGATTTCGCCACCCCGGGGTGGCGAAGATTTTCACGAAGTTACAGCCGGTAGTATGAGGCTGTCTCCCACCAGCCGACAGCCTAATACGCTGGCCGGCGAAAACCGGTGACAGATGGTTGCTGGGAGCACGCTCGGAACGCTCGTGATCGCCGCCGCAGCGAGTCTGTTCATGGCCTGGGCGATCGGTGCGGGATCGTCCGGCTCGACGCCGTTCGCACCGGCGGTCGGGGCCAACGCCATTTCGGTGATGCGGGCAGGCTTTTTCGTCGGTATTCTGGGTCTGCTCGGAGCGGTGTTACAGGGGGCCAACGTCACAGAGACGGTCGGGAGCGGCCTCATACTCTTCCCCGACGGTGGGGGCCTCTCGGCGATCGCGGCGACGATCGCGCTGCTGACTGCGGCGGTGCTGGTCGCAATCGGCGTCTTCGCCGGCTACCCGATCGCGACGGCCTTTACCGTCACCGGCGCGGTCGTCGGCGTCGGGCTGGCGATGGGCGGCCAGCCAGCCTGGCCAAAGTACCAGCAGATCGCCTTGCTGTGGGTATTGACGCCGTTCGCCGGGAGCTTCGTCGGCTTCCTGACGGCGAAACTGCTGCGCGC
Organism: Halomicrobium sp. IBSBa; assembly: GCF_017612575.1. Taxonomy (NCBI): domain Archaea; kingdom Methanobacteriati; phylum Methanobacteriota; class Halobacteria; order Halobacteriales; family Haloarculaceae; genus Halomicrobium; species Halomicrobium sp. IBSBa. The sequence continues at coordinate 99,823 of NZ_JADPQC010000002.1, forward strand.
AGACCGGATCGCGGAGCGGTTCTCGATCGCCGGGCTCGCGGGCCTGGTCGGCGTGTTACTGGCGAACGTCGAGTTCACGGGGCTCGGACCCGACGGCGGCCCGGGTGCCCTCTCGGTCGCCCTCGCGCGCACCTTCGAGGGCGGAACCGGCGGCCGGGCGCTGGTCTCGCTCGTGCTCGGGCTCCTGATCGCGGCGGCGGTGTGGTACGACGTCCACGAACACGGCGAGCGAGCACAGCGGCGGTTCCTGCTGGTGATGGGCGGACTCGTCGCCTTCTCGGCCGGCGGCAGTCAGGTCGGGCTGGCGATCGGGCCACTACTCCCGCTGCTCGATACGTTCACGGTCCCGATCACGGCCGTGTTGCTCGGCGGCGGGATCGGCCTGCTCGCTGGCTCCTGGACCGGCGCACCACGGATGATCAAGGCGCTCTCGCAGGACTACTCGTCGCTGGGACCACGCCGCTCGATCGCGGCGCTGATCCCCTCGTTTATGATCGCACAGACGGCCGTCTACGTCGGGCTCCCGGTGTCGTTCAACGAGATCATCGTCTTCTCGATCATCGGAAGCGGCGCGGCCGCTGGCGGCGGGTCGGTCAGCGGCGAGAAGATGGGCAAGACGGTGCTGGCGTGGGTCGCCTCGCTGGCGCTGGCGCTCGGGCTCGGCTACGGCGTCTTCACGGCCGTGTCCATCCTGTAGTCGACGACGAAACGGCAGACTCGGGGCTGATCCGCCGACTATCTTGGCACCCGGGTGTGGGGAACGATCGGCGTCGCATCGCGCTCCGTCGCGCCAGCCGAGTCGTCCGAAGCACGGTCAGTGTCGCTCACACCGTCGTCTACCGCTCGCGTTCGCGTGCCGATCGGGACAGTATCGTCGTGCCGATCTGGGGAGTGAACCATCGTAACCGAACGTTCGTGAACCCAGTACATGATACTTCGGCCATACAGCAACATATTCCTTATTTCTACTAGAACAGACCCAAATACGAGCCGCAGGACCGAAGATGTGGAAACTTTTCTGTCGACAGAGTGTGTCGGTGTCGTGTGACCGATCTGGTGCATGTCGACACCGTCGCGTATCACTCGGTCGCCGTTTGTGTGGACGTGTCGCCGTCACTCTCGGCCTCGCCGTCCTCGCCGTCCTCGGGATCGATCCGTAACAGCCGCGCCTTCATGATGCGGGTGTTCTCGACTCGCTCGACGACGATCGCGACGCTGTCGAACTCGATGCGCTCGCCCTCTTCGACGAGGCGGCCCGCGCGGTTGAAGATGAAGCCGGCGATCGTCTCGAACTCCTCGCCCTCGGGCAGTTCGAGGTCCATCGCCTCGTTGACCTCCTCGATGTTGACCTCGCCTTTGACGACGACTTCGCCGTCGCCGACGAACTCGATGGGTTCCTCCTCCTCGCCTTCGAGGATCTCGCCGACGATCTCTTCGGTGAGGTCTTCCATCGTCACCAGTCCCTCGGTGGTCCCGAACTCGTCGATGACGATGACCATGTGGAGTCGTTCGCGGCGCATCTCCGTCAGGAGGTCGTCGACGTTCTTGGACTCGGGGACGTGCAGCGTCGGTTCGATGAGGTCCGCGAGCTCGGTCTCGGCGTCGCTGTAGTCGCGGTCCCGAACCAGATCTCGCAGGTGTGCGATGCCGATGACGTTGTCGAGACTCCCCTCGTACACCGGCACGCGGGCGTGGCCGCTCTGGATACACTGCTGGATCGCCTCCTCGACGGAGGCATCCTTCGAGATGGCTTCCATGTCCAGTCGCGGCGTCATCACTTCCTTGGCGATCGTGTTGTTGAACCGCAGCGTCCGCTGGAGCATCTCGCGTTCCTCCTCGTCGAGGACACCCTCGCGCTCGCCGGTCTCGATGATGTCCTGGATCTCCTCGCGGGTGACGTAGGACGTCTCGATGGCCGAGCGACCGCCGGTGACCTTGTTGACGATCCGGGTGAGGTAGTCGAACAGGACGATCAGGGGCAACAGGACACGCTCGGAGAACTTCAGCGGCTTGGCGATCCGCAGCGCCCACGACTCCGTGTTCTCGACGGCGTAGCTCTTGGGCGCGCTCTCGCCGAACAGCAGGACGATCGCGGTGATCCCGAACGTCGAGAGCGCGACCGCGAGGCCCTGCTGGCCGCTTCCGAGGACGTAGGTCAACAGCCCCGTCGCGATCGAGGACATCGCGATGTTGACGAGGTTGTTACCTACTAGAATCGTCACCAGCAGCCGGTGTGGGTCCTCTTTGAGCCCTTTGAGGGTCTCCGATCCGGGGACGGCGTCCTCGACGAGAGCCTCGACGCGGTGGCTCGGCAACGAGAACATGGCGATCTCCGACGAGGAGAAAAACGCCGAGAGCCCGATCAAGAGGAGAATGATCCCCGCACCGATCCCGAGAAACACGTTCTCGGGGAGCTGGACGGGACCGTAGATGTCGACCTGTAGTGGCAAGGCTACCAGTGAATCGACTCCGACAGGGGGGTCAAGAGCCATCAACGTCTGAGTTTGCAGAGGGTGTGAATTAAACGTTGCCATGGGGCACCCGTCCGACGTGACACGGAACGGATACACCCGACAGAATTACCGGTCGCTCGCTCCTACGGGGAAGTGTATGAGCGACACCGCCATCACACTCTACCGGCTCCAGGCCTGCCCGTTCTGTGAGCGGGTCGTCCGTCGGCTCCAGGAGTACGGCCTCGACTACGAATCCCGGTTCGTCGAACCGCTCCACTCGGAGCGCGACGCCGTCAAGCGCCTGTGTGGGAAGCGAACCGTTCCAGCGATCGTCGACGAGCAGACGGGCGTGACGATGGCAGAGAGTGCGAACATCGTCGACTACCTTGACCGAACCTACGGCGAGGGAGGGGACGACTGATGGAGCTCGATTTCGACGTGGTCGATCTCGGTCCCGCAGACCACCCCGAGGTCGGCGAGCGAGCGCCGGATTTCACCCGCCCGCTGGTCACCGACGAGTCCTGGGCCGACGTGGCGCTGTCAGAGCTGGTCGCCGAGGACGACGACCCGACGGTGCTGGTCTTTCACTCCATGGACGGGGCCTTCCCGGCGACGTACGCCTGGAACGAGATCCGCGACCGCGAGTGGCACGCCGACGCCACCGTCGTCGGCCTGTCGATCTCGACGCCCTACGCCCACAAGCGCCTGCTCGAGGAGCGGGATCTGGGCGAGGCATATCGGCTCTACTCCGACCCTGCCAACGGCGTCGCCGAGGCGTACGGCATCGCGGTCGAGATGGACGGGATGGCCGGCATCGCCGAGCCCCGGCCGGCCGTGTTCGTCCTCGATAGCGATCGGACGATCGAGTACGCCTGGGTCGCCACGGAGTGGCCCGACTTCCCCGACTACGACGCCGTCGAAGCGGTCATCCGATAGCGGTTCCAGCACGCTTTTTCGCGGCCCGGCCCACGCTCGGGTAATGAGTGATCTCGACCGCGCGGCCGAGGCGATCGACGACGGTGAGTTGGTGATCTACCCCACCGAGACAGTGTACGGACTGGCCGGCGACGCGCTCGACTCCGACGCCGTCCAGCGCGTGTTCGACGTGAAGGGCCGAGACCGTTCGAAGCCGGTCTCGCTCGCGGTGCCAAGCGTCGACGCAGCGACCGACTACACCGAACCCAGCGAGCGCGAGCTGGCGTTCATGCGGGCCTTCCTCCCCGGCCCGGTGACGGTACTGGCCCAACGGCGGTCGTCGGTGCCCGACGTGCTGACCGCCGGGCGTGACCGCGTGGGCATTCGCGTACCGGACCACGAGCTAGCGCTGGCGCTGCTGGAGCGAGTCGCGCCGATCACGTCGACCAGCGCCAACGTCAGCGGGGAACCGAGCGCCCGGACCGTCGAGGAGATCGGGGAGTCCGTCAGGGCGGATGCGGCAGTGGTCCTCGACGACGGTCGGACGCCCGGCACGGAGTCGACGGTGGTCGACGTGGCCGCCGACGAGATCGTCCGGGAGGGGGCAGACTGCGAGGCGATCCGGGCGTGGCTGGCCGATCATTAAGTGGCACGCCGTCGTCGCTTTCCGCTCGACCGTCGTCGCGTCTGCCGACGCCCGGCCCCTACGAGAGCATGCTCGCGAGCGAGCGGGTCGTCGTGCCACACGTCTCGCGGTACTCGCAGGGGGCACACTTCGCGTCGCTGTCGACACGCGAGGGCGGGCCGTCGATCGTCTCCGCCGTCCGGACGGCCTTCCGGTAGGCCGCTTTCCGCCTGACCGTCAGGTCGATCTCGCGGACGACGCCGTAGGCGGGATACTCGGCGACGGCCCGCTCGACCGTCGTCTCGTGCTCCCAGGCGAGAGCCTTGGCCGCGGCCACGAGCCGGACGGTCTGGGGCTCCCAGACTCCCTCGTCGGGCGGCTCACCGGCGAAGACCAGCGACGGGACGAGCGGCGCTTCGAGCACCTTGTGGGCGATCCCACGACACTCTCGGCCGGTCAGGAGAGCGTCCCGTCGCGGCGGGTCGACGAGTCCGTCCCAGTAGTCGAGCCGCCGCGCGAGCCGCCCGAGTCGCTCGCGGTAGGTGCCGGGCGAGACCTCGATGGGGGCGGCGAGCAGCGCCGCGTCGACCGACCGGAGTGTGTCGTAGTCGAAGGCCAGCTGTCGCACGTCCTCGACGCCGTCGGGGATCGACGGCTCGCCGTCGCGCCGTCGGTAGTAGAGCTTTCGCGGACAGTACGCCGCCGTCGCCAGGTCACGGAAGGTGTGCACGGACGCCCCTGGCCCCGTCACGGGTCATAAACGTGTGGCGCTCGCGCTCGGTGGTGTTCAGATGAGAAATCAGGAGTAGTTACTCCGTTGAATCCGACGACTGCGGCCGGATCGTGGGCTAGCGTTCAGCAGTTGGCAAGAATTGGCTACAGATGGCTGGTCATGATCAGCTTTGGCTCTCCAAACTCGTCCCATCGACCGAAGTCCGGTTGTAGAAACCCGCCACCAATAGAGTCTGATGACTCTGTCGTCAGTTCCTATCCCCGCCGTCTGTGGATTCAACAGAGCACCCCAGTCAGAATCTGTCTAAGCGTCCTGTTTCTCCCTAAGCTCGCTCAACGTGTATGCCGAACGATTCACGTTGATCAAAATACCATTCGTATTCACGAGGGGGTTTGTTACATCCAGCATGAATAAAATCACGATGAGTGACCTAGGTCCCAATTCCCAAGTTGTTCCTCTATATCCTCGCTGGACCTCAGCCAATAATTTCGCTCTGCGAACTGAGCGAGTGGTTCGATTAAATCACAATCAATTTTTAATCAATATTCGTACTGAGTTACATGTCCTCGAATGAAACATTCGTCAGCCGCCGAAAGCTCCTCACGGTCCTCGGTGGCAGCGTAGTGTCTCTGAGTGGATGTCAGACAGTTGAGGAAGAGATTGATCGTAGGTTTGGACCCACAGAATATATTTCAGATGCTCCGATAGAAGGAGATAGCGGTCCGTGGTCGTCCACCCGCGGGGGGCCTGACCGACGGTCGTACATAGATCGAAATGCCGGACCAGACGAGAGTGGTGATATAAAACGGATCTCACCGACTAGTCGTGAACCTTCTCCACTACAGCCCGTAATTTGCAACGGACAGGTGCTTGTTCAGCTTCTCGACATCCCAGCGCAACTGATAGACAACACGATAGAAGCATTCAGTGGTACGTTGTCTACAACGACAGGCGGCATTCAACTCTGGCACCAGACTGGAACAGGTCCGTCAATGTCGGTGATCGGGGATACGGCAGTAGTCCCGCATGATTCGGGCATCACCGCCGTTGACGCGACTGACGGATCGGTTTGTTGGCGATTCGAACACGGCGGATATCTAACCGCAGCTGGCACGACAGTATGTGTCGAAAACCATGATCGCCTCTTCGGGCTTGACGCTCGTACCGGATCCGTTCAGTGGAAAAAAGAGAACTTCTCGGATCAGGGATCGTTCAAGTATACAATTAATGCATTCGCTGCTGTCGATGGTCTTCTTTGCGGAACGCGAAAGATACATTACGACGCGCCGTCGTTGGTCGCGTTCGACCCAAAGACTGGATCAGTTGAATGGTACGGCAAGGTTTCACCGACCCCCTGGCCACCCGTGATCGGTCCCAACAGAGTGTACGTATTGACCGCTGAAGATGTTTTGTCTGCTTTTAGTTGGGACGGAGAACTCGAATGGTCTACTGAGGTGAACTTGGCTGCACCGCCGGCTGTCGGGGATAGTGGTCTTTACACTATCACCACCGATAGGACATCGATTGTGGGTCTAAACCCGTCGACCGGCGATGAAAAGTGGAAAGTCGAAGTAGATTCTGGTATACCTTTGCCGCCTGCTGTTACACCACAGAGTCTCTTCACCATCACTGGGGACGAAGAGAGTCCAGTGACAGTCATTGCCCTCAACCCGGACAGTGGTGACAAACAGTGGGAACACAGCTATCCGGGTACAGAGGGATTCTTGGCGGGTAGTCTCGATATGCCGCCCGCGCTCACGGAGAACGGGCTAGTTTTTACAACCGGAGACAGCGGAGTTCGGGACAATACTCGCGGTACTTACTTACTGGCGTAGTCGATATCTTAGGCATCAGTTCTCCCTGAGGCCCATACTCCCAGGGACGAAGAGGCCAAAACAGCACTGCGGAAGTACAGGCAATCTCCATAGTCGCAACGCGGGCCGAGATTGCTCCAGCGCTACGCTTTGCGAACTTGCGTTGGAGGAAAATCCCGCCGATCTCGTTTATAATATCTTATAGCTGAAAGACCCGCTGGCCGGGCTGGCTGACAGGGTGGTCGCCTGTCCCTTGACCCAGTAGGTGTCTGTGTCTACAGGCGTGGAGACACTTTCATCCGCCCAGAGAATTCTCTCGGCGGATGAAAGGGCGAGGCGGGTCTGGCGGCATCTGCGTCGACTCTATCCGCGCGCAGTGAGGATATCTGCCACAGACGCCGCCGAACGTGTCGAAGGCTTTCGGTGCAGCAACGACCGCATTCACTTACCTAAACACGACCTCCCGCTCGCGAGCAACACTTATCCCCGGCAGTTCGAAACGAAAGGGCATGCCCGACGGCCAGCTCGTGCTCGTCTTCGACGACGGCTACGCGACGGACTACGAACAGCTCTTGCCCGTGTTGGGCGCTCACGACGCGCCCGCGGCGGTGGCGGTCGTGCCCGAGTGGTTGGGCGACGACGACCACCTCACCGCCGAGCAGCTCGCCGCGCTGGCCGAGGCCGGCTGTGAGATCTGTTCGCACGGGAGCCGCCACCGCTACCTGCAGGCCCACCACCTCACGGCCGACGTGACCAGCGGCGACGAACGGCTCACCGTCGCCGCCGGGCACGTGTTCCCCGGCGAGGAACACGGCGTTCTCGCGGGCGATCGCTACGAGCTGACCGACGGCAACCGGACGACGACGGTGACGCTGGGAGAGTCACTCGCCGTCGGCGAGGCGGCGGTCACCCTCGGCGTCGAGAGCGAGATCGACGCCGCGTTCGACGGGGACGAGGCGGTGGTGCGCCCGACCGAAGCGACGCTCAGAGACGAGATCGTCGGCGTTCGCTCGGCGTTCGACCGGCTGGGGTACGATCCCGACGGCTTCGTGTTCCCCTACGACGCGGCCGACCCGCGAGCGTGGGCGCTGGCCGCCGAGACGTACGACGTGCTCCCCAACGCCGCCGTGCGGTCACTGCCGAACCGGCCGGGCACCCCGCCGACGAGCTACCAGCGGTGCTACCTCGAACGGAGTCACCTCCGGCGGGCCGAGATCGAGACGTACCTCGACAGCGTCGCGGCTCGGGGCGGGCTGGGCATCCTGGCGGGCCACACCGCCTGGGAGACGGTCCCGCCCGAGCGGGTCGCGTTCGTCATCGAAGCCGCACGCGAACGCGGGATCGAGCTGACGACGTTCTCCAGTTAAAGCATCTCCGCCGCGTCTTCGACGCTCAGATCGCCCCGATCGAGTGCCGCCAGAACGTCAAGCGTCGCCTGATCCGGGCCGTCGTCGTCGCCGATCTCGGCCAGCGTGACCTTCTCGCTGTGGCCCACGAACTCGTCGAAGTCGGTGCCCTCGGCCAGCGCCGTCTCCTTCTTGACGCGGTAGTTCCCGCCGTCGGTGACGTAGAGGTCGCCGGGGTGGAAGAAAAACCAGTCCTCGCGGTCGAATCGCACGCCGATCCGGGGCTTCGCGCCGAAGTTCCGGGCGAAAAAGAGCAGCGCCTCGACCTCCTCGCCGTCGAGGTAGATCGGGTCACCCGCGCTCGACTTCGCTTCGACGGCGTAGAACTGCTCGCCGTCGCCGGCCAGCACGTCCGGCAGTTCCCGTTCGGTCGCCGAGCCACTGGCCGGCGCGCGCATCACCGCGAACCCAGCCTCGTCCAAGGCGTTGACGAGTTCGCGCTCGCGGCGGTCCCCTTTGGCGTTCGAGCCTACCATTACTCGGTCGGTCGGTCTCGACGTATTTAAGCGCACGCCGACGGAGCAGCGGTTAATTTCACGCGAATTCGGGAGCGACAGTTTCTTGCCCCCTGACTGGATAGTCAGTCAACAATGACCACCGACGACGACATCATGGAGGCCACGTTTGCGGCCCTCTGCAAGCACGGCTATGCGGATCTGACGATGCAGTCGATCGCCGACGAGTTCGAGAAGAGCAAGTCACTGCTGCACTACCACTACGACTCGAAGGAGGACCTGATCGTCTCGTTCATGGAGCACCTGCTGGAGAACTTCCTGCGGGAGTTCGACGAGGACAGCGAGGCCGACCCGATGGAACAGCTGTTGCGGATGACCGAGATCGTCGTCGAGGGTGACGACAGCGAGGGGCCCGACGACGTACACATGGCGCTGCTGGGGCTGCGCGCACAGGCCCCCTACGACGAGGCGCTGCGTGCCCAGCAGGTCCACAACGACCGACACATCCGCGATCTGATCGCCGACATCGTCCGGGAGGGCATCGAGCAGGGCCAGTTCCGCGACGACGTGGACCCCGAGCGGTTCGCCGCGGTGTTCCGGTCGGCCATCGAGGGAGCCCAGTCCCACGACGTGATCCTCGGCGAGGACGCGCCGACCGAGACCGCACTCGCGGGCATCGAGGAGTACCTCCTCGAACGGCTCCTGGTCGAGGGCGAGAGCCTCGTCGACGACGAGATGGCCGCGAGTGACGACTGAGGCTGCCGCCTGCGACTCTTTTCTCGCCGATAGGACTCTGTGTCACAGTCGGACGGCGGTGCGACGGGGCCACCACAGCGCTCACCGATCGTACGCGTGGGCTTCCAGCGTCTCCAGGTCGACCGTGTCCAGGACGGCCTCGTTGGTCGCGTCGAGCACCACCGGCGGCACCGTCGTCTCGGGCAGTTGCTCGCGGCGCGTCGCCTGGAGGGCCTCGACCCACCGGCCCAGACAGAGACACCAGCGGTCGCCGGGTTCCAGCCCGGGGAAGTTCAGTTGCGGGCGCGGCGTCACGAGGTCGTTGCCCTGCCGTTTGCTGAACTGGAGGAACTCGTCGGTCATCACCGCACACAGTTCGTGGCGGCCGCGGTCCTGTGGGTGCTCGCCACAGCAGCCGTCCCGTTCGAAGCCAGTCTCCGGGTCGGTGCTGCACGGTTCGAGTGGCTCGCCCAGCACGTTCGTCTCGCTCATACCGCCAGATGGGCGAGCGATGGGTTAGGTCTGGCGAGAGGCAGACTCGTCTCGCACCGCGACGAACCGGAGCCGCCGGTAGTCCGCGGTCCAGGTCTCGCTGTCGGGGTCGTACCGCTCGGGACGGAGCCGATCCTCGACGGCCGCGACGACGGCGGCTCGCTCGGCGTCCGAGAGCGGTGCGAACAGCGAATCGCCGAACACGGCCAGCCACTCCCGCAGGCCGTCCGGGCCGTCGAGGTCGGTCGGCCGGTCGAACACCGTCGCCGACCGCACCGCGAAGCCGTGCCGTTCCAGCAGCGTCGCGTGCTCGCCGACCGTCGGGAAGTACCAGGGGTCGGCAGCGTCGTACCCTCGATCGCGGAGTTCCGCCCGGACCGCCGCGACGATCGACGCGACGTTGCCCCTCGCGCCCATCTCCGCGACGAAACGGCCGCCGGGAGCGAGCGCCGCGGCGACGCGTTCGGCGACGGCGTCCTGGTCGTCGATCCAGTGCAGCGCCGCGTTGGAGAACACTGCGTCGAACGCCCCATCTGCCTGGAAGGCCGTCGCGTCGACGCAGTCGAACCGCAGGTCGGGGTGGGCCGCGCGTGCCTCCGCGATCATCTCGCTCGACGCGTCGATCCCCAGTGTGTCGCCCTCGCTGCCGACCGCGTCGGCGACGGTCGCCGTGAGGTGGCCGGTCCCACAGCCCAGATCGAGGATGCACTCGCCGGGTCGCGGGTCGAGCAGGTCGACGACGCTGTCGCCGTAGTCGGTCACGAAGCCGGCCGCGTCGTCGTATCGCGGCCCATCCCACTCGTTGTCTGTCATGGATCCGATTCGATCCTCCCCGTACAAAAGGTGTCGGTGCGGGCCAGAAGCAGAACGCATACGGGGCCAGGCGGCCACCGTTCGGACATGAGCGAGTTCGCCGACGACGTGCAGGCAGTGTTCGAAGCGGCAGGGGCAGACGAAGCGACCGCGGCGACCGCCGCCGAGACGCTCGCGGCCTTCCGCGAGGACTACGACGAGGAACTGACCGCCGACGCCGTCGAGCAGCAGTTCGCCGACGCGCCCGACGAGGCGTTCGTCCACGCCTACGACTGGCTGGTGGGCCACCTCGCGGCGGAGAACGACGACTGCACCGACTCCCGGGAGTACCGCCTCGAAGGGTTCGACAGCTTCGCGGCGGACCCAGCGATCGGCGCGTGACCGGCGGGCAAGAGACCGACGCGGGCGGCACCTACACCCTCCTGATCGAGCGGACCGAGGGCGGCCCCCTCGAAGTGGGCGCGCTCGGGTCGCTGTCGTTCCCGTCGGGGTGGTACGCCTACACCGGGAGCGCACTGGGCAGCGGCGGCTTCAGCCGCGTCGACCGTCACAAGCGCGTCGCGGCGGGCGAACACGACGTGCGTCACTGGCACGTCGACTACCTGCTGGGCGCGCCCGGGACCCAGCTCGATCACGTCGTCCGCTCGGCGGGCGTCGACATCGAGTGTGCGGTCGCCGACGCCGTCGCCGCCAGCCGCGTCCCCGAGTTCGGGAGTTCCGACTGCGACTGTGAGTCACACCTCGCCTTCCACCCCGACCGGGCGGCGCTTCTGGACGCAGTCGATCGAGCACACCGGGCGAACCGGTAGCGCGGGGACCGGTCATACTGCCGGCTGTCCGTCCGTAACGAACGTTGCGACCCCGTGGTCGCGAATGTCTCGAAACAGTGACAGCCGGCAGTATCAGGAACCGTTCCCGTCGGTCTCGGCGTCGGCGAGCGCCGCGTCCCGCAGTTCGCGTTCGGCGTCGGTTTCGGCCGTGAGTTCGGGGACACCGGTCGGCTCGCCGTCGTCGAGCGCGACGAAGACGAAGTGGCCTTCGGTCGTGACCTCCGTCTCGCCGGTCGTCGGATTCTCGCGTTCGGCGCGCACGCGGACGCGAACGCTCGTTCGCCCGGAGTCGTAGACGTACGCCTCCGTGAGCGCGGTGTCGCCGACGGGGATCGGGCGACGGAAGTTCAGCCCGTCCATCCTGGCGGTCACGCAGGGGTGGCCGGCAAAGCGCATCGCCGACATCGCGCCGATCTCGTCGAGCCACTTCATCACGATCCCACCGTGGGCAGTGTCGTAGTTGTTGGCGTGGTTGGGCTGGACGCGGTAGCGGTTCGTCAGATGGGTCGAAGCCAGCGTCGGCATGCGAGGCGCTTCGAGAGAAGCGGGGAAAAAGGCGCGGCTGTCCTCGGGCTGTCGGCTGTGTATCGACCGACAGTTCCGCCGCCCGTAGCGGCGAACCACTCCGGAAGGTGACGGCCGACAGTGTCAGACCGCGACGCGCTCGACGCCGGGCTCGATCTCCTCGGTCTCGTAGTCGGCCTCGGCCTCGCTCCGGCGCTGGCGGAGCCAGTGGACCGCCAGCCCGACCGTCGCGACAGCGGCGACGAGTCCGAGGACCCGCAGCGCCAGAGTGCCGCCCGTGTCCGCCGTCGCCGAGTCGGCGGCCGGTTCGTCCGACTCGCTCGCGGGTCCGGCGTCGGTCGGCTCGCCTCCCAGGGGGTCCGCGACGTTGATCTCGAACAGCGTGACGTTGTCGAAGGCCATACGAGAACCGTGGGGTGCCAGCGTCTTATACCTACACCAACAGGAACGGGTCCCACTGTGGACCGATTACGTGATGTGGATCGCGGGCTTGTTCGGCCGGGCTCTGTGGGCCTGCTCACCGTCGGGGTCGGCCCGCCTGACGACCACGTCCGCGTCGAACTCCTCGGCGAACAGCCACGACGCCTGTTCCAGCACCGTCAGCTCGCGCTCGGGAGCCAGCACCGGCTCGAACCCGCCCGAACGGTCGGCCAGCTCGGTCGCGTAGTCGGCTGCCGCTTCGGTGCCGGGCACGGCGTCGGCGTCCATGATACGACCGACGACTGCCCCGTCTGCCGGCTGTCCCGCGGGTGTACTGCCGTCCCGAGAGCTGGGACCACCCTCGCTCGCGGTCGACTCTGGCTCCTGGCTCACCTCGCGAGCGATCTCGTAGGCGCGATAGCTCCAGTCGGGCGCGACGACGAGCTCGATCTCGTCGGGATCGGTGATCTCGACCACGTCGGTGATCTCGCGCACGTCCGCGAGCGTCGTCCGGACGAGTTCGCGCTCGGTGCGATAGTCGGGACTGTCGTGCAGCGGCGTGGGCCAGTCGGCACCGGCGATCAGCCCCTCGCCGTCCAGCGCGGACCACAGCTCCTCGGCCAGATAGGGAGCGAGCGGCGCGAGCAGCTTCGCCAGCACGCGCAGCCCCCGGCTGTACGCGAAGCGGTACGGCGTCTCGTACTCGCGATATCGTCGCAGCAACTGGGCGAACTGCTGGAGTTCGGTGACGACCCGGTGGAAGCGAAAGCGGTCGTACTCGTCGGTAACGGCGGCGATCGTTCGGTCGATCTCCCGTTCGAGGTAGGCGTCGTGCGGTCTGCTCTCGGTCCGACCGCCGGCACCGTCGGTGAACGACAGCACCATCCGGTACACGTCCTGCTGGAACTCGTAGGCGTTGCTCACGTCCGTCGCCGTCCACTCGAAGTCCTGGCCGGGGTGTGCCGCCGAGAGGACGAACAGCCGCGTCGTCTCTGCGCCGTACTCGTGGGGGGCCACGTCGTTGCCCTTCGACTTGGACATCTTCTCGCCGCCGTGCAACACCGTCCCCTGGTTGACCAGCCGGTCGACGGGTTCGCGCCGATCGAGCAGGCCCAGATCCGCCAGCGCGCGGGTGAAAAAGCGAATGTACAGCAGGTGGAGCACCGCGTGCTCGTCGCCGCCGACGTACACGTCGACCGGGAGCCAGTCGTCGGCGACCTCGTTCTCGAAGGGGGCCGTCGAGAGATCTGGGTTCAGGTACCGCAGGAAGTACCAGGAGGAGTCGACGAAGGTGTCCATGGTGTCGGTCTCGCGTTGGGCAGGGCCGCCACAGTCGGGACAGGTCGTCTGGACGAACTCGTCGCTCGCGGCCAGTGGGTTCCCCGTGGTCTGGACGAACTCGGGGAGTTCGACGGGGAGGTCCTCGTCGGGCACCGGCACCGCCCCACACTCCTCGCAGTGGACCATCGGGATCGGCGTCCCCCAGTAGCGCTGTCGGGAGATGAGCCAGTCGCGCAGGCGGTAGGTCGTCGCCGCCGTCACGGCGTCGTGATCGAGCAATCGCTCGCGGGCGGCTGCACTCGCCAGCCCCTCGTAGGCCCCGTCGGCGACGATCATCCCCTCGTCGGTGTACGGGAGGTCGTCGCCGTTGCGCGCTCCGCGTTCGCCGTCGTTGGGCGCGACGACTCGCTCGACCGGGAGGTCATGTGCCGCAGCGAAGGCGTGGTCGCGCTCGTTGTGGGCCGGCACGCCCATCACCGCGCCCGTCCCCACGTCAGAGAGGACGTAGCTGGCGACGTAGACGGGGATCTCCTCGCCGGTGACCGGGGTCGTCGCGGTGAGGCCGGTGTCGACGCCGGCCGTTCCCTCGGCCCGGCCGTCGGCGGCCCGGTCGTGGAAGTCGGCGACCGCCTCGCTCGCTCCCGAGGCCGTGCGCTGGGCGAGTTCGCGGGCGACCTCGTGGCCCGGCGCGAGCGCTAGATACGTCGCTCCGAAGACGGTGTCGGGCCGGGTCGTGAACACGTCGATCGGCTCGCCGTCGATCTCGAAGGTGATCTCGGCACCCTCGCGGCGGCCGATCCAGTTGCGCTGGATCTCGCGGACGCTGTCGGGCCACCCGTCGAGGTCGTCCAGGCCGTCCGCGAGTTCGTCCGCGTAGTCGGTGATCGTGAAGAACCACTGGTCGAGTTCGCGTGTCTCGACCGCGGTGCCACAGCGCCAGCAGACCCCTTCGCCGTCGGCGTGTCCCGGCGTGTCGTCGCGCACGTCGGCCGGACCGTCGCCCTCGTCGACCTGTGCGTCGGCCAGGACGGTCTCGCAGTCCGGACACCAGTTGACCGCTGCGCCGGTGTACTCGACGAGGTCGTTCTCGTAGAAGCGGGTAAAGAGCCACTGGTTCCACCGGTAGTACTCCGGATCGCAGGTGGTGATCTCGCGAGACCAGTCGTAGCCAAACCCCATCCGTTCGAGTTCGTCGCGCATCTGCTCGATGCACGTTCGCGTCCACGACTCCGGGTCGGTGTCGCGCTCGTAGGCGGCGTTCTCCGCCGGGAGCCCGAAGGCGTCCCACCCCATCGGGTGGAGCACGTCCGCACCGTTCATCCGCCGGTAGCGGGCGACGGCGTCGGTGATCGCGTAGTTGCGGATGTGGCCCATGTGCAGCGAGCCCGACGTGTAGGGGAACATCCCCAGCACGTAGGTCCCCTCGCCGCGGTCGATCGCCGCGTCGTCGAGTTCGTACACGCCCTCGCGGTCCCAGACGTGTTGCCAGTACTCCTGGACGCGGGCGTGGTTGTAGCGGTTCGCCATCCTTGCCCGGAAGGTGGGAGGGTGGCACCATCACTGTTCTGCCAGCGGAGGCGTGACACCGAGTAGGTGGGAATCGACGAACGATAATCCAGACTATCTTTCGTGATGAATAAGACAGCACAACGCCGTCGGTGACGGCGAACGCGAGGTTGGCTCCATCTGTTGGGCGGCCTTTTTTGTACACCGAGCCGGAGTATACTCACAATGACCGGAGTGCCGCAGCAGGCGACGCTGGCTGACGATCGGACCTGGGCGTTCGAGGCCGTCCAGTCGGTCTCCCGGACGTTCGCGCTGAGTGTCGAGTTGCTGGACGAGCCGATGACGGAGTGGGTCTGTACCGGCTATCTCCTCTGCCGGACCGCGGACACGATCGAGGACGAACCGACGATTCCGATGCAGCGCCGCGCCGAGCTCTTAGAGACCTTCGACGCGATGCTGGCCGAAGACGACGAGACGACCGTCGAGGACTTTCTGGCGGCCGTCGAGCCCGAGACGCCGGCCGACGGGGGCGACGACTGGGCCGTCCTCGGCCAGACCGACCGCATCGTCCGCCTCTGGCGGTCGTTTCCCGACCCGGTCCAGGACGGGATGCGCTCGATCACCCGCGAGATGGCGACGGGCATGGCGGACATCCTGCGCCGCCACGAGGACAGCGGCGGCCTCCGTCTGGAGACGCTGGACGAACTCGAAGAGTACTGCTGGTACGTCGCCGGCACCGTCGGCCAGCTGTTCATGAACCTCCAGGCCGCCCGAGCCGACCCCGACGACCCCACGCCAGACCCCGAAGACGCCCGCGCGTTCGCACTCCTGCTCCAGCTGGTCAACATCGCCAAGGACGTTCGCGCCGACTGGGACGAGGAGAACAACGTCTACCTCCCCGGCGAGTGGCTCGCCGAGGAAGAGCTCGACCACGAGGCCGTCGCCGAGCCCGAGCACTCGACCGCGGTCGCCCGCGTCGTCGGCCGCGTCGTCGATCAGGCCGCCGACTACGCACACGGTGCCCAGCGGTACCTCTCGACGGTCCCGGAAGGAGACAACGGCGGCCTCCTGGAGGCGACGGCGCTGCCCTACCTGCTGGCACTCGGAACGATCCGCGAACTCCGCGAACGGACCGTCGACGCCGTCGAACAGCCCGACGCGGTCAAGCTCGAACGCGAGGAGGTCGAGGCGCTGTTCGCCGAGGCCGAGGACGGCTTCACCCGCGACCAGGTCCGCGATCTCGCAGCTACGGTGCGAGCCGGTCCGTATCACGAGCAGTAGCGAGCGACGACCCCGGCGCGAACCCTTTTGAGAGTGCCCGTCGAACGGCCGGCATGGACCGGAATCGATGACCGGGATCGCGTTCTGGTCGCTGGTCGGACTCGCCTCGCTGACGAGCCTCGTGACCGCATGGGCTCTCGGTGCGAACAGCAACTCGCCGCCGTTCGCGCCCGCGATCGGTGCGAACGCCATCTCGACGATGCGGGCGGCCTTCCTCATCGGCATCCTCGCAGCCCTCGGAGCGTTGACACAGGGTGGCGCGATCTCAGAGACCGTCGGTGCGGGGCTCATCGACGGCGTCGAGATCTCCTCGCTTGCGGCGACAGCGGGGCTGCTCACCGCGAGTGCGTTCATGGCCTTCGGTGTCTACAGCGGCTATCCCGTGCCGGCGGCCTTCGCCACGACGGGCGCGATGGTCGGCGTCGGCCTCTCGCTGGGCGGCGATCCAGCCATCGACACGTACCAACAGATCGCGACGTTCTGGCTCCTCGTACCGCCCGTCTCGGGCGGCCTGGCGTATCTCACGGCGACGATCCTGCGCCGGGACGACATCCCCGAGACAGTTGGGGTCCCGCTGCTCGCGGCCATCGTCGGCGGGATCGTCGCGAACGTCCAGCTCAGTATCGTCCCGACGCCGCCTGGCATCCAGCAGGGTTCCGTCGCCGGATTTCTGGCGCGACAGGTGCCCACGCCGATCGTCGGCGGTCTCGATCTCGGCGTCGTCGCGTTCACGCTGGTGGTGGCGGCGGCGAGCTTCCAGTGGATCCGCCGCCGCACGCTTGCCTCCGTCGACCGCGGGATCAAAACCTTCCTCGTCGTGCTTGGCAGCGTCGTCGCCTTCTCCAGTGGCGGCAGTCAGGTCGGGCTGGCGACCGGGCCACTGGAGAACCTCTACGGCGTCGAACTCGGACTGCCGGGGATCGTCCTGCTGGGGCTCGGGGCCGCCGGGATCCTCGGCGGGGCGTGGATGGGCGCGCCGCGGCTGCTCCAGGCGACTTCTCGCGAGTACGCCCAGCTGGGTGTCCGCCGGTCGATCGCCGCGCTCGTCCCCGGTTTCATCATCGCCCAGACCGCGATCGCACTGGGGATCCCGATCTCGTTCAACAACATCATCATCTCCGGCGTGATCGGCGGTGGACTGGCCGGCGGGTCGGCGGGCGTTTCCAGGCGAAAGATCGGCGTCACGCTGGCGTTCTGGGTGATCACGCTCGTGACCTCCATCGGGATCGGCTTCGGCCTCTATCGACTGCTCTCGACGGTGCTCGGGATCAGGTGAGGGAGTCCGCAGAGATGCGACCGACGGTATCAAGCCGAAGACAGTGAAAGGGCGGGCGTCGTTCGATCCGTCCCGGGCGACGTAAGCACCGCAGGCCGAAGGCCAAGGAGCGAAGCGAGCCCCGGACGGTCGAACGATGCGAGGGCTTTCGATGATTCGCCTCTGTGTCTGAAGAAGCGTTACAGACTCACAAAGAGCCGACTCCAGATCACCGAACGACAGTCACCGTCACCGGCGCTTCTCGAACGACCGCCGTGGCGACCGTCCCGAGCAGGCGCTTCGTGAGGTCGCTGGCGTCGCCGCCGTGACCGCCCATCACGACCTGGTCCACGTCGTGCTCGTCGGCGTAGTCGACGATGGTCTCGGCGGGGTCGCCCTCCTCGACGACGGTTTCGATGGGCTTGTCGTACTCGGTCGCGCGCTGCTCGGCTTCGTCAATTACCTCGTCGGCGTACTCGCGGGCCTCGGCCTCGCGGTCGTCTCGCTCGATGACGCCGCTCTCGCTCATCGACGCGTCGATCGGTGTCACCACGTTCAGGACGGTCACCGGACAGTCGAAGACGGAAAGCGCGTGGGCCAGCGCCGCCTCCGAGAGGGGCGACCCGTCGAGTGGCACGAGGACGTGGGTCGGTTGCATACCTGCCGAATCGGGTGCCGGCGGTAAAGATGGTCTGGTAGCTCAGACCGTCGACGATGTCTCGACGACACCCAGTCGATCGTAGAGGAATCCCCACTGGTCGAGTTGCTCCGAGACGACCTGTGAGACCGGCTTTCCGACACCGTGGCCGATGTTCTCGTAGGTCCGCAAGAGCGGCGGTTCCGACCCGGTCTGGCAGGCCTGCAGTCTGGCAGCCATCTTCCGTGCGTGGAAGGGGTCGACGCGGGTGTCGCTCTCGGCGGTCACCAGTAGCGTCGCGGGATACGCGCGGGACGTGACGTTGTGGTACGGCGAATACTCGCGGATGTAGCTGAAGGCCTCGGGGTCCTCCTCCGGGTTACCGTACTCGCTAGTCCAGGAGCGCCCGATCAGCGACCGATGGAAGCGGAGCATATCGAGCAGCGGCACCTTGCACAGCACAGCGGCAAACAGGTCCGGGCGCTGTGTGAGTGCCGCGCCGACAGTGAGGCCGCCGTTCGATCCGCCGAGACAGGCGAGTCGATCAGCGTCGGCGTATCCTCGCTCGATCAGATGCTCACCGGCGGCGTGGAAGTCGTCGAAGGTACGTTGTTTGGTCTCGCGCTGGGCGGCCTCGTGCCACGCCGGGCCGAACTCCCCGCCGCCACGGATGTTCGGGATGGCGAGCACGCCGCCGTCTTCGATGAAGGGGACAGTGTAGCGAAAGAACTCCGGCCGCATGCTGATCTCGAAGCCGCCGTAGCCGTTGAGGATCGCGGGATTCGTCCCGTCACGCTCGACACCGGCACGGCGCACGACGAACATCGGGACCGACGTGCCGTCGCTGGACTCGAACCACTCTTGGTCGACGGCGATGTCGGCCTCGATGCCCACGTCTGGCTCGGCGACGGTCGACACGTCGTTGTACTCCCCATCGTACCGCATCACCGACTTCGGGTGTTCGAACGATTCGTAGCTAAAGAACACCTCGTCGGACTGTGGACTGCCGTGCATCTGGTCGACCGCGCCGGTGCCGGGCAACGAGACGGCCGCAAGATGCGTCCCGTCACGGTCGAACGCGGCCAGTTCGGAGACGACATCCCGGTCGTGTGTGACCAGTAGTCGCTCCGGAGTGACGGCGAATCCGCTGAGGGTGGCGTTTTGTTCCTCCGGTACGACCGTCTCGATATCGGCCGGTTCCTCGACGGTCGGTGGATCGGTGATGTCCAGTCGCGCGAGCCGATACTGCTCGGCCCCGAAACTCGTCCTGAGATAGCAGTCCGTCCCGCGAAGCTCTGGCTCGAAGATGGCGTCGTGCCCTTCGATCAGCGGTTCGAGTGCGCTCGCACCGTGTGGCAGGCGGTAGAGATCGGTCCGTTCCCACCCCTCGGAGAACCCGACGACGACGTGGTCGCTCTCGGGCGAAGTCCGGAGAATCGGCCACGTCTGTGGGTCGAAATCGTCGTGAATCACGCGTTCGTCCTCGACATCGCTGCCCAGAGGATGGTAGCGCAACTCCTTCTCTAGCTGGCCCTCACCGCCGACGGCACCCGTGCGGACGTAGTAGAATCCGTCGTCGAACCACGCTATCATCTGTGGGCCGGTTCGACCGGCATCGGGGACCACGTCGATGTCACCACCAGTCGTCACATCCATGACGTGGATGTCGTACTGCTCGGCACCGTCCTCGTCGACGCCGTACGCGATCCGTTCGCCGTCCGGCGCCGGCACGTACCAGTTGACCGCCGTCGTCCCGTCGTCGCTCAGTTCGTTCGGGTCGACCAGTGACCGTTTCTCCTGATCGAGTTCCTCGAAGTGGTACAGCACGGGATGGTCCTGCTCCGGGTCCCGGATGCGTTGAAAGTAGCCGGATGGCATCGGCTGGATCGGATGATACTCACGAAAATCAGCCAGATCCTCGATCCGCGGCCGAAGGTGCTCTCGGATGGACTCGTCAGAAAGGTGGTCGTCCGCGTACTGATTCTGGGCCGCAATCCACGTGCGGACGGCGTCATCGTCTCCGTCTTCGAGCCACAAGTACGGGTCCTCGATGTGCTCTCCGTGGTACTCGTAGCCGGAATCTCGTCGTTCTGTCGCGGGAGGGCCACGCATGGCACCGCGTTCCCGACCCACATACAAGAATCTTGTATCCCGACGGGCGACGTTCACCTCCATCGTGGCGAGCACACGCGGTGCTCGCCGTTCGAGTCGTCGAAAGGTCCATCCTGGATGTCGAACCGGAGCAAGACGGTCGCCTCGCTTCGCTCGGCGCTGCGACTTGCAGGGTTCGAACCCACTCCGTCGACGATTGCGCGGCTCGCGAGTGTGCTCGCCGCAGGAATAGTCCATCCTGGATTCGAACCAGGGTCGAAGCCCCCAGAAGGCTTCAGGATTGGCCACTACCCCAATGGACTGTGTACCCCATCGTATCCGGCAGTCGCATATCAGTGTTACGGACGAGACGGCTCTGTGTGATCGTCTGCCATCCGATCGCGAGGGGTGCGACTACAGCGACACCGTTTCCAGTGACTCCGAGATTTCGCGGACGTGGTCGTTGAACGCCTCGACGAACCCCGGTACGTCGTCGGCGTGGGCTCGCAGGTCGCGAGCGTCCGGCGGCTGGTACTGCGAGAGGAGGTAGACGCCGCCCTCGCCGCCGACCCGGAGGTAGTCCGCCCGGCCTTCCTCCCAGTTGAGTTCCCAGCGCGAGCCGTCGATCCGGGTCGTGAAGGTGCCGTAGCTGTCGCCGCTGTAGCGGTAGAGTTGCTGGGCCATGGCGTCGGCGACCTCCCGGAGCTCCGAGAGGATCGCCTGGCGTGTGGCGACCACGTCGTCGACGGTGGCGACCTCGGGGAACTCGGTCGTCACGTCGTCGAGGACGCCGTCGAGCGATCGAACGTGCTCGTTGAACGCCGCGACGAACGCGTCGTAGTCCGACAGCGCCGTCGCCAGCGCGCCCGGAGCGGGCGGTTGCTGGGTCGAGACGACGTAGATCTCGCGACCACCTCGTTCGTAGCGGAGATACTGCACGTCGCCGGCCTCGTATTTCAGGGTCCAGGAGGCGGCGTCGGTCTCGAAGGTCGCCTGTCCGTAGTCGCCGCCCTGGAGGCGTGCGAGTTCGCGGGCGATCTCACTCGCGTGGTCGGTGACAGCGGCGACGATCTCGTCCCGTCGTGTCGCGGCCGCGTCGGTCCCGACCACGTCGGCGTCAAGCCCCTCGATCATCGTCCACAGCGAGGGGTTCGAACGGCATAACGGCGGTGACTCCCGGCGGGCACGAAAGACAAGCGTACCGCCGTGGCGGAGCGAATACGCCCGGGTTATCGCGTGAACGATCGAGCCGTATAGGGGTGGCCACGGTCTGGTGACAGCCATGGCATCGGAGAGACCCAACCCGAGCGCCGCCCGCACCCGGACGCCGACCGTCTCGCCGACCTGGCTTCGCGGGCTGGCAGCCGGGCTGATCGGCGGTCTCGGCGCGGGCGTGTTTCTGACACTCACCGCGCCGACCGTGCTCTCCGAGACGTTCTCCGCGCTGCTCTGGGCCAGCGAGACGGCCGTGGGCTGGCTCGTGCTCGGAGCTGCCAGCGCCGCGGCCGGCATCCTCTTTAGCACGGCGGCCGGGCGACAGGCCCTCTCGACGACAGTCGTCCTCGGGATCGGATACAGCGTCGCGCTGTGGCTCGTCGCCGCGGTGGCGCTCCCGGCCTGGCTCGGAGCGGTCGGAGCCACGGCCCCGCCGTTCCCGTGGCTCGATCCGACGCTGCTGGCCGGACTGGCCCTCTACGGTATCGTCCTCGGAGTCGGCCACTGGCTGTTCGGCCGGTGACGGGCAAAACCGACACCTCCTTACTTCGACCGCCGAACTGACGCGTATGTACGTTGGACGGTTCGTCGTCGTCGGCCCGCAGGTCGGCGCGTACCGCGTCTCGTCGCGATCGTTCCCGAACAGGAGAGCACTCGACCGTGACGGCACGATCACGGTCGGCCCCACGGAGGACGCTCCCGAGACCGACAACCCCTACATCTCGTACAACGCCGTGCGGGAGACCGACCGGGGTGTCGTCGTCGGCAACGGCTCTCACGTCGATCCGATCGCGGAGAAGCTGGCACTTGGCTACCCCGCGCGGGACGCCGTCGCCGAGTCGCTGCTGGCGCTTGACTTCGAAAAAGACGACTACGACACCCCGCGCATCGCCGGCATCGTCGGCGTCGATCCCGACGACCCCACGACGCGGGCCGAGGGCCACGGCGGCGTCATCGGGACGGTCCGCCGGGACGCGCTACTGGTCGAAGAGGTCACCGAGCCGACGCTGGTCGCGACCTACGAGAAGGACAGCCCGGAGGCGTTCGACCTGGCAGCGACCGACCCGGCGGGCATCGCCCGCGAGCTGTACGACCACGAGTTCGAACACGCCGTCTGTGCGGCCGGCGTCGCGGTCGACGACGGCGTCGAGACCGCGATCTACAACGGCTAGGGCGCTCCAGTCCGCTTTTGTAGGGCTCTCTGCCCGAGTCCGAACGGGTCAGTCCAAAGGTCTAAGCAGGCGGGGCACCCACGTGTAGACACTATGAGCACGGAGACCGAAAGCGGCGACGACCTCGAGGAGCGCATCACGAACTTCCTGCGCCGGAACTTCCCGCAGATCCAGATGCACGGCGGCTCGGCGGCGATCCAGAACATCGACCGCGAGGAAGGGACTGTCACGATCCAGCTCGGCGGTGCCTGTTCGGGCTGTGGGATCTCGCCGATGACGATTCAGGCGATCAAGACCCGCATGACGAAGGAGATCCCCGAGATCGACACGGTCCACGCCAACACGGGCATGGACGGCAGTGAGGGCATGGCCGGCGGAGCCAGCCCGTCGATGCCCGGCGACTCGCGGGGCGGCGAGATCGGCGACGACGACGAAGGCCCCGAAGCGCCGTTCTAAGCTCCAACCTTCTCCGTTTTTTCTCGTCGGTGAGCGACGGCTCCGCGTCGTGGAGGCGGCGGTGTTCAGATAAGCGAGCCAAACTGGAGCGAACACACCGAAAGCCACCACCCCGCGTCTCTTATCTGAACACGATCGTGGAGTCGGGCCGTGGGATTATGCACCTCGCTACCTAACTGTGGGTATGCGTCTGGGGCTGCTCGCGGTCGTCGCCGTCGCCTTCCTGGCCGGCTGTGGGGGGCTGGTCGGCACGTCCACGGAGACGACGGTGACGCCGGCACCGGTCCCCGAACCGCCCGCCACCGAGTCGACCGGCAGCGCGATCGCACCGGGAGTT
The DNA here is from genome assembly GCF_017612575.1 of Halomicrobium sp. IBSBa. Classification (NCBI taxonomy): domain Archaea; kingdom Methanobacteriati; phylum Methanobacteriota; class Halobacteria; order Halobacteriales; family Haloarculaceae; genus Halomicrobium; species Halomicrobium sp. IBSBa. Next base: position 123,270 of record NZ_JADPQC010000002.1, read on the forward strand.
GGGGGAGCCCGGATCGTCGACGCCGACCGGCTCGCCCGAGCCCACAGGGCGGCGATCCGGGAGCGCTCGTACGTCTGGCAGGAACACCAGCGCGCGAGTCCCGTCGGGACGAACGAATCCGAGCGCGTCGACACGCGGCTGTGGGTCGAGCACGAACGCCGCTATCGTTACGAGCTGGCGACCTCGTGGCGGCCCGTCAACACCTCGGGGTACACCGAGGGCGAGACGCGCTATCGTCGGGACGTGAGTCGCGCCGGCTTCACCTACTCGACGGCGTCGGCGACGAACGCCACGGCACGCTACGGCCACCAGCCCGAAGTGGCGATCAGCCGCTATCTCGCGATCGGGTCGGCCACCGTCGCGGCGACCACGGTCGACGGGAAGCGGTACTACCGGATCACGGGCTCGGCCGACACGTTGCCCGTGACCGGTGAGATCAGTAACTACAGCGTCGAGGCGCTGGTGGCTCCCTCGGGGTTCGTCCGCTCGCTGTCGGTCAGCTACGAAGACGTGATCGGTAGCAACCGCGAGCGGATCGACTATCGCTACCGATACAGCGCCGTCGGCGAGACGACGGTCCAGCCCCCGGAGTGGGTCCGGGCGCGCTGGCCGGAGAACGTGACGACGGCGACGACCACGAGGAGCGCGACCGATACACCGGACTGACACTTTCTTTGACTATCGAAACAATCTTTGTACTACGGGGGATGTACCCCACCAGTGACCGAACGCCAGAACCAACTGCGGGCGCTGTTTTTCACGCGATTCGCCGGTGCCTTCGGGCTGGTGACGCTCCTGACGCTGTTGCCGACGTACATCGAAGTCCTCGGGGCCGAGGGGTTCGTCGTCGGGATGTTCGTCACCGGCCTGACCTTCGCTCAGGCGGTCGCGGTGATCCCGGTGTCGTACCTCGGCGACCGCTACGACAAACGGACGATCTTGCTCGTCGGCCTCGGGCTGGCAGCCGCCGTCTACGGTGCCTTCACGTTCGTCGAGACGAGCTGGGGATTCGTCCTCGTCCGGGGGGTCCAGGGCATCGCCGCGACCACTGCCGGCCTGCTCGGACTCGCACTCGTGGGACAACTCGCGAAAGACAGCAAACGCGGCAACACCATCGGAAAGTCGAACTCCTGGCGGTTCGCCGCGGACATCGGGGGGACGCTCTCGGCCGGGATCCTCTACGACAACTTCGGCTTCTCGGTCGTCTTCGGCCTCCTGATGGTCGTCACCGGGCTGGCCTTTATCGCGGTGCTCGCGTGGGTCGAGCCCGACGAGACGACCGTCGAGGAGTTCGCCTTCTTCGATCTGGCGGTCAATCGCCGGATCGTCACGATCACGAGCTTTCGGGCCCAGTACGCCGTCGCGGTGACGCTGGTCCGTAACTGGGTGCCGATCTTCGCCGGTGTCACGGCTGCCCAGGGCGGACTGGGGTTCAACGCCGCCCTCAACGGTGCGACGGCGGTGAGTCTAACCATCGTCAGCGCCCGCTTCATGAACATGCTGAGCCAGCCGTTCACGGGCCGGCTCTCCGACCGGTTCGGTCGCGCACAGTTCGTCTTCGTGGGTGGGCTCGCCTACGGGGTCGCCGCCCTCCTCGTCCCGTTCACGCCCGCGATCGGGTCGGCGCTGGCGCTCCCGGCCACGTTCCCCTACTTCGGCGAACTCTCTGTGGCGTTCCTCCCGCTGCTGGCCGTCAGTGCCCTGCTCGGGATCGCCGACTCGATTCGGGAGCCGGCCAGCATGGCGCTGTTCGCAGACGAGGGCACGGGCGAGGGCGTCGCCGCGAGTTTCGGGATCAGAGACATCGTCTGGCGACCGGGCGCGGTCGTCGCACCGCTGGTCGGGGGCTGGCTGATGAGTAGCGTCGGCATAGACTGGGTGTTCTTTCTGGGCGCTGGTGCCGCGTTCTCCGGCGTGATCGCGTTCGTCGGCATCCTCTCGTACGACCACGGCCGCGAGGGGCTGGCGAAGTGGTGATCAGAGCCGCTCGGCGACGGCGCTCGCGGCGCTGACATCGCTGACGGCCCGTTCGATCGTGTCGGTGCCATAGACCCGTTCGACGCCGGCACTCGCCAGCTTCGTCTGGGCGTTGGCCGCCAGCATGGGGTGGACACAGGAGACGAAGACCCGGCCGGCTCCCCGGTCGTTCAACACACCGACGGCCTCGCTCATCGTCGAGCCCGTGGCGATGATGTCGTCGGCAACGACCACGTCCCGGTCGGCGACCGCGGCGTCGCTGGGCGAGATGTCGACCGCGCCGGTGTCGTAGTCCCGATCCTTCTGGAAGTAGTCGACGGTCCCGCGCCCGTAGGCGTCTCGGACGGTCGTCGCGATGTCGACGGCCCCCTCGTCGGGCGAGAGAAAGAGCGGCTCGTCGAGGTCCGCGGGCAGCGGGTCGGCCAGGACGCCGGCAGCGTCGACCGGTTCGGCGGGCACGTCGAAGAACTCGCAGACGGTGTCCTCGTGGGGGTTGACCGTCAGCACGCGGTCGGTGCCAGACGAGATGGCGCGCGCCATCGCACGCGAGGAGACGGGTTCGCCGGTCCGGAACGCCTCGTCCTGGCGGGCGTATCCCATGTACGGCAGGACGGTGAGGAGCTCGTCGGCACCGGCTTCGCGGGCGGCGTCTTGCAGCTGGAGCAGTTCGACGTGGGCGTGATCGGAGACCGTCGAGGCGACGACGACCGCCCGGTCGATCTCGTCGGGGACGCGCACGACCGACTCGCCGTCTGCGAAGTCCTCGTACTCGACGCGCCCGAGTGACTCGCCGCTCGCGTCGGCCAGGGCCGCCGCGAACGCCTGCGATTCCGAACCGGGGATAATCATGTTCGCCCATCTACCGGCCGCGCTAAACCCCTTTTCGGTTCCCAGAGAGGCCGGTCCGGCGAGCTACGGCACGGCGACGCCGGTGACGCCGGCCAGCCCGAGCGCACGCGAGCGCCACTCCGGTGCGCCGTCTTTCGCGGTCACCGGGTCGATCGCGACGGTGCCGTCGTCGGTGACAGTCACAGTGGCGGCGGCGTAAGCAACGTCGACGATTCCGGACACGGTCGGGTCGACAGCCGTCCACTCGCCGCTGGCGCGTGCGAAGAGGTCGCCGTCGACGACTGCGTGTGCGCGGTCGCCGTCGCGCTCGGCCGAGACGACGGTCGCGTCGCCGGCCAGTTCGGTCGTCCAGCCGTCGGCGAGGCGGTCGACGCCGTCGGCAGTCCCGGCGTACGGCCCGGCGGCGGCAACGTCTCGGACGGCGTCCCCGCCCAGCGCGACGAGGTCGTCGCCGTCGATCCGGAAGCAGCCGTCCGTGGCCGCCACGAGGTCGCCGTCGACGGCGTGAACCTCCTCGACAGCGCCCAGTGTCACCCACTCGTCCCCGTCGAGTCGGGCGAGCGTCCCGTCCTCGCTGGCGGCGACGACGCGCTCGCCGACGCCGACCGCCGTCGCCGGGCCGAACTCCGTGCTCTCGAATCCCTCGTCGCTGCCGACCAGCACGTCCTCCGCGGTCGCGACCGCGAGACGGCCCCGATCGGCGGCGATGTCGCGGGCCGTACACTGGTGTTCGAGCCCGAACCGGCCGATCTGGTCGTCCGAGAGCGCCACCGTCGCCACGCCCAGCTCGCAGGCGACGTAGGCGTGGGTCTCCTCGCGGCGCTCCTCGTAGATCCGCTTCTCGTCGAGGGCGATGTCGTCGTCGCTCATGAGCGGGGGTTGGTCGGGTCGGCTGGAAAGGCTACCGCCTCACCGATTCGGGACCGGCGGTGTGACGGACGACTCTCGGACTCTCGAAGCACGCGGGCGTCGCTGCGGGGAGACGCCGCGACGTGACTCAAAGCGGCCTTTCACCGTTCAGGGCCTTGATGCGACCGTCCGTCGTACGATCTGACGGACCATGCCAACGATACCCGTGACCAGACGACAGATCGCGCTGCTGGCCGTCGTCGTCCTCGTCGCCGTCGCCGGCTGTTCGGGTGCCCAAAACACCGCCGACAGCGGCGGCTCCGACCTGGGGATGCAGTCGGCCGGCGACGCCAGCGGTGGCGGCGTCGGCAGCTACTACGACGCCGACGGCGATCGCGTGATCGTCCGCGAGTCCCGGATGGACCTGCGGGTCGACAACTTCACGCGGGCGTTTCGCTCGACGCGCGAGATCGCCGCGGCCCACGGCGGCTACGTCGGCGACCGCTCGCAGAACTCCCGTGGCGACTGGGACGAGGGCCAGATCACGGTCCGGGTGCCCCCCGAAAACTTCTCCGAGGCCCGTGACGACCTCGCGGCGCTTGGCCGCGTCGAGGACGAGTCGGTCTCGGTCCAGGACTTCACCGACGAGTACAACGACCGCGCGGCCCGCATCGATGATCTCCAGCAGGAAGAGCAGGCTCTCGAAAGCCTGCTGAGCCGGGCCAACGACAGCGAGGAGGCCAGCGAGATCAGAACCGACCTCCGAGACGTGCGCGACGAACTGCGAACCCTCCGCCAGCAACAGGCCTCGCTCGAGCGCCAGGAGGCCATGTCGACGATCCGGATCGACGCCCACGAGCCGGTGAGCGAGCAGCCACCCGAGAACTACCGGTCCTCGTTTGGCTTCGACGACGCGTTCATGGAGGCGTTCTACGGCGGGCTGACGGCGGTGAAGTACGTCGTCGTCTTCTTCGGCTACGCGATCCCGATCGGGCTCTCGCTGTTGCCCCTGGCGGCCTTCGGCCTCGTGCTGGTCGGCGGCGTTCGTCGGACTCGGCGGTTCGTCTCGGGCGTGATGAGCGCCGAGCCAGAGCGTCCAGACGACTCCCCACCAGTCGTCGAGACGAGCGGTGACGAGAGCGGGACGACCGACGACGGCGAGCCCGACGGAAAAGCGAGCGAGGAGTAGCTACAGAGCTTCCTTGTACGCTTCCAGCGCTTCGTCGATGTCCGCCTCCGTGTGGGCGTCACAGACGAACTGCGATTCGAACTGGTTGGCCGTGAGGAAGACGCCCCGCTCTTTCATCGCCGGCCAGAACAGGCGCTGCCAGCGCTCGGTCTCGGCACGCTTGATGTCTGCTCCGGTCTTCGGGCAGGTGTCGAAGCGCTCACAGTCGGGGTCCTGCCTACAGCCGGCGTCACAGGGGCCGCCGGCCTGCGTGCCGTCGGCGTCGCGGGTGAACACTACCTTGAACATCGAGTCGGTGCCGACGACGGTGTACTCGGGTGCCTGATCGGCGAGGATGTCCGTCAGGCCGGCGCGAAGCCGTTCGCCCAGGCCGTTCACGTGGTCGTACACGTCGTTCTCGGCGGCGTAGCGTAGCGTCTCCAGGCCCGCGGCCATCGTCACGGGGTGACCCGAGAAGGTGCCCGACTGGAACACGTCGCCGGCAGGCGTGAACTGCTCGACGATCTCCGAGCGGCCGCCGATCGCGCCGACCGGGAACCCGCCCCCGACGATCTTGCCGAAGGTCGTCAGGTCGGGCGTGACGCCGAACTTCCCCTGGGCACACTGGAGGCCGCCGACCCGGAAGCCGGTGATGACCTCGTCGAAGATCAGGAGCGAGCCGTGGTCGTCACACAGCTCGCGCAGCGTCTCGTGGTAGCCCTCGACCGGGTGGACGATCCCGTAGTTGCCCAGGATCGGCTCCGTGAGAACCGCGGCGATGTCGTCGCCGTGCTCGGCGAACAGCTCCCGTGCGGCCTCGGCGTCGTTGAACGGCAGCGTCAGGGTGTGCTCGGCGAACTCCGGGGGGATGCCGGGACTGGAGGGGGCGGTGTGGTCGCCCTCGCCCTCGACCAGCGTCGACTCCTGTGCGCCGTGGTAGCCCCCCTGCATGACGACGATCTTGTCCCGGCCGGTGTAGGCTCGCGCGAGCCGGACCGCCGACACCGTCGCCTCGGTGCCGCTGTTGACGAAGCGGGTCATCTCGACGCTGGGGACGTGCCGGCGGACGAACTCCGCCAGTTCGACCTCGACCTCCGTGGGCGCGCCGTACATCGGTCCCTCGGCGGCGCGTTGCTGGACGGCCGACTGGACCGGCTCGGGCAGGTCGTGACCCAGCAAGAGCGGGCCGTAACCCATCACGAAGTCGAGATAGCGGTTCCCGTCGGCGTCGATCACGTGGCCGCCGTCCCCGCGCTCGACGAAGAAGGGGTAGGGCTGGGTCGCCCGCACGGAAGAGTTGACGCCGCCCGGCATCACCGACAGCGCCCGATCGTACAGCGCTCGCGACTGCTCGTGGTTCATGGCCGGGGCTTTGGACCGGGCCAGAAAGATACTGTCGGTCAGATGCTGTCGAGTGTGAGTGGTCGAACAGTTTACGGCGGCGAGACGCCGCCGGAGCGGAACCGGATCTGCTGGTCGTCGGTGACGCTCAACACGACCGAGAGAACGATCGGGCGGTCTTCGGTCTCCAGATAGATCTGGTCCTCGAACCGATACTGACCCGATGACAGGCACGTCCCGGAGACGCCCCGAGTGTACACCTCGTACGTTTCAGTTACGGGCTCGTCCGAGCCGAGCGGGACCGCGTCGAGAGATGACTGGACGACCGGCACAGCCGTGTCTGGCACGCGCCAGCACTCGCCTTCTCGGACCGGATCGGCGCTGAGTTCAGCGCCCCGCCCATCCGGTTCGATCGCAATCGCGTCGGCCCATTCGAGCTGGTCAGAACTGTTGTCCGTAAACAGGAGTGTCGGACCCATGTGGACCGTGACAGCGCTGTCGCCTCGATTGGCAAGCGAGAGTGAGATTCGTGCAGGATGGTCGGTCGTCGATTGCGTCTCGACCGCCCCGGTCAACGACAGCGAGGAGAGCGACGGTGTCTCCGCTGCGGTCGTCGTCGGCGATTCCGACGTGTTCGACGCGTCGGAACGATCGAGACAACCAGAGACACCGACCAGGGCGCTCCCGGCGAGTGAGTGGAGCAGGCGACGGCGTTCGACGTTCACAGACTCGTTTCGACAGGCAGCTGCTAAATGTTTTTGCCGATCGATTGCATCGAGCATGGACGAAACTCATCGCCGTGCCAGCCCGACGACGTGGCCGACCTCGGGCAACAGAACGGACTCGACGCCCAGTGCGATCGCGTCGGGGCTCCCGGGGAAGGCGTAGACCGCGGTCTCGCCGACGATCCCGGCCGTCGCGCGGGTCAGCATGGCGGCGGTTCCGACCTGCTCGTGGCTCAGCCGCCGGAAGTACTCGCCGACGCCGGGGATCTCGGGGTCCAACAGCGGGCGGATCGCCTCGATGGTCACGTCGTCGGGCGTCAACCCCGTCCCGCCGGTGGTGACGATCACGTCGACGGTCTCTCCGTCGGTACGCTCGCCCGCCAGCGTCTCGACGCGCTCGCGGATGGCCGCCTCGTCGTCCGCGACCACGTCGGTGACGGCGACGCGGTGGCCGGCGTCCTCGATCGCCCTGCTCGCGACCGGGCCGCTCTCGTCTTCGTCGCTCGACCGAGAGGAGGAGATCGTCAGCACCGCGACGTCGAGAGTCTCGTCGGTACCGTGGTGATGGTGGTCGTGGTCGTCGGCGTCGTGATCGTGGTGGCGGTGCTCGCCGTGGCCGCCCGCAGCGTGGTCGCGGTGATCGCTCACGACTCTGCCCCCTTGACCTTCGCTTCTACGCGCACGTCCGAGATGCGCGTGTCTGGATACTGCCCGTCGGCGTCTTTCTCGGCCGACTTCACCATGTCCCAGACCGTCAACAGTGCGCGGGTGACGCCGTTGAGCGCCTCCATCTCGACGCCGGTCTGGCCGGTCGAGGACACCTCGACGCTGCTCTCGACGCCGTCCTCGCGGACCTCGAAGTCGACGGTGACGCCGTCGATCGACAGCGGGTGACACATCGGGATGTCGTCCCAGGTGCGCTTGACGGCCTGGATCGCTGCGACGCGGGCCGTCGCCAGCACGTTGCCCTTCACGACCGCGCCGGTCTCGATCGACTCGGCCGTCGACGGTTCGAGGTCGATCCGGCCGCTCGCGACCGCCCGGCGGTCGACGACGGCCTTGTCGCCGACGTCGACCATCTGTGCCGCGTCGTCTTCGACGTGACTGAACTCGTCCATACCGCCCGCAACGCCCGGCCCGTACAAACCGCTTTGTGCTTCTGGGGCCCTGGTATGCAGGTGAGCTTGGACGCTTGCAGTGCGGAGACCGAAAGCCCTCGGCCCGCTAGCCGGATCTGTGCCGGATATTCTCCCTGCGGTCGAATAGTGCCGTCGCAGATCCGGCTACCGTGCCTCGCCCTTTCATCCACCAGGACGTAGCTCGTGTCACTGTCCACGTGCCTGGCGGATGAAAGGGCGAACGTCGTTCCGGGAACCCGGACCCAACAAGCACGCGAACACAGTGAGCGCGCGCAGTTCGGGTCCTGGGACTGGAACGACGCGAGGGCTTTCAGTGGTCGTCCGATCCAGCAATCGCACTGGCTCCGCCTGCTAGCGAGCGGGCCGGAGGCTTTCCGTGGTCGGTGGTCGTTCACGGGGTCACGTCTGCTAGCGATCGATCCCGAGCGGTGAGAGACTGGGCAACGTATAGGTAGCTCGGGCAGTCAGTTCCGGTATGCACGTTCTGGGAGTCGCCGGCCCGTCGGACGTGGGGAAGACGACCCTCGTCGAGCGGGTCTGCGAGCGGTTGGCCGAGCGGGGCCGCGTCGCGACGATCAAGCACTGCACGCACGCCCCCGACGTGGACACCGATGGCAAGGACACCGCCCGCCACCGGACGGCCGGCGCGGCGGTGAGCTACGGTCTCGCCGACGACGCGTGGTTCGCGACGGGCGAGGACCGGGGGCTCGACGAGACGCTCGACGAACTCGCGCGGTCGTACGACTACGCCGTCGTCGAGGGGTACTCCGGGGCGCGGATTCCGACGGTGGCGCTTGGCGGGCGCGACCACGCCGGGCGACGGCTCGCGGCGGGCGAGACCGCGAGCGACGTGGACGTGGCGGCGCTGGTCGAGGCGCTCCACGACTGCGAGCCCTACGAGACGCTTGGCTCGCTCGTGGCACGGGTCAAAGCGGCGAACGACAGCGACCGTGCCGGCGCGATCGCAACGTTTACCGGACGAGTCCGCGAGCGCGACGACCCCGACGACACGCCGACGGAGTACCTGGAGTTCGAGAAGTACGAGGGCGTCGCCGACGAGAAGTTAGCGACCATCCGCGACGACCTCTGTGCGCGCGATGGCGTCTTCGAGGTCGCGCTGTACCACCGCACGGGCGTCGTCGAAGCCGGCGAGGACATCGTCTTCGTCGTCGTTCTTGCGGGCCACCGCCGCGAGGCGTTCCGAGCGGTGGAGGACGGGATCGACCGGCTCAAAGACGAGGTCCCGCTGTTCAAGAAAGAGGTCACCGTCGAAGACGCCGTCTGGGCGCACGAGCGGTAATACTACAGCAGATCGCTGGCCGTCGTATCTTCTGCCACGTCGGTGTCGAGGTCGATGTCCTGGATCATCGCCACGAGGTCTTCGAGCTGGGGGAAAGTGTACACCGTCATGTCGATGTCCGCCCCCTCGGCGACGATGTGTGAGTCGACGACGAAGACGAGGTCGGAGTCGGGCCACCCACCCATCGAGTCGATGATCGTCGCCGTGTCGTCGACCAGCAGGGTCGGCGTCGTCATGTCGATGGTCGCGTCGAGGACGTTCGCCCACCCGTCGATGAAGCCGCTGGTCATGATGTTGCCGATCTCCTGGAGCGCCGACTCCTCCATCTGGGAGAACCCCTCGTCGGCCCCCTGGATACCGCCCATCATCTGTCCCGCCAGGCGCTTGCCGTGGTCGGGATCGAGGACGAACAGCACGTAGCCGCCGGGAGCCTCGGTCAGCTCGACGTAGATGCCGATCCGCTCGTCGTTTCCGAGGTGGGTCTTGACGTCGCCGATGTCGAGAAAGTTGATCTGAGACGTCCGCACCGAGGCGTCGACACCGGTCAGTTGCGAGAGGTGATCGGCGACGGTGCCCGATCCCTCCTTGGCCATCTTGTTGAAGAGGTCGAGTTTCCGCACGTCGACTTGCAGGCTCATACGCTCGAATCGGGAGCCACTCGCTTAATCGCACCGCCGGGATTTCAGCGTCTGATACTCGGAGGCGGCCGTCGTCGCGATGACGGCTCGCCGGTCGACCGGCGCGAACTCGACTCGTCGAGCGACGTTACTCGCTCTCGACGCGAAACTGCCCGTACTCCGTGACCGTGTTGAGCACGACCGACGTTTCGACGGCGGTGATGTCGTCGTCGGTCATCAGTTCCTTGATCTGTGCGTTCATCGCCGCGGTGTCCATGAACTTCCCGATCACGACCACGTCGTGGCTCCCGGTCACCTCGTAGACGCCGATCATCTGCTCGGCGTCGCCGAGTCGCTCCGGGACGCCGGGCAGTCCGTCGCCGTCGATCGTCAGCTGGAAGACGGCCGTCACGTCGTAGCCAAGCGACTCGTAGTCGATGCGGGGCTCGTACCCCTCGATGACGCCGCGGGTTTCGAGCTGGTCGATCCGTTGGGAGACGGTCGGTTCCGCGATCCCGGTCGCCCCGGAGATGTCGCGGGAGCTGGCACGGCCGTCCTCCAAGAGGGCGTTGACGATCCGGCTCTCGGTGTCGTCGACGTTCATCGAGCGATCAGACGGCGTCCGGTCCGCGTTCACCCGTCCGGACCTGCACTGCATCCTCCACGTCGATCACGAAGATCTTCCCGTCGCCGGGCTCGCCGGTGTGTGCCCCCTCCTGGATCGCATCGACCACGTCGTCGGCCGGGATGTCGGCGACGACACACTCGATTTTGACTTTCTGGTGGAGATCGACGACGTACTCCTCGCCGCGCCACTGGCCTTTCTTGGCCGGCTGTGAACCGCGGCCGGAGACGTTCGTCACCGTCAGCGACGGCGCGCCGACTTCCGCCAGCGACTCCTTGACGTCGCCGAGCTTGTCCGGCCGCACCATCGCGACGACCATCTTGATCTCGTCAGTCATCGTTGGTCACCTCCGAGAAGTTCGTCGTCCCACCGTCGGCGACGACGCCCTCGCCGCTGCCGAACTCGGGGTAGGTCTCGACGCCGTGCTCCGAGACGTCCAGGCCTTCCTGTTCGTGCTCGGGCGTGACGCGTGCCTGTCCGACCGCCTTGAGAGCGCCCCAGATGAGGCCGGTCGCGGCGACCGTCCAGACCGTGATGATCGCGACGCCGATCAGCTGCGTGACGAAGCCGTCGATCATGAAGCCGACGTTGGCACCGCCGGCCCAGGCGTCGACCGCGACGAAGGAGTACAGCAGGGTCCCGAGGACGCCCGCGCTCCCGTGGACCGGGAAGACTGCACACACGTCGTCGATCTGGAGGCGTTTCTCGACGAACTCGAAGACGATCGGCAGCTGTGCACCGGCGAGCCCGCCGACCAGGAAGGCACCCCACCAGGTCGTCGTGTTGGGGATCGCGGTGATGCCGACCAGACCGGCGAGGAGACCGTTGGCGACGTACAGCGTATCGACTTTGCTGGTCTTGACCCAGGAGATCAGACCGGCACCGATGGCTCCGCTGGCCATGGCGATCGTCGTCGTCATCGCGACACGCCCGACGTACGAGAAGTCACCGAGCGCGATTGCGCCCTCTTCGATGCTGAAGACGGTCGCGGCGGTGCCGACGTTGAAGCCGTACCAGCCGAAAGCGAGGATCAGCGTCCCCAGCACGGCGAAGGTCATCGAGTGGCCGGGGATGACGTTGGCGCTGCCGTCCTCGTTGTACCGTCCCATGCGCGGACCGAGCACGTAGGCCGCCGTCAGACCGGCGATACCGCCCATGCCGTGAACGACCATGCCGCCAGCGAAGTCGGCGAAGCCGAGGCCCGCGAGGAGCCCGCCGTCGTACCACGACATCCCGCTGACGACCGGGTAGATCACTGCGGCGATGAGGACCGTGTACGTGATGTACGCGCGGAGCTTCGCGCGACCGGCGACGGCCCCGGAGACGATCGTCGCCGCCGTCATCGCGAAGACGGCCCCGAACAGCCACGTCACCCAGCCCGACGAGCCACCGTTCATCTGCCAGGAGAGGCCGGCACCGCCGACCAGTCCCTCGACGGTCGCCCCGACGAGGAAGAACAGTGCGACGCCGACACTCCAGGTCAGGAGGTTCTTCGTCAACTGGTTCGCGACGTTCTTCGAGCGCACCTGGCCTGCCTCCAGCATGGCGAAGCCCGCGTGCATGAAGAAGATCAGGAACGTTACCACCAGTACCCACAGGAGGTTGACTCCCTCGACAATCGTTTCTGGGCTCGACTGTAGTAGTTCGTACGTCATTGTTTTGGATCGTGTTTGAATTGCGTTTGAATGTCCAGCTTTATCTCCACAGCACCCGTCATCGTCAACTTGCTCACGGAAGTGGTCTTGCCGTAGCCCTACATAAGGATTTGCTTTACAATAACAGAGATAGGAGGGTGTTGCGTAGACGAGTGTCCAGATTAAGGTATGATATTATCGATATAAGGTTGTATTCCGTCCAGAAAACCGCCGCCTGTCCGCCCGGATTTCGAACGTTCGTCAACCGGGAGCACGGCCGATTCCGGTGCTTCGAGGGTATTTCGCTCGCGCGCACCCGCCGCCAGCAGTGTCGCCGCGCCGGTCCCGGACAGTCGTGACGTGGGCGCGTCGGCGCTCTCGTCCGGGCTCACGACTGGGGTCGATCGGGCTCGCGGTCGAAGACCGACAGGATCAGCGTCGTCGCGGGGAGATGCGGGAGCAGGTACTCGTCGTCGGGCAACGCGACGACGACCGTCTCGGTGCCGAGCAGCCGATCGAGGCGCGTCCGCTCGATCCGAACGGCCGTCTCGTCCCAGGGTTCGACGCGCCACAGCGAGACGCCGAACAGTCGGTCGTACGCGACGAGGGCACGCTCGTCCCGGGCAACGCGGTACTCGACTGCGCCGTATCGCAACAGGTGATCGATAGAGACGAGTGTCAGTGGAACCGCGACGGCCAGCGCGACCAGGAGCCCGACGACGAGCCAGGCGCTCCCGAAGGCAAACAGCGCCGCGACGGCCAGCAGAAAGACACCGAGAAACGCGACCCCCGGGTGCTGTGGGAGGCGCAGCGCGCCCCCGAGGACGCGACCCGCGAGCGTCGGTCGAATCCGGTCGGCCGCGTCGGTGGGCACGCCCGCGACCGACTGGGGCTCGGGCGGGGCCTGAGACCACCCGTACGCCTCGTCGTACGAGACGAAGTAGACGGCGAGTCGGTCGCTGTACACGCCCAGGAAGTCAGAGGCGAACTTCAGACCGATAATCGCGATCAGCAGCGCCGGACCGACGGCGGTGGGGTCGAGCGACGACAGCGTCGTGTCGGGTCCAGCGGTGACGAGGCCGACCATCGTGAGCGTGAATATACCGGCAAAGAACACGGTGAAGATGCGAAAGACGACACCGCTGATGGCGGTCTGAGAGTTATGGTTCCGGTACTCGCCACGCAGGAAGTAGGTCCGTATCGTCGACACACCGGTCGTACAGAGGATCGCGAGCGTGGCCAGGGTCACGCTGGCGATCGTGTCGTCGTCGAGTGCCGACGTGCCCAGTGGGCCGACGAGGAAGGCACCGGCGAACAGCCAGACCCCGGCGACGACCAGCACCGCGATCGGGAGGGTCAGCAGCGTCACGACGTGGATCTGGAGGCCGGTCCACGGAACGTCGAGCGTCGGCCGGCGCTGTGCCACCGCTCCGATCAACAGCCCGTCGGTGTCGATCTCGGGCGGTCGGGCGGCAAACAGCGCACGCACGAACGCCCACACCGCGTCGACGGCGAGTTCGAACCAGTAGAGCACGAGGAGGGCGGCGACGTTCCACTCGAAGGCGACGACGCCGACGACCGGCACGGCATTGGTGACGGTGATCTCTGCGAGTTCGAGCCGACGGCTGTCCGTCGACGGGACGATCCGGCGGAGGGCGACCATCTACGCGTCGGTAGCGACGCTCGGTAAATGAATGGCCCGGTAGCCCGCCGTCCGATCTGGACCCACGGCCGTGTCACGGAAAGGGAGAACTGGCGAGTGTGGCGACTACACCGCTCGGCGGCCTCAGAGCCGCTGAGCGATGTCCTCGGCGAAATAGGTGAGGATGAGGTCCGCGCCGGCCCGCTTGATCGAGAGCAGCGACTCGTGTGCGACCGCGTCGAGGTCGAGCCACCCCTTCTCGCTTGCGGCGTGCAACATCGCGTACTCGCCGCTGACGTTGTAGGCGGCGACGGGGTGGTCGTAGGAGTCGCGGATCTCCCGGACCACGTCGAGGTAGGGTAGCGCGGGCTTGACCATCAGTACGTCCGCGCCCTGCTCGACGTCGAGGGCGACCTCCCGCATGGCCTCGCGGGCGTTCGCGGGGTCCATCTGGTAGTGTCGCCGGTCGCCGAAGGCGGGTGCGCCGTCGGCGGCGTCGCGGAAGGGACCGTAGAACGCCGACTCGTACTTGGCCGCGTAGCTCATGATCGGCACGTCCGAGAAGCCGTCGTCGTCGAGCGCCTCGCGGATCGCCCCAACCATCCCGTCGGTCATGCTGGAGGGCGCAACCATGTCCGCCCCCGCGCGGGCGTGCGAAACCGCCGTCTTCGAGAGCAGTTCCAGGGTCGGGTCGTTGCGGACCGTCAGCGTCGGGTCGTCGGCCGCGCCCGCCTCGACGATCCCGCAGTGGCCGTGACTGGTGTACTCACAGAGACACACGTCAGTGATGACGTAGGCGTCGGTCTCGTCGGTGATCGACCGGACCGCGCGCTGGACGACACCGTCGGTCGCCCAGGCTCGCGAACCGCGTTCGTCCTTTTCCTCGGGAACGCCGAAGACGATCACCGCCTCGACGCCGGTCGCCAGCACCTCCTCGACGCGGTCGACGGCCGCCTCGACGGGAACGCGTTCGTGACCCGGCATCGTCTCGATGGGCACCCGCTCGTCGGTGGTGGCGTCGACGAAGATCGGCGCGATCAGGTCCGCTGGCGAGAGAGCGGTCTCGCTGACCAGCCCGCGGACGCCGTCGGTCCGGAGCCGGCGAGGTCGGCGTGTCGGTTGCATACGAGGGTCTCGGTGGCTCGGCCCAATGAAGTCACCGCTCCGAGTGGCCGGCGGCGCTGGTCTGTCGATCCCGGGGCGAACGTTTTCGGTCGCGTCGCCCGAACGGCGAGCTATGACCGCTGGCACCGTGACCGTCGCGGGCAGCGCGCTCCTGGTGCTCGCCCTCGGCGTCCTGATCAGGTTCGGTCGCGTGACGACCCTGATCGCGGGCGTCGGCCCCGACGACAGCCCAGAGCCGTCGGTGGTCGACGCCGTCGGCACGTACACGATCCTCGTCGGTCTCGGGACGGGCGCGATGGCCGTCCTGACCCACACCGGCGGCGCGACCGATCGGCTCTGGGCCGCCTACACCGCCGTGATCGTCGCGAGTGTCGTCGCACTGATCGTCTGGGTGAACCGCGCGGACGACGGGTAACAGAAAGCATTTGCACCGCAGGATCGTTGCCCCTGTCGAATGGCCTCTCTGGCGTTCCCCGCTCGCTCGCGGCTCCGGACGTGGGCCGAGGAGTACGGCCTGCTCGCGATCGCGCTCTCGTTCGTCGTCCTGGCGGGAGCCGGCGTGGCGTTGTTCGTCGTCGGCGACGAGCAGTTGGCCCGCGAGCTGATCCAGCGGTACGGGCTCGCGGCGCTGCTCGTGATCTTCGTCCTCGAAGGCGCGATGTTGCTGTACTTCGCTCCCAGCGAGGTGCTCGTCCCCGCCGCCATCGGCGCGCTGGCGACGACCGACGCGGGCTACGACTGGGGTGCGATCGTCGCCATCTTCGTGGTGGCCGTCGTCGGGGCGACGGCGGGCCAGACGGCCCTGTTCGTGCTGGCCCAGCGGGGCGGCCGCGAGTGGCTCCTGCAGAAGCCGTGGTTCCGCGTCAGCGAGTCGAAGCTCGACCGCTTCGACGGCTGGTTCGATCGCTGGGGCCACGCCGCCGTCCCCGTCAGCAACGCGCTCCTGTTCACCCGCGGCATGCTGACGGTGCCGGCGGGCGTCGCCGAGATGCGCGTCCGGCGGTTCGCCGCGCTGTCGGCCGCCGGGACGCTGGTCTTCGAGACGTGGCTCGCGGTCTCGTTTTACTACCTCAACGAGGCCGGCTTCCTGTGGTTCCTGTGATAGACCGGGCGACGACGAACTGGTCGGCTAACAAAGGTAAAGTGTCTCTGCGCTGGAGGTACGGGTATGAGCAACACGGACCTCGACGACGTGGACAGGGCGATCCTGTACGCGCTGCAGGAAGACGCCCGCGACATGTCGTCGGGGGACATCGCAGAACGAACCGGCACCTCGGACAGCACGGTCCGCAAGCGCATCCAGCGCCTCGAAGGCGACGAGATCATCAAAGGGTACAGCGCCGAGGTGGACTACCAGGAGTCGGGCTATCCGCTCCGCATGCTGCTTTTCTGTACCGCGTCGATCCCGGAGCGGGGCGAGATCGTCCCGGAGATCCTGTCGATCGACGGCGTCGTCTCCGTCCAGGAGCTGGTCACCGGCGAGGAGAACCTCCTCGTGACGGTCGTCGGCGAATCCGACAGCGACATCACGCCGGTCGCACAGGAGCTGCTCGACATGGGCGTGACGGTCGCCGACGAGGTGCTCGTTCGGAGCCACGAGACGACGCCCTTCGGCGAGTTCGACCCGGAAGACAGTTAACAGATCACGCGCTCGACGTCCAGCGCGGTCGCGCGCCGGACGACGCTCTCGACGGGGTGGCGTGAGCCGGCCAGATTGTCCGAGTCGCCGTCGAGGACGGTCAGGGCCGCCCGCTTGCCGGGCGCGACGACGCCACAGTCGAGGCCCGCGATCTCGGCCCCGGCCGTCGTCGCCATCCGCAGTACCTCGCGGGCGCTCACGTCGAACTGCCGGACCGTGTACGCCATCTCTCGGAACATCGACGGCGGATTCAGCATGACGTTGTCCGTCCCGAGCGCGACGGTCGTGTGATCGAGCAGGTCTCGAATCGGCGGCCGGCCGACGCCGAGGACCGTGTTGGCGCGCGGACACACCGCCACCGGAACGGACTGTTCGGCGACGCGTTCGAGGTGCTCCCCTGCGGCGTGGACCATGTGGACGAGCAGGTCCGGCTCCAGATCGAGCGCGGGGTGGATGTCCGTCTGATCCGGTTCTCCGGCGTGGATGGCGAAGGGGACGCCCCGGTCGGCCGCTGCATCGCGCTGTGGCCCGAAGTCGTCGTCGTTGGCACCGCTGGCTCCGAAGCCGTCGGCCACGTCGAGGACCGACGCGTCCCCGCTCCCGAAGACGAACGGATCGATCGACAGCGGCTCGGCGGCCTCCCGGAGCGTCCGCGCGCCCTCGATCCCGAACTCCCGGAAGTCCAGCGTCGAGACGGTCCCGGTCCGCTGCATGAATCGAAGCGTCCGGCGCATCGCGGTGACGAGCTCGGTCCGGTCGGCTTCGGCCAGTCGACGGTGTTTCAGGCTGTCGGGCGGTGCGACCGCCGCTTCGAGCGAGAGCCCGACGGCGGCGTCTTTCGCGACCGCGTCCCCGAGGTGGGTGTGCGCGTTGACGAATGCCGGCAGGATGATGTCCGTCGACGCGGTGTCGGTCTCTTCGATCGCCTCGATCCGGCCGTCTTCGACGACGACACGACCGGTGACGGGTTCGAACGACTCACCGACGAGAACGGTTCCCTCTAACGCAGGCATACCCGTGGTGATGGACAGAGAACGATATGGTTTTCTATACGCGATATTCGAACGATCCGGTAGCGTTATTGGCCGGCGTGGGCAAGCCGACGGCAACGCGGCGGAAAACGAGAGCGGTCTCCGCGACGGTGACAGTGTGTGAGCGAACCGTCGGTACCGTGCTCGAAGCGCTCGAAGAACGGCGATTTGGGGCCGGGTCGAGCGAGAGATCGGGCGGACGGCTGGCCCTCGTCGTCTCGTGTTCGATGGCCCGCACGGTGGCGTTCCGGTGGCTCTCAGAGGGGTGTCGAAGACCATCACGTTCTATAATTCACTTCTTCCAGAACGATCTGGTAGTATAGATAGATTTAATAGACAGTCTGTTCGTACATCTGGGTGAAGATGACCGATCACTGTGATCGCGTGTGCCACGCGGGGGGTGATCGGTCGGAGACGGACCAAACGATGACCGGACAAACGCAGACGACGACCGTAGGACAGCTACCGACGCCAGACGGCGAGGACTCGCGCGTCGCGGCGACACTGACGCGACTCGTGTGGGTCCTCTGTGTCGTGAGTATCGGCGTGTTGGCGCTTCGGCTCCGGGGCGGCGGACCCTGGGAACTCGACGGTCTCGTCGCGGTCGACGGGCTGACCGCCGTAATGTGGGTGACGGTTACCTTCGTCAGCGGGATCGTCCACAGCTACTCGCGCCGCTACATGGCCGGCAACCGGACGATCGATCGCTTCTTCGGGCGCGTGTTCGCGTTCACGCTGATCGTGATGGTCCTGGTTGCCGCCGACGCCCTCGCGCTGTTCGTGGCCGCGTGGCTGGCGATGGGGCTGGTGATGGCCGACCTGATCGGCCACGTCGACGGGTGGCCACAGGCACGGGCCGCCGCCGCGCTCTCGCGCCGGTACTTCCTGGCCAGCACCGGCGCGCTCGCGGTCGCGCTCGGAACGCTGTGGTGGCACACCGGTGCGACGACGGTCTCCGGCGTCGCGTCGGCGCTTGGCGAGGCCTCCGGGACGGTCGTGCTGTTTGTGGCGACCGCGCTCGTGCTGGCGGCGATGATCCAGTCCGCGCTCGTCCCGTTCCACACCTGGCTCGTCTCGTCGATGACCGCACCGACGCCCGCCTCCGCACTGATGCACGCCGGCTTCGTCAACGCCGGTGGCGTCCTGCTGGTTCGCTTCGCGCCGGTGGTCACCGTCGACAGCGCGTTCATGCTGGCCGTCGCCGTCGTCGGTGCGACCAGCGCGCTGTCGGGAAAGCTCCTGAAGACCGTCCGCACGGACGTGAAAGGGAAACTCGGCTGTTCGACGGTCGGCCAGATGGGATTCATGATCATGCAGGCCGGCCTCGGGTTCTTCGGGGCCGCCGTCACGCACCTTATCCTGCACGGATTCTACAAGGGCTACCAGTTCCTGAGCTCGGGGAGTCAGGTGGCCCACGAGAGCCCGAAGTCGACGACGGCGACCGATTCGGCGGGACCCCTCGGCGCGGTCGTGGTCGCCGCCACCGCGCTGGCCGGCGGCGTCCTGTTCGCCGCGCTCACCGGGAAAGGGACGAAGCTGGACAGCGGGCTGGTGTTCACGCTGCTGGTCGTGCTGACGGTGCTTCACGCCGCGCGCGATCTCGTCACGCGGTCGGCGCTGCCCGCGTCGGTCCGGTACGGAGCCGTCCCGCTGGTGGCGTTGCCGGCGATCGGGATCTACGCCGCCGTCTACGGGACGATCGAGGGACTGCTCGGCGGACTGCCGGGGGTCGGAGCGACCGCGGAGCTGACGGTGGCCCACGGACTCATCGCCGCCGCGTTCGTCGCCACCTACCTCGCGATCGAGCGCGGTGCCTACAAGCACAGCCAGCGCCTCTACGTGGTGCTTTTGAACGCCACACAGCCACCGTCCGAGACGCAACTGACCGCGACGGAGGAGTACAATGAGTACTGACGACGCGATCCACGAGAGTATCGAGACGGCAGCACAGACGGTCGGCTCCCGCTGGCCGTTGCACTCGTTCGTGACGGCCAACCCCCTCTCTGGCTTCGAGGACCAGCCCTTCCACGAGGCCGTCGCGGCCGCAGCAGACACGCTGGGGAGCGACGGCTACCCCGACGCCGACGTGTTCCGCCGCGCCTGGGAGGACGGACGGATCGACCCCGACGTTCTCCGTGATACGTTGCGCGAACACGGGTACGAGAGCGAGCCCGAGGCGACGCTCGACCGCATGGCAACGGCGGAGCGGGCCGAGGCGACCGAGACGGCGACCGCCACCGACCGGGTCGACGCGGTGCTGACCAAGTGGCTGTCGGCGTTCCTCGATCAGGGACAGGCCAAGTGGCCGATGCCGGAACGCGAGGACGGCTTCTACGACGCGTTCCGCGCCGTCGCTCGCCACGACGGGGAAATCCCAGACGCCGAAGCGATCGCCGAGCTTCCGGACCGTCCGCTGGACGCCATCCGAGAGCAGCTCGTGAACGATCCCGTCGGAGAGTGGCCGGAGATCTTCGAGTTTCACCTGGCCGCGCTGCCGGGCTGGACCGGCCTGCTCAAGCAGCGGGCCGACGACGGGGACGCCTGGCAGTCCGCGTACCCGATCACGCTGGCCGGCTACCTGGCGGTTCGCCTGACGCTGGTCGACCTGTTCGACGCCCCGCGCACGCCCGAAGAGGCAGACGGAGACGACGCCACGGCCGACGGAGCCGTCCCACTCCCCGAGGTCTGGCTGACCGCCTGGGAAGCGACCTACCGCTCGGCGCTCGTCGCGGAGCTCACCGACGCCAGCGAGTCGGTCGCAGCGACCGACGAGGGGGACAGACCGGACGCACAGCTCGTCTTCTGTATCGACACGCGCTCGGAGATCATCCGCCGCCACGTCGAGGCCGCTGGCGACTACGAGACCCACGGCTACGCCGGCTTCTTCGGCGTCCCGATGCGCTACGAGGGACACGGCACAGAGGTGGCCGTCGACGCCTGCCCGCCGATCCTCGACCCACAGCACCGCATCGCGGATCGTCCCACGGACGGCGAGGGGTCGCGCCACGCCGAACACGACCGCTGGACGGCGATGCGCGAAGCCGCCGAGAGCGTGATCGGGCGGCTCCGCTCCAACGCCGCGACGGCGTTCAGCTACGTCGAGAGCACCGGCGCGGGGTACGGGGCCGCACTCGCGGCCCGGACGCTGGTCCCCGGACGCGTCCACGACCTGGTCGACGCCGTCGACGATCGCACGCCCGACGACCACGCGGTCTGGGAGCCGGCCGTCGATCACGATCCCGACCACGCTCACGAACTCCCGGCGGGACTGACAGTCGAGGAGAAGACCGAGTACGCCGCGACGGCCTTCGAGCTGATGGGCTGGGAGCAGTTCGCCCGTCTCGTCGTGTTCACCGGCCACGCGAGCCAGACGGCGAACAACCCCTTCGACGCCAGCCTCGACTGCGGTGCCTGCGCCGGCAATCCCGGCGGCCCCAGCGCCCGCGTCCTCGCCGCTCTCTGCAACGACGAGACCGTCAGAGAACGCCTGCGTGACCGCGGCATCGACGTGCCCGAAGACACCTACTTCCTGGCCGGCGAGCACAACACGACCACCGACGAGATCGAGCTGTACGCGGACGCCGTCCCCGAGACACACGCCGAGGACGTACGACAGCTCCGTGCGGACCTCGAAACCGCGCGTGCCGGCGCGGCCGCCGAGCGCGCCGACGACATGGGCGCGGACGGCGACGCGGGCCGTGAGACGCACCGCCGCGCGGCCGACTGGGCAGAGACGCGCCCGGAGTGGGGTCTGGCGGGCAACGCCGGCTTCGTCGTCGGCCCGCGGGAACTCACCGACGGGCTCGATCTGGACGCCCGCGCGTTCCTCCACTCCTACGACTGGACGACCGACGACGAGGGCGACGCGCTCGAAGGCATTCTGACCGGGCCGATGGTCGTCACCCAGTGGATCAACGCCCAGTACTACTTCTCGACGGTCGACAACGCCGTCTTCGGCAGCGGCTCGAAGGTGACCCACAACCCCGTCGGCAACGTCGGCGTCTACCAGGGCAACGGCGGCGACCTGCTGACCGGCCTCCCGCTGCAATCGCTGATGGCTACCGACGACGAACCGTACCACCAGCCGCTCCGCCTCTCGACGGTCGTCCACGCGCCCGTCGAACGCGTCACCGACGTGCTGGCCGACAACCCGGCGGTGACGGAGCTACTGGACAACGACTGGCTCCACCTCACCGTCGTCGACCCCGAGCAAGAGCACCGCGCGTTCCACTACACCGAGGACCTGGAGTGGACGCCAGTCGACGAGCAGGCACCGACGACCCCGGAACAGACAGCCACGGCGACGCCCTCGACGGCCGACGACTGATCTCCCGTCCGAGCAGCTACTCGGGGCTGTCGACTCGCTCGGCGACCCACTCGGCAGCGGCCTCGACCGCCTCCGGGTCGGTCCCCGACACCTTCACCCGCCCGTCCGCGTCCCCGTGTGCCGGATAGCTGCCGACCGCCACGTCGAACCGCTCGCGAACGCCCGCGAGCACGTCCTTCAGCGCGCCCTCGGGCGTGGCCGTCGGGACGGACTCGGCGACCGCGTCGCCGCCGAAGTCGTCGGCGACGCTGTCGAACATCGCTTGCAGCTCCTCGGGGAAGCCGGGGAAGACGTAGACGTTCTCGACCACGCAGCCGGGGTTGAAGCTGGCCGCCGTCTGGAGCGGGCGGGCGTCTGCGGGAAGCGCGGCCGTCTCCGCGAAGTCCAGATCGAAGTCGTGTTCCTCGTAGCGTTCGGGATTCGCCTCGCGGTACTGACGAGCCTTCTCCTCGACGCGCTCGCGCACGTCGGGCTGGACGGTCATCTCGCGGTCGAAGGCGTCCGCGACCGCTTCGAGGGTCACGTCGTCGGGCGTGTCGCCCAGGCCACCCGTGACGATCACGGCGTCGAAGGCGTCGGCCCACTCGCTGACGTGGCGAGCGATCAGCGCCCGGTCGTCGGGGATCGTGAGCATCCGCGTGACCGTGACCCCGCGCTCGGTCAGTTGGCGGGCCAGCCACCCGGCGTTCGTGTTCTCCGTGTCCCCCGAGAGGATCTCGTCGCCGACGGTGATGAGCGCGACCTGCATCGGGCCGTCGTAAGATCCTCGGGGAGGTAAGTGTTGGCTCGGGCGGACAGGTTGTGTTTAATTTTGAGTGTCGTGCCAGCTTGCGAAGGTCAGAGCCAGGTTTCGGCTGTTTCAGGTTCGATGTAGCTGAAGCAGTTCGAAAACGACGAGGAATGAAAACTGCCAGAAGTTCGAGATTTTGTAAAATGCGCTGGTTGTAAAAGTCTTTATCCTGTGATTCTATATTATCGTATATGGTAGATGAAACAGTAGCTAAAATAATAGCATTCGAAATTTTCTTATTGCATTTATCTATTGTAGGGATATACACGCAAAACAATATAGAACCATATTCCCAGTTAGTGATATTTCCACTAGCTGCTTCTGGACTATTATCCACGATTGCTATGGTAGTGGGCTTGAGGGGACAATAAGATCAGTCTCTGAAAACCCCAATGTGTACACACGGGCGGCCTGCTCGCTGTCGCAATAGACATCGTTGGTGAAAGCAGCTATGTGAAGGCACAGGTGTGCCTTACAACTGTGTTTGAACACTCCCAGCGGACGACATCGATCTACGAATCGCTTCAGTCGGCGGCCACCGATCCCTCGCTCGTCAGCGCCTCCGCCAGCAACTCGGTGACGCCGACGATCTCGATGTCGTCCTCGTAGTCGCCGGTCTTGCGGCCGTCCTCGTACATCGTCATGCACATCGGGCAGGCGACGACGAAACGGTCCACGTCCGAACCCGCTTCGGTGTCCTCCAGGGCCTCGCGCAGGCGCTCCTCGCTGGGTTTCTCCTCCTCTTCGAGGTCCATCCAGAGGCCGCCACCGCCCCCGCCACAGCAGAAGGAGTCGTCGCGGTTGCGGGGCATCTCCACGCGGTCGACGCCCGTCGCGTCGATCAGCTCCCGCGGGGCCTCGAACTCGCCGTTGTACCGCCCGAGGTGGCAGGGGTCGTGGTAGGTGACGGTGTCTGTGAGCGTCGCGGGCACGGCCAGTCGCCCGGTCTCGACGAGGTCGGCGACGACCTGCGTGTAGTGGGCCACGTCCGCGCCGTCCCACTCGCAGGCCTCGAACTCGGGGTACTCGTGTTTGAACGTGTTGAACGAGTGTGGGTCCGTACAGACGATCCGGTCGAACTCGCAGTCCTGGATGGCCGCGGCGTTGTCCTCGACGAGCATCTCGTAGAGCCCCTCCTCGCCGACGCGGCGCACGTCGTTGCCGTCGGTCTGTTCGTCCTCGTAGAGGATGCCGTAGGAGACATTGGCCGCCTCGAAGACCCGAGCGAGGGCCGTCGCGATCTCCTGGTTGCGGTCGTCGTAGCTGGGGTAGTCGCCGACGTACCAGAGGTAGTCGACGGGCTCGTCGCGGGCGTCGGGCACGTCGAACTCGAGGTCGTCGGTCCAGTCGGGCCGCTTGCGCTCTGGCTCGCCGAAGGTGTTGCCCTGCTGGAAGACGTTCATCATCGCGTCCTGGACGTGTTCGTCCATCTGGCCCGACTCCGTCAGCCGGCGGTTCATCTCGGTGAAGTGGGTGAGGTGTTCGATCTCGACCGGGCAGGCGTCCATGCAGGCCATACAGGCCATACAGGACTCCATCGTCGCGCTGTCGATGACTGACGTGCCTCCATCAGCGATAATGTCGACGGCCTCGCCGCCGGCATCGCGGTCCTCGCGGTACTGTTTCAGGTCGAGGATCACGTCGCGGGGATCGAGCGGGCGGCCCGACTCCTTGGCGGGGCAGGCCGAGGAACAGCGCCCACACTTCGTGCAGGCGTCCTGGTCGAGCAGCTGTTTCCAGGAGAAGTCGTCGATCTCGCTGGGGCCGATCTCCTCCGGGCTGGCGTCGGCGGGGACGCCGGGGAGGCGCTTGCCGGCCTTCTTGTCGCGGGTGACGACGTTGGCGAACGACGACAGCATGTGGAAGGGCTTGGCGTAGGGGACCCAGGCGACGAAGGCGAGCGCCAGCAGCGAGTGGCTCCACCAGATCACGGGGTAGGCAGCGGTCGCCATCTCGGGGGAGACACCGGCGGCGGCGAGCCACTCCTTGCCCGCCCAGCCGACGAAACTCCACGTCTCGAAGCTCACGTCACGGACCGCGCTCGTCCCGAGGATGCGGACGGCCTCTGTGACGTACCCGCCGACGCCGAGCAGGAAGAGGACGCCGAGGAAGTAGTCGTCTTCCCGAGAGGTGTGGCGGCCGTGGAGTCGGTCCGTCCGGCGGCCGTACCGCCGCCACATCGCGACGCCGACGCCGACGACGAACAACAGCCCCATCGCGTCCATCACGAAGGAGTACGAGAGATAGAAGTCGCCGACGAAAAAGGACTCGCCGGTCAGGGGCCGGTAGAGGTCCATGTCGATGCCAAGGATAGTCGTCCCGATCAACAGCGTCAGAAAGCCCCAGAAGACAAGCGTGTGCATCACGCCCGCGACGAGGTCGCGGTCGAACTGCTTGGCGTTGGTCAACGCGAGGCGCGCGCCCGAGAGGATCCGCGAGGGGAGCGCGTCCAGACGCGGGAACGGCTCGTCGCTCCCGCGCGTGTAGCGAGTGATACGCTCGTACACGCCGAAGGCGAACACGAGCAACGCCAGCGCCGCGAGGTAGTAGAACACCGCCTTTCCGACCGGTCCGATCTGCCAGAAGGTCGGTCTGGTGGTGGTCTGGAGTGGAACTGTCATGTGCTACCACGAACCGGGAGCCGCTTAAATTTTGCTCCGAACCCGCGCCGTCTTGCGGGAATGATACAACTGTTTTGAGTTGTCTGCCTCGTCGGCGATCGCAGTCTTGCCACGTCGTCGACAAGTATAAACGGTAGAAGGCACAGACGTACGGTCCGATGGACGAGAAAACCGAGGAACTCCGTGACATCTTCGTCGACGTAGCGGGCGAGGACACCGTCACCGAGCGCCAAGAGGACGGCCACGGCTCGCTACTCTCCGACGAGGGGGGCGTCGAAGAGCGCCTGCTGACAGTGATCGACCGCCTGCGCGAGCGCTTCGAGGTGGACACGCCGCTGTCGGACGAGGCACTCGTCACGGTCGTCCGTCGCTACTACGAGGGCGACGACGACGCGGCCATCGCCGACGCCGTCGACGCCGACACCGACGTGGTCACCCGTGCCCGGATCGACCTCCACCTGCTCCGCGACGAGGACACCGACGCACCGTTCGACCTGGCGCGACTGCGCGAGGCCGACACCGCCGAGACCGTCCGCGAGGCGTTCGATCTCACGGAAGCCGAACTGGCACGCTACCAGCGCGTCGTCGCCGCCCAGACCCGCGCCCGGCAAGTCAGCGGCCGCTTCCAGAGCGAGTACGAAGACGTCCTCCACGACGCTGGAATCGGGACGGTGTTGACCGACGGCGTCCGTGACGACGGGCTGAAAGAAGCGACCGAGGACATCGGCTCGCTGGAAGAGGACGCCGACGTGGACTTCTAGACCTGCACTTACTCGATCTGCGACACCTCGACGTGCCCATCGGCCCGGACGGTCACGTCGTAGCCCGCGTACTCGAAGGTCACCACGCCGAACGTCTGGCCGTCGGCGAACAGCGCGTCCAGGGCGTCGGGGTCGACCACCTCGTACAGCGGCGGCAGTTCGACCGCTGGCGTGTCGGCACTCGTACTGACTGCTTCGACGATGGCGGTGCTGGGCGGCAGTTCGTCGTCAGCTGATGCCGCCGGCGACCCCCCCGCAGTTGTTGCCATATCCGTGGCATTCGTTGACGAGAAGTATAAATATTTATCAGACGTTTCAGATTGTGAGACACACACGGCAGACGACTGGGGTGGCGATGCCCCGTCGACCACTGGAAGGGGACGTTTGTGAGGTCGGTCGACGAGGTCCCACGGCCTTGTTCCTCGACAGTTGCGGGGAGTGCGAGCCGCCGTCGCCGACAGCCTGGCAGATCCGGGCCGCAACGGCCAGCCGGGAGGGGTCGATCTCGGGCCCGACACCACCCGTCAAACCGACTGCGTCATCGGAACCGGAAGCCGCTCACGGAGACGGCGGCACCTCGCTATCGACACCTTCGGAAGAGTCCGCGTCCGCTAACGAACCGCCGGTAGAATCGTCGTCCACTGACCTGTCGCCAGCGGTCGACGAACCGGTTTCTGGACCGTCGTCCGAGTCCGTCCCAGACGACGAACCGGCGTCGACGTCCCCATCGTCGGGTTCGGCCTCCGGCACAGGCGTGAGCGCACCGTCCGTAGCTGGCTCCTCGGCCTCGCTGTCTCCGGTCGGCGAGCCCTCCGCAGTCGGTTCGTCCGCATCGGCGGCCCCCATGGACGAATCCGCCGCAGGTCCATCGGAACCGTCTGCTGACGAGTCAGTCGTCGCCACCGACGAATCGTCGGGCGTCGAGTCTCCGGAGTCTGGTGTCTGCTCGGTCGAACCGTCTGCGGCGGCCGATCCGTCAGACGACTGCGTGACGTTGGACCCCGATGGCCCCGGTGTCGACGGCGCGCCCGTCTCGTTCTCGCCGGAATCGGTCGACGGCGCAGCCACCGTATCGTCCGTCTCGGACGGTGTCGCGTCCGTCACATTCTCGCCGCTGTCGGCCGACGGTGTTCCGGCTACGTCGTCCGGCTCGGGCGGCGGTACGTCCGTCGCGTTTTCCACCGGCGGCGCATTCGTCTCGTTCTCGCCGGAATCGGTCGACGGCGCAGCCACCGTGTCGTCCGTCTCGGCCGGCGGCGTCTCCGTTTCGCCGTCCGTCTCGACCGGTGGCGTCTCCGTCACGTTCTCGCCGCTGTCGGCCGACGGCGTTCCGGTTGCGTCGTCTGTCTCGGCCGGTGGCGCGTCCGTCGCGTTCTCCACCGGTGGCGATCCGGCATCACTGTCGTTCGTGGCGTTCGACGGCAGGGGTGGGAACGGATCAGGCTCGTCGGCGTCCGACGGTGTCGGCGCGGGCGCACCGCCACCAGGTGGCGCGGGCGCGTCGGTCGTGGAGCCAGGGAGCGACTGGTCCCCCGTCGTGCGAAGGACGGTCGGGGGCTGGGTCCGCGAGCCCTCACGGACCGAGAGGTCGTCGGTGTCGCCGCTGGCGTCGACCGTCAGATCGAACGCTTCGTCGTCGTGCAGGAACGCGATGGCCCCGCCACCGTCAGCGAGGCCGCCGTGAACGGCAGCGACGACCACGAGGGCAGCGACGAACACCAGCACACTGCGGCTCATCGCCGTTCCTCCTGTGTCGTGCCGCCGTCGGCGCGGGCGTCGTCGTTCGCAGTCGGCGGTGTCGCGGGCGAGGCCACACTGGCCCCCTGACGGTCGTACCAGACGCCGAGGGTCACCCAGCCGGCGAAGAGGAGCCCGAGCAGCCCGCCGGTCATCGCACCGACAGAGACGGGGTCCGGCGCGCCGACGGCGGTCACTTCGCCGGCGACGTTCCAGCCGGCGTAGCCAAAGAGCGACCCCGCTGCCAGCAGGGTCAGCTTCAGGTCCGCCACGGCGACCGCGACGGTGTCGGATGCGCCGTCGTCGACGCTCGCCGAGGGAGTCGGTTCCGGAGCCAGCGACGGCACGCTGATCGTGTCCGTGGCGGCCACAGCAGGTGGCTCGCTCGTCTCGGTCTCGTCAGAGACGGGGTCGACCGCGAGCGCGTCGGCCAGCGGGTCGTCGGCGGCGAGCGCGTCGGTCAGCGGGTCCTCTGACGAGAGTGCCTCGATCAGCGGGTCGTCGTCCGGGAGCACGTCGGTGGCAACGCTGGCCGGTTGATCGCCGGCACCGTCATCTGCCGTCGTGTCGTCGGACGCGCGGTCGCGGAGCCACGAGCGCAGTTCTCCGCCCACCAACAGCACGAGCGGCGCGACCACGAGCGTGACGTAGCCCGCGGGCGTCTGGACCCAGAGGATGACGTACCCGATCAGCGGGATCGTCAGGGCGACCCGTCCAAGCACGTCGGCCCGCGTCACGGTCCCAGTGTCGGGGTTTTCGTTGGCGTCGCCCTGCGTGACGAACGCACCGTCTTCGACCGCCACGATCCGGTGAGTGACCGGGACGGCGTCACCGCCGTCGTAAGTGATCACGTCACCGACGCCGACGGGACCGCTGCCGTCGACGATGATCACGTCGCCCGGCGAGAGAGCCGGCTCCATGCTCCCCGAGAGGACGACGAAGCCGTGATCGGCACCGATCGTCTGGGGGACGGCGAACAGCACGAACGGGACCAGCAGCGCGACCCCGATCACCAGCCCGAGGCGGCTGGCCCACCGGCGAACGCCGGGGGACAGCGAGCGAGCGGCGAGCAGCGTGCTCATCGGCGACCTCCGCGGCCGGAGTTGTCGACGCTGGCGGCGGACTGGACCAGATCCTCGGGACAGTCGCCAGTGGCGTCCGTGG
The DNA here is from genome assembly GCF_017612575.1 of Halomicrobium sp. IBSBa. Classification (NCBI taxonomy): domain Archaea; kingdom Methanobacteriati; phylum Methanobacteriota; class Halobacteria; order Halobacteriales; family Haloarculaceae; genus Halomicrobium; species Halomicrobium sp. IBSBa. The sequence continues at coordinate 152,331 of NZ_JADPQC010000002.1, forward strand.
GGACACAGACACCGACGACGACGTAGCTGATCGCGGGCTGGGAGCCGTTGTTCGGGTGCAGTGGCGGGTAGACGAGGCCGGCGGTCGCGCCGTCGAGGTCGGTCGTCTCGAACCCGAAGCCGTCGCGCCGGCTGTAGCGCTGCTCGTCGGGACCGCCCTTGACGAGGACGCTGGACAGGGGCAGCGGCGCGCTGCCATCGGTGGTGACCAGCTCGAAGGCCACGCCGTCGGTGCCGTCGGTGTCGGTGACCCGGATGGCGTAGTTCGACAGCCCCTCGTCGAAGTCGTACGTCCGGCCGACGACCAAGGGGTCGTCGACCTCGACCTTGCCGATCAGCCAGTCACAGGTGCAGTCGTAGCCGGGTTCGCACTCGGGAACGGTCGCGTCGTCGAAGGGGTCGACCGTGGGATCGCCGTTGCGACACTGGACGGCCGTCACGAACAGCGGGAGCGAGGTCGACTCGGTGCCGACGTAGCCCGCGAGGTCGTACTCGACGAGGACGAACAACTCGGTGGCCAGGCAGCCGTCCGCGCCGTCGGCCAGGAGCCGAACGCCCTCGCGAAGCGCGTTGGCGACCGCACGGAGCGAACCGCTCTCGATCGTCGCCAACGGGGTGCCCTCGGCGTCGGCGTAGGAGAGCCTGACCTGGAGCAGTTCGCCCAGGGTCGTCCCGGTGGGACAGTCGGACCGCAGCCAGAGCGCGGCGGGGTTGTTCGGCACAGTCCCCTGCGGGAGGGCAAAGCGGAGCAACGTCGTCGCGCTGCCGTCGGTCTCCAGCGTCGGTGCCGGCACGGCGATCCGCGGGCCGTCGACGACACCGTCGGGGGCCGCGAGGTCGACGCCGTCGGCCACGTCGAGCCAGTATTCGACACTGAGGTCGACGGTCCCGGTCGCGAGCGAGGCGCTCGTGACGCCCCGGTCGGTCAGCAGCGCACTGACGCCACCGCCGGTGAGCGCGCCGCCGCCGGCGGCCACCGAGAGTGCCAGGAGGAGACGTCGTCGAGAGGCGTCCATCAGGCACCCCCGTCCGAGAACGGGCTCGGCGAGCCGACGGGGACCCCGGCGACCGACAGGTCGAAGACGACGCCGTCGCCCTGTGAGCGGTTCGTCGCGACCGCCTCGTCGAACGCCCACAGCAGCGACAGGCAGGTGCGCTCGCCGGGCCTGACCGATTCGGCCACGAGGGTCCCTGCTGGACCCCCGAGATCGCTGTCGGCACCGAAGGCCTCGCGCATGGACACGTCGTCGGCGATGAGCCCCGCGAGGCGCTCGTCGAACTCGACGACGCCGTTGCAGGCACCGACCGGCGAGTCGTCTGCCCAGAGAGTGACGAGGAGTTCGTCGGCGAGTTCACCGTCCGATGGTGACGTGTCGCCGTCGGCCAGTTCCGGTCCGTTGACGCCGTTCTCCGTGCTGATCAGAGTCGTCTTGCCCCAGATGTCGACTGACTCCGGCGAGAATCCGAGGTCGTCGGCGACTTCGATCCCGACGACCAGCGCGCCAACGTCGCGGGGCATGACGTTGCCGATCGAGATAACGGGGCCGGTCACGTCGGTCACGAGCGTCGCCTCCTCGACGTACGCGGGGTCGCTGTCGGGGTCGATCGCGGCCGTCGCGGTGGCGTCGTCGCCCTGGGTCTCGACGATCGCCCCGTTGTATCGCTCGTACCAGGCGACGCGGAGCCGCCGGTCCTCCGGGTCTCCGTCGGCCGCGTACGTGTAGTGCGTGTAGGGCGGTCGTGACCGACCGAACCCGAAGCCACCGACCCCGACCGTTCCGAGGCCGACCCCTGCCAGTAGTTGTCGTCGCGTGAGTTTCATTGTCTTGGTCCCGCCGATCGAATCGTCCCGGCCCGCCAGCGAGACTGGTGGACTGTCGGAACGACAGACGACCGCGGTCGTGGTCCGCTGTGTTCGATGTTCGTTCGCTCGATGCCGGCATAGGTATGATCCGAGAGCCACCGCGTGAGCGGTCGGTACGGAGTCCGTACAGGCCCGCAGCGGCCCACGGAAACCGGATCTGTGGGATCAGGCTAGAGCCGGACCGCTGCCGTCGTTGTTGCGCTCCTGTTCGGTGTAGAAGCCGAGGTCGAACCCGACGGTGTCGCCCTGGACTTCGTTGCCGACCTCGAAGGGTAGTTCCCACTCGAGTGCGACACAGTGCATCGTGCCGTTGCCGCGGAACGCCTCACGGTCCTCGTCGTTTGCGGGGTCAACCAGTTCGTCGTAAATCGTCGCACGGTTTCCATCGAGCGGGATGCCGTTCCCATCCGCGAGTTCGGCGAGGACGTTATCGAGCGTGTCATCCATGATGACTTTCTCGCCGACGAACTGTGCCGCAATGTTGCCAAAGACCGACGGAATCTCGATCGGGTCTTCGACGTCGGTGAAGAACGTCGCGTCGCCACCAGTCGAAGCGCCCGCCTCTCCGGCCATCGCGAGGAGCATGGCGTCGTCGGTGTCTGGTCCGACGGCGATGGTGTAGACGTTCGTTGCCGGGTTGCCTGCGCTACTCAGACGTGCGTCGGTGGCTGCGCCCTGTGGCGAGATGAATGCGGTACCGGACTGCCCGCTGAAGGAGTTCCCGTCAGAGAGGACGATGTTAGCCGCACGGGTCCCGCTCCGGCCGTTGGCGTCGAGCTCACCCTGAGCGTCCTCGACACCTTCACCGATGTAGGTCCCCTCGGCGATGCCGCTACCGTTTTCGGGGTCGGGGTCACCGTCGCCGTCCTCCGGGCCGTTGGTGCTGTACGGACCACTGACGACGTTCGCCAGTTTCTGCCGGAGGCCGGACAGTGCGCTGTCGACAACGGACAGGTCGCTGGTCAGCGACTGGAGGATCCCCGTCCGGGCGGTCCCGGAGGGGTCGTCGGTCTGACTGCCATCGAAGTAGGCGACACCGACCTGCACGTCCGCGTTCTGGGCCTGCAGGTAATCGATGAACTGGCGCGTTCCGAGTTCGACGAGGTCGATTTTCGTCGTGACGTCGTAGGAGTTGCCGTTGATCGCGATGTCGTCCTCGCTGACCACACCGCCGAACTGGCGGTACAACATCGAGCCGGAGAAATCGAGCGTCAGCATGATGTCTGTCGGCTCGACTGGGTCGTAGACGTTGTCACAGTCTTCGTCGTACCACAGCGTTGCGTTGATTGCGCTCGCGAGGTCCGGGAGGTTGTCGGGGTCGACGACGGCTTCGGCGTCGGTCGTCGCGCCGCCGTCTTCGGTGACGTTGTCGGCCTGCATCCAGATGTAGCCGGGGTTGTCACAGAGGTGGAGGCTGAAGGTAATCTCGCCCGAGTCGCCGGGTTTCACGTCGGCCAACTGAACGAGTGAGTCCATCTCGTTGCCGGTCGTCGGGTCAACGCCGAACTCCGCTTCCGAGAGCGGCGGAATGTTGTCACAGTCGAGGACTGGAATGTTCGCACCGTTGCTGTCCTCGTCGTCTTCGTCCGGGAAGTCACTGTACTTGATCTGGCCGGCGTCGGTGTCGGCGGCGATGGACTGTTCGCCGTCGTCGTCGTGGTCGGGGTGGGCGTTGACGAACATCGTCTCGCCGTTCATACGGTAATGCTGTTGCCAGTCGACCAGCAAGTCGAGTTCGCCGGCGACGAGGCTGTTGTCGGCGAAGGCTTCGCGGTCGCTGAAGTACGCTGACGTGCCGAGTCCGGCACCCGCCGAGGCGAAACCGACGGCACCGATGCCGGCCAGCACCTTGCGGCGGGTGAGGTTGTAGAGTTGGGGGTCGTTGTCGCTCATGGTTGAATGAAGGTGGTCTCGCGTGTCCCGGGCGGTGCCCGGTCGACGCGGTCGATCTACTGGCTCCCTCCGTTCTGGAACGGGGTCTCGTTGTTGCGGACCTGTTCGGTCTTGAACACGAGATCGAAGCCGACGGAGTCGCCCTGCACGACGTTGCCCACCGCGTAGGGCAGCTCGATCAGGAGGCAGAACTCGTAGGTGTCGGCCACGTCCGGGTCCTCGCCCGCGCTGTCGGAGCCGATCGGGAGCGGGACGCCCTGGGCGTCCTTGATGATGTAGCCGCCGTTTGCGGCCGCGAGGATCGCATCGGCCTCACGCGCGTTCGTGAAGTGGGTGTCCGCGGCGACGACGCCGTCGAGGTCGGGCGCGCCGTAGGGCAGTCCCAGCTGGTTGCTGGCGTTGTTGAAGACGGGGTCGAGCGTCGAGAGCCCGGTCTTCGCGCCGCTGTCGTCGTAGCTCTGCCAGACCGTGGTCAAGAGGTACTCGCCCAGGTCGGCGTCGTTGTCGGTGTCACCTTCGGCTTCCTGTTCGGGTTCGGGATTCGCGCCGCCGGTCTCGACGAACTCCTCCGTGCACACCTGCACGTAACCGGGGTTGTCGCCCACCTCGATCTCGAAGCAGACGATCGCCCAGTCGCCGGGCTTGATGTCGTCGACGACCAGACCCATCACGGCGTCCTCGGCGTCGGCGACGGCGCTGATCGAGAGCTCGCCGTTGTCGACCCAGTAGTCGTTGGCGGCCACGACCTCCGCGCTGACGCTCATGTCGAGGGTCCCCGCGGTCAGGACGTTGTTCTCGAATTCCTCGCGGTCACTGAAGAACGCAGAGGTACCGATACCTGCCCCCGCGGAGGCGAGGCCGACGGCTCCGAGACCGGCGAGCATCTTGCGGCGGGACAGATTGTACAGCTGTGAGTTTTTGTCGCTCATTGGTTTCTCCCCCGGCGACCCGCATCTGGGCTGCTCGGGTTAGCCGACCTCAGGACGGACGGGGACTTACCTATGCAGTCGTTCCGGCAGTTTCAACGCCTCAAAGTGGCGTCTGTAGCAGTTTCGTACCCTCGGAATCGGTGGCGATACGATCGTCGTACCGCCCGGGAAGGGGAGAATACGGACTCGATACCACGATTGTCCGAACGCCATACCAGTCAGAGAAGAACAGATACGATGTGCAATCCTGTTACCTACGAAGATCGTACCAGAACGGGCCGGATCGATACGGAACGCATAGCTAACCGCCGATCAAGTGTAGAGGCGGTCGGAAGGGAAGACCGTGTTTCAACGACAGCAGATCCCGGAAGCGGACGTGTACCACCTCCTGAGCAACGCCCGACGCCGGACCGCGCTGACAGTGCTCTGGGAGCGCGCGGACGAGATGACGCTCCGAGAGCTCTCCGAAGAGATCGCGTCGGCGGAGACCGGCGCGCGGCCCGCGCCCCGCGCCGTCCGCGAGAGCGTCTACAACGCGCTCCATCAGACGCACATGCCCAAACTCACGTCGTTCGGCCTCGTCGAGTACGAGCCCGATCGCAAGGTAGTCCGCACGCGCAAGAGATCGCGACAGCTCTCACAGTACATGGACACCGTCACCGTCGCGGGCGTCACCTGGGGCGAGTACTATCGCACGCTGGGGATCGGCGGGCTGTTCGCGGTCGTCGCGTCGCTCGCCGAGATACCGGGCTTTGTCCTCCTCGACCCGCTGGTGTTCGCGAGCGTCACACTCGGGCTCTTTGCCTGTTCGACCCTGTACCAGCTAGCCACTGCACCGACCACCGCCCTGGTCGGCATGCGGCGCTCGCTCGCGAACGTGATCGGTCGGCGACAGCGCTGACCGACGAGAGACTGTGCCACGGGTGAACCGGACACGTGGTGTCACTTATCGTGTAGAAGTATCAGATTTGATTTTTGTGAGTTTCGACAGCCACTCGATACCAGATACCGCCATTACACGGTATAGAGCCACTATACCGTGTGATAGCCATACAATAGTTACTATAGAGTGGTAAATATATCATAGTAGTTAGTGTTTATTAGGTGGCGGTCTGAACAGACACACGGAAGGGAACAAAGGTGAAGCAGATACGCGCAGGTCGGGTGGAGACGATGTCGACGGAAACCGTGTTCGAGATTCTGAGCAACCGCCGTCGCCGCTACGTCCTGTTCTACCTGTACGAGATAGAATCAACCGCGACGGTCCGTGACCTCTCGGAGCAATTGGCTGCCTGGGAGAACGGGGTGGACCGGTCTGCAGTTCGACCGAAAGAACGCAAGCGACTGTACACGGCACTCCATCAGACACACCTCCCGAAGATGCAACAGCGCGGCGTCGTCGACCGCGACCGTGGCACGGTCGCGGCGACAGACGTCCTCGGGAACTTCGACGTCTACTTTCGCTCGCGGGACCGCGACCGATTCCCCTGGCAACGCTGGTCGCTCGCGCTGAGCACTCTCCTGCTGGGGGTGACGAGCGCCGCCGCTGCCGGCTTGCTGTCGTTCCTGCCGCTCGGAGGGTTCGACTACGCGCTCCTCGGTGCCCTCACGTTCTCCCTCGTCGCGGTGAGCCACGCGCTGGGTCGCTGGCGGCTCGCCAGGCGGGCATCCGTGGCACCGCCAGAGCTGACGATGAAGAAACGACCGCGGTCACTCGCGACAGAAGCCGACGACGGTTGATACCGTCGGCTGTGACTGGGCCGAGACAGTCACGACCCCGGGACTGCAAGATTGATCACAGACGGACAGCCGGGAGTCCGAACAGCGCGTGTCTCCGTCCTCTCCCCGATGGCCGATCACGCCGATTCCGTGACTTCCTCCTCGAGGTCCGACTCGGCGGCGGTCGCCACACGCAGGTCGCGTTCGATCTCGTCGCGCCCTTTCTTGAACTCGCCCATGGCCTGGCCGGACGACCGGGCGAGTTCGGGCAGCTTGTTCGCGCCGAACAGGAGGATCGCGATCATGAGGATTACGAACAGTTCCATGGTACCAGGCATGCCGACGAACAGTGGTGTTACCAGTTCCATACCCCCTCTGGGGTGGCCAGAGGCATGAGTATGACAGCCGTACAGTTCTTCTTCGGCGCGTTCGATCCCGCTCAACGACGCGTTACCGCCCACGTTTTCCTGCAGAGGTGTCCTCGCTTCGGGCACCCCCTTGGAAAATGTGGGCGAAAGAAACCGGACTTCGCTATGCTCGGTCCGGCGAACCGCGCTCGCTTCGCTCGCGTGGATGCTCAGTCTCCAGTCGCCGACTGCCCGCTTCCCGACTGCCCCGACGACAGCGGCGTTCGCTCGACGACGGTGCCGTCGTAGGTCGGGTGTTGCCGCGAGTACCTTTTTCCGCCTCGGGTTTCCTCGTTCGCTTCGCTCACTGCGGCGAACCGCTCGGCGCAAAAATCTACGCTAAAAAGGCTGCAGCCTCGTTACACTCGGCTGCAAGGAACCGGCGACTCCGTCGCCGGACAGACTCAGTCTCCAGCCGCCGACTGCCCGCTTCCCGACTGCCCCGACGACAGCGGCGTCCGTTCGACGACGGTGCCGTCGTAGGTCGGGTGCTGTTCGACGATCTCGCCGTTGGGCACGTCGCCGTCCTCGACCATCTCCTCGAGGAGCCACCAGGCGAGTTCGACGTGCTCCGATTTCACGGCGTAGAACTCATCGGGCACGCCCAGTTCCTGCAGGCGATCCTCGCCGACCCAGGTCTTGCCGTAGACGAGCGTGCCGTCGTCGGTGATCTCGTCGAACTCGCGGCCGATGTTGCGGGCCATGCGCTTCATCCGAGAGCGGTGCTGGGCGGCGTCTTTGAACACGGAGGTACAGAAGTAGACCTTCTCGTGGTCGCCCATCGTCTCCAGGATCTCGTGGCTGCCTTCGACGGCGCTCATGTGGCCTTCCTTGCGCTCGAAGCCCTCCTCTTGCATCCGCCGGAAGTTCCCGTCGGACATCTCGAACTCGTTGATGTTGCAGAACTCCGCCGCGCCCTCGTCGAGAAAGTCGAGGAACTCCTCCTCGGCGCGGATGCCTGGGATCTCGAAAGCCGGCGTGAGCCCCTCCTCGCGTGCGATGTAGAGGATCTCCTCCCACTCGGTGCCATGCAAGTCGCCCCACTGTTCGAGGGGCGGGTGAAAGCGGATCTCGTCGAGGCCGGCCTCGCTGAGGCGGCGCATGTTCTCGCGCCCGCCCGTGATCCCCGTATAGAGGTGCGTGTGGTGGTCCTCGCCGAACTCGTCTTTCAGCAGTTCGAGGTAGTGACACGTTCGGTCCAGCGCCTCCTGGGGCTCGCCACCCGTGATGGAGGTCCCCAGCGCGTCCATCAGTTTCGCCTCGGCGATCACGTCCTCGTCGGACTCGACGGGGCGCTCGTTTGCGTACACCTGGTCGACGTTCTTCCGGTTCTCGCCCAGCGGACAGTAGAAGCAATCGCGCTGGTCACAGTAGCCGTAGACGAACATGACCATCTTCCCGCCCTCGGCACACTGTTCACAGCCCTTGGAGATCATTCAGTGTCCGGTCTTGTTCGTCCAGCGGCAAAAAGCGTCCGAAACGCGATCGCAGCGCCTCGGTCCCGTGCTCACTCGTGATGGGCGGACTCTACACCGTGGTGGGCTACTGGTCGCCGTTCGTCGTCGGCGCAGTCTTGCTCGTCCCCGTCGGAGTGTTGGTCCTCCGTCTCGGGAACGCTCCGGAGCCGCCCGAACCGCGGCCGGTCGATCCGGGACACGTCCGCTGAGACTGCCGCCTGTCACCGCTGTCGAGCAGAGTTACGGTCGAAAACGCAGCACAGTACCGTTCGATAGGTCGATATCTATACTCATACCGCATATATGGTTAGATATCGACTTATTTGTAGCCGGATTTTGGTAGTTTGATGACAGTATAACGATTTGCACGTAGAATAGGTTGCCTCCAAATGCAGGGAGGTGGGTACGACAACATCGAGAGAATGTTCAGGTTCCTCTACCGCGAGTGTCGCAGAAAACGGTCGAGCGTGACGGCGTCGCGGGCCGCGTTACTCGCTACGAGCGACGAGTTCGATCTCGACGCCGATGTCGATTGGGAGGCGGGACACTTCCATGGCCGCGCGGGCCGGGTACGGCTCGGACATGTACTCGGCGTACACTTCGTTGACCGCGTCGTAGTTGTCCATGTTGGTGACGTAGACGTTCGTCTTCAGCACGTCGTCGAGCGACGCGTCGGCGGCCTCCAGGATCGTCTCCAGATTTTCGAGGGTCTGTGCGGTCTGCTCTTTGATGTCCTCGGAGACGACCTCGCCGCTCTCGGGATCGACCGGCCCCTGGCCGGAGACGTAGATGCGGTCGCCGTCCTGCATCGCCTGTGAGAACGGTCCGATCGCGCTCGGTGCGTCGTCCGTATGGATTTCTCGCATACCAGAAGCCAGTCACAACGCGACATTGAATCTATCGATCTCGTCTGCTCGGGGGCTCGTCGGCCTGGTATATCTCGTTCTCGAAAGACATCGGGAGGCCGCTCGTGAGCCCGCCGTCGACGACGATGTTCTCGCCGGTGATGAAGCCGGACCGCTCCGAGGCCAGGAAGAGCGCGGTGTCGGCGACCTCGTCGGGACGACCGAACCGACCCAGCGGGTACTGGTCGAGCCAGCGATCTCGGGCGCTCGTCTCTGCGGCCCGCTCGTCGGTGTTTTCCATCTCCTTCTCGCGGCTCTCGGTCTCGATCGTGCCCGCCGAGAGGACGTTCGATCGGACGCCGTACTGGCCGTAGTGGGTCGCGATGTTGCGCGAGAGCGCCAACAGTCCGCTCTTGGCCTCGGAGTAGCCCGAGAGCCCGATGCCGAACAGCCCGTTGACCGAGCCGACGTGGACCATCGAGCCGCCGCCGGCCGCAGTCATCGCCGGCAGCGCCTCCCGAGCCAGCAGATAGGGGCCCTTCAGGTTGAGTTCGAGCATCCACTCGAAGGTCTCCTCGTCACAGCGGTGGAGCAGATCCGCCGACTCGGCGGCACCCCCGGCGTTGTTGACGAGCACGCGCAGATCGCCGAACTCCTCGATCGCGACGTCGACGAGATCCCGCACCGCGTCGGGGTCGGTAACGTCACACTCGACGGGGACGACCCGACCGTCGTGGTCTGCCGTGAGCTGTTCGGCGACCGGAGCCACGTCTTCGTAGGATCGCGAGCAGATCGCGACGTCGCCGCCGGCCTCGGCGAAGGTCGCGGCGATCTGTCGCCCGATGCCTCGTGACGCGCCGGTCACTATCGCTGGTCGGTCCGCGAGGGACAACTCGATCATATCGATCCGATACACGGTCGCGGGTCCCAAGAAGGTTCCCCCCGGCGGCGGGCCGCGACGAGAGCAGAGCGAACGACGATCTGTCGACGACGACAGCTATCGGACGCGGTACTCCTCGACGGTGTCGAGATCGACGTCGATCCCGAGGCCGGGGTCGTCCGGCACGGTCATCCGGCCCTCCTCGACGGTGAAGGGGTCCGCGATAACGTCGTCTTCCCAGCCGTAGTAGGTCGTGTCCGGCGGGAGGGAGAATCCGGGGATCCCGTGGACCGCGTGCAAGATCGCGGCCGTCCGGATCCCGAGGTCGAACGCGCAGTGGTGCGTGTAGGGGACACCGGCGTCCTCGACGATGGCCGCCTGCTGGCGCAGTCCCGCGATGCCGCCCGCGGGAGTCAGATCGAGGACCGCCACGTCCATCGCGCCGGCCTCGACGAGCGAGCGGAGGTTGTTGGGGATGTACGTGTCCTCGTTGGGGGCGATCGGCTGGCGCAGACGCTGGCGCAGCGCCGCCAGCGAGTCGTGGGCGTTGACGCGGATGGGCTGTTCCATGTACTGCAGGAAGATGCCGGACTCTTCGAGTGCGGCCCCGACGCGGACCGCCTGATCGAGCGACCAGCCCTGATTGGGGTCGAGTCGGAACTCCAGTTGCCCGTCGACCTCGTCGTGCATCGCCTGGATGCGGGCCACGTCCTGTTGCCAGTCACGGCCGGCCTTGGTCTTGAGGACGGAGAAGCCGGCGTCGAGGGCCTCCTGGGCCTTCACGCGAGACTCTTCGGGCGAGAGGATACCCAGGCAGAAGGCGAACTCGACCGCGCGGTCGTCGGCGGCGTCGGCACCGCCAGCGGCGGCGTTCATCGCGGTCGTCTGGTACGGTGCGGTCGCCCCACCGAGCAGTTCGAAGACCGGCTTGTCGAGCGCCTTGCCGGCGATGTCCCAGCAGGCCGTCTCGACGGCGGCGAAGAACAGTTCGATGTTGGTGTACTCGATGAACACCTGTCGGCGGAGCCGTTCGACCTCGAACGGCGACTGGCCTTCGATCAGCGGGCCGATTCCGTCTTCGATGATCGACTCCGTGGCCGCCGGTGAGAGGAAGGTCCGCATCTCGCCCCAGCCGGCGATGCCCTCGTCGGTGTCCACGCGGACGAGGACACGTTCCATCGATTCGACGCGGCCGTGGTTGGTCACGTACGGACCGATCCCGAGACGTTCGTCGAGGTCCACCAGCGGTACGTCGACAGTCGTCGCTGTCACGTCGGTGATCTCCATGCTCACGTGTGCCAGCGGAGCCACAATGAACGTATCGGCTCTGGCCGAGGAGAGAAAGGGTGGGGACGTTACTCCTTGACCGCGCCCGCAGTCATGCCCGCGACGATGTACTCCTCGAGGAAGGCAAACAGGACCAACAGCGGCAGGATGCCGATCACGGAGACCGTCAGCATCATCCGCCAGTCGGTCTGGAGTGCCCCGACCATCGAGAACACCCCGCGTGGGATGTTGTACTTCCCCGCGTCGGTGAGGAAGGTGAGCACGAACAGCAGTCGGTTCCACGCGTAGAGGAACGTGTAGGTGATGCTCGCGACCAGCGCGGGCTTGGTCAGCGGGAGCACGATCTTGGTGAGGATCTGTCGCTGGCTGGCCCCGTCGATCCGGGCCGACTCCTCCAGTGACTCCGGTATCGTCTGGAAGTACCCGTACAGCATCCAGACGTTGAACGGCAGCGTGAACGCGGCCGCCGGGATGATCACCGCGAGGTACGTGTTGTAGATCCCGAACTGGGTGATGACGTCGAACAGGCCGACGATCAGCACCACCGGCGCGAACATCTGCACGACGAGGACCGCCAGCAGGAACGATCGCTTGCCGACGAAGTCGTTTCGCGCACAGGAGTACGCCGCCGGGATCGCCAACAACAGCGTCAGCGCGACGGTGCCCAGCGAGATGAGGAAGCTGTTACCGACCCACAGCAACACGTCGGTCTGGCCCCAGACGGCCAGATAGGACTGGAAAGACGGGTCCGCGGGGAACAGCGTCGCCGGACTGGAGAAGATCTCCGACTCCTGTTTGAGCGTACTGGAGAACATCGCGTAGAAGGGGAACATCATGATCCCCAGCAGCGCGATCAACACGCCGTAGAGGCGAACTTTGCGGAGCTGGCTGCGCTCCTGGCCGGCCATCATAGTTCGTCACCTCCGCTGGTGTAGATCCGCAGGTAGACAACGGCAAACACCAGCAGGAACAGGAACCCGACGACGCTGTAGGCCGCGCCCCGGCCGAGGTTCCCGTTTTGCAGCCCGACCTGGTAGATCCAGATCACGAGCGTGGACGTGGTGTTGATCGGCCCGCCGCCGGTCATCGTCCAGATGGTGTCGAAGCTGACGAACGTCCAGATCGTCGACAGCAGCGTCGCGATCAGGATGACGCTCTTGAGCTGTGGGATCGTGATGTAGCGGAACTGCTCCCACTTCTCCGCGCCGTCGATGGCTGCGGCTTCGTACAGCTCCTCGGGGATCGACTGGAGCCCCGCAAGGAAGATGATCGCCATGAACGGCGTCCCGATCCAGATGTCGGCCACGACGACGCCGAGCCAGGCGAGATCCGGATTGCCGAGGAGGCCGATCCCCTGGTCGATCACGCCCAGCTTGATCAGGATCGCGTTGAGGTAGCCGTACTGGGGGTGCTCGATCCAGCGGAAGACGACCGCCGAGATCGCGTAGGGAATCCCCCACGGGATGAGAAACGCCGTCCGGAAGAACTTCCGGCCCTTGATGTCACCCTTGAGGTGAACTGCGATCAGCAGGCCCAGCAGCGCCTTGCCGGCGACGCCGACCAGCACCCAGCGGCCGGTCTGCCAGAGCAACTGGTAGAAGATGTCGCTCTGGAAGATCTCCACGTAGTGCTGGAAGCCGACGTACGTCTCGATCGTCGAGTCGGACGGCGACTCGTAAAAAGACAGCCGGAACGTCTCCAGGATCGGCCATCCGACGACGCTCAGCAGGAAGATCGCGGCCGGCGCGATCAGGAGGTACGCCTGTCTGTGTTTCCACAGGTACTGCAGTCCCCGTTCGAAACGGGAGTCGGCCGGCGACTCCGTGTACTCTTCTGCGACGCCCATCTGTTATTGCATCAGTTCTTCGAGGTCCGCCTGTGCGTCGTCCAGTGCCTGCTGGGGGGACTTCTGGTCGCCCAGCGCTTCCTGGATCGCCTGGACCATGCGGTTGTTGAACTCGTTGAAGTTCGAGAGCTTCGGCCGAGCACGGGCGTACTGACCGGCCTCGATGAACGGTGCCCAGTTCTCCGAGTCCTGGAAGTAGTCACGCTCGCCGACCGCCTCGACCGTCGGCATGAACCCCTTGCTGCTCGCGTACTCGAAGTGGCGGTCCTCGTCGAAGTAGAACCGCAGCAGGTCCTTCGCGAGGTCCTCGACCTCGGTCTGGGCGAAGATCGAGACGCCGTCGATGGTGTTCAGGCTGTAGCGGCCAGCGGGCCCCTCGGGCACCTGTGCGATGCCGTAGTCGAAGTCGGCGTCGCTGTCGTCGATGTTGATTCCCGTGTAGACGTGGGCGATGACCATGCCCAGCGAGCCCGACTCGAACAGCTGGCGGATGTCCTGGCGCGTCGAGGACAGCGGCGAGGACTGGGTGACGCCGTGTTCGAGGTGCAGGTCCGAGTAGAAGCTCAGCGCCTCGACGCCCTCGTCGGAGTTGACGACCGGCTGGCCCTCGTCGTCGATCAGGTCCGCGCCGTGAGACCAGTGGTAGTGGTAGTACTGCGAGCCGGTCTCGATGGCGTCGGCACCGGCCAGTCCCAGTGCGGGGGTGTCGGTCTCCTCGGTGATCGTCTGGGCCGCCGAGAGCATGTCGTCCCAGGTGTCGAGCTGGGGGTCCTCCGGGTCGAGGCCCGCCGCCTCGAACACGTCCTTGTTGTAGTAGAAGCACTTGTTCGAGGCAGCCCACGGAGCGGCGTAGTACTCGCCCTGGTACGTACAGCCGTCGGCCATACCCTGGTAGAACTGGTCGCCGAACTCGCCTTCCATCATGTCGGTGATGGGGACGAGCGCTTCCTTGCCGACGAGCTGGGGGATCCAGCGGGCCGGCCAGCGAGCCACGTCGGGTGCCTCGCCGCCGTCGACGCGGTTGTTGACCGTCTGCTGGGCGTTGTCCCAGGTGACGCTCGTGAAGTCCAGCGTGACGCCGTACTCCTCTTCGAAGGCCGCGTTGTTCTTCTCGAAGAACTCGGCGATGTTGTCGCCGACCCCCATCGTCAGGAACTGGATGGTCTGCTGGTCGCCGCCGTCTCCGCCGTCGCTTCCACCGTCGCCGCCGTCTCCGCCGTCGCCGCCATCGCCGCCGTCACCGCCGCCGTCGCCCATACAGCCGGAGATGGCGATGAGGCCGCCGGCACCGATGGCTTCGAGCATTCGTCGTCGGTCGATACGTCCGTCGGAAAGTGAGTCTGGTTGTTCGCTCGGCATCTGACAGCATTGTTCACTCGATAGTATATAAATCCGCCGATTTATCAGGGTCGATTATTAAAAACAACGGCCAACAATCGGTCACGCGTTGTGTTCGTGGATCGCGACCAGCAAGGCGGCGAGTTCGCTCGTGACGGCGTCGTAGATTCGAGCCCCCTTCTCGGCGCTGGCGAGTTCCGGCGCGCCGATGGCACCCGACTCGGAGTACTCGTCGAAGGACCGATACACCGAGACTGGACCGCCATCCAGAAGGTCGCCGCCGCTCCACTCGTAGTGTTCGTCCCAGAGAGTGCCCTCGCGCTTCGCGGCGTCAGCGACGAGATCGGGCCGCAGGTGGAGCATCAGCGAAGTCTCGTACTCGCCGCCGTGGGCCATCCCGCCGTCCTCGCTGTCTCGCAGCGCTCCCACCTCGTCGGTGGCCAGCGTGAAGTACGTCGTCCCGAGGACCTCGGCGTCGGTCTCGGTGCCGACGGTGCTGACGACGGCGTCGACGAGCGCCGCGTTGCCGCCGTGGCCGTTGACGAAACAGACGGCGTCGAAGCCGTTCTGGATGCCAGTCAGCGCCACGTCTTCGAGCACCGCACGGAGGTGGTCGAGCTCCAGCGACAGCGTCCCACCGAACGAGAGGTGGTGGGGCGAGAAGCCCGTCCAGACCGTCGGGGTCACGAGGACGGGAACGTCGTCGCCCGTCTGTTCGGTGCCACCGTGGACGACCGCGTCGACGAGGATGGTGTCTGTCGCGACCGGGAGGTGGTGGCCGTGCTGTTCGATGCTCCCCACCGGGACGACGAGGACGGAGCCGTCGCTGTCGGCGACCTCGCGAATCTCGGCGTACGGCTTGCCGGCCCACTCGCTGTCGGTCGCGCCGATTGAATCGTAGAGCATGATCAGGCTGTCGGGATCGCTTCGGGTTCGTCGTCGATCGGGACGCGATCGCCCGTCTCGTCGAAGAAGTGGATGTCCTCGATGTCGAAGCCCAGCGCAACCGTCTCACCGGGATCGGGGTGGTACTCGCTGTCGACGCGAGCGATGATCTCGCCGTCGCCCTCGGGCGGGTGCAGATAGAGGAAGTTGTCCGAGCCCATCGGCTCGACGACGTCGACGACGGCTTCGAGGTGGGCGTCGTCGGTGCCGACAGTCAGGTCCTCGGGGCGGACGCCGAGGGTGTAGGCACCGTCGTCGAGAGACACCCCGAGCGTCGTCTCGAACCCGTTGCCCGAGAGGTGGACGCCGTCGCCGCTTTCGGTCACGTCGACCTCGAAGAAGTTCATGCTCGGCGAGCCGATGAAGCCCGCGACGAACTTGTTGTTCGGGCGGTCGTAACACACCTCCGGCTCGGCGATCTGCTGGAGTTCGCCGTCGTTGAGGATGGCGATGCGGTCGCCCATCGTCATCGCTTCGGTCTGATCGTGGGTGACGTAGATCGTCGTCACGCCCAGTTCCTCCTGGATGCGCTGGAGTTCGGTGCGCATCTGGGTCCGCAGCTTGGCGTCGAGATTCGAGAGCGGCTCGTCCATCAGGAACACGTCGGGGTCTCGGACGATGGAGCGTCCCAGCGCCACGCGCTGCTGCTGGCCGCCAGAGAGTTGCTTGGGGAGCTGATCGAGCAGCTCCGGAATTTCGAGGAGATCGGCGGCGTCGTTCACCCGCTCGTCGATCTCGGCGTCCTCGTACTCATCGGAGAGACGCAGCCCGAAGGACATGTTTTCCCGAACGCTCATGTGGGGATACAGCGCGTAGTTCTGGAACACCATCGCGATGTTGCGGTCCTGTGGCCGGACATCGTTGACGACCTGGTTGCCGATCTCGATCTCGCCCGAGGTGATCGTTTCGAGCCCCGCGATCATCCGGAGCGTCGTGGACTTCCCACAGCCGGACGGACCGACCATCACGAGGAATTCCCCGTCCCGGACGGTGAAATCGATCTCCTTGACCGCTAGAAGATCGTCGTACACCTTTGTGACATCAGAGAGACGTACCTTGCTCATGGCGACGTACACCACCCTGCGTTACTATGGTTAAAAAATCTATCGGCGGGTTCCGGTGAGCGGCCGCGTACGTGCCAGCACGCGGCGAAACGGGAGGAAATCCGCCTGTCGCCGCATGAGATCTACCGACAAACACATATTTGACAATGACAAACTTTACAACCGGTGAAGTGGTATAGAGTAACATGACGAACGACCGGACGCCACGACGAATCCAGTCGGTGGAGCTGGCGTTCGACATCCTCGAAGTGTTACGCGATTCGGGAGGGGCGACGGTGACGGAAGTCGCCGACCGGATCGGTCGCTCACCGGGCACGACCCACACCTACCTCGCGACGATGGCAGACCGGGGGTACATCCAAAGCAGGGACGGAGAGTACCACATCGGGCTGTTCGCAGTGCCACTCGGTGAGTACGTCAGGAGCCAGTCCCGGCTCTACCGGGTCGGCAAGTCGGAGGTCGACGAATTGGCGCAGGAGACCGGTGAGGCCAGCCACCTCGTGGTCGAGAGCCACGGCCGCGAAATCCCGCTGTACGAGCGGTTCGGTTCAGATGCCGTCGGGGAGACGCTGTACGAAGAAAACAAGGGCCACCCCCGGAGGAACCTCCACTGCTCTGCCGCCGGCAAAGCGATCCTGGCCCACACACCGCCAGAGCGGCGCGACGAGATTCTCACGAACTACGAGTTCGCCGAGCGGACGCCACAGACGACGACCGACGAGGCGTCACTGCGCGAAGAGTTCGAAGCCGTCCGACAGCAGGGGTTCGCACAGAACGACGAAGAGCAGATGTCGGGGTTGCGCGCCGTCGGTGCGCCGATCCGATACGAGGGCCAGATTCGCGGAGCGATCAGTCTCTCGGCACCGACGAGCAGACTGCGGGGCCAACAGTTCGAGGCAGAGATTCCAGAGCGCGTCGTGCAGGCCGCAAACGTCGTCGAGATTAACCTCCAGTCCGCATGAGTGACCGCTATCCACCAATGGTAAACGGCCGTGTTGACAATGAGATATAATTAACAGTGGTACCGTCGTTAGATGAGTTATTTATCGTCGTATTCATTTCGGAGAGCGATATCGACTTGTATTTGGTGTGAAATAAACACGGCACTTTTTTGACGATGTCAAAGGAGAGGCCACGGAACGACGACACCATCTTGCGTTGGCGAGCAAACAGCCACACGCCGCCACAGTGCCCTGAGAGCGGTCCTGGTTCCGCCGAGGGGTCTGTTTAGTGGTACACTGGCAGTCCAGCCACACGTGCCACTATACCACCGGAATCGTGTTCATAATTTACGCATCTCTAATCGGATTGGCCCTATTTTGCTTTTTGCTCCCATATCTTCGATAGTGGCCCCATATCTGAGTTTTTCATCAGCCTATAGTCGTTTTTTCGCTACAAGACTAGTTACTCTTTTGCGTGATAGCCACACGACCCATTGTTTGGCTCTTGTACCGACGAAATCGACACCCGTGCTTGCAGTATCCCCCTGTCAACAGAGCCTGAGACAGTGTGCGTGTCCGACCCCGAAGACGATGACTGCGGGCAGAGCGACGGCGGCCGACAAAAGTGATTATACGGATCCCCCTCGTACTCCCGCTCGATGCTGCTGATACTGTGTGTCGACCTCGACGACGACCTCGGCCGCAAGACGGATTGTGAGACACCCGTCGTCGGCCGCGACGCCGTCGAGTCGGCCGCAGTCGAACTGGCGACTGCCGACCCCGAAGACTCCGACGTAAACGTGCTGTTCGAGGGCGTCCACCTCTACGACTCCATCGACGACGAGGCCGTCGAGGTGGCAGCTGTCACCGGCGTCGACGGGAGCGACGTGGCAGCCAACCGCGCCGTCGGCGAGGAGGTCGACACGGTACTCGCATCGCTGACCGCCAGCGAAGACGTGCGCGCACTGCTCGTGACCGACGGTGCCCAGGACGAGTCGGTGGTGCCCGTGATCCGCTCGCGAATCCACATCGACGGCGTCCACCGCGTGGTCGTCCGCCAGGCACAGGACCTCGAATCGATGTACTACACGATCAAGCAGGTGCTCGACGACCCGGAGACCCGCGGGACGATCCTCGTGCCGCTGGGCATCTTGCTCTTGATCTATCCGCTGGCGATCCTCGCGAACTTCCTCGAACTGCCGGGATCGGCCATCGGGATCATCTCCGGTCTGCTTGGCCTGTACGTCCTCGCGCGCGGTCTCGGTGCCGAGGAGACGCTGGATCGGACCGTCGACCGCATCCGCTCGGGACTGTACACCGGGCGCGTGACGGTGATCACCTACGTCGTCGCGGCGGCACTGATGATCATCGGCGGCGTCAGAGGCGTCCAGACCATCGAGTCGATGGCCATCGAATCGGTCGCCGAAGCCATCGCCGGCCTCGTCTTCGGCTCCGTCCGGTGGTTCGCCGCCGCCGGCATCACCAGTAGCTTCGGCCGCGTCACCGACAAGTACCTCTCGAACAGCTTCGAGTGGCGCTACCTCAACGCCCCCTTCTACGTGCTGTCGATCGCGGCCGTCCTCTACGGCGTCAGCGCCTACTTCCTCGGCAAGGCCACGATCGAGGAACTGGCCGTGGCACTGACCGCCGGCACGCTGCTCGGCCTGGGCAGCACGCTCGCGTTCGCCATCGCCGAGACCCGCTGGCAAGGAGCCGATCCGGTGTAGTCAAGCGCCTGGCGTGCCAGGCTGCCGGCATGTACGTCTCCAGAGCCGTCCGGTCGATCCAGGACGACCCCATCGACGGGGAATCCGTCGGGCTGGTCCTCGAACCCGACGACGAGACCGATCCCGACGCCGTCGCCGCGGCCGCCCGGGCCGCCGACGCGACCGTCGAGCACCGCCTCCAGTTCGGCGAACTCGAAGTGCGCGTCCCACACCAGCAGGTCGACGACGTCTGTGCCATCGACGGACTGGCCGCCGTCGAGACCACCAACGCGATCGGGATCCACCCCGACGAAGCCGAAGAAGACATCGACCAGGAAGGGTGAGACGCCCGACCGCCCGTCGCTGGGCACCACCCCGGACGACGCGACGACCGCCAGTCCGAGTCGTACCGCTTTTGACCGCCCGGGGAGTACGCGGCGACGAGGGCACGTAGCTCAGTCCGGATAGAGCGTCGGACTTCTAACGCCGTCACGCCCGTGACGGTGGAAGCGATCCGACGGTCGTGGGTTCGAATCCCACCGTGCCCGTTCTCTGCGAACGACAGTGAGCAGGAACGGCTCCGTGGGATTCCGAACCGCGCGAGACGAGCGAAGCGAGTCTCGCAGTCGGGTGAGAATCCCACCGTGCCCGTCGACCTTTTTCTGCGTCGGGTGCGCTCCGCGCACCACTCCTTGAAAAACGTCGATAAAAAAGACTCTCCGAGTCGCGCCTGCGGCGCGCTCGGAGCGAACCGCCTCGCTTCGCTCGGCGGATGCTCACTTTTAGAGCCCGTCCCCACGGGTCGCGACACACCCACTGCCGATTCGAGACGGTCGCTGGCTCGCGGGTCTACCGTTCGACAATTCGAGGTCGCAAGCAACCTCGCTATCACTCAGATCTCGCTGTCCTCGAAGACGAACGTCCCATCTTCCTGGACGCGCTCACCGTCCACCTCGATGTACGAGTCTTCCGACATATCCACGATCATGTCGACGTGGACGGCGCTCTGGTTCTGTTCGTTGTCCTCGCCGACGGTGTCGTCGTAGGCGCGGCCGACGGCCATGTGTACGGTATCGCCCATCTTCTCGTCGAACAGCATGTTGTAGGTGAACTGGTCGATGTCGCGGTTCATCCCGATACCGAGTTCGCCCAGTCGGCGTGCGCCCTCGTCGGTGTCGAGGACCTCGGTCAGCACGCTCTCGTTTTTCGACGCGCTGTGGTCGACGACGCGGCCGTCCTCGAATTCGAGGAAGGCGTCCGTCACTTCCCGGCCCTGGTGGTACAGGGGCTTGTCGAACAGGACTTCGCCCTCGACGCTGTCGGCGACGGGGGCGGTAAAGACCTCGCCGCCGGGGAGGTTTCGCTCGCCGTAGTCGTTGATCGTCGGGTTGCCGGCGACGCTCATCGTCACGTCGGTGGTGTCGCCCGAGACGATCCGGACCTCGTCGGCGGGGTCGAGGATCTCGACCATCTGGGACTGGTGTTCGCGGACGGCGTCCCAGTCTTTGTTGACTGCGTCCCAGACGAAGTTCTCGTAGCCCGCCGTGCTGAGCTGGGCCAGCTGGGCGTTGGTCTGGGCGGGGTACTGGGTGAGACACCAGCGCTTCGAGAGGCGTTCGTCGAGCAGCGGTTGCTGGGCCTGCTGGTAGGCGGCGGTCGTCTCGGGGTCGACGTCGCTGGTCTCGGTGGCGTTGCCGCCGCCGCGGATGGCGATGTACACGTCCATCTCGTCGTACAGCGCCTGGACGTGTGCCGGCGTCTCGAAGTCGCCGTCGTGGTTGCGGAGGTACGCGCGTCGGAAGCGGGTACCGAGGCGGTCCTGGACGGTGAGTGGGTTCGCGCCGCGGTCGGCTAGCACCTCGTGGAGCGCCGTCACGAGGTCCGCCGCGTCGGGGTGGGCGTCGATGACGACGTTGTCACCGGCCTGCAGCTCGACGGAGTGGTCTGCGACGATCTCTGCGTGTTCGCGGACACGTGGGTCCATGTCGACAGCCACCGAGTGCGTGAACTAACAACTTTCGTCTACTTGCGCTGGCTCTCTTTGATCCCCTCTTTGAACCCCGTCACCGTTCGACGAACCATCAGGTAGAGGAAAAAGACCAACAGGAGCAGGACCGCCAGTATCGCGTACACTTCCCAACCGGGCATGGCCGGCCGTTGTAGCCGGCCGACCAAAGTCGTTTCGGCACGTCCGGAAATCGGGCCGCTCGACCGGTTTTTGCGTCTGTAAAATAGCTCTTTGATGTATGGTAAAGACTCATACGGTCGTAGTACGTACCCAGAATGCATGTCACTGCTCCCCTCGAAAGACCCCGCAGTCACCGACGCGGACCCTCGGGTGATCTCGGTCGACAGTGATGACGCCGACGACGTGCTCTCGGCGTTGTCGGCGGCGACCGCCCGGAAGTTGCTCGCGGAGCTACACGAGGAGCCGGCCCCGCCTGGCGAACTCGCCGACCGCGTCGACACCTCCCTCCAGAACGCCCAGTACCACCTGGAGAAGCTCGAAACGGCCGGTGCAGTGGAGGTCGCCGACACGGCCTACTCCGAGAAGGGACGAGAGATGGACGTGTACGCGCCCGCAGACCAGCCGCTGGTCATCTGTGCGGGCGACGAACAGGAGACCTCGGGACTGCGCAGCGCCGTGACGAGTCTGCTCGGCGGGGTCGCCGTCGTGGGGGTCCTCAGCCTGTTCGTCCAGGAGCTGCTGGGTCGATCGCTGCTGGGAAGCGGTGTCCAGGAGGGGAGTGCCGGCACGGGACAGCCGGGGAGCAGCTATCTGCCGTCTGGTTCTGCCGGGAGCGTGACAGAGAGCGCGGGACAGGTCGCAGCCGACGGCGGCACCGTCGCACAGAGTGGTGCGCAGGCGGCTGTAAACGCCGTTCCACCCGGGGCAGCGTTTTTCGCGGGCGGCTGTGTCGTCCTCGCCGCAGTGTTCGCAGTCTGGTACGTTGATCGGTAAAACGATCGCTTGACCCACCTGCGTGGATCTGTCAAACGGCTCTTTGTCTTACCGTCGTCTCTTTTTACCCCTGGTGTGTACTAACGTGTGCGTCGACCCATCGGACGGACCACAACCAGACTGGCACACGATTCCGTCGACGCTGGCCCCCGTCACTGGCACACCTCCGTTATCACTGTTCCGTCGGGCTCGTACAACGTCGCTCGCAACGCTCCACCAGTGTCCACGAGTTCGGCGTGTGCGGGCCGATACCGGCGGGGATCGGCGTAGCTTCCCGGATTGACGAGCAGCCATTCAGACGTATCCGACAGTTCTGGCCGGTGTGAGTGGCCGACCACTACCACGTCGGCAGCCTCCTGCCGAGCGAGCAGCGACAGCGCAGTCGCCGAGTGTTCGTGCCCGTGGACGACGACGAAGCGAAGCCCGTGCCACTCGACGGTCGCGGTACTGGGAAGTCGGTCCCGAAGCGCTGGCTCCTCGTTGTTGCCCGCGACGGCGACCAGTTCGGTCGCCTGGGCTGTGATGGCGTCGTACACCGCTTCGGTCGTGAAATCGCCCGCGTGGATTACGGTGTCAGCCTCGCGGACGGCCGTAAGCGTCCGGCCGCCGAGTCGGTGGTCGTCGGTGCCGTGCGTGTCCGAGATGATCGCGAGCATACCGCAGTTCCGTTCCAGAAACACTTAGTTGGGACCAGACGAGTCCCAAGCAATGGCTGGAAGCAAGTCGGTCGTCCTTGCCGCCCTGGTCGCAAACGGTGCCATCGCGATTCTGAAATTCTTCGGGTTCCTCCTGACCGGGAGCGCTGCGATGCTGTCCGAGACGTACCACAGCATCTCCGACACCGGTAATCAGGTGTTCTTGTTGATCGGCATTCGCTTCAGCGAACGGAGCGCCGACCAGCAACACCCCTTCGGCTACGGCAAGTCACAGTTCTTCTACAGCTTCCTCGTCTCGGTGTTGCTCTTCGGGATCGCCGGCTGGGAGAGTGCAAAGCACGGCTGGAAGCAGCTCACGGGCGGCAGCCACGGTGGGGGCGGCCACGCCGGTGAGGCAGTCGACCTGCTCTTTTTCACCTACACGCCGCCGGCGTGGCTCGAACCGGTCTGGGTCAACTACACGGTCCTGATCGGGGCATTCGTCTTCGAGACGTGGGCGCTGTACAAAGCCCGTGCGGAGATGCAGCGCCAGATGCAGGCCAACGACTGGGCGGGCTACAAGGAGGCGTTCCGCAAGACCAGTGACGTGACGACGCTGACGGCCCTGACCGAAGACACCATCGCACTGGCTGGCATCGTCATCGCACTGGTCGGGATCACGCTCGAACAGGCGACCGGCAACGCCGTGTTCGATCAGATTTCCGCACTCCTGATCGGGATCATGCTGATGGGCTTCGCGCTGGCGCTGGCCTGGGAGAACAAGCGGCTCCTGCTGGGCGAGAGCCTCCAGCCCGACGAGGAAGCGGCGTTGCGCTCGGTCATCACCGACCACGCAAGCGTCGAAGAGATCAGGGACTTCCGGACCGTCTACTTCGGTCCCCGGAACGTGCTGCTGACCGCTGACGTGGCGTTCGAGGACGGCCTATCGACCGACGAGATCCACGAGCATATCACCACGCTACAGGAAGATCTCAGAGCGGTCGACGAGGGGATCCAGCGGATCTACATCGAACCGGAGAGTTGATACTACCGGCTGTAAATCTGTGAATGATTTCGCCACCCCGGGGTGGCGGAGATATTCACGAAGTGACAGCCGGCAGTATGAGATAAGAGTGTACTGTTTGGAGGCGCGACTTCATGCCTCGGTGAGAAGGCCTCGAAAGTGGATTGCTCGGTCGCTTATCTGAACAGCACTTTGTCTATTGCCGCAGGATTGAGGTACGTGAGCATTCATGTAAGCCATATGGACGTTCGAAAAATAGAACCGCTAGACGTGATTGGAGCAGGAATAGCTGCAGTCGTCTTTGGATACTTTCTAATCATCGAGGGGAACCTCGTACGGGGCTTCGTACTTGCAGCCTGGATCCTCTCAATGTCGGTTTCGCTTCGGAGCAGTAACTACGAGCATACTGTTGTTTTGTTGGTACTCGGCTCACTCATTACCGGTGCAATGATGCGTGGACAGTTCACCTACCTGCTCCTTTCCGTTGTCGTTGCGGGATTTGGCTATACTCTGTGGACAATCAAACGATCATCCAGAGACACTGCTGCATTGTAGCGACTATCGAAGATGAGCGAGCGGTAAATACTTTCAATCACCAACTGCTGATCTGTCACGGCCTTCGCCAGCGAGCACACTGCGTCAAACGAAGCACGATCCGTTACTAGGGCCGAACCCTTTTGCCCGATAGCGGCCAAGAGTGTGTCGTGGCGACGACCGACGACGACTACCTGCGATTTTTCCCCTACGACGAGCCCTACGACCACCAGCACGAGGCGATGGGCGGCATCTACGACGCGCTGACCGACGGTCGTGACGTGCTCTTCGAGGGGGCCTGCGGGACCGGCAAGACGCTGGCCTCGCTGGTGCCGGCACTGGAGTACGCCCGGCAGGCAGACAAGACCGTCGTCATCACGACCAACGTCCACCAGCAGATGCGTCAGTTCGTCGCGGACGCCCGCTCGATCACCGCCCAGGAGTCGATCCGCGCGGTCGTCTTCCGCGGGAAGGGGTCGATGTGTCACATCGGCGTCGACTACGAGGAGTGTCAGGCGCTGCGGGACACCACACGAGACCTGGTCGACAAAGAACAGGAGCGAGCCGAACTGGAACGCCAGGAGAGCGAGCTACTCGACCAGGCTACTGCCGACGGCGACGCTCTGGGCGACGACAGTCAGGAGAACGCGCTGGAGGCCCGCAACGCCGTCATGGACGAGCTCCAGGCGGTCGAGGACGAACTCGAAGAGCTACAGACCGACGCGACGATCTGCGATCACTACTACCGGAATCTCACCGTCGACACGACCGAGTTCTACGCCTGGCTGTACGAGGACGTTCGCACGCCCGACGACGTGTACGAGTACGCCCACGACCGCGGGCTCTGTGGCTACGAACTGCTCAAGGAGGGCATCGAAGGCGTCGATCTGGTCGTCTGTAACTACCACCACCTGCTCGATCCGATGATCCGCGAGCAGTTCTTTCGGTGGCTCGGTCGGGACCCGGAAGACGTGGTCGCCGTCTTCGACGAGGCCCACAACGTCGAGAACGCCGCCCGCGACCACGCCCGTCGGACCCTCACCGAGACGACCGTCGAGAGCGCGATCGACGAACTCGCCGAGAGCGAGGATGCGCGAAGCGAGGCCGCTCACAACGTGCTCTCGACGTTCCTGCGGGCGCTGCGGACGACCTACGACGACGCCTTCGGCTTCGGCGAGCGCGAGCAGGTCGAGGACCACTGGCACGACCTCTCGATCGCCAACGACGACCGTCGAGACGAGCTGACACTCGCCTTCCTGCAGGAGTACAGCGGTCCGGGGTTCCACGAGGAACTGGATCAGGCGCTCGATCTTGGGCGCGAACTCGACCAGCAGTACGAGGAGGCGTTCAAGCAGGGCGACCTCGATACGCGCAAGGAGTGCCAGACCCTGCAGGCGGCCCAGTTCCTCTCGGCGTGGCTCGAAGAGAGCGACGACCTCGGACAGTACCCCGTGGTGAGTGTCCGACGCCGGGAAGAGAGCGGCGACATCTACGGCCGGGCGGAGCTGTACACCTGCATCCCCTCGAACGTGACCGGGGACCTCTTCTCGGATCTGCACGCGTCGGTGCTGATGAGCGCGACGTTGCGACCCTTCGACGTGACCCAGGACGTGCTCGGGCTGACCGACCCGGAGACGATGGCCTACGGCGAGCAGTTCCCCGAGGAGCGCCGACGGACCTACGCCGTCGACGGCCCCGCGCTGTTCGCCAGCGAGCGCGACGACCCCGCGACCCAGGACGCCGTCGCTGGCGTGCTGGAAGACGCCGCCCAGATGACACCCGGGAACACGCTGGCCTTCTTCCCGAGCTACGCCGAGGCCGAACGGTACCACGAGCGAGTCGACGTCGACGGGAAGCAGTACCTCGACGAACCGGGGACACAGGCACGAGACCTCCGGGAGTCGTTCGTCGACCAGGACGACGCACTGCTCTGTACCTCGCTGTGGGGAACGCTGGGCGAGGGCGTGAGCTACGACGGCGACGACGCCCGCACCGTCGTCGTGGTCGGCGTCCCCTATCCCCACCTCGACGACCGGATGGACGCCGTCCAGAACGCCTACGCGACGAGTTTCGGCGGCGACGAGGAGGCCGGGTGGCGCTACGCCGTCGAGATCCCGACGATCCGCAAGACCCGACAGGCGCTTGGCCGCGTCGTTCGCTCGCCCGACGACTTCGGCGTCCGAATCTTGCTCGACCGACGCTACACGGAGGCCGCCGAGATGGAGATGCACGACTACGCGGTGCGGGGGACCTTCCCGCCCGAGGAACGGGCCGAGATGATCGACATCGACCCCGAGAAGCTCAAGTTCGCGATGCTAAACTTCTACCAGGACGTGAACGGCTACGACGGCCCGCCGCCGACGCCCTGAGCGACTATCGAGGGGGCTGAGTGACCGGGTATCCGAACAGAGCGACAGCGTTTTTGTATACATATACGCATACATGGGCGGGACGACAATTCGTCTCTCCGAGGAGGCCAAAGAACGGCTCGCACTCCTGAAACGAGAGGACGAGAGCTTCGAGGACGTGATCATGCGACTGACGGAAGACGACAAGTGGGCCGGGTTCGGGGCGCTGTCTGATTCACCCTCCGACACGAGAGACGGCATGAAGCGCCTCCGCTCACAGATGCGAGACGGCATCGACGACGATATCGGCGAGGATTCGTGATGCTCGTCCTCGACAACAACCTCCTGAGTGACTACCTCGACGGGAAACAGGCGGCGCGGAGCTTTCTCCAGAGGTTGGAGGCGGAACCCTGGGCAGTGTCGGGGATCGGCCTGTACGAGGCGTATATGGGTAGCGTCCACGGCTACATCGACGGCGACGTGGCGACGGTCCGGGACGCGGTCACGGCGTCGATGGACGTCCTCCCAGTGACCAATCAGACCGCCATGGAAGCCGCGGATCTACAGGAGCAACTGCTGGATCACGGCGTTCCCGCGGACCATCCCGACACCCTCATCGCGGCATCCGCTCGCGAGCACGGTGGTCGGTTCGCCACAGCCGAGAACCACTTCTGGAAGGACTCCGTCCGTGACGTAATCGACGTTGTCGAATACGATCCATACTGATCCCCGCCTGCTTAACCAACACTGGCGTTCTCCGACCGATCCTGTTGGTCAATCTCTGCGACCGGAAACCAGACCCTTTGAAACCCTTCGCACAGAACAACGGAGCAATGCTAGTCGCCTTCGACTTCGACGGCACGCTCTCCGATTCGGAGATGACGGTCCTGCTGGGCAACCAGAACGACACGGCCGAGGACATGGCCGAGATCACCGAGCGGGCGATGAACGACGAGATCGAGTACGCCGAGAGCCTCTACCAGCGGTGTGCGCTGCTGGAGGGGCTCAGCGAGCGACAGGCCGACGACGCCTTCGGGCAGGTGCAACTCCGTCCGGGCGCGGCCGACGTGATCGAGGCCCTGCGGGAAGCGGGCGTCTACGTCTGCATCCTCACCGGCGGCTTCGAGCGCGGCGTCGAAGCTGCACTCGAAGCGGAGGGGGTCGAGGTCGACGCCATCGTCGCCAACCGCCTGCCGATCGTCGACGGCGAACTCACCGGCGCGGTCGAAGGGCCGCTCATCGAGGGGACCAAAGACGACGCCTTAGACATCGTGACGACGATCGTCGGCGAGGATCGAGCGGACACCATCGCCGTCGGCGACGGAGCAAACGACCTCCCGATGCTGGAAGTGGCGGGACTGGCCGTCGGCTTCGACCCGAAACCGGCCGTCGCGCCCTCGTGTGATACGATCGTCGAGACGATGGACGAACTGGCCGATCTACTGGAAGGCGAGGACGTGCTGTAAGGCCTCGTTTGGTATCGGTTCAAAGGCGCTGGCGGCCCCGAGGAGAGATATGACGACCATTTCGTCGGTGTCGCTGGGTGTCCCGCTGTTGATCGCGTTCGGTGTCGTCGCCGGGATCGTCGCCACCCGCGTCATGGACGTGGTGATGGCGCGCCTGCCGGAGGGCGAGACGCCGCCCCTCGTCGCGTCCGGGGTCCTGACCGAGCGAGACCCCGACGCCGCGCCGAAACGGCTCGCCGCCGTGGTCCACCACGTCGCGGGCTGGCTCACCGGCCCGCTCTACGTGACGCTCCTGTTGCTCGCCGGGAGCGTTCTCGGGGACGGCGTGGTGACCTACCTCCTGACGGCGGCGGTCACGCTGGGCCTGATGATCGGGTTCTTCGCGCTGGTCGTCCTGCCCCGTCCCGGACTGGCCCGCCAGCGCGTGCGGACGATCACCCGCGACTGGGCCGTCTCGGCGGCGGTGTACCTGCTCGTACTGGTCCCGCTGGTGGCGGGCGCGGCGAGCGTGCTGGGCGGGTCCTGAGACGGTCTGTTGTCCTGCTTTCCGGCGATCGCCGCCACGGGGGGAGCCGATCACCGGGAAACTGCGACAATACTGCGTCTCATACTGCCGGCTGTCACTGTTGCAAGAGATTTGCGACCACGGGGTCGCAACATTCGTGACAGACGTACAGCCGGCAGTATCAGTTCGTCGCCTGCTCGATGGCCTGATCGAGGTCCGCGATGATGTCCTCAGCGGATTCGAGGCCGACGGAGAGGCGAACGAGGTCGTTGGTGACGCCCGCAGCCTGCTTCTCCTCGTCGGTGAGTTGCTGGTGGGTCGTCGACGCGGGGTGGATGATCAGCGTCTTCGCGTCGCCGACGTTGGCCAGCAGCGAGGCGATCTCCGTCGACTCGACGGTGCCGCGGGCGGCGTCGTAACCACCTTCCAGTCCGAAGGTGATCATCCCGCCGTAGCCGCCATCGAGGTACTCGCTGGCGTTGTCGTGGGTCTCGTGATCGTCGAGTCCGGGGTAGGTGACCCACGAGACTTCCGGGTGGTCCTGGAGGTGTTCGGCGACGGCCATCGCGTTCTCGCAGTGGCGTTCCATCCGAACCGGGAGGGTTTCGAGGCCCTGGATGGTGTTCCAGGCGTCGAAGGGGGACTGCTGGTTGCCCATGTCCCGGAGCCCGCGAGCGATGGCGGCGTAGGTGAGCCCCGCCGGGCCGAACGTCTCGTCGAAGTTGATCCCGTGGTAGGCGGGGTTGTCCTGTGCGACCTCGGGGTACTTCTCGGCGTGCTCGCTCCACGGGAAGCTCCCGCCGTCGACGAGGACGCCGCCGACGGTGGTGCCGTGGCCGTGGATCCACTTCGTGGTGGAGTTCCAGACGATGTCGGCCCCGTGCTCGATCGGGTTCGAGAGATACGGCGTCGCGAAGGTGTTGTCGACGAACAGCGGGACGCCGTTGTCGTGAGCGATCTCGGCCAGTCGCTCGAAGTCCGGGGTCACGAGCGCGGGGTTGCCGATGGTCTCGCAGTGGACGTAGGCCGTGTCCTCGTCGATGGCCTCCTCGTAGGCCTCGTAGTCCAGCGTGTCGACGAAGCGGGCCTCGACGCCGTTGCGCGGTGCGGTGTGAGTGAAGTAGGTGTACGTGCCGCCGTACAGCGAGGACGCCGTGACGATGTTGTCACCGGCGTCGGCAAGCAGGAACGTCGCGAGGTTCAGCGCCGCCATCCCGGAGGAGGTCGCGACCGCACCGACCCCGCCTTCGAGTGCAGCGATGCGTTCCTGCAACATGCCCGTGGTCGGGTTCATCAGCCGCGAGTAGATGTGACCGGGCTTTTCGAGGGCGAACTGGGCCGCCGCGTCCTCGGCGTCGTCGAAGACGTAGCTGGTCGTCTGGTAGATCGGGGGTGCGCGAGCGTTCGCGTGAGATTCTGGCGTCTCCTGTCCCACGTGCAGTGCGTCGGTCTCGAATCCGCGGTCGTCGTCGCTCATACCTACTCGTCTTTGTTTCGGGGGGATTGTATAACCACTCCCAGCCGTGTGTATTCGCCGAGATGCGCGACAGTCGGCAACACTATCCGCATATCGTGCGGTCGGCAACGAACTTCACCGCTGAACGTCGCCACCTCGACGTCGTTCGAGAGAGGGACGAGTCGTCGCCCGGTTGGAGTCTGATTCGGAGACCATGGACGAGGAAAACCGTCGATCCGTCGAACGGGTACGACTCGACGGGCATCACGGGGAGAGTTTCCGACCCAGAAGCTCTGCTGACTATTTTATGCTGGTACCGTGGGACGGTGCTCACGTATGCCCGCAATCGAGGTCTCCGCATTGACGAAACGCTTCGGTGAGGTTCGAGCCGTCGAGGACCTCTCCTTCACTGTCGAAGAAGGAGAGGTCTTTGGCTTTCTCGGCCCGAACGGTGCCGGCAAGTCGACGGCGATCAACGTCCTCCTTGGCTACATGTCCCCGACGAGTGGAGGAGCGAAAGTCCTCGGCCACGACGTGGTCGAGGAATCTCGCGCTATCCGAGAACGGACCGGCGTGCTTCCGGAGAACGTCTCCGTCTACGACCGTCTGACTGGTCGCGAGCACGTCGAATCCGCTATACGCATGAAAGGCGTCGACGACGACCCACAGGCGCTGCTAGAGCGGGTCGGAATCGCCGACGCCGCCGACCGACGGGCTGGAGGGTACTCCACGGGGATGGCCCAGCGACTGGCGCTGGCGACCGCCCTCGTCGGGGAGCCTGACCTCCTGGTACTCGACGAGCCACAGAGCGGGCTCGACCCGACCGGAATGCAAGACGTGCGCGAGATCGTCCGCGAGGAAGTCCGGAACGACACGACGGTGTTTTTCTCCTCACACATCCTCCCGGAAGTCGAGGCCGTCTCCGACCGCGTCGGGATGATGCGGCGCGGAGAGATGGCCGCCGTCGACACCGTCGGCAGCCTTCGCGACCGACTGAGTGCCGGAACGGTGCTGACGGCGACGATGGCCGATCCACTTCCCGATACACGAACGATTGAGGCCATCGACGGCGTCAGAGCCGTCTCGACCGACGGGGCCACCGTCACAGTCACCTGCCGGACGGACCGCTCGAAAGTCGATGTCATCAACGCCCTCGAACGCGTGGGACGGATTAGCGACTTCACGATAGAGGAGACGTCACTCGAAGAGCTGTTCAATATCGTCACCGGTGAGCAGACGGAGGAAACTGCGGATACGACCGACGAAACAGTCCAACCCGCCACAGCTGACGGGGGTGTGGCTCGATGAACCTCTCGCGCGTGCGTGCAGTCGCCGCACAAGACTTTCTCGACGTTCGCCGAGCCCGGCTCGTACAGGGCGTCGCGTCGATGTACGTGCTGTTCGTGACCGCTGTGTTCGCGGGGCTCACACTCACGTCAGAGCCCAGTGTCCCCACCGGAATCGAGATAGCGCGGGCGATCGCAATCCTGTTTGTGCCACTGGTTGCCCTGATCGCGGGCTACCTCGCCGTCGCCGGTGAGCGAGAATCCGGCACGATCCGCTTCCTGCTTGGGTATCCCGTCACCCGGAGTGAGGTCGTCGTCGGGAAGATTCTCTCGCGGATGGGGATCGTCCTCCTCTCGATACTTGTCGGGTTCGTCCTCGCAACTGTCGCGGTGCTTGTCGAGTATCCGGAGCCGAACCTCGGGATGCTGTGGGGCTTTGCCGCACTGACTTGCCTGTTCGCGCTGTCCTACGTCGGTGTCGCCATCGGTATCTCGGCGGCCACCGCTACGCGGTCACGGGCGATGACCGCCGTCATCTCGGTGTATTTCGTCTTCACCGTTATGTGGAACGCAGTTCCGCCGCTCGTCCAGTTCGTCGCCAACTACCTCTTTGACGTGACGCTCGACGGGACACTGTGGATGCTGTTTTCCAGTCTCGCACCACCTCGGGCGTTCGGCCTCTCACTGTCGGCACTACCGGGTGACGCCGTCCAGGCCCCGCCAGGACTCGGCTGGGAGACGGGTGTCATTTTGCTGGTACTGTGGGCCGTTGGCCCTATTCTGCTCGGCTACTGGTGGTTCTCCCGGAGCGACGTAGAATAGCTGTGGCCGTCGCGTACTCGCGACCGTCGTTACGAGCGATCTGCGCGGTGAGTCGTTAGACGAACTTCCGCACCGTCATATCGAGCGTGTCCAGGTCCAGAATCGGCGCGAACCCGGCGTCGGGGTCGATGTTGACGCTCTTCTGGAAGTCCGTCTGTGCCTGCCAGCACCCGGAGTTGATCGCCAGCACGTTGTGGTACTTCCCCCACCCGAGCTTGTGGACGTGGCCGGTGTGGAACACGTCGGGGACCTCCTCCATGACGAGGTAGTCCCGGTCTTCCGGTGCGAGGCGAGTGTGGCCGCCGTACTGAGGGGCGACGTGGCGCTTCTTCAAGAGCTGGTACATCGCCTTGTGGGGTTCGTCGTAGCTGGCCTTCTCGTCGGGCAACTCCGCGATCACTTCGTCCAGCGAGACGCCGTGGTACATCAGGACCGTGACGCCCTCGACCGTGATGAGCGAGGGGTTCGAGTGGACCTGCGCGTCGTGGGCAGTCATGATCGATCGCAGTTCCTCGTCGAAGGCCGGCTGGGGCTCGGCGAGGCGGACGGCGTCGTGGTTGCCGGGGATCATCCGGATCTCGATGTCGCCGGGGATCTCCTTGAGGTACTCGCTGAAGCGTTCGTACTGCTCGTAGATGTCGACCACGTCGATTTCCTCGTCCTGGTCGGGGTAGACGCCGACGCCCTCGACCATGTCGCCGGCCAGCAACAGGTACTCGACCTTGGCGGCTTCTTCGGTGTGGAGCCAGTCGGCAAAGCGGTGCCAGGCGTCGGCCATGAACTCCTGGCTGCCGACGTGGACGTCCGAGATCAGCGCCGCCTGAACCGGCCGGTCGGCCGTCGAGGGATCGTGAGTCCGTGGGATGTCGGGGAAGTGCAGCGAGTCGACGAAGAGGATTCCACCGTCGTCGGCCAGCGTCCCGTCGACGGCGATCACCTCGTCGTACAGCAGTTCCTGCACGAGGTCGGCGATGGCGCGGTCTTTCATCACCAGACACGGGAACGTGCCGTTGGTGTCTTCGAGTTCGATCAGCCAGTGACCGCTGGCCGTCGAGCGGATGTCCGAGACCATCCCGACGATGGCCGCCTCCTCGCCGCCGCTCATCCGTTCGAGCGCGTTCGTCGGACGGTGGTTCACGCGCCCGCGCAGTTGCTTCGAGAGCTTCTCGTAGCGGTCCCGGAAGACGGAGACGAAATCGGAGTACTCGCCGGTCCCGGTCGACTGACCCGTCATGTCGTTGTGGACCTCGATCGATCGCTGGTCGGGATCGGACGAGCGGACCGTCGAAGACCCCTCCGTTTCGACTGGAGTCGACCCGCCAGAATCGGACGACGAGGTGGGGTCCGTTCCAGTCGAAACGGAGGGGTCCGTATCTGGCGAGTTCGTCGTGTCGGCCCTGCTCGTCTCGTTCCCGGATCGGCCACCGTCAGCGTCGTGCTCGCTCTCCAGGGCCGTTCGAACGTGATCGGCCGAGAGAACGAGCGTGTCCTCGGGAATCGTTTCCAGTGCACGGTCGAGCGCCACGTCCGGATCGGCGGCGTCGGCGAGTAGCGTCACCGCCTCGCGTTCGGCGTTGTAGCCACGGCTGGCGAGTTCGCTCACGAGTCGGGCCGGCGTCTCCAGGGGCACACAGACAGCTAGGCACCAGTCGAGAAAAGGCTAGCGAACTCCGAGACAGAAGGTTGATACGTCGTTTCCACGCACTCTACGACGATGAGCGAGCCACGCGGTCCGAACCCGCCCGAAGACGACCAACCGAGCGGGCTCGTCTACCTGTTCGATCTCGTCAGCAGTGCCGGCGCAGTCGTCGCGGTCGGCCTGTTGCTGTTCGCGATCAGCGGCGTGTGGCCGCCGCTGGTCGCGATCGAGTCCGGTAGCATGGAACCACACATCGACACCGGCGACCTCGTCTTCGTCATGGACGAAGACCGCTTCGCCGGTGAGGGAGCCTACGCCGACACCGGCGTCGTGCCCGCGAACCGCGGCGCTGACACCGGCTACACCTCGTTCCAGAACGACGGCGACGTGATCGTCTTCCAGCCCGACGGCGACGGAGCGACCACACCAGTGATCCACCGAGCGATGTTCTGGGTCAACGAGAGCGAGAACTGGTACGACAAGGCAGATCCCGCCTACATCAACGCCGACAGCTGTGAGGAACTGCGCAACTGCCCGGCTGACTCGGCCGGCTTCGTGACGAAAGGCGACAACAACAGCGGCTACGACCAGGTCAACGGGCTGCCCAGCTGTGGCCCCGGTGCCTGCGATCCGGTCCGAAAGTCCTGGGTCGTCGGGACCGCCGAAACGAGAGTGCCACTCCTGGGTAACATCCGACTCCAGCTCCAGCGAGCGCTGGCCTGATCGTCGGCGGACGGGCGAGTCGGCGGCGTTTTCGCGTCTGTGGCGAGAGGAGTGAACGAGCGTGTCGAGGGGGGCGATACCCCTTCGTTTCGGGTCGAGCGAGCCTGCCGATCGGTCAGTTGTCGAACCGGGCCTGGACGAACGGTTGCACGTCCTCAATGTCGCCCAGCCGGGAATCGGACAGCAACACGGCCTCGGTCTCGTCGATGGGGACCGAGAGGCTGATCTCTTTGGTCCGGCCGTAGCGCCCTTTCGAGACGACGACGGCGTTGACGATCCCGAGCATGTCGAGCTCGCTGATGAGATCGGTGACCCGTCGCTGGGTCAACACGTCGGCGTCGATCTCCTCGCAGAGACGCTTGTAGATGTTGTACACCTCGCCGGTGTTGATGTTGTGGACGCCGTTTTTCTCCAGGAGGATGATCGCGAAGAGGACGATCTTGCTCTGGGTCGGCAGCGTCCGCACCACCTCGACGACCCGGTCGAGTTCGATCTTCTCCTGGGCCTGTCGGACGTGGTCTTCCTCGACGCAGTCGGTCTGGTCCCGTTCCGCGAGTTCGCCGGCCGTCCGGAGCAGGTCCAGCGCCCGCCGAGCGTCGCCGTGTTCCTGGGCCGCGAAGGCGGCACAGAGCGGAATCACGTCGTCGGTCAGTGCGTCGGCTTTGAACGCCACGTCGGAGCGGTGATCGAGGATATCCCGGAGCTGCGTGGCGTCGTAGGGCGGGAAGACGATCTCTTCCTCGCCGAGGCTGGACTTGACGCGTGGATCGAGGAAGTCGGTGAACTTCAGGTCGTTCGAGATGCCCATGATCGACACCCGCGAGCGTTCGAGCTCGGAGTTCATCCGGGAGAGGTTGTACAGCGTGTCGTCGCCCGACTTCTCGACGAGCTTGTCGATCTCGTCGAGCATGATGACGACGACGCGTTCGTGGTAGTCGACGGCGTCGAAAAACGAGCTGTACACCCGATCTGTCGGCCACCCGGTCATCGGCACTTCCTCGAACTCCGCGCGATCGGTTTCGAGTCGTTCGATTTCGGCGTCGATCTCGTCGACGGTCGCGAAGTCGGTCTCGGCGAGTGAATCCCCGTCCGGGTTCGAGGTCGCGCGTTCGCGGAGCGTCTCGAGTTCCTCGATGCGATCGCCGATGTACGTCCGGTTCTGCTCGATGAACTTGTTCGCGAGCTGTGCGAGGACGCGATACTGCGTGTCGGTCACCTCGCAGTTGATGTACTCGACCGTACAGGGGACCTCGTACTTCTGTGAGGTCGTCTCCAACTCCTCGCTGACGAACTTGGCGCTGGCAGTCTTTCCGGTCCCCGTCTTCCCGTAGATGAGGATGTTCGAGGGCGTGTCTCCACGGAGAGCGGAGACGAGGATCGTCGCGATGTTGTTGATCTGTTCCTCCCGGTGTGGGAGCTTGTGTGGCGTGTACGAGGGACGGAGCACTTCCTTGTTCTCGAAGATCGGTTCGCCGCTGAGGAGGTCGTCGAAGAGACCACGGGATGCCTCGTCGGTGGCCTCGTCCTCGCCCGTGTCGATGTCGTCAAGCACCACGTCGTCGAGATCCGTCCCGAAGTTGTCGCGGTCGGGCTGGTCGTCGTCAGTCTCCTCGGAAGACTCTCGATTCGGCGTGTTCGAGTCGACGTCGTTTCCTGTCTCGTCCATAGTCGTGGTGACAACCCCCTCGTTTCAGGTGGAAAGACCGGTGCGCAGTGTGGAATCGCGACCGAGACCGCTCGGAAAGACGTTGTACGCGGATTTCGCCGAGCGGCGCGAGTCCAGTTGAACCACAAGAACCCGTGGGTGACTCGATATTAAACATTTCGGTCGGAACAGATACTCGCGTCGATCCAGCTCTCCGTCGTCTCTCCGATTCGTGTCTCTGCCGTTACTGACCGTGGCTTCACCGTACCTTCGGAACGCACCCTCATGATGGTGATGGCTGTCCCGTTCCGAAGGAGTTTCGCCCGAGGTGGCGACGTTTGATGACGAATGATGACGAATTCACACTCGACAGTGAGTCGACAGTGAGCAGGGTGTCGACAGTGAGAACGGTCGGTAGGTGAGGGTGGCCGGACCAGAAACGGGCGGGGGTCTGTGCTGTCAGGTGTGTTCGAGAGTCTGCGTGAGAGAGTCTCCCGCAAGGAACGAACGGCTTCGGGTGGAATTTCGGGAGTAAGTACGGGAACCCTCCCACCCCTTCGTTTCGGGTGGAACGCGTTGAAGAGGGTGGTGGGGGGTACGGCGGTCTGTCGAGGTCTCACTAGATGAGGGAAGACTTATGTACGATACGAGTAAACCAAAGCCGCACTAGAAACAGAGAGCAGTTATCAGTCGTATCTAGTATTCTAGACGGTGTTATACACGTTCTCGCGTCTCTCTAGTCGCGTTCCAGACGAAACCTCCCGCGCGAACCACTCGTGTCTTTCCCGCGCGAGTCCCGTCTCTCCCGCTCGTCCCCACGGGGGGTCGTGGTGTTCCACTCGAAACGAAGGGGTGGGGGTGTTGTATCGCTCTCTCGAATTGGTACCATTCGACACATCCACGCCAGCACTGACCCTACTCCTCACGTCTCAGCTGTTCCGTCCCCGTCGCGTTTTCTCGACAGGTTTCTTCGCTGTATCTTTCGACGTACTATCAATTTGGGTATGGTTGTCTGACGTAGCCTTAAGTGAATTCGACTTTCTACTACGCTCAAGCCCCCGAATACGGACGTTCGGGCGGGAGGAACGAGGATGGGACTGCTCACAGATCTCAAAGATAGTATTTCACGCGCGGCATCGACGCTGTTCTCGGAAGAGAACCCCAAGCGTATCGGTATCTACGGCCCGCCGAACGCTGGGAAGACGACCCTGGCCAACCGAATCGCCCGTGACTGGACCGGTGACGCCGTCGGCCCAGAGAGTCACATTCCGCACGAAACGAGGCGCGCGCGCCGGAAAGAGGACATCGAGATCGAGCGCAACGGCGCGACGGTCAACATCGACATCGTCGACACGCCGGGCGTGACGACGAAAGTCGACTACGAGGAGTTCCTCGATCACGACATGGAGAAAGACGACGCCGTGCGCCGCTCGCGCGAGGCGACCGAGGGGGTCGCGGAGGCGATGCACTGGCTCCGCGAGGACGTCGACGGCGTCATCTACGTGCTCGACTCCTCGACGGATCCGTTCACGCAGGTCAACACCATGCTGATCGGAATCATCGAGAGTCAGGACCTGCCGGTCCTGATTCTGGCGAACAAGACGGACCTCGAAGAGTCGTCGGTCCAGCGGATCCGCAACGCGTTCCCACAACACGAGACGATTCCGCTGTCGGCTCTGGAAGGAGACAACATGGACGAAGTGTACGACAAGATCGCGGAGTACTTCGGGTGATCGTGGATGGCTGAAGCAAAACCACAGGACGGCGTGCAGATCGACCTGATCAGCGGCGAACAGATGGACGGACTGACCTCCATGGAGAAGATCAGGAACATCCTCGACGGCGTCCGCGACGGCAAGATCGTCGTTCTCGAAGAGGGGCTGTCCCCCGACGAGGAATCGCGGCTGATCGAAGTGACGATGACCGAGATCAGCCCCGACGAGTTCAACGGCATCGAGATCGAGACCTACCCGCGCTCGGAGACGTCCGACACGAGCTTCCTCGACCGACTCATGGGCACCCAGTCGACGAAGAAACTCACCGTGATCGGGCCGGCCAACCAGATCGAGACGCTTCACAAGGACGAAAATGTCATCAGTGCCCTCGTCACTCGGAAATAATGCCACACCAGTGTACGAACTGCGACCGCACGTTCGACGACGGCTCCAAGGAGATGCTGTCGGGCTGTCCGAACTGTGGGGGCAACAAGTTCCAGTTCAAACCCGCCGGTGAGGAGTCGGTCGACACTGCGGCGGAACCGCCCGATCCACCGGAACCGTCCGGCGGATCCTCGGTGGCACAGACCGTCGGCAAGACTGCCGCGACGGTCAAAGACCTGATGGGCAGCGCCACCTCCGAGCCAGAAGCACAGTCGACTCCCAGCGGGAGGACCGACGCAGACCGGTTCGACGATCCCGACGCCACTGCCCGGCCCGCGCCCGAGGACACCGCCCAGGCTAGCGCCAGAACCGATGTCGTCTCCGTCGACGAACTCCCCTCCGAACCCTCCGGCGACGGTGACCACCACTTCCAGCCCGTCCAGACGGACGAAGGGTCGTCCGTTACTCCGGACACGGCGGACGGTGCCGACCCGGCCTCGACCGATCGTGTCTCGGCCGACGACAGCGAGACCGAGCAGGCAGCCGACGCCCGTGCTGATCGTCCGGGACTCGAAGAACTGCGCGAGGAACTCAACGATCAGTTCGAGAGCATCAAAGTGCTCGAACCCGGCCAGTACGAACTCAACCTGATGGAGCTGTACGACCGAGAGGAGTATATCGTCGCGTTGCAGGAAGACGGCCGCTACAGCATCCAGGTCCCCGAGAATTTCCGGGACTGAGCACGAAACGCATTGCGAGCGATCTGTTCGTTCGGGTGCCACGCGTTGACGACCGAGTCGCTGGCTACGATCCCGGTACTCCACTGTCCTCTCATGACCGATGTCACCACCCACAGACCACCGACATCTTGAATAAGTAATAGCTGGCGGCACGGCCACAGGTCCTATCTGAGTGGCTGAACCATCTGGTTCGTTCGCTGTACCACTCATCATTAAATCTGTATTATATTTTAGGACATAAACTATATTATACCGTCACTTTTTTCACCCTCAAATCGCAGGACTACACGGTCTCAATGACGAAACGACGACAATTCCTCAAAGGGATCGCATCCTCAGCGCTACTCGGTTCAGTACACACTGCAACTGCACAGAGTTCGTCAGACACGGCAGCACAGCCCCTTGGCACTGGCGACGCGGGTAATGATAAAAAGCTACCCGTGTATGCGGAGGGAAGACTTGTCTCTCACTACCGGCACGATCCGGATCACGAAGATCGATACATTCTGGAACGAAAATTCGAGAGTGTGGATCTCGCCGAGCGTTACGGCGACCTCCTGTTCCAGTATAAGGATCAGATCCTCCCGAAAGAGCGGGTCCCCGAAGCGGTACAAGAGAGACAAAAAACGACCTATACTTTGAAGACCAAGAAAATTATAGGAACAGAAGAAGAAAACCGAAATGCGGAGGAGAAAATTAGAAAACAGCAAAACACAAGGATTAAAATACAGGATAAAGCAGAAATTGACGGTAATATTCCACTATATCACTATGATCCCGACGCCGATAGTGATAAACAGAGCCGTAGCTCCCCGTTGAATCTCGCTTGGGAAGCAGAAGACTCGGAAAGCATCAAGAATAATATGGAAAATACTCCCGTGGGAAGGGCTTGGCACCCTGGTCCCATCACAATGATTGATAGGGCGCGTGTTGATAAGACGGTTAATATTCCCAATAGTGGGACGAAAAAACCAACAAGCATGTTATGAAATGGATCTATTCGCCATTTTGTCAGCCGAATACGAAACAATGGCACGTGAGATTGTACGATGTTCCTGCAGATGGTATAACTGCCGTTGGTCAGGCTCATCGAGATCCCTGTTTTCATGGTAAATTAAGGGATAATAAGAACATTGATTGGAAAATCGATGCTGCGAGGGATAAAGTAGCAGATTTCTGGTCCGAAGAATCTGGGATTAATACTGAGGGAATCTCTGTCGGAAATACTGCGACATCGGAGAGGTTCGGATCACATAATGGCACTTGGAAATATTTTGACGATGACTAATTGACTCTGGAAAAGCTTGTCTTCGAGCGGTTGGACAGCGCAACAGAATATATTTAATTTAAAACCGAGAACATGATGGCAATAACAGAATAATAAACCATGAATGAAAAATTACATTCGGCTATTGAAGAAGGATTACAAATAAATAAGTACACCACAGTCGGTGCGCTCTTCGGCATCGCAAACGTTGCTTTCCTCCTCTACGCGCGATGGCAAATCGATCCCCTGGAGTTCTCAAACGGAGGACTATTACTCCATATCGAGACAGCGGTGGTCTTGTTTGGTCACTTTCTCTTGGGTGCAGTTCCCGGGTACCTGCTGCTTCGCTATCGAGTCGTGTCGCCGCTTCTGATCAGTGGCTACCTCTCCTGGTTCGCGTACGTTGACCAGCGGAGCATGGAACCGTTCA
The DNA here is from genome assembly GCF_017612575.1 of Halomicrobium sp. IBSBa. NCBI lineage: Archaea > Methanobacteriati > Methanobacteriota > Halobacteria > Halobacteriales > Haloarculaceae > Halomicrobium > Halomicrobium sp. IBSBa. The sequence goes on from NZ_JADPQC010000002.1 coordinate 193,032, forward strand.
TTGGACTGTACTCGAGTCCATTTATTCATGCGTTCGCCATCTGCGTGCTCTGTGGCTTCGGCTACTGGGAGTACTTCCTCCGCGAACGGATTCCGTACGTCTCTCACGACCCTATACTGTAGGAGAAGCGATCTGAAATGATGAATGGTGTATATGTCGACAAGTGCACTATCTCGAACATTGTCTTCGGTGCCGTCAACGTCGCGTTCCCCCTCTCGCACATTGGAACATCGACCCGCAGATCCTCAAAGAGGGACTGTCCCCGGACGAGGAGTCCCCACTCATCGAGGTGAAGATGACCGAGATCAGCCCCGATGAGTTCAACGGCATCGAGATCGAAACCTATCTACGGTCCCAGACCGCCGACGCGAGCTTCCTCGGCCGGCTGATGGGTACCGAATCGACCCAGAAACTGACCGTCATCGGCCCGGCAAACCAGATCGAGATGGAGTTCGGTGATGGTGCTGAAGACGTTGACTATGAAATTGATAGCGCGGGAAATGAAGTGGCAGACTTCTGGAGCAACGAAGACGGGCATAGCATTGACTCGGATGACGTTGGTAACACTCATACACCGGAATTCAGTTCTTTTTCGGGCACTTGGAAAGTAATCGAAGGTAGTTACTGAATCCTATCGGAACTATACTTTAGATCATCAGTTATTATAATAATATTTTATCATAATCAAAATATGATAGTAGAAGCTAGTACCCTGTAATCAAAGTTGCAGGTGTACACAGAATGATACAACCCTGAACACAATTATGACGATAAAATATCAATATTCGAGAGTATGGATCTGAACAGATACACCATCGGAGCTGCCATCGCAGGCGCACTCAACACTGTGGCTGCGTGGATTTCATTATATGTTTACAAACCCACTGCTCAGGACCCCTATTTCGGGAAACTACTCGCAGATATCCCCGGTCTCGCACTCATGGGTGGAGTACCGGTATACCTCTGTCTACGCTATCGGCTCGTTACCCCACTCGCCTTGAGTGGGCTCCTGACCACTCTCAATCTTACTGCCCGGGGCATCGCCAATATCTACGTCAATCCATTCATGCCTTTCTACACTCTAGGCATTGCCGTCGTTCTCGCCGTCATCGAATACTACATACGCGAGTGGATGCCGTACATCTCACACGACCCGCTCGTTTGACACGTCGCTCGGAGTTGATCGCACCGCAGGCCACCCATTCTTCACCTGCCGGCGCAATCGCACTTGCCAGAGTGTCGTCCTGATTGGACGTGTTCCGACGATGATTCTCTCTCTGCGACCGTCTACTTTCGAACGCCCGGAGCGGTCTTTGATACTGCCGGCTGTAACTGTTTCAAGATATTCGCGACCACGGGGTCGCGAAATTCTTCACAGATTTACAGCCGGCAGTATGAGTAGAATCCGATCGAACAGCCCAAACCGAACCCATCATACCGTCTGCAGTACACGGACATCTAAAAAATAGACAAGACTCCCGACGATATATTTAAAGAGATACTCCAGGTGAATCGGTACACTATCGTCGCCGCGGTAGGCATCGCGAACGTCGCCGTTCTTCTCTTTACCAGATGGGAAATCGACCCGTTAGAGTACTCGGACGGTGGTCTGTTGCTCGTTATTACGACACCGCTCGTTCTACTCGGTCACTTCGCGTTGGGTGCTGTTCCCGGGTACATGCTGGCTCGCCATCGACTCGTCTCTCCACTCGTCATTAGTGGATTCCTGACTTGGTTTGCGTTCGTCAACCGCGGGAGCATGGAGCCGTTCATCGGCCTGTACTACAGTCCGGTGCTGCACATCTTTTTCTTTGCTGGTCTCGCCATGGTCGGCCTCAGCGAGTTTGCCATCCGTGATGCGCTTCCCTACGTCTCTCACGATCCGATACTGTAGGGCACGAGCCACCCAAGAGAATGCCTGGCGAGCACCAGTAAAATAACTCACCGACCCAACGGACCGATTCTCACAGAGAGATGGCAGTCGATCCACTCTCGTGGAGCTGTATGACCGAGAGGAGTACATCGTCGCGTTGCAGGAAGACGGCCGCTACAGCATCCAGGTCCCCGAGAACTTCCGGGACTAGTCTCCACGCGAGCGCGGCGACGACGGACTTTCGGATACACGTACTTTCAAATGTTTTAAAACTACTCAATCAGTTGAATGTTTTGTGAAAGAGTGGGTAAACAAATACACCGTCCCGAGCGCCGTACTGGGCATCGTCAACGTCGCCGTTCTCCTCTTGGCACACTGGAACATCGACTCGCAGATGTTCTCGGACGGCGGAATAGTACTCATCGTCACGGCACCGATCGTTTTTCTCGGCCCGTTTCTTCTGGGGGCAGTCCCCGGATATCTGCTGGTCCGCTATCGAATCGCGTCACCGCTACCGATCAGTGGATTCCTGACGTGGTTCGCGTTCGTCGACGGCGGAAGCATGGAGCCGTTCATCGCACTGTACTCGAACCCGATCGTCCACGCGTACATCCTCGGCGCGCTCGTCGTCGTCGGCTTCGGTGAGTTCCTCGTCCGCGACGTGGCTCCGTACGTCTCTCACGATCCGCTCCTGTAGGACGAACCGGCCGTGCGACGGGGTGTGTCGTCGCGCTCCAAACCGACCAGTACGAACTCTCCCTGATAGAGCTGTACGGCCGCGAGGAATACAGAAACGCCTTTCGGATACTCGTTTCCGTATCTCTACACCTCGTTCCAGACGTTCTCTGAGCTGTGCTAGGACACTCTGTATTATCGATTAAATAACCTTACTAAAAATCAAATAGAAACAAAACTTTTTTTTTGAGATACTATTGAAGAACAACCTGCCTACAATGACGAAACGAAGAAAATTCCTCAAAGGAATTGCCTCCACATCGCTATTCGGTGCGGTACAGGGTGTAACTGCTGAAAGCTCGTCAGACAACACAGTGCAACCGCTTGGCGCTGGCGGAGCAGGTAACGACAAAAAATTACCTGTATATGCCGACGGGAGACTTGTCACTCACTATCGGCCTGACACGAGTCACGAAGATCGATACATTCTGGAACGGAAATTCGAGAGCGCGGATCTCGCAGAGCGCTACGGAGATCCGATCTTCAGGTACAAGGATCAGATCCTCCCGAAGGAGCGTGTTCCCGAGGCAGTACAAGAGCGACGGAAAACGACCTACACGTTCCAGACCAAGAAGATAATCGGAACTGAGGTAGAAAACCGGAACGCAGAGGAACGTATCAGAGAGCAACAGAGCGGAGAGTTCGAACTGCAGGATCAGGCTGAAATTGACGGAAACGTCCCGTTGTATCACTACGATCCTGACGCCGATGGTGACCAGCAGAGTCGCAGTTCTCCGTTGAATCTTGCCTGGGAAGCGGAAGATTCTCAAAGCATAAAACAAAATATGGAGAATGCTCCTTTTGGCGAAGCATGGCATCCGGGACCAATTACGATGCTACCACAGGCGCGTGTTGAAAAGACGGTGAACCTTCCCAACGGCGGCACAAAAGAAACTGACAAACACGTGATGAAGTGGATCTCTGATATCACCTGCGATGCAGAAACAAAACAATGGCATGTTCGGTTGTATGATGTTCCAGCCGGTGGTATAACTGTTGTAGGGCAGGCCCATAGAGATCCCTGTCTACACGGCAAGGTTCGAGACAATGAAAATATTGATTGGAAAATTGATGCTGCGAGAGATAAAGTAGCTGACTTCTGGTCGCAGGAATCTGGCATCTCTTCTGAGACAATTTCTGTTGGAAATACTGCAACTTCAACTGACTTTGCCTCTCATACAGGAGACTGGAAGTATTTCGATGATGACTAATTCTCAGTCATCTGTCCTCAGAACTCTCCTAGCGAAGTTGGACAGTCAAGTTCGAATCGAAATCAGTATTGTCAAACAATAGCAGACACCGTATATAACTAAGATCAATACATGAGGATATGTACAGATAGATATAATAATATTGGTGTAGTATTTGGTATTATAAACGTAATAGTTCTCTTCCTTGCTAGATGGGAAATTGACCCCCTCGAATATTCTGATGGTGGTTTGTTACTTGTAACCACAATGCCGTTGACGATACTTGGACAGTTCCTGTTGGGGGCATTCCCGGTCTATGTACTCCTTAGATATCGACTTATGTCCCCGCTCCTGCTCAGTGGGTTCCTAACCTGGTTCGCCGCCGTCGACCGTGGGAGCATGGAACCGTTTATCGGCTTGTACTTCAGTCCGGTTCTACATCTATTCGTCCTCGCCACACTGGCAGTCGTCGGCTTCGGTGAGTTCCTCGTCCGCGACGTGGCTCCGTACGTCTCTCACGATCCGCTCCTGTAGGACGAACCGGCCGTGCGACGGGGGTGTGTCGTCGCCCTTCGAAGAGGCCGCCGCCGACGCACGTCACAGGGGACCGTCGGGGGTCACCGTGGCGACGCTTTCCCAGTTCTCGACGACCGGCACAATCATTATATATTCCGACAGAGTTGTACCCGCTGAGACCATGCTCCAGCCTGATCGCTCACACCTCGAGGAGTGGGCGTCACTCCTCGGCGAGGACGTTTCGGAAGAACTGCTCGATGACGAATCGGGCACGTGGCTCCCGTCGGAGTCGAAGTACCGCGGTGATCACGCGGAGTGATCTTCACTGCCGTTCAGGACGGCCCTCGTCTCGCTGGCGACGACCACGAACGACGACTGCTTCCGAGTGGTGTTTTCTTACCGGAGGCTGTTCGTAGGGACGAATATTTTCGACGCAACGTACGGCCATGGCTCCGATAGCGACTGACTCGTACCGATAGTGAGAGCGTCGGCGTCGTTGCACTGGCGTTTTCCGTGTGGTTCCGCTCCCTGCTGGTCGGTGCCAACATTCGAACGGACGACCAACACTGCCAGCCTCGATTCTTCACGTCTAGAGATATATTTTTGTCCTACAGGGTGAAATACACCAGCCGTGACCATCTCTCTCTCCAGGCTGGATTCCAGTCAGACGAGATTGGCGCTCCGTTTTGGTCTCCCGTACGGGATCGTCGGGGGCATCGTGATGACGGCCCAGGCGACACGAGACCCGGTTGCGGCGTTCGTTGCATCACCACTCGGAATGAATGTACTGTCTCTGCTACATGTCATCTTCCTCATCGAAATTGCGACTCTCGTCGGCTATCTGTGGACGAAGTATTCTCTCGTGGCACCTGTCGTCGTCATCGCGCTTCTCTCGTTCAGCATCGTCCAACCCGACCGGCTGTCTCTCGGCGTCTCGTACGTGCGGAATCTATTCAGTCTGTTGTACGCACTCGGATTGATGACCGCTCTCGGTGTCGCCGAATACGTCGTCCGGTCTGTGACGGGGTCACCGATGGCTGGCCAGTGACCTATCACCACCGCGTTCGATCACTCGGCCGACGGCGACGACTCGGCGACTGTTCACAGAACGGGATACCGACCGCCGAGACGACCGGGCGACGCCGTTATCCGATCTTGTCGTACTGCTCGGCCAGTTTCTCGCTCGCCTCGTCCATCAGTTCCCGCTCGTAGTCGTCCAGATCCCACTCGACGACCTCCTCGACGCCGTCGGAGCCGAGCTTGACCGGGACGCCGAAAGCGGTGCCCTCGTGGCCGAACTCGCCGTCGAGGACCACCGAACCGGGGAGTACTTCGCCCGTGTCGCGCAGGACGGCCTCGACCATGTGGCCGACGCCCGTCGCCGGCCCCCACTCGGTCGCGCCTTTGCGCTCGATGACGTCCATGGCGCTCTCCTGGAGCTCGTTCAGGATCTCCTCTTTCTCGTCGTCGGAAAAGTCCGGGTCCTCGCCGTCGATGCGGACCTTCGAGAAGACCGGTACCTGTGCGTCGCCGTGTTCGCCCAGAATCGTCGCCTCGACGTTCTGGACCTCCGTGTCGAAGCGTTCGGCCAGTACGTACCGGAACCGGGCCGAGTCGAGCCGACCGCCGAAGCCGATCACCGTCTCGCGGGCGCGATCGCCCGTCTCGTAGAGGTGACGGTTGAGCAGGTCCACCGGGTTCGAGGTGGTGATCGTCACGAAGTCGTCGTTGTGCTCGGCCAGCGACGAGCCGATGTCGTCCATGATCGGCGCGTTGTCCCCGGCGAGATCGATCCGGGTCTGACCGGGCTGGCGTGGAATCCCCGCCGTGATGACGACCACGTCGGAGCCGGCGGTGTCCTCGTAGGTGCCCTGTCGAATCGTCGTGTTCGAGTCGTAGGCGACCCCGTGGTTGGTGTCGGCGGCCTGTCCGATCGTCACGTCTTCCTGGTCCGGGATGTCGACGTAGACGAGTTCGTCCGCGATGTCGCGCAACGCGATGTTGTACCCTGCTGCAGCACCGACCGTTCCGGCTGCGCCGACCACGCTTACCTTTGTCATGACACCTAGTACCACCGGATGGCTGGACGAAAAGCGTGTCGGACACGCGTCGACCATTCATCGCCGTGGTCGATCGCTCGCGCCGAGTGGCTCCCACAAGCCCTTTTCTCCTCGGTGGCCTCCCTACGGGTATGAGCGACTTCGACAAAGAGGCCGAACGGGAGAAACTCCGCGAGAAGTACGGCGACGCACAGTCCGATCGCGAGGCCACCGAGCAGATGAGCGACCTCCTGCTGAAAGGCGCGACGATGACCAACGCCCACTGCAACAACTGCGGCGACCCCATCTTCCGGTACGACGGGCAGGAGTTCTGTCCCACCTGCCAGCAGCCGGTCGACCGCGGCGACGACGCGGGTGACGACACCGGCGACAACATCGAGGTGACGACGCCGAGCGACGACGCGACGGTCCAGTTCGGCGACGCCGACGACCAGCAGCCAGCGTCTGAAGCGAGCAGCCGGCAGCCAGCCGCTGGCAGCGCCGGCCAACAGTCGGGAGCGTCGGAAGCGGGCAGCCAGCAGCCACCACGTGCGTCCGAAGCCGACAGCCGGCAACCGACTGACAATCGGCCTTCGAGCGCCGGGGCCGGCGAGAGCCAGCGCGACACCGCCACCGTCGACGGTCGACACGACGCCACCGCGCCGGCATCCGAAGAGTCCGCCGATCCACGGCGCGCACCGTCGGTCGATCCGGCCGCGACGAGCACGCAGCCGGCTGGTCGTTCCGGCGGAGCAGCCGACGACCCTCGTCCGGCGGCTCCCGACTCGGTCGACGAACAACTGCACAACGCACGCGGGCTCCTCGTCCAGACCGTCGAACAGTACGCCCAGCGCGCTCGCGACGCCGACAGCCCGCGACAGGCCCGCGAGTACCTCGAAGCCGCTCGCGAGGCGGCCGAGACCCTCGACGCGACCCGGTACTGAGTACCGTATTCACACGTCGACGACGCCGTCGGTGTGTCAGACGGATCGTTAGTCCGTATCTGTGACAGCGTGGGTGTCTGCTCGCGGCCCGGCCCGCTGTCTGGTCTCTCCCCGGTCGTGGGACTCGATCTCGCTCAGTAGCGCCTCGACCTCCGGGAACGACTGTCGACCGTCGCTGCCGACGGTCTCGACCAGCCTGAGTTCGTCGCCGTCGGTACGGAACAGCGCACCGCCGGGGAGCGACTGGAGATAGCGAGCGTAGGGCTCGAACGTTCCGAACGACGGCGAACTCGACGCTGCTTCGTCGTCGTCCGCCGACTCGCCGGGATCGGCCAGGACGGAAAACGGCAACTCGTAGCGTCGCTGCCACACCGCCCCCCGCTCGACGGTGTCGGGCAACACCGCCACGACGGCCGTCGACCGGGACGCGAAGGCTCCGTACTCGTCCCGGAGTGATTGGACGATCTCGCGACTCAGTGGACAGTAGTGACTTCGCAACAGGACGACGAGGACCCGCTCGTGTTCGCGTGCCAACGTCTCGGAACGACACTCCTCTCCGCCGACGCTCGCATCGGGTAGTGTAAACGCGATCGATTCGTCTCGTCCGACGCGACGCTTGTTCACGCTCTCGTGACCCCCGCGTCCAACTCCAGACCAGACGACAATAAGCCTAACTTACGTATAGCTCAGCCGAAACGTATCGGTGATCCGACCCCTCCGCTCGTCGTACTACTCGCAAATGAACGCACTCGCCGGGCGAATCACTGCTCTCTCGCAGTGATCCGCTACTCGCAAATGAACGCACTCGCCGGGCGAATCACTGCTCTCTCGCAGTGATCCGCTACTCGCAAATGAACGCGCTCGCCGGGCGAATCACTGCTCGCTCACGATGATTCGCTATCCGCCGACGGAGCGGCAGATCGTGCGAATCATCCCTCGAACTCGCTCCCCACTACGTCCCGGAATCGCTGGGCCGTGACGTCGCCGACGCCGTCGACTTCTTTGAGGGCGTCTTCGTCGGCGGTCATGACGGCCTCGACGCTCCCGAAGTGTTCCAGCATCGCCCGCGCAGTCACTGGCCCCACTTCCGCCACCGAGGCGACGACGTACTCCTGTTGCTCGCCCAGCGTCTTGGCCTGTTTCTCGCCGTGGACGCTGACCTCGCGGTCGGACTCTTCTTGCTCGCGGCGAGCGACGGTCTCCAGCAGATCTGCGGTCTCGTCCTCGTCGCTCGTCCGGAGGACACTCGCCCCGAAGTCGACGGCCAGCGAGGCCAGTGCCCCCTGGATCGCCTTGTGGTGGACGTTGCGCTCGCCGTAGAGGTCGCCGCCTTCGACGACGACGACCGGCCGGGCGTAGTGACGGGTGGCGTCACCGACCTGTTCGAACATCGACCGGTCGCCGCCGGTCAGCGTATCGAGGAAGTCCTCGACGGTCTTGCGCTCGACGACGACTCGATCCGAGAGCACGTAGTCTCCGACCGCCAGCGTCTCCAGTTCCGTCTGGACGCCCTCGCGTGTCGAGAGGTCGCGTGCGATCGTCGAGTCGAGTTCGCGCTGGTCGGCGACGATCGCGACGGTCTCGTCGCCGTCGGCGTGTGGCTCCGGCGTCGACCCCTTCGTTTCGTCTGGAACGTCGGCTGTTTCATCTTCGTCCTCTCCGGTCGCGCCGTCGTCGGCGAAGGCGTCGAGACCCGCCTGTCCGTCACCGTCGGCGGTCTGGCCGTCGGCTTCGGATCGCTCGCCCGTGGCCGACGTTTCCGAGGGCTGGCGCTGGGCGTCGGACGGACCGGCGTCGTTTCCACTCGAAGCGGTACCTCCGTCGCCGTCTGGACCGTCTTCTCCGGGCGCTTCGCCACGCTCTCCGCCGCTCTGCCCGTCGTCGTACTCGCCGACGCCACTCTGCTCACCCCCCAGTTTCGACTCTAGCTGGCCGGCGACGCTCTTCAGCGTGCGGAGTTCGTCTTCCATGCGCTGCTCGTCCTGTCGGGACTTCCAGAAGTACGCTTCGTCGCGGGTGTCCTCGGCCAGCAGGACGACGACGCGACCCTCGGTCTGGCGGCCGGTCCGTCCTTTGCGCTGGATGGACCTGATCGCCGTCGGCACGGGCTCGTAGAACAACACCAGATCGACCTCCGGCACGTCCAGACCCTCCTCGGCGACGCTGGTCGAGACCAGCACCTCGAACTCCCCGGCGCGGAACCGGTCGAGGGTCTCCTGTTGCTGGGTCTGGGTCATCCCCTCGCTGCCCTCGGTGTCGCTCTGGCCGACGAACTTCTCGGTCTCGAAGTGATCGGAGAGGAAGTCGGTCAGCGTTTCGGCGGTGTCTCGGGACTCGGTGAAGACGATGACGCGCTCGCCGTTCTCGATGCCCAGCGTCTCGGCCAGCAGCATTCGGGTTCGGCGGAACTTCGGGTGGAGGTCGGTGAAGTTCTCGGCTTTCCGCATGGCCTCCATCACCGTCGGGTCCGAGACGAGTCGCTGGTCGGCTTTCGAGGCTCCAGACGAGCGGGCGGCCTCCTTCTGGCGCTCGAAGTACCGACGCAGCGCCTCGACGCTCTGGGTCTCGGCGTAGGTGACGGCCGTCCGGAGCTTTCGGACCTCGGCCAGCAGGCTCATCCCGCTGTAGCCCTCGCTCTGGTCGTTGTCCATCAGCTCGGAGAGTTTCCCCTGGATCTTCTGGATCTCGCGCTCGGAGACGTCTGGCTGGGTGGTCGAGGTGACGCCCAGTTCTTTGAGCTGTGCGAGCCGGTCGCTGACGACCTCGTTGATCGCGTCCCGGATCTCCAGGACGGTCTCGGGCAGCTCGATGCGCTTCCACTCCAGTTCCGTGTCGTGGGTGTGTTCGGCCACGTCGGCGTCGTCCTCGGTCATCACTGCCACCTCCCGCAGGCCGAGGTTCTCACACACCGTCAGAATCTCCTCCTCGTCGCCGCCCGGCGAGGCCGACATCGCCGTCACCAGCGGATCGGATGCGTCCTCGTGGTAGCGCTCGGCGATGTAGTTGTAGGCGTAGTCCCCGGTCGCGCGGTGACACTCGTCGAAGGTGCAGTGGGTGACGTTCGCCAGCGAGATCCGGTTGCCGACGAGGTCGTTCTCGACGACCTGCGGGGTCGCGATGACGACGCGAGCGTCCGCCCAGAGGTCCGATCGCTTGGCTGGCCGGACCTCGCCGGTGAACACGACGATCTCGTCGTCGGGCACCTGGAGGGCCTCCCGGTAGAACTCGGCGTGTTGCTGGACCAGCGGCTTCGTCGGCGCGAGCAAGAGGGACTTCCACTGCGCGTCCTGTATCCGTTCGGCGGTCACGAGCAAGGAGACAGTCGTCTTGCCCAGGCCGGTCGGGAGACAGACCAGCGTGTGATCGTCGAGGGCCTGGTCGGCCAGCTCGCGCTGGTAGCGCCGCTGTTCGAGTAGTCCCGGCGTCACCAGCGGGTGGTCGACGTGGCCGTCGGTGCTCCCCGCGTCGGCGTCGGACTGGGCCATCTGTCCGGGTTTTGGCCGGGAATCTGTTTAAGCGTTCGCGTACCGCGGTGAAAGTGAATCGACGGCGATCGCTACAGCGAGAGCGTCACCACGAGTTCGATCCCGGCGACCATCGCCACGGCGGCCGCGGGCGGGATGGTTAGGTTGTCGTCGAGGACGTACCCCGCGACGACTGGCTTGAGGCCGTCGGCGGCCGTCGCGGCCAGGCCGCCGAGCACCGCGGGCACCCAGTGGACGAAAAACGAGGCGATCCCGGTACAGACGCCGAACATCGCCAGCAGGACGTAGGTCTCTTTGGTCAGGCTCCCCGAGCCCAGCAGTCCGCTGATGGGGTCTCCGATCGTCAGCATCAAGATTGCGGGGATCGCGACGTATTCGGGTGCGAGCAGGCCGACGGCGGCGGCGCTGACGAGATAGAGCGCGTAGCCGGCGAGGTTGTCCTGCTCGTACTCGCGAGTGAGTCGGTCGTAGATGGCCCAGTCGAGGCCGACCACCAGGCGGATCACCTCCAGTGCGAGCGCGACCGCCGCGCCCACCACCAGCAGGTACTGGACGGTCCGCCAGTCCGTCAGTCCCAGCAGGTGCAGTGCCGGCAGCCCGGTCCCGCTCGCGTGGACGAGTCGCCTGGCGATCTCGTCGGCCATCTACAGGTCGTCGAAGGTGCGCTCGCCGTCCCGGAGCGCCGTCAGCGTCTCGGGGAGATCGGCGACCGGAACGCGTTTCTGTGCCGTCGTGTCTCGCTCGCGGACCGTGACGGTGTCTGGCGCTGCCGACTCGCCCTCGTCGTCGCGGGCCTCACCGAGCGTCGCGTAGTCGACGGTGACACAGAACGGCGTGCCGACCTCGTCCTGGCGGCGGTAGCGTCGGCCGATCGCGCCCGAATCGTCGTAGGTCACGGCCAGGCCCGCCCCGCGCAGTTCGTCGACGACCTCGCGGGCGTACTCGCCCATGCCGTCTCGGTCCATCAGCGGGAAGACGCCGACGGTCGTCGGCGCGACCGCCGCCGGCAAGGCCAGGTAAGAGCGGTGCTCGCCGTCGACCTCGTCCTCGCGGTAGGAGTGATCCAGCGCCGTGTACAGCGCCCGGTCGATGCCCAGCGAGGGCTCGACGACGTGGGGCGTGATGTGCTCGCCCGACTCGGTGACTTCCTCGACGCCGAAGTTTACCTTCTCGACGGGGACCGCGTGTGACTCGCCGTCGACCTCGACGACGACCTCAGATCCGTCGAAGGCGTCGGGATCGCGCTCGGCGAGTGCTTCGAGGGCGTCGGCGACCGCGCCGGCCGAGCCGCCAAACTCCGGCCCGAGGTAGCTCATGTCCGGGTCGACCGTCGCTCGCTCGACGGTGACCGGCTCGTCGTACTGCTTGAAGACCGTAAAGTCCTCGTCGGAGTAGCTGTCGTGTTTCGAGAGGTCGTAGTCGGATCGGTAGGCGAACCCGCCCAGCTCGATCCAGTCGCCGTCGACCTCCGCTTCGGCGTCCCAGCAGTCCGCGGCGTAGTGGGCCCGCTCGCCCGAGAGGTGCTGGCGGAAGCGAAAGCGGTCCATGTCGACGCCGATCGACTCGTACCACTGCTTGGCGACGCCGAGGTAGTAGGCGATCCATGGCTTTCCGACGACGCCCTCGTCGACGACCTCGCGGATCGTGGCCTCGTAGGGCTGGCCCTCGTCGGCCTCCTGATCGGCGGCGGGGTAGAAGGGGGCGGTCACGTCCGCGACCGCTTCGAGTGCCGGCTCGTCTTCCTCTGGATCGACGAACAGTTCGAGTTCGGCCTGGGTGAACTCCCGGACGCGCAGCAGGGACTTGCGCGGGCTGATCTCGTTGCGGTAGGCGCGCCCGATCTGTGTGACGCCGAAGGGGAGCTGGTTGCGGGCGTACTCTGCCAGCTGTGGGAACTCGATGAAGATGCCCTGGGCGGTCTCGGGGCGCAGATAGCCCGGATCGGCGGAGCCGGGGCCGATGTTCGTCTCGAACATGAGGTTGAAGTCCTCGATGGCCTGGCCGGCCAGTCCGGTGCCACAGGTCGGACAGACGAGCTCGTACTCGGCAATCAGCTCCTCGACCTCGGCGACCGGGATCGACTCGGCCTCCTCGATGTCGGTGTTGTCCTCGACGATGTGGTCGGCCCGGTGGCTCTCGCCACAGTCCGGGCACTCCACGAGCATGTCGTCGAAACCGTCGAGGTGGCCCGATGCCTCGAAGACGGGCTCTGACATCACGGTCGGGGCGTCGACCTCCATGTTGCCTTCCTGGATGGTAAAGCGGTCGCGCCAGGTGTCCTCGATGTTCTGCTTGAGTGCGGCCCCGGAGGGACCGAAGGTGTAGAACCCGGAGACGCCGCCGTACGCGCCGGCCGACTGCAGGAAAAAGCCCCTGCGCTTGGCCAACTCGACGAGATCGCCGCCGTCGCTCATAGGCCCTCCAGCAGATCCATGTCGCGGACGATACCGACGAGGTCGTCGCCCGAGACCAGCGGGATCTGCTCGATCTCCGCGTCGATCATCAGCTGTGCGGCGTCTCTGGCCGTCTCGCGCTTGCTGACCGTCAGCACGTCTGCGGTCATGAACTCTCGAACGGGCTCGTGTGGGATCTCGACGTTGCGGGTGGGCATGTAGCGGCTCCCGACGGCCTTGACGCTCTCCCACTTCCAGTCGTCGTCGTCACTGGCCATGTTCTCGCCCGTCTCGGCCTCGCCTTCGACCACGCGGGCCACGTCGATGATGTCGACCTCGGTGAGCATGCCACACATCTCTCCCTCGTCGCCCAGCACGACGCCGTAGGGGACCTTCGCGTAGTCGAGTTCGCGTTCGGCGACCGTCAGGGGCGTCCCGGCGTAGACGCAGTTCACGTCTCGGCGGGCCAGCTCGTCGACGTTCCTCGCGCCGTCGACGTCGCCGGTGGCGATAGCCCGGATCACGTCCGTGACGGTGATGATCCCTTCGAGGCGACCGTCGACGACGGGGATCCGGCGGGCTCGCTCCTCGATCATCAGGGCCGCGACCGCCTGGATACTGGTGTCGGCGGTGACGGTCGGGACCTCCTCGGTCAGGAGCGCGAGCTGGTCCTCGTCGGGCTGGTTGATGAGGGCGTCACGGGAGACGATGCCACGGAACGTCTCGCCGTCGTCGGTCTGCTTGATGACCGGTACGGAGGAGAAAGAGCGTTCCTGGAGGTACTCGAGCACGTCGTCACGAGTGCCCGGAATCTCGACGGTGACGACGTCCGAGCGCGGCGTCATGGCGTCTGCGACGTTCATACTATCCCTTGTCCCGTCCCACGTACTAAGTCCTGCCCTTCGGCTTCTCCCGGACGGCGGGTCCCACCGACCGCTGGCGCGCACACGCAGAGAGATAACAGTATGACTACTTACCACGACCGTCGATGCCTCTCAGGTCTAGAAGCAGACACTACTGCCGCTTCTGTTATTCGCTTACTAACCATATTCCCGGCTTCGTCCGTCGGTTTCGGCACGTTTATATGTGGTTGTTACATATTATCATGCATGGAGCCGGACACGGTCGCCAAAGCGGAGGTGGCAGCGGACGCAGAAGTCATGGGTTCCGTCGAACACGGCCAGACGGACACGTACATCATCGCGGACGTAACGACCGACGACGCCTACCTCACGCTCGACCTCGACGACGCCGCCTCGCTGCCTGCCTGGCGGTAAGCCGGTCGCTTCGCGGTGCTGTCCTTCCTTTTTGTCACTCGAAATATCAACGCTGATAGTCGGGTGGAGCGGTTCGGCTTCGTCGTAGCATCGACAGCGATTGAACTGATCGATCCGACGTGGCCGATAGGCACTGAAAGCCCTCGCCACGCTCGCTAGCAGATGAAACCTTGATCGGTTGAAGCGATAGTATTTAGTTTGGAGCATTGTGGCAGCTGGCGAAGGCTTGGAGCCAATTTTCGGCTGTCTCTGGTTCGACGTGACTGAAGCAGTCGAAAACGACGAGGATCGGCGCTTCACCTCAGGGAAAATCCGTTCGACAGCATTCCGATTTCCGTGGCGAGATATCTGAAACCGGTGCCCTGATCGTTGCAGTGCAGTTTGGAGATGTTGCGCGCCATCAACGAGGAAAACGGCAGTTTCGACGTCGTGTTTTTGCTGGAGTTCGCGGAGAAAGATCTCGGTCAGGGCGGTCATGATCGTGGAAAAGAGGCGAACATGAAGCAGATCATTAGTCGATGGATCGCCAGCGGCGTATAGCCAGAACTGCTGGTCGTTGATCCGAATCACCGCTTCGTCCAGCGCGATTTGATTCGGACACCGGCCAGATTCTGGCTGTAGATCGGCTTTCTGCACCCAATCGTGGATTGCTTTCCGACTCCGTTGGACATCCAGAACATCAAGCAAACCGACGGAATTGGACAGCGAGAGACCCGCTAAATGTGATTGAATACCCAGCGATATCGCTGATTCGGGTGTCTGCTCGCGCTCCACACAATCCAAATCAATCCAGTCTCTACTACCGCTGAGGCGGCTGATTTCTGGCATGCTTCCAAGAAATCCATCGGCCTCACCTTTCACGCTTAACTAAACACGACCCATTATATATTATCTATCTATTTTCAAATACAAGCTATTGGCAACCGAAAATGAATCTACTTGAAATTTATAATTAATATAAAATATCTAAGATTAAAATTCAAGTGAATATAGAAAATAGTAGTAGTTTCAATAGAACAAAATAATGGAAGCAGTCGTAGAACGTTCATAACTGGTCTCAGTAGCGGTCTTGCACTTGCGTCTCTGCCCGCTCTGAGCACCGGCCAACAATCCAAATCAGGTGACTCTGACGGTAGAGAGTTTAACTATGATCTTGTAAATGGTGAGCTCGTATTGTCCGAGTCTAACGAGACCAATCCTCAGTCGCAAAATAAAAACCCAACCGACGAGGAATCCGTAGACACCAGTTCACGACGTGATACCAAGCGACGCTCTCGGGGTCACCACCCATCTGGGAGAAGACACGAGTTCACGGAACACGAACTTAAGAAGGCTGTAACCGGTATTAACACATTGAAAAACCAAGGACACGTCAAATTTGTTAAAAAGAACAACGAGGTATTTGTAGAGGTTTCTGACTCTTTCCAATCGGAGTATGATGTTTCCACCGGAGACGTCTCAGTAGCGAGTCACGGTAACACTGAATACACTGGTGAAGTGAAACCGTGGGGAATAAACCACTTTTTCGGTCTTGATGATGCTGACACTAATAAGGCGGTCGAAATTGCACTATACGGTGCCGGTGGTACCGCCGCAGCCTCCGCTATTATTTCCATGACCGGAGCTGGAACCATCGCTGCGCCTGCACTTGCTGTACTATCAGCCTTTTTAGCGACCTCTGCTGGTTTATTGAGTAACGCTAATAGTGGTCATGGAACAGTTATCAAGGTCCACTACGTATATACAGGGGTGAGTTGGGCCCAAGTTGATGGTCAATTTGAGGATGACAATGGTTGGCCGTTGTAGTATTTCCTGATAGGAATTGAGACCATACAACACATCAACATATACTATTACTACTCATAATATAGTTATCATTTATTAATCAAAACATCCTATACTGGATACATTAATTGACACCGTTGTATCATTACGCCACAATACGCCATTGGAGCTTCGATACACCATCTACAGATAGAGCAGTCCTTGGTTGTTTGCTGGTGTTTGGATAGGAGGGCTTGATCTGAATTTCTGAGCCGACGGAAGCCCTGTATTTGCAGTCCCAAAACTCTATACGCACGCTTCATATATTCGTGTATCTGGAATTCTTGGAATAGTGATTGCCTTTTGAATGACCGGAGTTCAGACGGTTGAGTAGTTGAATTCTAGTACATGATCTGACATGTCTTGTTAGCCTGACCTACATTGGTACCATCCGGACGAAGTAATGAGACCATCTATAATTCTGCCTACGGGTATAAAGTTAGTAGTGTTTGGAATATACTACGCGCGGATACTGATCTAAACACAGTACATAATGTAATAAAATATATAATGGCTGCGCAGGAAATACAAATATGCACTTTGAAATACCCTCCAAAAATTGCTGTACTATCGTTCACCATGGCTAGCCGACAAGACGTATTTATGGCTGCAATAATGGTGGTCGTTGTCGCAACGTCTATTGTTTCTCTCAGCACTACGACGGAACCGAGAGTCACTCAAGCGGCTTACTTCGCAATAGTGGTGGGGACGCTAGCATTCTTGTTCTTCGGCTACCGGATTGCGAAGAAGGTCGTCTGATTGTGCTTCTCCCAGACACTCAGTGGTCGTAACCCAAGTCGAGGTCTCTGAGGCGTGTGAATGTTAACTCTACACAGGCAACTACAGTCCTGAAATGAGGGAGTTCCACCTGTTTCTAGACCCAGACTCCGTGTCTTCTGTGTCATCCGCGTCACGAGGAGAAAACAAAGGTTATCCCCGACGGCGCGAATCGAGCAGGTATGAAGGTACTCGTGACAGACCCCATCGCAGATGCGGGTCTCGAACGGCTCCGCGAGGCGGGTCACGAAGTCGAGACGGCCTACGATGTCGAGGGCGACGCGCTCCTCGACGCCGTCGCCGACGCCAACGCACTGATCGTCCGATCCGGCACCGAAGTGACCGACGAGGTGCTGTCGGCGGCACCGGATCTGGTCATCGTCGGCCGGGCCGGTATCGGCGTCGACAACATCGACATCGACGCCGCGACCGAACACGGCGTCATCGTCGCCAACGCCCCGGAAGGCAACGTTCGGGCGGCGGCCGAACACTCCGTGGCAATGGCTTTCGCGACGGCGCGTTCGATCCCACAGGCCCACCAACGGCTCACCGGCGGCGAGTGGGCGAAAGGCGACTACCTCGGCACCGAGGTCAACCACAAGACCCTGGGCGTCGTCGGCTTCGGCCGCGTCGGCCAGGAGGTCGCCAAGCGCCTGGGCAGTCTCGGGATGGACATCGTCACCTTCGATCCCTACATCAGCCAGGAGCGAGCCGACCAGTTCGGCGCGGAACTGGTCGACGACCTCGACGAGTGTCTCGCTGCCGCCGACTTCCTCACGGTCCACACGCCACTGACCCCCGAGACCGAGAACATGATCGGCGAGGAAGAGCTCGCACAACTGGAAGACGGCTACGTCGTCAACTGCGCCCGCGGCGGGATCATCGACGAGCCGGCACTCGCCGAGGCCGTCGAGGACGGCATCCTCAAGGGGGCCGCCGTCGACGTGTTCGCCGAGGAGCCACTGCCGGCCGACAGTCCGCTGCTGGACGTCGAAGACATCATCGTCACGCCCCACCTCGGAGCCTCCACCGAGGCCGCACAGGAGAACGTCGCCACCTCGACGGCCGACCAGATCGTCGCCGCGTTCAACGACGAGCCGGTGATCAACGCGCTGAACGCGCCGTCGATCGACGAGAGCATCTTCCCGCAGATCCGCCCCTACATCGAACTGGCCGACACGGCCGGCAAGATCGCCGTCCAGCTGTTCGACGGACAGATGGGCAGCGTCGAAGTCACCTACGCCGGTGACATTGCGGACCAGGACGTCGAACTGGTCACCGCCAGCGCGCTGAAAGGCGTGTTCGCACCGTCGGAGCTCCAGGTCAACGCGGTCAACGCCCCCCAGATCGCGGAGAACCGCGGTATCGACGTGACCGAGTCCAAGACCCGCCAGTCCGAGGACTTCCAGAGCCTCGTGACGGTGACCGTCGGCGACGGCGAGGACAGTGTCAGCGTCTGTGGGACCCAGTTTGCCGGCGAAGATCCCCGCATCGTCCGGATCGACGACCACCGCGTCGACGCCGTCCCCCACGGTCACATGCTGGTCGCTCGCAACCGCGACGAACCGGGGACGATCGGCTTCATCGGAACCGTGCTGGGCGAGGCCAACATCAACATCGCCGGGATGTTCAACGGCCGCGAAGTCATCGGCGGCGAAGCCCTGTCGGTGTACAACCTCGACGAACCGCCGACGAGCGACGTGCTCGACCGACTCAACGGCGACGACCGGATCATCGAGACCAAGTACATCTCGCTGGACAACGGCGACTAGAACAGCCCGTCAAGCAGCCCCGCCTCCGATTCGATCGCTGCCTCTTTCTCGCGTAGCAGTCGCTCGTACTGCTCGACGATCTGTTGACGCTGTCTCCGTTCGTGTGCGAGTTCCCGCTCCAGCTGGTCGATGCGGTCACGGAGTGCCTGTCGTTCGATCGCGTAGCGAACCATCTTGCTCCGGGGTCGCTCGACCGCGACCGGAGAGCCACCGCCGGGAGTCGGATCCGATTCCATGACTGTGTGTGCCATCCCCACACCGAAAAATCCCCGTCGGACGAGCGTCAGCCACCGTGTACTCCGGCGGTCAGTGTCAGATTAGCACCGCCCGCTGGCCGGTCACTCCTCCGACCGGAGCTTGCGGTAGAGATACGCGACGCCGAGCCCACCGGCGACCAGCGCCGGGACCAGCGGCGAGTCGGTGGCTTTCGACACCTGCTGTCGAACCGTCTGTGCGACCGAGGACTCCTCGTCGATGTGCTCCAGGATCGCGTCGGTGTCGTTGGGCACCGGCTCGGGGTCGGCCCCTGCCTCGGCGGCGGCGTCGGGGTCTTTCAGCAGGTGGCCGGTCGTCAGGCAGACGACCTGCTCGTCGCTGCCGATCTCGCCCTGGGCCCGGAGCTTCCGGAGGCCGGCGACGCTGGCCGCGGAGGCCGGCTCGACGCCGACGCCCTCGCCGGCCAGCGAGCGCTGGGCGTCGGTGATCTCCTCGTCGCTGACTGCGACGGCGGTCCCGCCGGTCTCGCGGATGCCCGGCAGCGCCTTGGGCGCGTTGACGGGATTGCCGATGCGGATGGCGGTCGCGATGGTCTCGACCTCGTCCCAGCGTCGAATTTCGTCGTTGCCTTCTTCGATGGCCTCGACCATCGGCGCGGACCCTTCGGCCTGGACGCCGGTGATCTTCGGCACGTCCGACTCCTCGATCGCGCCGGCCTCGACGAGTTCGCGGAAGCACTTGTACAGCGCCGCGGTGTTGCCCGCGTTCCCGACTGGCAGCACGATCCGGTCGGGGTAGTCGTCGTAGTCGGCGGCAAACTGCTCCATGATCTCCAGCCCGATGGTCTTCTGGCCCTCCAGGCGGAAGGGGTTCAGCGAGTTCAGGAGGTACGCCTCGCCACGGCCCGCGAGTTCCTGGACGATGTCCAGACAGCTGTCGAAGTTGCCGTCGACTTCGAGGATCCGTGCGCCGTGGAGCGAGGCCTGTGCGACCTTCCCGGCGGCGACCTTCCCGGCGGGCAGGAGAACGAGCGTCTCCAGGTCCGCGCGAGCGCCGTAGGCCGCGAGCGCCGCGGAGGTGTTGCCCGTCGAGGCACAGGCGAGTCGGTCCACTCCGACGGCCTGGGCCACGCGGACGCCGACGGTCATCCCGCGGTCCTTGAACGACCCCGTGGGGTTCATCCCCTCGTGTTTGATCCGCAGGGCGTCGACACCGACCTCGTCTTCCAGGCGAGGCACCCGGTGCAGTGGCGTGTGACCCTCGGGGAGGGTGACGCCCTCCTCGAACGGCAGTGCGTCGCTGTAGCGCCAGACGCCCTCGCCGTCGAAGTCGTCGAACGTCGGCAGGTCCTCGTAGCGAACTTCGAGCAGTCCGTCACACTCGTCGCAGGTGTACCGGACCGCTGCGAACGGCGCGAACGTCTCCCCACACTCGATGCACGTCAGCCAGACGCCGTCGTCGGCGACCCCCGGCGTCTCGTCGGTCAGCTGTAGATCGGCCATTGTCGGGGGCGAAGTCCCCTATCGGCAAAAGTGGGGCGGTTGTCGGTTCGTCGTTCGGAGGGCCACGCTGCTCTCGATACTCATGCCCTGCCGCTCGCGTGTCGCTTGTGCTCCCGCTCGCGTTGCCGAGGGCCGTCGCTCGCTTCGCTCCCCCGACCGATACTCATGCCTCGCCGCTCGCGTGTCGCTTGCGCTCCCGCTCGCGTTGCCGAGGGCCGTCGCTCGCTTCGCTCGCGACGCCCCTCGCTACTCGCTAGAACTCCTCGATCCGATCGTGGACGTAGTCGGCCCACTCCTCCAGGGTCTCGTGCATCAGCTCGGCGGCCTCCTCGCGGGGTGTGGGCGTGTACTGGTAGACGTGGCCGCCGCTGTCCAGCAGTCGGCGGCGACGGGAGGCCAGTCCCTTCTCGCGCAGCGTCGACAGCGAGCGGTTCACGTTCGATCGGTCCCGGTCGAGTTGGTCGGCCAGTTCCTCGACGGTGCTCTCGGGGTAGTCGAGCAGCGTCTCGTAGGTCCGGACCTCGTGGGCCTGGATGCCGAAGACGCAGGCCATCACCTCGTCGAGGGACGGTTCGTCGTCGAGGAGCAGTTCTCTGAACCGGTTGGGCGAGGGGTCGGCGGCCATACCCGACGTTGCCGGCCATCGCGGATAAATTGCTGCGTTACCTACAACTCACTGGCTCGCGTAGCCCTGGTTCTCCAGACAGGTCCGCATCGCCTCGCGGCTCTCGTGGCGGTGGAGTCGCGTGGGCGTGTCACAGTAGAACGTCGAGCCGTCGTAGCGCAGCGTCACCTCGTGGTCAGTGCCCAGAAACTCCGTGCGGACGACGACGCGTTCACCGGCTTCCAGCCGGTCGAGCAGTTCCTCGACCGCCAGCTCGCCGGCAGAGACGGTCCGTGGCTCGCTCATCGTCGAGTCCTTCTCCCGGCACCATCTTGATACTGCCGGCTGTCCGTCTGTAAAGAATGTCGCGACCTCGTGGTCGCAAATATCTCGAAACAGTGACAGCCGGCACTATCAGTAGCCAAGGCGGCCCAGCGTCTCTGCGAGTTCCGCGCGGTACTGGCCGCCGAACAGGTGGACGTGGACGAGCAACGGATACAGTCGGTAGACGAACCGGCGGCGGTCGAAGAAGCCGGCCAGCTCGACGCCGCGTTCGCGCCGGTAGCGATCGAAGAAGGCGTCGCCGAACGTCTCCGTCCAGTCGACGTAGGCCAGTTCGATCTCCGGGTGGCCGTAGTAACAGGCGGGGTCGAGAAACGCCGTCACTCGCTGGCCGTCGGTCAGGAGGTTCGTCCGCCACGCGTCGCCGTGCAACAGCGCGGGGGCCTCGGGCTCGGTCAGCAGCGACTCGAAGTCGGCACACGCCCGCTCGACGCGGGCCGCGAGTTCGTCCGACAGCGTTCCCGCCCGACTGGCCCGGTCACAGATCGACCGCACTCGCTGGTCGCGATAGAAGGGCACCCAGCGCTCGGTCCACGGGTTCGGCTGGGGGACCGGCCCGGTGAGCGTGTCGAACGGGAAGCCGAAGGCCCGCCCCTCGACGCGGTGCAGATCGGCCAACTGCCTCGCCGCGTCGCGTTCGACTGCCGGCGTGATCGTCGACTCGCCCTCGACGTACTCGATGCAAAGCAGGTCGGCGTCGCTGTAGTACACCTCGGGCACCGGCAGGTCCGACTCCGCAGCGAGGGACGACAGCATCCGCCCCTCCGTCGAGAGGTCGTGCTCGCCGGTCTTCGCGACCGTGACACGTCCGTCGGCGAGTTCGACGCGAAACACGTCCCCGACCATCCCGCCGTCCAGGCGCTCGATCGTCTCTACGGACCCGCCGAGTGCCGCTTCGACCGCCGCCGTGGGTGCCGAGGTCATCGTCGACCGTAGCCCTGGCGCGACGGAAAACGTTGCTGTTGCTCGCCGCCGGTGACGAAAGGGTACTGTTTCGGGTGGAGACCGACGGACGGGACGGCTGTCGACCGTCCGATCGACGGGTCGCTCGTTCGGCTCGATTGACTAACATACTCACGGCGATCTAAAAGGGCACTGTTTCGACTGGAGACCGCTGGACTGCGATCGACTGTACACAACGCTATTGGGCTCTCCGGTCCTCGGGCCGGCATTGACAACATCGTCGGCGCTGCACTGCTGATCGAGGTGTTCGGTGGGTTCCTGTTTCTGGCCAGTGACGGCGACATCTCGTCCGTCTGGTTCGCGATCCTGTTCTTCGGGCTCGTTGCCGGGCTCTACGGTGTCGTTTCCAGCCGTCTCCGACGGCTCGAAGCCGACCGACGCTGACGATCGACGTGTCGAGTGGGGGCGAGACTCGCCCCGTTCGTCGCCGTCAGTCCTGCTCGGCCAGCCACGCCAGCAGCCCGTTTTGAGCGTGCAGGCGGTTCTCGGCCTGGTCCCAGACGATTGCGTTGTCGCTCTCGATGGCGGCGTCGGTGACCTCCTCGCCGCGGTGGGCGGGCAGGCAGTGCATCAGGGTCCGGTCGCCAAGCACGTCGGGCGTGATCTGGAAGCCCTCGAAGGCCCGGAGCTTCTCGTCGCGTTCGTCCTCCTGGCCCATGCTGACCCACACGTCGGTGTAGACCACGTCGGCGTCGGCCATCGCGGCCTCGGGGTCGGTCGTCGTCGCGGGCACGCTGCCGAGGTCGGCAGCGCGGTCCAGCACGCTCTCGTCGACGCCGTACCCCTCGGGGGTCGCGACCGTCAGGTCGAGATCCGTCATCGCTGCACCCAGGACGAACGACTGACAGACGTTGTTGCCGTCGCCGACCCACGCCACGGCGGCGTCCTCGAAGCTGCCGAACCGCTCGCGGATCGTCAGCAGGTCCGCGAGCGTCTGGCAGGGGTGGGCGTCGTCGGTCAGCCCGTTGACGACGGGGACGCTGGCGTACTCGGCCAGCTCCTCTACGTCGCCGTGGTCGAACATCCGGGCCATCAGGAAGTCGACGTACCGCGAGACGGCGCGTGCGGTGTCTTTGATCGGCTCGCCGTGGCCCAGCTGGATGTCCTCGGGGCCGAGGAAGATCGCGTGGCCACCGAGGTCGGTCATCCCGGTCTCGAAGGAGATCCGGGTTCGCGTCGAGGGCTTCTCGAAGAGCATCCCGAGGGTGTGCCCGTCCAGGAGGTCGGGCGCGCCGTCGGCTTTGATCTCGGCCGCGCGGTCGAGCACGGTCGTCAGTTCGTCGGTCGTCAGGTCGTCGACGTCGAGCAGGTGCGTGGGCATTGTTACAGGAGACGTTCGGTCACGTCTTCGAGGACGGTGACGGAGCGGTCGTACTCCGCTAGCTGGATGTGTTCGTTCGGCGCGTGATCCAGGTCCGAGTCGCCGGGGCCGTAGGTGACCATCGGGCAGTCCCAGGACTGTGCGAAGACGTTCATGTCGCTGGTCCCGGTCTTGCGCAACAGGGTGGGCTCGCCGCCGGCCGACCGGATCGCGGTCCGGAACGCCCGAGCGACCGGGGTCCGGGGGCTCTGCATCACCGGTTCGACCTTGTCGTCCCAGTGGACGGTGCCGTTGACGAGGTGGCCGTCGGCGATCTCGCGGATCTCGTCGGTCGTGTACTCCGGAGGAACCCGAAGCTGTACGTCCATCGTCGTCTCGACGGAGAGCCCGTCCTCGGAGATCCCGCCGTCGATGTCGACGGGTTTGCAGGTGACCCGTTCGAAGACGGGCTCCCACTCGTCTTTCTCGAACTCGCCTTCGACGGCGGCCCACCAGTCCAGCGCGTCCTGGATCGCGTTGTTGTCCGGCCGCGAGGAGTGGCCCGACTCGCTGGTGGCGACGTACGTGCCGGCCAGCAGACCGCGATAGCCGAGCGTGATCCCCTCCCAGCCGGAGGGTTCGCCGTTGACGACGGCGTCGGGCGTCCCCTCGCGGTCCTCGATCACGTAGCGGCTGCCACGCGAATCCACTTCTTCGCCGACGACGCCGAGGAAGCTCGCGCCGGTGCGGACGGCGGCGACCGCCATCGCACAGAGCGGTCCCTTGGCGTCGACGGAGCCACGGCCCCACAGCTCGAGCTCGCCGTCGTCGTTCTCCTCGATCCGGACCGGGATGTCGCCCGGCACCGTGTCGATGTGGGAGGTCAGCAACACGCCATCGTCGGCCGGCGCGCGGACGTTGCCGATCTCGTCGACCCAGGCCTCGCGGCCGTGGGCCTCGAAGAACTCGACCAGTCGCTTCGCGGCCTGGTCTTCTTCGGGCGTGACCGACGGGATGCGGACGATCGCTTCGAGCAGGTCGCGGGCCTCCTCGTCGGGGGTCTGGACGGTCTGGCTCATGCGCTCACCTCCAGTGATCCCATTCCCCTGCCGCTCGCGGGCGGTCTCGCCCGCTCGCCGTTCCGAGACGCGTGGCGTCTCGCGCTCATTCCAGGATCACCGATTCCAGCGCGTCGACGACGTGGTCGGCGTCCGCCTCGGTGAGGGTCAGCGGCGGGAGCAGCCGCACCACCGTTCGGCCGGCCGGCAGCGCCAGCACGCCCTCGCTCATCGCCAGCTGCTTGAGGTGTCCCATCGCGCCGCGGCCGACCTCGATGCCGATCATCAGGCCCTCGCCGCGGATGTCGCGAACCTCGTCGCCCAGCGTGGCCGCCAGTTCGGTCTGGAGGTAGTCCCCGACCGTGGCGGCGTTGCTCGGCACGTCCTCCTCAACGATCGTCGAGACGGTCGCGTCGGCCGCCGCCGAGATGACCGGCCCGCCCGAGAACGTCGAGGCGTGTGAGCCGTACTCGTCGGCGATCCACTCGCGACACAGCGTCGCACCGATTGGGTAGCCGTTGCCCAGCCCCTTCGCCGCGGTGATCATGTCCGGGACGACGCCGGACTCCTGGGCGGCCCACAGCGATCCGGTCCGTCCCATCCCGGTCTGGACCTCGTCGAAGATCAGCGCCGCGCCCGCGTCTTCGGTCGCCTCGCGGGTCGCTTCGAGGAACTCGGTCGAGGCGGGGTTGATGCCGCCCTCTCCCTGGATGGGTTCGACGATGACGCCCGCGGTCTCCTCGTCGACGGCTTCCCGCATGGCCTCGGGGTCGTCGTAGGGGACGAACTCCACGTCGCCGGCAAGGGGCTCGTAGGGCTTCTTGTACTTGCTCTTCCAGGTCGTCGCCAGCGACCCCATCGTCCGGCCGTGAAAGCCCTGCATCGTCGCGACGAGCTTCGACTCGCCCGTCGCGGCCCGAGCGAACTTCAGTGCGGCCTCGTTGGCCTCGGTGCCGGAGTTACAGAGCCACACCTTGTCGATCGGATCGGGTGCAGTGTCGGCCAGCGTCTCGTAGAGGCGCGTCCGCGCGGCGTTGGGGTAGGACGCTTGCACGTAGGTGAGCCTGTCTATCTGGCTCTTTGCAGCCTGGTCGACCGCCGGGTGGCGATGACCAAGCGGGACGCAGGCATACGAGGCCCCCATGTCGAGGTACTCGTTGCCCGCGTCGTCGGACAGCCACACGCCGTCTCCCTCTTCGATCTGTATCGGTTTCTCGTTGAAGACGAATCCACTCATAGCTCTTCGATGGCCTCCTGAAACATGTGTGTGCCGCCGCCACTGACGGCGTCTGTGACCGGTGTGTCGGCGTTGGCGTCGGCGACGACCACCTCGGGTGCGCCACCGTCCAGGGCCTCCTCGGCGGCCATGATCTTGCGGCTCATGAACCCCTCCGCGGCCGCTTCGAGGGCCTGCCACTCCTCGCCGGTCTCGACGGTCTCGATCAGCGTCTCGGGATCGTTGGGGTCCTCGTAGACGCCCGCCACGTCGGTCAGCAAGACGAGCCGCGCGTCCAGCGCAGCGGCGATCGCCGCGGCCGTGCGGTCGGCGTCCGTGTTGACGGGGACGATCCGCTCTCGTGGCTCCTCGTCGTCGCCGCTCGAGTCTTCCGAGGCGCTTCGCGCCTCGCTACCGGCCATCGGCGGCGCAGCGACGGGCACGTAGCCGCCGTCCAGCAACGAATCGAGCAGGTCCGTGTTGACTTCCTTGATCGTCCCGCTGTGGTCGCCTCGCTTGATCTTCTTCTTCCCGTCCTCGACGACGCGGACGGCGGACTTTCGCGGCCCGTACAGGAGCTTCCCGTCGACCCCGTTCAGTCCGATCGCGTCGACGCCCTGACTCTGGAGGCCGGCGACGAGCTGGGTGTTGAGGTGGCCAAAGACCATCTCGAACACCTCCATGGTCTCCGCGTCGGTAAAGCGGCCGACGACGCCACTCGGCGTCTCGACGTACTCGGGCTCGATGCCCAGTCGTTCGAGGGTGTCGTCGACGGCCGTCGAGCCGCCGTGGACCAGCACCACGTCTTCTCGCGGGCCGTGCCCGCTCGACTGTTCAGAGGGCTCGCTCTGCTCGCCCTCTACAAGCGTTGCAACGTCCGAGAGGGCACCCGCGGGATCGACCGCGCGAGCGCCGCCGACTTTGATAACTGTTGTCATGAAAACCACTCCGAAATCAGGGTGCGCCGACGGGGTGGAACCCGGTCAGTTCGAGGCCGGCGGTCTCTTCGAGACCCAGCGCGACGTTGGCGGCGTGGACCGCCTGGCCGGCCGACCCTTTCATCATGTTGTCGATCGCCGAGAACACGACGAGTCGCTCGTTCGCGGGGTCGACCTCGAAGCCGACCTCCGCGAAGTTCGTCCCGGCGACGGCCTTGGGCTCCGGGTAGCGGTAGACGCCCCCGCCGCCCGCGGCCATCCGGACGAACGGCTCGTCTTCGTAGGACTCGCGGTAGGCACTCCAGAGGTCGCCCTTCGAGACCGGCCCGTCGGGGAAGACGTGGCAGGTCGCGCTCGCGCCGCGGGTCATCTCCACCGCGTGGACGGTAAAGGACACGTCGACGCCGAGAAACTGCTGGATCTCGGCCTCGTGGCGGTGGCCCGTGGGCGCGTACGGCCGGACGACCCCCGAGCGCTCGGGGTGACTGGAGGCTTCGCCGCCGCCAGCGCCCCCCTCCGAGGAGCCGACCTTCACGTCGACGACGATCTGCTCGTCGCCGCTCAGGATATCGGCCTCGAACAGCGGGAGCAGCCCCATGATCGTCGCCGTGGCGTTACAGCCACCGGAGGCGATCAGATCCGCGCCCGCGAGGTTCTCGCGGTTCAGTTCGGGCA
Source organism: Halomicrobium sp. IBSBa (assembly GCF_017612575.1). NCBI lineage: Archaea > Methanobacteriati > Methanobacteriota > Halobacteria > Halobacteriales > Haloarculaceae > Halomicrobium > Halomicrobium sp. IBSBa. The sequence goes on from NZ_JADPQC010000002.1 coordinate 220,671, forward strand.
GGGCATACTCCGACTCGGCGAGCAGTTCGGGACGCGCGTGGCCGTCGTACCACTCGTCGTACTGTTCTGCCGAGTCGAGCCGGAAGTCCGCCGAGAGGTCGACGACGGTGTCGGCGGCGTCCTGGAAGGCGTCGATCTGCTCCATCGAGACGCCGTGGGGCGTCGCCGCGAACAGCACGTCGACGGATTCCAGCTCCGATGGGCTGGAAAACCGCAGGTCCTTGTGTCGGAGGTTCGGGTGGGCGTGGCCGACCGTCTTGTTCTCCTTCGAGCGGCTCGTGGCCTGAACGGTTCGAAACTCGGGGTGGCCGTCCAGCAGGCGAAGGAGTTCGCCGCCGGTAAAGCCGGAACCGCCGACGACGCTCGCGGAGTAGGTCATGCGCTCACCTCCTGTTGGGCCTTCGCTTCGAGCCAGTCGACGACCTGTGCGGGCACGTCCACGTCGCTCACTTCGTCGAGCGCCTTGAACTCGACGGTGTGGTTGACCTCGTGAACGGTGTAATCCTCGGGCTCCCCAGTGTCGTCGTCTACTCCGACTTCCATCAGGTCGATCCCGAGCAGACCGCCGCCGACGGCGTCGCTGGCCTGCTCGACGAGTGCCAGCGCGCGGTCGTCGAGTTCGAAGGTGTCGGTCTCCGCGCCTTTTGCGGCGTTCGTGAGCCAGTGGTCCGAGGAGCGGACCATCGCGGCGACGGGCTCGCCGTCGGTCGCCAGCACGCGGATGTCCCGTCCCGGCTTGTCGACGAACTCCTGGACGTAGAACACCTTGTGCTCGTAGTGGCCCAGCGTCTCCTTGTGTTCGAGGATGGCCTCGGCGGCCGAGCGCGAGTCGATCTTGGCCATCAGGCGACCCCACGAGCCCACGACGGGCTTGAGGACACAGGGGTAGCCAAACTCCTCGATAGACTCCATCGCGGCGTCCTTGGTGAAGGCCACGTCCGTGTTCGGCGTCGGCACGTCGGCGTCGACCAGGGCGAGGCTGTTCTTGACCTTGTCCGAACAGATCTCCGCGGTCCCCGGCGTGTTGACCACCGGCACGTCGTAGGCTTCGACGAACTTGGTGGCGTACACGGACCGGCTCGTCGCCAGACACCGATCGACGACGACGTCGACGCCGTCGAAGGCGGCCGGCGGCTCGCTCATGTTGAACCGCTGTTTCCGGACGTCGATCTTTGTGACCTCGTGGTCACGATCGCGCAGCTCCTCCAGCAGGAGCTTCTCGTCCCGACGAATCCGCGAGTAGAGTATTCCTACATTCATTGTTGTATCACCGCGCTCGGCCGCCCGCCGTCGTTACTCGCCCCAGTCTTCTTCGAGCTCGGGGGCCGAGTCGAGCTCGACGGGATCGGCCGAGAGCACTTCGAGCTCGGCACCACAGGTCGCACAGTCGACGATCTCTCCAGCTTCGAGGTTGTCGTGCAGCGAGACTTCCGCCCCGCATTCGACGCATTCTGCCATTGTACCTCTCACTCGCGCCCCATTGCACTTAAACTCTTCGAACCTATCAGAATTAATTTAATAGCTATACTCGACTCTAAAGGCGCGATGATCCGAAAAACCGGGACTGTACTGATATCTGTATCAGTTTTGTGGTAGTATTTCCCCTCGCGGGGATCGTCGGTCGATCGGCCGCCGATCACGCTCCGGGCTCCCCGTCCGTGACCCACGTCGCCACGCCGCGGTGACGACGCCACTCTGACGGCGACGGCCGGTCGTATCAGACATAGCGATCGACCTCCGCGGCCAGCCGTTCGGCGGCCGATTCGACACGTTCCCGACGTGTCGTGAGCGCGTTCCGGTCCGCCGCCAGTGTCTCCTCGACCGCCGACAACTGGGCACTGACGGCTTCGGGTGCAGGGCCACCAGCGGAGTCACGCATCGCGACGCTCTCGGCCGGCTCCAGGGCCGCCTCTACGTCCTCGCGGTCGACGTAGGCCGACAGTGACTCGCCGAGTAGGTCCTGGGCGACCGCGTCGATGGTCTCGTAGTCTGGTGGGTCGCCGCCCTCGACATCGCCTGCCGCCTCGGCCACCAGCTCGTGGGCGGTCCGGAAGGGCAGGCCCGCCATCGCCAGCAGGTCCGCGACGCCGGTCGCCGTCGAGAAGCCGTCGCCGGCCGCGGCTGCCAGCGTCTCGGCGGGCCAGTCGGCGGTCGCGACCGCGCCGGTCGCGACGGCGACGCTCTCGGTGACGCTGTCGACGGCGTCCCAGGCGTGGCGACCCGCGCGCTGGAGGTCGCGGTTGTACGCGCGGGGCTGGCCCTTCAGGTTCGTCAACAGGCCGTTCAGCCCGGCGGTCGCGTCGCCGGTGCGACCGCGCACGAGCTCCAGCGTGTCGGGATTTTTCTTCTGTGGCATGATCGAGGAGGTCGACGAGTAGTCGTCGGCCAGCTCGACGTGGCCCTTGCTCGCCATGACGATCACGTCCTCGGCCAGCCCCGACAGCGTCGTCGCGAGCGCCGCGACCGCGCTCGTCGTCTCTACGAGGAAATCGCGCGTCGCAGAGGCGTCCATCGAGTTTGCCAGCACCGAGTCGAAGCCCAGCAGCGTCGCGGTGCGCTCGCGGTCGACGTCGAAGGGCGTCCCGGCGAACGCGGCCGCCCCGAGCGGGTTCTGGTTGACCCGATCGTAGGCGTCCAGCAGGCGCGCAGTGTCGCGTTGCAGGGCCTGCTCGTAGGAGGCGATCCAGTGGGCGACCGTCGTCGGCTGTGCCGGCTGGAGGTGCGTGTAGCCGGGCATCACCGTCTCGGTGTGATCTCCCGCCACCGCCAGCAGTCGCTCGCGGGCCTCGACGACCGTCTCGATCAGCGCGAGCAGGTCCGCACGCAGGCGATAGCGGATACAGGCCGCCACCTCGTCGTTGCGCGAGCGAGCGGTGTGCATCTTCCCGCCCTCGGCTCCCACGCGGTCGATGACCGCCGACTCGATGGCTTCGTGGACGTCTTCGCCCTCGGGAAGCGCTCCGTGGCCGGCCGCCTCCACGTCCGCGAGCGCCGACAGGATCTCGCCGACAGTGTCGTCGTCGACGATGTCCTGCTCTGCGAGCATCACGACGTGGGCGCGGTCGACCGCCAGATCCGCCCCGAAGATGCGCTCGTCGTCGTCGAGCGAGGAGAGGAACGAGCGGGCGGGGCCACCCGAGAAGCGGTCCCGACGGACGACGCTCTCGTCGGGGGCGTCGGCGTCGCCAGCGCTCTCGTTCGTGGGGTCCTCGCCGTCGCTCATCGTCTATTCCTCGCTCTCGCCGTTCGCGCCGTCTGTGGCTTCACTGCCACCGTCGGCGACGGCTTCGCCCTTCTTCGCGTCGGCGAGGATCTTGTTGGCCAGGCGCGACTGGAAGCCGTGGTACTTCGCGACGCCGGTCGCGTCCGCTTGGGTGATGCCGCCGGTCACGTCCTCCTCGTCGAACGACGCCGCGGACTCGCTGTAGACGGCGTACTTCGACTCGCGCGAGACCGGGCGGCAGTGGCCCCCTTCTAGCTTGACGGTGACGGTGCCGGTGACGCGCTCGTTCGTGTCGTCGACGAACGCTTCGAGCGCGCTCACGAGCGGGGCGTCGACGAGCCCCTCGTAGGCCTTCTGGGACCACTCCTGATCGACCTGGGCCTTGAACGAACGCTCTTCCTGCGTGAGGACCAGCCCTTCGAGGGCCTCGTGGGCGGTCAGCAGCACCGTCGCGGCGGGGTGCTCGTAGTTCTCGCGGACCTTCAGCCCGAGCATGCGGTCTTCCATCATGTCGGTGCGACCGATCCCGTGGGCTCCGGCCTGGGCATTGAGCTGTTCGATCAGCTCGACCTTCCCGAGATCGTCGCCGTCGACGGCGACGGCCTCGCCCTCCTCGAACGTGATCTCGACCAGTTCGGCGTCCTTGCCCGAGGGGTTCTCGGTCCACTTGTAGATGTCGTCCTCCGGGATCGTGCTGGGGTCTTCGAGCTCGGAGCCCTCGATCGAGCGGCTCCAGAGGTTCGTGTCGATGGAGTAGCGGCCGCCGTCGCCGCCCTCGACTGGCAGGCCCTTCTCCTGGGCGTACTCGTTCTCCCACTCGCGGGTCAGCCCGAGTTCGCGGACGGGTGCGATCACGTCCAGTTCGGAGTCGCGCCAGACGGACTCGAAGCGAAGCTGGTCGTTGCCCTTGCCCGTACAGCCGTGTGCGACGGCCGAACAGCCCTCCTCTTGGGCGACTTCGAGGATGGCCTTGGCGATGACCGGGCGCGCGAGCGCGGTCCCGAGCGGGTACCCCTGGTAGTCGGCGTTGGCCTTGACGGCTTTCAGACAGAGGTCCGCGAAGTCCTCTTTCGCGTCGACGACGTACTGTTCGACGCCAAGGGCCTCGGCGGTCTCTTCGGCCTCCTCGAACTCGTAGTCGGGCTGGCCCACGTCGACGGTGACGCCGACGACCTCGTCGTAGCCGTACTCCTCTTTCAGCAGCGATACGCAGACTGTCGTGTCGAGCCCGCCCGAGAAGGCGAGTGCGACGGTTCCGGATGCGGTTTCTGGTGTCATGGGTTTCGTGTCTGGGTGGTATCTGTCGACGGTCGTCGTCTGCGTCGCCCGCGTCCATCACACGAGCGTGCGAACGGCGAGACGACGAGGCGACCAACAGACGGTGGTCGCTGGTCGATGGTCGAACGAACCGGAAATCAGAGATGTGAGTATTGTGGGCCTAGAAACGGCCCCGTCGTCGCCGAAGCGCACGCCGGTCTGGCTGCTCGTCGGAGCGGGTCCGACGGCGACCAGCGGTGAAAAGAGTGCCAGACCCGTTGCTGGGAGAGCGGCGTCCGCCAGCACTCTCGGTCTGACTCATGTACTCGCCACTATCCGGGGTTCGGTACTAATAGTTTCCGAGTCACACGCGGTGTGTGATTATTTCACGTCCCCGAGCGTCGTCGTAAGGCGAGGAGGCTCGTGGCCGCCAGTGCCGCGACCGCGCCGCCGACGCCGAAGCCGGGGCCGTCGGCGTCCGTCGCCGCGTCGGTGTCGGCGGAGGGTTCCGCCGTCGCGACGACCTCGAAGTCGTCGAGTGCCGTCCCGCCGGCCCACTCCAGTCGTCCGTCACCGTTCTCTGCGGGCGAGGGCGTGACCGCCGTCGCCTCGTAGCCGTCTGGGAGGACGACGACGAACGCACGGTCGGGCTCGAAGCCACTGGCGAACGGCTCGTCGAGGACCAGTCCGTCCTCGGTCGTCGCTGCCAGCCCGTTCCACTGGACCGACACCTCGACGACCCCGGTCCGGTCTTCTCGCGTGAGTTCGACCGCCGCCGATTCGATTTCCATCTGTCGCCCGGTCTGGTTCTCGCTCGCGTTCGCGACGCGCTCGAACCGATCGTGAACGCGGTCCTCCAACGCGGCGGTCGCCGTCTCGTTGCGCTGTAGCTCCGCGAAAGCCGCCTGCTCGGCGTCGTCGCTCAGGTCGTAGGTGTACGTGATCGTCACCGCCGCGTCGCCGCGGTCGTCGAGTTCGACGACGAACGTCGGCTGCTGGGCGGCCGCCGCGGGTCCGGCGCTCCCGACCAACAGGAGCGTGGCGACGACGCCGACCGCCGCGATTCGGTTCGCGTCCATCGGCTATCGGCCCTGACCGCCGTCCGAGCGCTCGTCGTCTCCCGGCCGTTCGCCGTCGCTCTCGGTCGCGTCCTCTGACTGCTCGTCGGTGGCAGTTTGCTCTCCGTCGGCCGACTGCTCGCCGATGTTCGCCGATCCCGCGTCGGTCTGCTGCTCGCTACCGCGGTCCGCTCCGTCGGCGGTCGTCTCGTTTTCTCCTCCTCGGGGGCCGCGCTCTCCCGCGCGGTCGCCGTCGGGGCGGTCCCCGCGTTCGGTTGCGTTGCGTGCGTCGCCACCGCGCTCTCCTGCGCGCTCGGGACCGAAGCTGTCACTCGCGTTGGCACCGGCGATCGAGCGGGCGATCGCGGCCACTTCCGGCCCGCTCAGCTGGTCGGCACGGTCGCGCAGCGTCTGAATCGCGGTCGCGTTGACGCCGTTGGCTTCGAGGGTCTCGGTGGGGAGCGACTGTGCGGTCTCGTTGCTCTGGTTCGCGAGCCGCTCGGCCGTGCGAGTCTCGGCGGCCAGTCGCGCTATCCGGGCGCGGTACTGGCCCTCGCTCATCGAGCCGTTCTCACGGGCCGCCTCCAGCGTCTCTCGGCGCTGTTCGAGTTCGTCGAGTCGCTGCTCGACGTCGGCCACTTGCTGCCCGACGACGGCGGCCTTCGAGTCGTTGCTCTCGGACTGGGCGACGCGGATGCCGTACGCACGCGTCTCGACTTCGCCGTCGATCTCGGCACCCTGTACGCCCACGACGCCAGCGAGTTGCTCGCCGGGAGCTGTCGCGTTGGCGTCGGTCGCGTTCGTGTCGGTCGCGTTCGTCTCGGTCGTGTTCGTCTCGGTCGTGTTCGTCTCGGTCGTGTTCGTCTCGGTCGTCTGGGCAGCCAGTCCGGCCATCGGGACGGCCGCGAGGCTCCCGACGACCAGCACGACTGCGACCAGTACGGTGGTGGTGTCTCGCATCTGTACGCCATCCTTGTGCCGGCAACCCTATATAAAGGAGCGGCCGTAACCCCGAATTGCCGACGATCAAGCCGAATTAAGCGCGATCGAAACCGCACGACTGCGGCGCCCCGATCCTGTATCGACCGTCTCCCCCGCTCGAAACGTCGATGGGTTTATATACTAGTCTACGACTCGTCGTCCTCACCCACGTCACTCGCCAGGTCGACGCCGGGGAGCGTGACGACGTTCTCTCGGCCGATTCGGAACGTCTCCAGTTCGTCTTCCTCACGCAGGTCGCCGATCACCTGACTGGTCTTTGCGGCGGTCCAGTCGAGTCGCTCGGCGATGGCCCGCTGTTTCAGCCGGCCACCGCTGTCGTCGAGCAACTGGAGCACCCGCTCCTCGTTGCTCAGCAGTTCCGGCGGCGGCGACGGGTCATCGCCAGCGTCCTCGGCAGTCGCTTCGCCAGTGGCTCCGTCGGGCGTCTCCGATCCGTCGTCGGCCGCCGCTCCACCGGCGATACCGTACCGGCGATTGGCCCACAGCAGCGCGACGACGCCGCCGGCCGCGAGCAGTGTCGCGACCACGAGCAGCCAGGCGTCGCCTCCCCCGTCGCCCGCGCCGGTCGTCGTCTCGCCGGCTGTGGTGGATTCGCTCACGACGAGCCGCGGCTCGTCACTCTCGAAGTCGAGGCGGCCGTCCCAGGCGACCATCTGCTCGTCGCTGCGGGTCGGCGACGGATCGACGCTCGTGCGCTCGTAGCCGGCGGGCCAGTCGATCCGCAGCGTGCTCTCCTCGTCGAGATACAGCCCCGACAGCGCGTCGCCCGCCCGGAGTTGGTCGCCCTCGACGGCGGCGAAGTTCGTCCACTCGAACCGGTAGGTGACCACGCCGTACTCCTGGGGCAGCGCCTCGGTCTCGGTCGCCACCGTGAGGTTCCGCAGCGCCATCTCTCGGCCGGTCGCGTTCTCGGCGGTCGCGATCGTCCGGTTCATGCGGTCGCCGAAGTCGGCCGTGTACGCGGTCGGATCGGCGCTCACGTCCGCTTGCAGGCTCTCGAAGGCGGCCGTCGTGTTATCGTCGTCCAGCCGCGTCCGGTAGTGGACGGCCCACGACGCGTCGCCGTCTGCCCGCAACTCGACCTGTAGCACGACGGTGTCTGGATCGACCTGTTCCTGTGCCAGTCCGCCGAGCTGTCCGCCCGCGACCGGGACGACCAGCAGGGCGACGACGAGAGCCAGCACGGTGGCGCGCCTCCGGCGAGCTGTCGACATCTCACTCGGTGTTGGCCGCCTCGCGGTATATGGCTTTAGGCCGAATATATAGACTTTTCAACGCGGCTGGGTGACCCCCGTTCGAGTCACGGCCAACGAAATCTGCCGGCGGTTCGCGGGGACTCGTGGTTGGGTTGGGTCCTTATTTATTATATGTTTGTTTGTATATTATGAGCCTGTCATACAATAGTTCTTAACAAATACTATTCATAGTTTAGAGGTTGAATAAAATATCGAATGGCGAAATCACGGACTTAAGAGCGGATTTAGGGCTGTATAATCGTCAAGTAGAGGCCGTGAGTCGTATTCTATGACACGCTGACAGGGTCAAACCCGCACCTTAGTCGACATACGCCGTGAAGACCTCTTCCAGAGACGGTCGGTCCGTTTCGAACTCAGTTACTTCAATCCCCGCCTCGGTCAATGCGACGACGATGTCCGACCGAACACTCGTGTTCGTACAGTCGACGACGATGGTCGATCCGTCTATGGACGTATTATTGACTCCGTCGAGTCGTCGAACCGACTCCGGAACACGCGTCGGTGGCGTCTCTGGAACGATAGTCAACGTCGGACCACTATCGACGGACGCCCGAAATTCCTCGATTGACACCTCTGCAACCGTGCGTCCGTCAGTAACGATACCGACCCGATCACAAATTGCATTGACGTGTGCGAGCTGATGCGAGGAGAAGAACACGGTTGTTCCGTTCTCATTTTCCGCTTCGATGATCTCTTTCACTCGCGCTGCACCATCGGGGTCGAGTCCCGCTATCGGCTCGTCCAGAACTAGCAACTTGGGACTGCCGACGAGCGCCATCGCAAGTCCGAGTCGCTTCGTCATCCCACGCGAGTATTCGCCCGCTTTCTGATCAGCAGAGTCGGAGAGTCCGACCCGTTCGAGATAGGCCCCAGGATCGTGTTCGTCGCGAAGCCGACACGCGAGGGTGAGATGTTCGCGTCCAGTCAGTCCTGGATACGGTGTGAATCCTTCTGGCAGTATGCCGGTTCGCGCCTTGACGGCCACCTCGTCGTTTCTAGGATTGAGACCGAAAACCCGGACGCGTCCAGCCGATGGCCTCAAAAAGTTGATAAGAAGGCCGATAGTCGTCGTCTTCCCGGCACCGTTCGGCCCGAGGAATCCGTATACCTCCTCAGATTCGACACGCAAGTCGAGGCCGTCGAGAGCGGTGACGTCGCCGAAGGTTCTAGTCACGTTCGTCAATTCGATCGGTACGCGTTCTGTGGTCATAGTGGGTGTCATATCCCTCAGTGAAGTTCGAGGTTCGCAATTCGACTGTGGGTATACAGTAATGGAGTGACGATCCAGATGAGCAATACCCCAACTGCCACCGGCCAGGTGAAGGCGACGGGTGGATTCGCCGTGACCTCGCTGGTGGAGAGAAACGCGGTCGAAAACCCGTCGATATCACCGGCTGCGATCTGGTGGAGCTTCGGTACCATGTCGTCGTACGGCGCGGCGACGAGCGTGAGATAAGCTTGTTGTGGATCGAGCACGAACCCCCCGGGAGAGAGACCGACGACGTCGAGAAGGCGGCCGTGCCAGTTGAAGACTGTGACCAGAACGAAGACGACGACAGCCGTCGCAACATGTCGATCGGTGCTGAACGAGGCCGACAGCGCGATGCCGATGCTCGTCCAGACGACACCGTACACGAGCGTGACCGTAGCGAAGATGAGGAACCGCCACACAGATGCGGTCTCGAAGTGTGTCACTATCCCGATCCAACCGACGCCCAATGCTACGACGAGGCCAAGCACGAACACTCCCGCCCGTCCCAAACACATTCCAGCGAGCATCTCGCCGCGAGGGCAGGGGAACGCCAGCAGTGTCTGGAGCTGTCCGTCTGTCCGTGGATTCACGATGGTCGGGTAGCCGATCAACAGTCCTACGACCGGGATCAGGAAGACGAGCGAATTGACGTGCCAGGCAGTACTAACGAAGCCGTAGACGGCGTAGGAGCCATCCAGGGTTTCCGGTTTATTCAGAATCATAAAATACGTTGCTCGTCCCCCGTCCGTCCCGTCTATCGGGTTGACGTTCCCGGCGACCCGCCAGGTCGAGAACACGACGAACGCGAGCGCGACGAGTATCGACTTCGATGTCAGGAGACGCCGCCCTTCCAGCCGGGTTATCGCACCGATTGTCCGCAGTGATCTCGTCGCTCCCGTAGTGGCGTCGCACTCACCGACAATTCCGGAAGTCATCAACCGATCACCTCGTTCCGGACGCACAGGTAACCGAGCGTGATCGGACAGCAGACCCATCCGGCGAGGACGGCGACGGCGACGAATGGAGAGAGAAGTTGTGGGGAATACAACTGTATCAGTGGCGAGTACGCGGCCTCAACCTGAGTGGTGAGTAACTGTGCATAGGACTGGAACGGATGGAGGATGATGAACACTGACCTACGTGCAAGCAGAAACGGAATACCGTACACCATGGCGAAACCTCCACCGATGATGCCGAGAATCCCTTGCTTCCTCGTTGAGGCAAGGGCGGAGAGGCCGATCCCCGGTGCGATGAGTGCCAGTCCTAGGCTGATCGTGAGAAATCCCGTACCGAACTGGCGAATTAGGGAACCACTCGCACCGAACGCCATCATAGTCAGTATGCCGATCGCCGTTCCGGTCGCCAGCACGATCGCGAAGGCAGCCAAGTGGGCGACGACTGTCGCGAGGTAGATTTCGCCTCTCGTCAGGGGAAGCGACCCGAGACACGTAAGGTTACCACGTCCGCTGCCACCATGGATCGACCCATAGCCACATAAAAATGCTAAAAATGGGAGGAACAGGGTGGACAAATCAAAGATGCGAAGCCAGAACCGACTGACTGCGCTGTGGTTTGCCTCAAGTGCGAGTAATGGTACCCGTACGACCGATGACGTGTCGGCGCCTACAGATACCATCGCGCCGGCAACGAACATTGCGATGACACCAGCGACGAGTAGCCAGTTCCGAACGGACCGACACAGTAACTGGGACTTCAGAATCAGAAGAGTCCAAAACCGTCGTCGAAACGGAACAGCGGTGGAGGGAATCCCCTTCTTACTCTCGGAGGACATCATCATCGAATGAATTCCCAATACACATGTGTTTTTTGATGTCATATGTAGTGAATAAGGAAGGAAGTTTCCCCTCTTCGAACCTGGGAAATAGAGGGGTCCTAAAGGTTCTTTCTGCTAGCTTAGAAGAACTTGACCCCTGTGTCTTTTTTCAGGAAGAATCGGATTGCCTCGTTGATGGTTCCGTAGTGGTCTATCGTCGCGTTTATGTTCAGTGAGTTTCCTTCCCACCAGACGTTTGCTTCGTGGTCCGCATTCGTTTTGGCGATAAGCGGGAAGTCCGTGTTATAGAACTCTGCCGAGTGGTTCAGTTCATTGCTGCTCTTTCCGTAACTGTAGTCTTCGGTGTACCAGTGCGTGTTGAATGACTCCGGAACGTCACAGTCTGTTACTGGTGGAAGTTCACGACAGGGGAATCGGTCCCCGAACTGATCACCATCGCAGGCTGCACCATCCACGTTCTGAGTGATGATTGGATGATCATCAAACTTGTAGTTACCACTTTCTGGAGTGTAATTGAGGACAGAGTTGGACCGTGCCAATGATCCACATTCACTAGAGTTCGTCTCGGCCCAGGCCGCAGCTTCCCAATTGTCTCCCCAGTCAGGCTCGGGTAAGTCTTGGGCACTGATGTCTCCACTAGTCGTTCTCTGGCCCATACTCGCATCGAAATTTTCGACGTCTTTTTCGGACACCGAGAAATCGTCTTCTCCAAGCCGAGACACGGACTCGTCCTCGCTGTCGGTGTTAGTCATGCTCCCGGCCTGTTTCGGATCGAGTGATATAGAGTACCATGTACCGTGGCCCCCGCCCTGGGATTGCGCTTCAACTGACGGTGCCTCTTGGCTTATGTGGATGTTCGTCCGCGACTTGATTACACTCCCATCTTGTACGAATTTGATGGTAGCGGACTCGAGACCAGAACGATTACTAGTATCCAACTCGATTGTCTTCCGCGTCATCTCGCTACCGTTATGATCTCGCTGCCGACCTTGCTGTGCCGCACCGGCAGTCGTTCCGAAGACGGTCAATGCAGACGTCGCGCTCAGCTTTTGGAGAACTGATCTACGATCGATATTGGAAACGCCGTTGTTATCTTCTGACATCAACGTAAAGGGTGTCTGGTATCAATGTGAATCTAGACCACGTCGAACGACAGTCGCCGTCTGATGGACCAGTGCTGTCGTTACATAAGAATTGTATGCGAACACACAACGGGGACGATTGGGTAAATAAATCGCTTTCGAACAGCGTGTACGATCGGTCGAAATCGGGTCGCTTTTCGCCGTCGCCGCCGTCGGTCCGGACGTGTTCAGCCTGAACGTCCCCGTTCCGGGCGAGGTCGCGCGGCTGGCGAGCGACCTGGCTCGCGAGTGGCCCAGCGCGAGCCCGCGCCCCCGCGGCGAGCACTCGATGGTCGCAAAGCGGCTCGCGACCGACGACCACCCCGCCAGCGTCGTCGAGGCTCGCGCCCGGGAGGTCCTCGCCGACCAGCCCGCCGTCGCGGTCCGCATCACTGGCGTGGACTGGTTCGCCGAGCCGACCTCGGGGACGGCCCCGGTCGTCTACCTCGCCGTCGAGAGTCCGGGGTTGCACGACCTCCACCGCACTCTCTGTGAGGCGTTCCACACCGTCCCGCGGGTCGAGGGCGAGGAGTACACGCCACACGTCACCGTCGCGCGTGGCGGCGACCGGGCCAGCGGGCGTCGGCTGCTCGACCGCGACATCGAGCCCATCGAGTGGGTCGTCGACGAACTGGCCTTCTACGACGCGGCCCACGCGGTGGAGTCCGGCCGGGTTTCCCTCGGGTAACAACCCTTTTGCCCTGCCCTGCCCTCTCACTCCAGTATGGATTACCGCGAAGTCGAGACCACCCGAGAGTACGTCTGTCGGCTCGAAACCGGGCGTGACTGGCGCGCCCAGATCGAGGACTTCGCCGACGAGCAGGGGATCGACGCGGCCTTCTTCCAGGGGCTCGGTGCCGTCGAGGACGCCGAGATCTACTTCTACGACCAGGACCGCCGGGAGTACGACGCCGTGACCTTCCCGGAACCGCTGGAGGTGGCGGCCTGCGTCGGCAACGTCTCGCTGCTCGACGGGGAGCCGTTCGCCCACACCCACGCCGTCCTCTCGCGACCCGACGGGTCGGCGCTTGCGGGCCACCTCAACAGCGCGACCGTCTTCGCCGGAGAACTCCACGTTCGCGCCTTCGACGCCGAGCTCGTGCGCGAGCACGACGAGACGACGGAGCTGGACCTCTGGGGGCTGTAGATGCGCGAGGTCGACGAACGCTACTTCGACCGCCTGGAATCCCAGCTCGACGACGCCTTCGAGGTGGCCCAGGCGGCCAAGCGACGCGGCGGCGATCCCGTCCCCGAGGTCGAGATCCCGACGGCCCGCGACATGGCCGACCGCGTCGAGAACATCCTCGGGATCGACGGCGTCGCCGAGCGGGTGCGCGAACTCGAAGGCGAGATGAGCAGAGAGGAGGCCGCACTGGAGCTGGTCTCTGACTTCGTGGATGGCGAGGTCGGGGACTACGACTCCAAGGCCGGCAAGGTCGAGGGTGCCGTTCGAACGGCCGTCGCCCTGCTGACCGAGGGGGTCGTCGCCGCACCGATCGAGGGTATCGACCGCGTCGAGATCCTCGAAAACGACGACGGCACCGAGTTCGTCAACGTCTACTACGCCGGCCCGATCCGCTCGGCCGGCGGGACCGCACAGGCACTCTCGGTCCTCGTGGCCGACTACGCCCGCGCGCTGCTGGGCATCGAGGAGTACAACGCGCGCGACGAGGAGATCAACCGCTACGCCGAGGAGATCGAACTCTACGACAAGGAGACGGGCCTCCAGTACTCGCCAAAGGAGAAAGAGTCGAAGTTCATCGCCGAGCACATGCCGATCATGCTGGACGGTGAGGCGACCGGCGACGAGGAGGTCTCTGGCTTTCGGGACCTCGAACGGGTCGACACCAACTCCGCCCGCGGTGGGATGTGTCTCGTCGCCGCGGAGGGCATCGCGCTGAAGGCCCCGAAGATCCAGCGCTACACCCGCAACCTGGACGAGGTCAACTGGCCGTGGCTACAGGACCTCATCGACGGAACGATCGGCAAAGACGGCGGCGAGGACGGCGAGGACGAGGAGGCCGACGACGGGGACGACGAGAGCGACGGCGAGGACGAGGAGAGCGACGGGAACGACGACGGCCCGCCGCGTGCCGATCCCAGTACGAAGTTCCTCCGTGACCTCATCGCCGGCCGACCCGTCTTCTCACACCCGAGCGAACCCGGCGGCTTTCGCCTCCGCTACGGCCGGGCGCGCAACCACGGCAACGCGACTGCCGGCGTCCACCCCGCGACGATGCACCTGGTCGACGACTTCCTCGCGACCGGCACCCAGATCAAGACCGAACGGCCCGGCAAGGCCGCTGGCGTGGTCCCGGTCGACACCATCGAGGGGCCGACGGTCAAGCTCGCCAACGGGGACGTGCGCCGGATCGACGACCCGGCCGACGCCATCGAGGTCCGCAACGGCGTCGAGAAGGTGCTGGATCTGGGCGAGTACCTCGTCAACTACGGCGAGTTCGTCGAGAACAACCACCCGCTCGTGCCGGCCTCCTACACCGTCGAGTGGTGGCGACAGGAGTTCGACGACGCCGGTGGCGACCTCCAGGCCCTGCAAGACGACGTTCACGTCGACCTGGCCGATCCGACCGCCGAGGAGGCGCTGCGGTGGGCCGAGGCGTACGACGCTCCCCTGCACCCGAAGTACACCTACTGCTGGCACGACGTGACCGTCGACGCCGTCGGCGCGCTGGCGGCCGCCGTCGAAGACGCCGAGAGGGCCGAGACGGACGGCGCAGTCGCGCCAACGCCGTCGCCCGACCGAGGCACCGACGGCGACCTCGTCCTCCCGAACCGCGAGCCCGTCGCCCAGACGCTCGAACACCTGCTGGTCGAGCACACCCAGCGCGAGGACACCATCGTCGTCCCCGACTGGGAGCCACTGGTCCGGACGCTTGGCTTCGACGCCGCTCTCGAACGCGAGTGGTCGCTCGACGACCTCTCGGAGCACGCCCGCACGTACGCGGACGGCGACAACGCCATCGAGGCGATCAACGAGATCGCCCCCTTCCGGCTCCGCGAGCGCGCCCCGACCCGGATCGGCAACCGGATGGGTCGCCCCGAGAAATCAGAGGAGCGAGAGCTGTCACCGGCCGTCCACACGCTGTTCCCCATCGACGAGGCCGGCGGCGCTCAGCGCTCGGTCGCCGACGCCACCAAACACGCCGAGGAGATGAACGACCAGCAGGGCCTCGTCGAGGTCGAGGTCGGTCGCCGCCGCTGTCGGGACTGTGGCACCGAGAGCTTCCGGGGCCGCTGTCCGGACTGCAACGGCGTCACCGACGCCGTCTACGTCTGTCCCGACTGCGACTCCGAGGTCGAGCCCGACGAGTCGGGCCGAGCCGAGTGTGTCCACTGCGAGACGATGGCCTACCCCACCCAGTACGAGGCCATCGACCTCGGCGAGGAGTTCCGCGACGCGCTCGCTGCCGTCGGCGAACGCGAGACGGCCTTCGACATCGTCAAAGGCGTCGAGGGGCTGACCTCCAAGGAGAAGATCCCCGAACCGATGGAAAAGGGGATTCTCCGGGCGAAACACGACGTGTCGGCGTTCAAAGACGGCACCGTCCGCTACGACATGACGGACCTGCCGGTCACCGCGGTCCGGGCGTCGGAACTCGACGTGAGCGTCGACCAGCTCCGCGGGCTGGGCTACGAGGAAGACATCCACGGCGATCCGCTGCGCCACGAGGACCAGCTCGTCGAGCTCAGAGTCCAGGACGTGGTGCTCTCGGATGGCGCGGCCGAGCACATGCTCAAGACCGCCGCGTTCGTCGACGACCTCTTAGAGCAGTACTACGGGCTCGACAGGTTCTACGAACTCGACGACCGCGAGGAGCTCGTCGGCGAACTCGTCTTCGGGATGGCACCCCACACAAGCGCCGCGACGGTCGGGCGCGTCGTCGGCTTCACCTCCGCGGCGGTCGGGTACGCGCATCCGTACTTCCACGCCGCCAAGCGGCGCAACTGCTTTCACCCCGACTCGCGGCTCTGGTACGAGGACGAGACCGGCGACTGGCAGTACGGCCCCATCGCCGACCTCGTCGAGAAGCGACTCGACGACCCGCGCGAGGACGACTTCGGGACGCTGGTCGAGGAACTGGACGGCGACGTCACGGTGCCCTCGGTCGACGCCGACGGTCGCCCGTGTCGCAAGCCAGTCGAGGCGGTCTCGAAACACCACGCTCCCGATCACATGGTCCGCATCGAGGTCGGCGACCGCTCGCTGCGGGTGACTCCCGACCACACGATGCTGCGACGGAGCGGTGACGGGATCGAAGACACACCGGCCAGCGAACTCTCGGCCGGCGACGAACTCCCGGCCTACGACGGTGGCGAGACGACCGTGATGACGGCGAGCGATAGCCCACAGCCCTCGGCGGGAGCCGACGACGGCGTTCCGTTCGACGAAGTGGCGTCGGTCGAGTACGTCGAGAGCGACACGAACCACGTCTACTGTCTCACCGTCGCCGACACCCACACGGTCGCCCTCGACGGCATCTACTCTGGCCAGTGCGACGGCGACGAGGACTGCGTGATGTTGCTGATGGACGGCCTGCTCAACTTCTCGAAGACGTTCCTGCCGAACCAGCGCGGCGGCCGGATGGACGCACCGCTCGTGATGTCCTCCCGGATCGACCCCAGCGAGATCGACGACGAGGCCCACAACATCGACATCATGCGGGAGTACCCACGCGAGTTCTACGAGGCCACCCGCGAGATGGCCGACCCCAGCGAGGTCGAGGAGATCATGACCATCGCCGAGGAGACGCTGGGCACCGACCACGAGTACACCGGCTTCGACCACACCCACGACACCTCCGACATCGCGCTCGGCCCGGACCTGTCGGCGTACAAGACCCTGGGGTCGATGACCGACAAGATGGACGCCCAGCTCGACATCTCGCGGACGCTGCGGGCCGTCGACGAGACGGACGTGGCAGAGCGGATCATCGAGTACCACTTCCTGCCGGACCTGATCGGCAACCTCCGGGCCTTCTCCCGCCAGGAAGTCCGCTGTCTCGACTGCGGCGAGAAGTACCGCCGGATGCCCCTCACCGGCGACTGCCGGGAGTGTGGCGGCCGCGTCAACCTCACGGTCCACGAGGGGTCGGTCAACAAGTACATCGACACGGCGACGATGGTCGCCGAGGAGTTCGACTGCCGGGAGTACACCAAACAACGCCTCGAAATCCTCGACAAGTCGATCAAGCGCGTGTTCGAGAACGACAAGAACAAACAGTCAGGTATTGCCGACTTCATGTGAGACCACCTTTTTACGCAGCGGGTGCGCCGGAGGCGCACCGCTTGCGTAAAAACGTGGGCGAAAAAGGCTGCCCCTCGCTACGCTCGGGGCAGGGAATCGCGCGACCTGCCGGGTCCTTCGGACCGCTCGGTCGCGCGAATGCTCACTTCTGGCCGATACAGTCCACAACGTAACGAACTGCAGTGGCGCGCACTGTCGCGCCCTCGTGGCGCGACGACACTGTGCGAGGGATGAGCGAGGGAGCGTAGCGACCGAGTGAATCGGCTGGGGTGGGGTGTGGCAGCGGTGCCGTGCAGTGCAGGCGATACACGGATCACCAGCATCTGCGCGAGCGAAGCGAGCGCAGTTCACCGACGGCGAGACCGATGGTCGAGCCGTCGGCCTTTTTCACCGACGTTTTTCGAGGTGCGGTTCCCGCAACGAGCGCAGCGAGTGAGGAAACCCGACGCAGAAAAAGGTCGATACGCACACCGACCGAATAGCTGTTTCACGCGATAATTAGCCGAAAGAACAGCGATTCAACAGCGCAGCTCTCGTCGGTCTCGTCACCTCCTCCTCGACTCTCACTCCGCTTTCGAGAACACCAGCACGTAGCTGTGGTCGGAGCCGAAGGTGCCGGCGGGGCCGTCGGTCGTGTGGCTGCGGTCCTCGCCGGGGGTCGGTGGACCGGCGCACGAGCCGGTCGGCCAGCGCCGGGGGCATCCGGCCGTCCGAGTCGATGGCCGCCGGAAGCTCACGGTCGTGCTCGTCGGTGAACCGCCAGACTGTCTCCGTGGGACGGGGCGCGGAGTGAACTTCCTGTCTCGACCCCACCGTTTAACCCCGAGACGCTGGAAGGACTGGCCACATGACCGACATCGCACTCTCGCTGGGGGGTATCGCGCTCGCGCTCTTTCTGGTCCTGCTGAACGGCTTCTTCGTCGCCTCGGAGTTCGCCTTCGTCCGGATCAGGGCGACCTCCGTCGAACAGCTCGTCGAAGAGGGGGCCGCCGGTGCCGGCGTGCTGGACGACGTGATGGACCACCTCGACGACTACCTCGCGACGACGCAACTGGGGATTACGGTCGCCTCGCTGGGACTGGGGTGGGTCGGTGAGCCCGCCATCGCCGACCTGCTGGAGCCGGTGCTGGCTCCGATTCTGCCACCGAGCCTGCTCCACGCCGTCGCCTTCGCCGTCGGGTTCACCGTCATCACCTTCCTCCACGTGGTCTTTGGCGAACTCGCACCGAAGACGCTGGCCATCGCGGACGCGGAGAAGATCTCGCTGCTGGTCGCCGCGCCGATGAAGTTCTTCTTCTATCTCTTCTATCCGGGCATCGTCGTGTTCAACGGGACGGCGAACTACTTCACGCAGCTGATCGGCGTCGAACCGGCCTCCGAGAGCGAGGAGACGCTCGAAGAGGAGGAGATCCTGCGGGTGTTGAACCGGTCGGGGCAGGCCGGCCACGTCGACGCGAGCGAAGTCGAGATGATCCAGCGCGTCTTCGAGTTCGACGACCGGTCCGTTCGCGAGGTGATGGTCCCGCGGCCGGACGTGATCAGCGTCCCCGCCGCCATGCCGGTCGCCGAACTCCGGTCGGTCGTCCTCGACGCGGGTCACACGCGCTACCCCGTCGTGGACGAGGACGACGATGTCGTCGGCTTCGTCGACGCCAAGGACGTGTTGCGGGTCATCGAGACCGGCGACGAGTCCTCGGCGACGGCGGGCGACATCGCACGGGACCTCCCGCTCGTCCCCGAGTCGACCCGGATCGACGAGCTCCTCGGGGAGTTCCAGGACCAGCAGCGCCAGATGGCCGTCGTCATCGACGAGTGGGGCGCGTTCGAGGGCATCGCGACGGTCGAAGACGTACTGGAAACGCTCGTCGGGGACATTCGGGACAACTTCGACACCGACGAGCGCGAACTCTCGATCGAGCACCGCGACGACGGCTCCTACCGCGTCGGCGGCTCGGTCCCCCTCTCGGCAGTCAACCAGGAGCTGGACAGCGACTTCCAGAGCGACGCCTTCGAGACGATCGGCGGGCTCGTGCTGGACCGCCTCGGTCGCGCACCGGAGGCCGACGACGAGATCGAGGCCGACGGCTACCGGATCTCCGTCCTGCGTGTCGACGGGGCACGGATCGCTGCGGTCGAGCTGTGGCCGTCCCAGTCGGCCGAGTAGCGCCCCACGTTCGGCCAGACGGACCCCTACTGGTGGGCGCGACCGGCGTCGAGTCGGTACCGAGTCGTCTGCTGGCCCTCGAACTGGGGGCCGGCCCCCTCGTTCTCGAAGCCGGCGTCTTCGATGGCGGTGCGTGCCGCGTCCTCGTCGGCTGGGAGGAGGACCTCGACGCCCATCTCCTCGCGCCGGGCGAAGCTGACCGGCTCTTCGATCAGTCGCGCACACGCGCTCTCGCTTCCGCCGATCTGTGTCACGTGAACGGTGCTGTCCCGGGCGTCGAAGCTGACGAACCCGGCGACTGTCGTCTCCTCGTCCCCGTCGGCCGGTGTCTCCGCGACCCGTACCGTCCGGTCGTGGACGAGGTTCCGCATCACGTCCGGCGGGCTCCCCGATAGTTCGGCCATGCGCTCGGCGTCGGCCTCGACGGCGTCCCGGATCTCCATACCGGAGTGTCGGCGCGAACGCAAATAAACGGTGTGCCGCGCCAGATGAACACAGTTATCCCCGACCATGGGCTACGGGTCGGGTAATGAGTCACGTACGCACGATCAGGGTGGTAGCATGCGCGTAGTCGCCAAGTTCGGTGGGACGAGCCTTGGCAACGGCGAGCGGATCAACCGGGCCGCAGACTCGATCGCGTCGGCCATCGAGAACGGTCACGAGGTCGCCGTCGTCGCCAGTGCGATGGGGAACACGACCGACGAACTCCTCGAAGAGATCGAGTACGACGCCGAGCCCGAGGACCGCGCACAGATCGTCAGCATGGGCGAGCGCACCTCCGTCCGGATGCTCAAGGGCGCGCTCGCGGCCCGCGGCGTCGACGCGATGTTCCTCGAACCGGGGAGCGAGCACTGGCCGATCATCACCGACGAGTACGGCGAGGTCGATGTCGAGGAGACGACCAAGCGGGCTCACGCGCTGGCCGGCCAGCTGGAGGACGTGGTGCCGGTCGTCACGGGCTTTCTCGCACAGGATCTCGCGGGCAACGTCACCACGCTGGGGCGGGGCGGCTCGGACACCTCCGCGGTGATGCTGGGCAAGTACATGGACGCCGACGAGGTCGTCATCGTCACCGACGTGGAAGGCGTCATGACGGGCGACCCCCGCGTCGTCGAAGGGGCGCGCAACGTCGGCGAGATCTCCGTCGACGAACTGCGCTCGCTCTCCTTTCGCGGGGCCGAAGTCGTCGCGCCCTCGGCGCTGTCGTACAAGGACCGCGACCTGGGCGTCCGGGTCGTCCACTACCAGCACGGCGACCTGCTGACCGGTGGCACCTCGATCGAAGGCGAGTTCCAGAACCTCATCGACCTCCAGGAAGAGCGCCTCTGCTGTGTCACCGTCGCCGGCCGCGCGATCCGAAACAGTCCGGGCATCCTCGGCGAGCTCTCGACGGCGCTGGGCGACGAGGGGATCAACATCGACGGCGTCTCCTCCGGGATGGACTCGATCACCTTCTACGTCGACACCGAGCACGCCGACGACGCGGAGGCACTCCTGCACGATCACGTCGTCGACGACGACACCCTCTCCAGTGTCACCGTCGAGGACGACATCGCCGTCGTCCGGGTCACGGGCGGTGAGTTGCCCAACCAGCCGGGCATCGTCAAGCGCGTCATCGACCCGCTCTCGGACGCCCACATCAACCTCTACGACGTGATCACCTCGGCCACCTCGGTGTCCGTGTTCGTCCCGTGGTCGGACCGTGAACAGGCCCTCTCGCTCGTTCAGGACGTGTTCTGACGCCGTCTGTTGTCTCTGGACCTTCGACTTATCGCCCCTGTGTCAGCCGGAACCCGATCTGTCGCGGGAGCCCGGCGTCCTCGACTGCCTGGATGACCGCATCCGTGTCGTAGTCGACGCGTCGCTCCTCGACGGTCCCCTCGGCCACGTCGAGGACGGCGTAGGCCGCCGTCGGGTCGTCGTCCCGTGGCTGGCCGACGCTCCCGGGGTTCAGGACGATCCCCTCGTCGTACCGTTCGTGGTGTTGCACGTGGGTGTGGCCCATGATTAGCGCGTCCTCGTCTCCCAGCAGGTCCGGTCCGAACTCTCCTGGCCGGGTGTAGTGGTCGGGGTCGTCCGGGTGGCCGTGGACGATCTTCACTCGCCCGTCGAGCACGTGGCGCTCCGTCGGCAAGTCGTCGAGCCACGCCAGCTGGTCGTCGGTCAGCTGGTCGCGGGCGTGGTCGACGGCGGCCGCCGCCATGTGGTTGAAGTGTGGGGCGTGGTCCGTCGCGACGGCCCGGTCGTGGTTGCCCTGCACCGTCGGGACCGTTCCGTCGAGCAACGCGGCGTCGCTGTCCGCGATCGGCCCGCTCTCTGGCGCTGCGATCGCGTCGACACACGCCGCGTGCCACGGATTGTACCCCACCACGTCCCCGGCACACACCAGTCCGTCGACGCCGGGCATGTCCGCGAGGACGGCCCGTAACGCGACCTCGTTTCCGTGAACGTCTGACAGAACGCCGAGCTTCATTGCCACTCTCTACGACGGTCAGAACTTAGTTCCCACTGACTTGTTTCACGAGCTGGACGTGCGGAACCCTCGTTTGCCTGTCACTCGCCGGGGTCATCCAGACTGTGCGCGAGACCGGCCTACGTCCCGTGCTGCCAGGAGTCCATGTACTCGGCCTGGCTCTCGGTCAGCGAGTCGAACTCGACGCCTTCCGCGTCGAGTTTGATCTCCGCGACCTCCTTGTCCAGTTCGTCGGGCACGTCGTGGACGCCGGCCGCGTACTCTTCGCCGCGCTCGACGAGTTCTCGGACACAGACGGCCTGGATGCCGAACGACTGGTCCATCACTTCGACGGGGTGGCCCAGCGCGATCGGGGTCGCGAGGTTGACGAGCCGCCCCTCTGCGAGGACGTTCAGTCGGCGACCGTCGGCCATCTCGTAGGCCCGGACGCCGTCGCGGGCCTCGTACGTGTCGACGGCAAGCTCCGAGAGCGCGTCGAGGTCGACTTCCACGTCGAAGTGGCCGGCGTTGGCCAGCAGGACGCCGTCCTGCATCGCTTCGAAGTGTTCTTCGACGATCACGTCGCGGTTGCCCGTCGTCGTGATGAACACGTCGCCCGCTTCGGCGGCGTCGGCCATCGGCATCACGTCGTAGCCTTCCATGTGGGCCTCCAGCGCGCGGCGGGGCTCGACTTCCGTGACGATCACGTCCGCGTTCTGGCCGCTTGCCTTCTTCGCGACGCCTTTCCCGCAGTTCCCGTAGCCGGCGACGACGACGGTCTTGCCGGCCCACGAGAGGTTCGTCGTCATGGCGATCGAGGCCAGCGAGGACTCGCCGGTGCCGTGGACGTTGTCGAACAGCCGCTTCATCGGCGTGTCGTTGACTGCGAAGACGGGGTACTCCAGCGCGCCGTCGTCGTCCATGGCCCGCAGACGGTGGACGCCGGTCGTCGTCTCCTCTGCGCCGCCGACGATCGTGTCGATCAGCTCCGGATAGTCCTCGTGGATCGCCGCCACGAGGTCCATCCCGTCGTCGACGGTGATCGTCGGTTCGTGGTCGATGACGGCCTCGATGGCGGCGTAGTACTCCTCGTCGTCGACACCGCGCTCGGCGTAGCAGGTGACACCGTCGACGGCGTCCAGCGCGGCGGAGACGTCGTCGTGGGTCGACAGCGGGTTACAGCCGGTCATCGCGACCTCGGCCCCACCGGCGGCCAGCACTTCGGCCAGGACGGCGGTCTTGGCTTCGACGTGCATCGCCATGCCGATGCGCTCGCCCGCGAAGGGCTGGTCGGCCTCGAAGGACTCCCGGAGCGACGCCATGATCGGCATGTGCTGGACGGCCCAGTCCATCTTGCGGCGGCCCTCCTCGCGGGCCGTGGCCGGGTCGTCGAGTCGCGCGGTAATAGGATCAGTCATACCCCAGATAAAGAGCAGGCCGCTGAAAACGCTACCGAACCCGGATCAGTTGCCGCCCGCGTTGGCGTGGTCGGGCGGACCGCCGTCGTCGGTCTCCGTCTCGTCTTCTGGCGCTTCGTCGGTCTCTCGTTCCTCGTCTTCGCTCTCGGCTTCTCCTCCGTCGTCCTCGTCTTCTGGCGCTTCGGTTTCCGTTTCGTCGTCCGCTTCGTCGTCTTTGTCGGGACCAGCGTGTTCGGGCGGACCGCGCTCGTCGTCGGTCTCGTTCTCGCTGTCGGGACCGGCGTGTGCGGGCGGGCCGCGCTCGTCCTCGTCGGTTTCGTTCTCGAATGCCGTCTCGTTCTCGTCTTCGGTCTCGTTCTCACGGTCGGGGCCGGCGTGTGCGGGCGGACCCGCGTGGGCTGGTGCGTTCCCGGGATTGTTCGCCTGGACGAAGGCGGCGACCTGCGGGCCGATGTGGCGTCGGTCACCGTCCAGCAGCGACTGGACGTAGGCAGACACCTGCTGGCCGAAGGCGCTCGTCCGGTTCTCGCCGAGGTACTCCTCGCCGAGCAGGTCGGCCGTCGTCGTGGCCGTCCGGTTGTCCGCGGTCGCGGTGACCGAGATGGTCTCGTTGACCTCGGGCGAGTCCAGTTCGACCTCGCCGTCGTCGTCGGTCGTGTACGACCCGATCCCTTCGTAGGAACTCCCGTCTTCGCCACCCACGTCGACGGTGGCGTTCTCGACGGCGCTGTCGTTTGCCGTGACGCTGATCGTCACGTCGTCGTCCTGTGCGACGCTGACCGACAGCGCCGCGTTCCCCGCTTCGTCGTCGGCCGCCGCAACGCCGGGACCGACTGCGGCCCCGACCAGCGTGACGGCCATCGCCAGTGCGAATAGTTCGGTGCGCATCGTACCAGAGACGTGTCCCAACACCGGCATAAACCCCGAATCCGGTTCAGTCAGTTCGGCGACGTTCGAGACTAACTCAGACGGCGCGAGAACGTTTAGAAACGTCTCTCGTCGTTTAACCCCGCCCGGCGGCCGCCGCTACTCCGCTGCGCGCTCGACCAGTGCCGTCGCGTGCTCGCTCGCCCGCTGGACAACGGCCGCCTCGTCGAACGGTTGCACGTCCCGATCGCGCATGAGGACCGTCCCGTCACAGACGGTGTGGCGCACGTCGCTCGCGCTGGCGGCGTAGACGAGGTGGCTCACGAGGTCGTGGGCCGGCGTCAGGTGGGGTTGGTCGAGGTCGACCACGGCGAGGTCGGCGTTCGCGCCCGCTTCGATCCGCCCGCTGTCGAACCCGAGCAGTTCGGCCCCGCCGGCCGTGGCGATCTCGACGACGCTCGCCGCCGCCATCGCGCTCGCGTCCTCGGCGGCGAGCTTGCCGATCATCGCGGCGTCGCGCATCTCGTCGAACATCGAGAGGTCGTTGTTCGAGGCCGCCCCGTCCGTCCCCAGGCCGACGGTGACGCCGGCATCGAGCAGGTCCTGGACGGGTGCCATCCCGCTTGCGAGCTTCATGTTCGAGGCAGGGCAGTGGGCGACGCCGGTGTCGGTGTCGGCCAGCAACTCGATCTCTCGCTCGTCGACGTGGACGCCGTGGGCGATCCAGGTGTCCGGGCCCAGCACCCCAAGGTCGTCGGCGTACTCCAGTGGCCGCTTGCCGTGCTCGTCGACGATCGGGCCGACCTCGTCGCTCGTCTCGTTGGCGTGCAGGTGGATCGGCCGGTCGGCGTCGTTCGCCGCGGGGACGAACTCCCGGAGGAACTCTTCCCCGACGGTCGTCAGCGAGTGGGGCTGGAACGTCGTCCGGATGCGCCCGTCGGCCGCGCCGTCGAGGCGCTCGGCCACGTCGAGGCTCTGCTGTACGTCTTCGCGTGCGGCCTCCTCGTCCTTGCCGACGGTGACCGCAGTGTGGCCCAGCACCGCCCGCAGGCCAGCCTGCTCGACGGCCCCGGCGATCTCGTCGACGTGGAAGTACATGTCCGAGAGCGCCGTCGTTCCGGACTTGATCATCTCGACCAGGCCGAGCTCGGCACCGGCCCGCACGTCGTCGGCCGTCAGTTCGGCCTCGACGGGCCAGATGTCCTCCTGGAGCCACGCATCGAGGGGCTTGTCGTCGGCGTACCCCCGCAACAGCGTCATCGCCACGTGCGTGTGTGCGTTGACCAGTCCCGGCACGACGAGGCCGCCGCTGGCGTCCAGTTCGTCGTCGCCGGCGAGCGCGCCGGGCTCGTCGACGGCCGCGATGTCGCCACTCGACTGATCGATCAGTACGTCCGCGCGTTCGACGGTCAGGTCCGGTCGGAGGACCCGTCCGCCGGAGACGAGGAGTTCGCTCACGCCCGACGGTTCTGTCCGGGGGTGCCTGAATCCACCGCCTTCCTCGTACTGCTGTCTCTGCGGACGGTCCCCACGACCGGGGTGCGAATTCCAGCGGACAGCGACAGCCACCACACCACTTGGGAAGGGAAAAGCAATTGCGGCGGGCCGTCGAGGTGTCCGTATGCGCATCGCCGTCCCCAACAAGGGCCGCCTGCACGATCCGTCGGTCGACCTGCTGGAACGGGCGGGGCTCCACGTCGTCGACGGGGCCGACCGCCAGCTGTACGCCGAGACGGTCGATCCCGACGTGACGATCCTCTACGCCCGCGCCGCAGACATCCCCGAGTACGTCGCCGACGGCGCGGCCGACGTGGGGATCACCGGACTCGACCAGGTCCGGGAGGCCGATCCCGGCAACCTCACCGAACTGCTCGATCTGGACTTCGGCTCGTGTCGGCTGGTGCTGGCCGCGCCCGAAGACGACGCCGTCGAGACGGTCTACGACTTCGAGGGCGGCCGCGTCGCCACGGAGTTCCCCAACGTCACGCGCCGGTACTTCGAGGAGATGGACGTGGACGTTTCGATCACCGAGGTCTCGGGCGCGACCGAGCTCACGCCCCACGTCGACATCGCGGACGGCATCGTCGACATCACCTCGACGGGGACGACCCTGCGGATGAATCGCCTGGAAGTCGTCGACGAAGTGCTCGACTCCTCGGTCCGCCTGTTCGCCCGCGAGGAGGTCGTCGGCGACGAGAAGGTCGGGCAGGTCGCGACAGCGCTGGAGTCGGTCATCTCGGCGGAGGGCAAGCGCTACCTCATGATGAACGCGCCCGAGGACGCGCTGGACGACGTGAAGGACGTCCTGCCCGGCATGGGCGGCCCGACGGTGATGGACATCGCCGGCAGCGACGACGTGGCCGTCCACGCCGTCGTCAACGACGCCGACGTGTTCGAGACGATCACCGCGCTCAAGGACGTGGGTGCCAGCGACGTGCTGGTCACCGAGATTGAGCGGTTGGTAGAGTAGCTGTTTGCTTCCCTCTCGACAGTCTCACTCGCTGTTTTCGTCGACCAACGCTCGCCGCAAGAACGCGACGCGCTCGGGCCACGCGTCGGCGATGGCGGCGGCGTTGCCCCGCGGTGTCCCGCCGAGCACGTACTCCTCGGTCGCGTACAGCGGTTGCGTCGGTTTGTACGGTACGTTCGACACCGCGTGCCCGGCGTTCTCGTAGCTGAGATGGGCCACCTCGTGGTCGAACCCATTCGCTTCGAGCCGTTCGACAGCCCGACGGGCGAACGTCGCGGACGGCCAGAGTGTGTCCGCTTGCCCCGAGACGAACATGATGGGCGCGTCGATCTCTTCGATGGGTATCGTCGCGGCCTCGACCGTCTCCTCGCTGGCCTGTTCAGTCCCGGCCAGAAACGTCGGCGTGTAGATGGCCTTTCCGCCCTCGAACTCGGTGGTTCCGGACGCGGGCACCAGTGACGGCAACCGCTCGCCCCCCGCTGTCCAGGCGCGCCCCCATCGGTAATGACTCGGTGCCAGTACGACGACCGCGCCGATCAGATCAGATCGGACACCGAGCATCAGGGCCACTTCGCTGCCTCGCGAGACGCCCGTGACACCGATCTGGCTGTCAGCGACCTCGGGGAGCGAATCAAGAAACGCCGCCGCCCGCTCGAAATACGACAGTGGCACGTCGCGAAGCTGCGAGGGGTTCCCGTCCTCGGGACCGAAGTAGTCGAGCGACAGTGCGGTAAATCCGTGGCTCGCGAGCAGCCGGCCGTACGACCAGACCTCCTCGCCGCCCGACCCGTGCAGGGCGAGCACGCCCGGGTGCGGTCCGTCACCGGCAGGGACGAACAGTTCGCCGACGAGATCAGACTGCCTGACCGGCCGGTGTTCGACACTCTCGCCGACGAGCCGCCGGGTCTGGGTCGCCGTCGCCCGTCGCTCGCCGTCGATCGCCGCGACGAGCGTGACCGTTGCCGACGAGACCGGTGGCGTCTCGGTCTCGGTCGCCGTCTCGGTCTCGCTGGCCGTCGATACTGCCGTTGTAAGCAGTTCTGGCAGTTCCTCGGGCTGGCGCATCGACCACAGCCACCCCATCGGCGCGACACCCTCGTAGTCGCCCGCGACCGGTGCCTGATCGCTGAGATCCGCGATTCCCTCACTGTCTGTCTTGATCGTCAGCGTTGAGACGGACGGCTGCTCCCAGTCCATGTGAACCGCCAGTTCGACCTCGGTCTCGGGCGGGAAGCCCGTGAGCCGAATCGGCGTCACCTCGTCGCGCAGCACCGTTCTGTCGATCTTGATCGACGGCTCGGCGGACTGACAGCCTGCGAGTGCCGTCGCGCCGAGCGCACCGATCGTCGCGAGCGCGTCCCGTCGTGACAACGGCGTTCGCCCCTTCATACTGAGCGCACTCGGACGGTTGTAAAAAAGGTGAGCAATCCGGCGCTTACTTCCACCAGTCGCTGCGGACCTCGCGTGGGTCGTTGGTCCTGAAGATGGCCGCCCGCTCGCCGTCTTCGAGGCCGAACGCCGTCCCCAGCCAGTAGCCGGTGTGCCAGCCGACGGCGTCCTCGCCGACGGGGCCGATACAGACGACCATCCGGGTGTACAGCTCCGCGCGCTCGTCGGTGTCGAGGTTCCGGACCGAGCGGAGAGCGCCCGATCCGTCGGTGACCGTACAGCCCCGCTCGCTGTCGTTGGTGACGACGACCTCGGCGAACTCCGGTTCGTCGCTCACGACGACGCTGACGTTCTCCGGCACGGTGCTGTCGGCCCCGCCGTCGTAGTACTCGACCGCGTGGCGGACCTGCTCGCGGACCACCGCCGGGTCCCCGTCGATCGTGTCTGGCTCGACCGCGACGTGGAGGGTGTCGCCGTACCACGGGAACGGCCGGTCGGTGGCGTCGCGGATGTCGCCCTCGTAGCGCTGTGCCATCAGGTCCAAGGGCTCGTCGCTGTGGTTCAGCCCGACGAGGTGGCCGAACTCGTGGCGCGTCGTCGCCAGGACCCCCGCGTTCGAGCCCTGGCTCTCGACGGCGGCGACTTCGAGGTCTCTGGCCCTCGTCCCCTCGTGGAGGTACGCCGCACAGCCCGCGACGTTGGTCTCCTGCTCGTCACAGCGATCGACCGACTCTCTGAACTGGACCTCGACGCGGGCGTCGTCGGGGTCCTCGGCCAGCACGAAGCGGTACTCGAAGTCGGTGTAGCGCTCGATGTTGGCGTTCCAGTAGTCGATCGTCCGGAGCGTGAGCGCGGTGGTGTTGCGCCCGTCGTCGGCGCTGTCGTTGATCCGCACCGGGACGATCTCCTGGCCCCACGGGTTGTCCGACGAGAGCGTGTCGTCCGGCGTTTGCGTGGCCGTCTCTGTCGGTGATGGAGTGGGCGTCGGCGTCTCCGTCTCGGTCGGTGTGGGCGTCTCTGTCGGTGATGGAGTAGCCGTCTCCGTCGCGGTCGGTGTGGCCGTCTCCGTCGCCGTCTGGGACTCGACGGCGGTCGGCGTGGCCGTCTCGCTCATCGTCGGCGTGGCGTCCTCTGAGACCAGCAGCCCGCTACAGCCCGCGAGGGTGACGAGGACGACCACGACCGCGGTGGCAGTTGTACGCGACATCGTATGCACCACTGCGTCGCTGCGCTTGTAAGTCATACTGCCGGCTGTAACTTCGTGAGGATCTTCGCCACCCCGGGGTGGCGAAATCGTTCACAGATTTACAGCCGGTAGTATCACTCGGCCACTCGCTGCCGGCCATTTATTTCGCCCCGCGACAAAGGAGTGGTATGTACGAGCGGGTCGCCGACCTGAAGCTGACCGTCGACGAGTACGAGCTTGCCGATCGTCGCCGTGACACCTCCAGTGGGTTCACGCGGCGAACGACGACGGTCGCGCTCCACGGCGACGGCGAGGTCGGGCGCGGGGAGGACGTGACCTACGAGCCCGAGGACCACGATTCGATGCACGCGCTCACGGCCGATCTGGCCGGCGAGTACACGCTGGATTCGTTCTCCGACCGACTCGACGACATCGACCTGTGGCCGGAGCCGCCGACGCAGGACCCGGCCCGTCACTACCGGCGCTGGGCCTTCGAGAGCGCGGCGCTTGACCTGGCGCTGAAACAGGCCGGCCGGACGCTCGGGGACGCACTGGACCGGACGTACGATCCCGTCCGGTTCGTGGTCTCGACGCGGCTGAGCGAGGACGGCGACGGGCGGCCGACGACCGACCGCGTCGAGGCGTGGCTCGACATCGACCCCGGCATCGAGTTCAAGCTCGACCCCACGCCCGACTGGGACGCCGAGCTGATCGCGGCCCTCGCGGCGACCGACGCGGTCCGCGTCGTCGACCTGAAGGCCTACTACGAGGGGACCGACGTGGACACGCCGATCGACGCCGAATTCTATCGGCACGTCGCCGAGGGGCTGTCCGACGCCGTCGTCGAGGACGCGGCGATCACCGACGAGACGCGATCGGTGTTCGAGGGGCGCGAGGAGCGGCTGAGCTGGGACTACCCGATCACGGGCATCGCCAGCATCGAGGCACTGCCCGTCGAACCGTCGTGGCTCAACTGCAAGCCCTCCCGCTTTGGCACCGTCGAGTCGCTGCTGGAGTCGATCGCCTACTGCGAGCAACGCGGCATCCAGCTGTACGGCGGCGGGCAGTTCGAACTCGGCGTCGGCCGCGGGCAGATCCAAGCGCTGGCGTCGCTGTGCTACCCCGACGCACCCAACGACGTGGCACCGGGCGAGTACAACGCGCCCGAGCCACAGGCGGGGCTCCCGTCGAGCCCGCTCGAACCGACGGCGCGTCGCGGTTTCGGCTGGTGACGGCTGGCGAACTCGCCGCCCTCGCCGACCGCCGGCTCGTCATTCCTCGGCCAGATAGTCGTCCTGGACGGCGACGACCTCGCTCGAATCCGCACACGCGGTGTACCGCTCCAGTGGCTCCTCGTTGAGTTCGAGGAAGGTGTGGCCCCAGCTGAAGTGTTCGAGCAACCGCTCGGCGTGGTCGCGCTCGCCGAGGATACAGAGCGCCCCGGCGAAGGCCTCGACCGTGTTGAGCTGGAAGGCGGTGCCGTAGTTGACGGGGTTGCCGGCAACGAGGAAGGGCAGCGACCGGTGGAGCCCTTCGAGGTCGAACGCCTCCCGCTCGGCGGTCTCCCACGAGCAGTCCAGTGCCACCACTCGGTCGGTGCGGGACCCGGAGCCCGCCCGGTCCGCCGGTGAGAGGGCCTGGTCGGCGAAGGGGTTCAGCACGATCCCCGGCGGCGTCGACCGGGTCGCGCGGTGCAACTCGGCCTCGTCGAACTGCGCGAGCCGCCGGGCGCTGCACTTGTCGGGATCGTCGTCGCCCTCGTACCGGACGTGTAGTTCCACGGCCGCTCGTAGGTCGCCAGCCGGTATAAGGGCCACGAGCTTCGATTTTGGACATACAGTTAAGTGGCCGAACGAGAAACTCTCTCGCAGTGATTTCCGAGGGCGACGAAGCGCCGCGGTTCGAGCTGCCGGCCGTCGTCGACGGCGAGCACCGGCGGGTGGCGCTGGACGAGTACCTCGGCGAGGACGTGGTCATCCTCGCGTTCTATCCCGGCGACTTCAACCCGGCCTGTGACGAGGAGTCGGACCTGGACGAACTCGACCTGTTCACGATGCAAAAAGACGTGAGCGTGCTGGGGATCAGCGCGGACACCCTGTACAGCCACGCCGCCTTCGCCGAGGCGTACGACCTGCACGTCCCGCTGCTCTCGGACACGCGTCGCGAGGTCGCCCGAGAGTACGGCGTCACCTTCGAGGACGCCGTCGGGCAGGCCCTGATCGAACGGGCGGTGTTCGTCGTCGACCACGACGGGATCGTCCAGTACGCCTGGTCGACACAGAGCCCGCTGGCTCTGCCCGACGTGGACGCCATCAAGGACACGATCGGCGACACCGGCGGCGACGACACCGCCTTCGCCCGCTATCGGGTCGGCCACGCCCACTACACCGAAGGGCGGCGGGCGTTCACGAGTGCCATGGGGTCCTACCAGGACTCGGAGTGGATGCTCGCTCAGTCTGACTTCGGGCGGGCACAGGCGGCCTTCGAGGAGGCCGCCGACCACTTCGACAGCGCCGTCCGGTTCGTCGACGACGCCGACCTGACGACGTACTACGAGCGCGCCGAGGAGAAGGCGACCGCGCTCTGGCAGGCCGCCGAGTGGCTCTCGGAGTCGGCCAGCGAGTATTCGAGCGGTGCCGGCGCGGCGGGCCAGCAGCTCCGGGACGACGCCGAGCGACCGCTGGAGACCGCCCGCGGCATCGGCGAACCGATCGATCCCGACGCGTGGCCGCCGGACTTAGACGCCGACGACGCCCAGAGCATCCTCCCGCAGGACGACGACGCGGAGGTCGAACTGGCGATCGATATCGACGAGGCCGCGACCGGCGGTGCGGAGGCCGACGCGCCGTCGCTCGACGAGACGCCGGCAGGCGAGGGGTCGGGCGACGAGACCGGTGGCGAGGAGGAGATCGACGACGCGGAACTCCAGGAGATCGAGGCGGAGCTGACCGCCAACCAGCCCGACGACCCGACCGGTGGGGACCCGGCGGAGACGCCGACGAGCATGGTCGACGCACCGCCGGACGCCGACGACGGTGACGCCGAGGGCGACGACGATCTGGCCGAACTCGAAGCGGACCTGGAAGCGAGCCAGTCGGCAGCGGAAACCTCACCGGCGGACGAGGAGCGAGCTGACGGCCCGGACGAGGAGCGTCCGGACTCCACGCCCGACACGCCCTCGCTCGAACCGGACGACGCGGACGTTCCGCCGCCGGGATCTGGCTCGCTGGAACCCGGCGGGGAATCGAGTGACGGCGGGGCCGCGTTCGACGATGGCGATGGGGGAGCGTCGCCCGACGACGCTCCGGACCAACGGGACCACCTCGACGAGACGGACGAGCTCGACGAACCAGACGGAGCCAGCGACGAGGACATGGCCGCGATCCCGACCGAGGAGGAACTCGCCGCGGACGACGAGGAGGACGACGGCGAGCGGTACTGACACGGCCGATCGTCGTTCGCTCTCGGCTCGATCGACACTGTCGTGCGATCGACCGAGCCGTCGCCTCCAACCGTCCGTCTGGCCGCCGGACCACCACTTTCTCGTCGCTGCCGGGCGAGGGGCCAGTCATGGATCGGGTGGCGACGGCACGCGCGTACTACCGGGCACTGGACGAGCACGACTACGACCTGCTTTCGGACGTACTCGCCCCTGACTTCGTCCACGAGCGACCGGATCGGACCTTCGAGGGGCGCGACCGCTTCGTCCAGTTCATGCGCGAGGAGCGCCCACAGACGGAGACGAGCCATCCCATCGACGCTGTCTACACCGGGGCGTCGACCGTCGCGGTCGAGGGACGACTGCTGGCCAGTGACGGGGCGGAGATCACGCGGTTCGTCGACGTGTTCGCGTTCGAGGACGGCGTGATTGCCCGGCTCAGGACCCACACGCCGGAGTCCTGAGGGTCAGAACACGATGCGCTCGAACAGCCGCCGGAGCAGCCCCGGCTGTTCGGACTCGTGTGCGTGGACGGTGATCTCGGTGCTGTCGGCCGGGCCGTCGGGCCGCCGGTCGAGCAGCGAGCCCCGGAGTCGGTGATCGGCTCCCCGGCGGATCCGAATGTCCGGTCTGGTCTGTGCGGTCTCCGTGCCGGTGGCCGAGACCGGGACTGACAGCAGGTCCGCCAGCTGTTCTCGGTACGTCACTCCGGGGCCGTTCTCGTCTTTGTCCCCCGGGCTGAAGACGACGCGACCGCCGTTCTCGGCGGCCAGCGCGTCCGTGATCGCGACGGTGTTGGGGTGGAACGGGCCGCCGTCGTCCTCGACCGCGATGCGCTTCGGTCGGTCGTACCCCCTGTTGTCCACCAGCAACACGTCACAGGGTGCGTGGTCGACGATCCAGTCGACCGGATCGCCGAACAGCCGCGACCGGAGCCGTCGGTGTTCGTGTTCCGCGACGATTGCGTCGACGCCGCGATGGCGCGCGAAGTTGACGATCGCGTGTTTCGTGTCGTGGCTGACGATCTCGCCCGTGTCGACGGCGACGTTCAGGTCGTCTGCGAGGTCGTCGGTCTGTTCTTCGAACTGAACGTCTGCCGGCGACTGCGTCTCGGAGGCCGTTTCGAGGTCCATCTGGTCTGGCACCTCCTCGAACCAGACGGCGACGACGCGGCCGTCGTGTGGCCGCACGAGGTCGGCGGCGATCCGCAGCAGTGCGGCCTCGCGCTCGCGATCCATCTCTCGGGTGATCGCGACCAGCACCTCGTAGGGCTTGTTCTCCATCGCCGAGGCGGTCTCGTCGATGAGCGCGTCGCCGATCCCCTGTCCGACCGCGTCGGCCGCGGCACCCTGTCGCTCGACGTTGGGCCGGGCGTAGAGGAGGTACCAGAGCACGCTCCCGACGGTGATGACGACGGCCCCGACGATCGCGACCGGTCCCATCTGGGTGAGCAACACGACGCCGCTGAGCACCCCGCCGACCTGCAGCCAGGGATACAGCGGGGCCTCGAAGCTTGGCTCGTAGTCACCCTCGCCCTCGCGGAAGGCCACGATCGCGACGTTGATCAGGACGAACACGAGGATCTGGAACGCACTGGCGAGTTTCGCGATGTCGAGGATCGGGACGAACGCGATCAGGGCCAGCAGGACGATCCCGGTCAGCGAGATCGACAGCGACGGCGTGCCAAAGCGCTCGCTGACCTCTGCCAGCGACGTGGGCACGAGGCCGTCACGGGCCATCGCGAAGGGGTACCGAGACGACGAGAGGATGCCGGCGTTGGCCGTCGAGATCAGCGCGAGGATCGCCGCCAGCACCACGGCCCAGACCCCCCACTCGCCCAGCGTCGCTGCCGCGGCCTCGGCGACCGGGGTGGCGGAGCCGGCGACCACGCCCGCGTCGGTGACGCCGACGATGATCGCCACGATCAGGACGTACAGCAGCGTCGTGAACGCCAGCGAGCCAAGGATGCCCAGCGGGATGTTCCGGTCCGGGTTCTCGACTTCCTCGGCGACGCTGGCGACCTTCGTGACGCCAGCGTAGGAGACGAACACCAGCCCCGTCGCGGCCAGCAGGCCGGACAGTCCGTCGGCGTAGAACGGCTGGAAGTTGGCCTGCTGGACGCTCGCTCCGCTGCCGGCGACGAACCACGACAGCGCCGCCAGCATCACCACGACGATGGCGACCTGCAGGCGGCCGGTCTGTTTCGCTCCGGCGAGATTCACCAGGATCAGGACGGCTGCCAGCCCCAGCGCGACGGGCTTGACCGGGAGGTCGAACAGGATCAGGAGGTAAGGAACGCCGCCGACCAGCGCGAGCCCGCCCTTGAACGCCAGCGAGAACCACGTGCCGACGCCCGCGACCGTCCCGAACAGCGGCCCCATCCCGCGCTCGATGTAGAGGTAGGTCCCGCCGGCCTCGGGCATCGCCGTCGCCATCTCCGACTTCGACAGCGCCGCCGGCACGACGAGGATTCCCGCGAGCAGGTAGGCGAGCACGACCGAGGGACCGGCCGTCTTGAGCGCCAGGGCCGGGAGAATGAAGATCCCGCTGCCGATCATCGCGCCGACGCTGATCGCCAGGACGGTCGGGAGCCCGAGGTCTCGCTCTAGCTGTTTCATCTGTCTCGCCGTGTCCGGCCACTGCGCACTCGTTTGCACTCCGCGACGCCGGCCGTCCGGACGCCCGGCGGGGGATCAGTCGCCTCCGCCCGTGCGACCAGCGACCGCCCATCGACGAGGGCCGCCCGTTCGTCTGGGAGTGCTGTGCGAGTGTGGCCGGGTAGTGACTGTCGGACCATGTGTTGCTGTGTCGACACCGCTTCGGTTCGGGTGTCTCTGTTACCCGGCAGTTACAGACGGACGGCAATAAGCTAGCCGATGTAATTGACGATTCGGTAGATTATGGGGTTCGATATTTCCTATTCGTCCGCACACTCTCCGTCGAACCCGTCGAACGCGTCCACGTGCTCGCTTCGGATGAGGTCCTCGTCGGCGACTTCCAGCCCGAGTTCGTCGAGGTCCCGGCCGATGCGGCTGAGGTCGTCGCCGTCCGCCCCGACGACGCTGACGTGGACGTTCTCCTCGCCGGTCATGACCTCCGTCACGCGAACGACGCCCGGAACTTCCAGCGCCGCTTCTGCCAGCTCCTCTCGCCGCGGGACTGGCGCGGTACAGATGATCAGCGTGTACAGCTGGTAGCCGGCGCTCTCGTACTCCACGTCTGCGTGGTACCCGCTGATGAGCCCCTGTTGTTCCAGTCGCTGGATCCTGTTTCGGACCGTGCTGGCCGAGACGTCGGCCGCGTCGGCGATCGTTCCAGAAGACGTGTGGCGCGCGTCGGTCTGCAGTTCGTGGATGATCTTCTTGTCCAGCTCGTCGAGTCCTTCGAGCGTCATGCGTTTCGGTCACGCACCGGATACAAATAGGCATTCCCCGTCACAGCGGCGTCAGCTTTCGATCCCGAGTGCCACTCGACGCCGCCCAGTGGGCTCGCTCGTCGCTGGCGGTCCCCTCGGACGCTCGGACGACCGACCGCCTCAGGCGTCGCCGTCGCCCTCGCCGACGGCGCTCTCGCCGACCGGGTCGTGACCCTCGATGCGTTCCTGGCCGCCCATGTAGGGGCGCAGCGGTTCGGGGACGGTGATCGTGCCGTCGTCGTTCTGGTAGTACTCCATGATCGCGACCATCACGCGCGGGACGGCGACGCCGCTGCCGTTGAGCGTGTGGAGGTATTCGGCCGACTCGTGGCGTTCGGGCCGGTAGTGGATGCCCGCCCGACGGGCCTGGAAGTCCTCGAAGTTCGAGACCGAGGACACCTCCAGCCAGCGCCCGCCCTCTTCGGGGCCGTCGTCCATGTCGTCGCCGGGTGCCCACACCTCGATGTCGTACTTCTTGGCCTGGGTGAACCCCATGTCTCCGGTACACATGTCCAGCACGCGGTAGGGCAGGTCCAGGCGGTCGAGCACTTCCTCGGCCTCGGCGAGCAGCCCTTCGAGGCGCTCGTAGCTGTTCTCCGGCCGGACGAAGTTGACCAGCTCGACCTTGTTGAACTGGTGGACGCGGACGTACCCGCGGGTCTCGGTCCCGTGCTCGCCGGCCTCGCGGCGGAAGTTCGGCGAGAACGCCTGGTGTTTGATCGGGAGGTCGTCGTCCAGCAGGATCTCGTCGCGGTACATGTTGGTCACCGGCACCTCCGCGGTCGGGAGCAGCCAGAGGTCGTCGTCGTCGTGGTCGTCGTCCTGCCGGGCTCCGATGCGGTAGGCGTCCTCGGCGAACTTCGGCAGCTGGCCGGTCCCACGCATCGACTCGCTGTTGACCGGCAGCGGCGGGAACACGTCGACGTAGTCCTGCTCGCGGTGTACGTCCAGCATGAACTGGATCAGCGCGTACTCCAGCCGTGCGCCCTCGCCCTTGACGAACTGGAACCCGCCGCCGGAGACCTTCGCGCCGCGCTCGAAGTCCAGAATGTCGAGTTCCTCGCCCAGCTCGTAGTGAGGGATCACGTCCTCGGGCAGGGTCCGCAGGTCGTCGAACCCCTCGCGGTAGCGCTCGACGTTGTCGCTCTCGTCGTCGCCGACCGGCACCGACTCGTGGGGGACGTTGGGGATCTCCAGCAGGCGAGCCTCCAGCTTCGCTTCGAGTTCGTCGGCCCGGTCCTCGACGCGCTGGAGCTCCGCTTTCAGCTCGCTGGAGCGCTCGATGGCTTCCTGGGCCTTCTCCTCCTCGCCCTCGCGCTTGTACTCGCCGATCTCGCTGGAGACCTCGTTGCGCTGGTGGCGCAGATTGTCGCCCTCCGCCTTCAGCTCGCGCCACTCCGCGTCGATCCGCAGGATCTCGTCGAGGTCGACGCCCGTGACGCCCTTCTGCTCGATGGCCTCCCGGACCATCTCGGCGTTCTCACGGACGAACTGTCTGCTCAACATGGACGGCGGTTGTCCACGCCCGGCCCTAATCATTCCGATCCACCTTTTTCCAGCGGGGGTGCGCCGTCGGCGCACCCCGCTTGCAAAAACGTCCTCAGAGATCGAAGATCTCTGATGGGCTCGCAAGAGCTGTGCTCTTGCGAACGTGGGCGAAAAAGGCTCGATCTCGCTACGCTCGATCGAGTGAATCGCGCGAACTGCCGGGTCCTTCGGACCGTTCGTTCGCGCGAATGCTCACAGTAACGATGTGGCGCGCGCTGTCGCGCCTCTGTGGCGCGACCAACACTGTGCGAGGGACGACAGAGCGACCACAGGGAGCGATGGAGTCGGCTGGGGTGGCCCGTGGTGCGGTGCTGCGATGCAGTCCTGGTGGATCGAAAGGGCGAGACGCGGTCGCGGGTTCTGCGCGGGCACTATCCGAACAAAGTGAGGATATCCCGCACAGAACCCGCGAGCGGGGCGAGGGATTTCAGTGGCCGTCCGCGGTGGTCGTCTGCGTAGCGATCCGAACGATGGCAAGACTGAACGCGGCTGCTAGGACCGCCCGCCTATAAGACCGACCGACAAGAACAGCCGCTAATGACCGAGCCGGAGACGGTCGTCGTCGGCGACGGGCGGCGACTGGCCTACGAGGAGTACGGCCGCGCCGACGGGCGGCCGGTGGTGTGTCTCCACGGCAACCCCGGTTCCCGGCTGCTGTGGTCGCTGTTCGACGAGACGGCCCAGCACCACGACGCCCGCCTGATCGCGCCGGATCGGCCGGGGTTCGGCGCGTCCGACTTCCGGCCCGACCGGGACCTGCTGGACTGGGCCGACGACGTGCGGACGCTGGCCAAGATGCTCGATCTCGACACCTTCTCCGTCGTCGGTTTCTCGGCTGGTGGACCCCACGCGGCGGCCTGCGCCCACGAACTCGACCGCGTCGAGCGGGCCGTCCTCGTCAGCAGTCCCGGTCCGCCGGAGACCCGGCAGTACGCCACGGCATCGAACCGTCGGCTGACGGCCGCGACACAGTGGATCCCGGGCTTTTCGCGTGGGGTATTCGGCCTGACGGGCTGGCTGGCGCGCAACTGGCTCGGGCGGTTTCGCGAGACCATCGAGAGTGGCGCGTCCGACGCCGACCGCGAGCTGTTTGCCGCCCCCGACGGCACCGTCGTCGTCGCCGACGCCGCCGAGGCGTTCGCTCAGGGCGGACGCGGGCCGGCCCACGAGTTCCCGATGCTGGGCGAGCCCTGGGGGTTCGACCCCGCCGACTGCGCCCGCAAGCTGTCGCTGTGGCACGGCCGCCAGGACGAGCGAGTCCCGCTCCGGGTCGCGCAGGCCGTCGCCAGCCGACTGCCCGACACCGACGTGACCGTCGTCGACGCGGGCCACTACTCGACGCTGGTCGAGCAGTTCGAGTCGATCTTACTGGATGCGAGAAGATAGTGTTCTCGAACTGGCCGATTTCGGCCTACTCGTGTTCGAGCGCGTCGTAGATGTCCCGGTGTTCGTCCCGGTCTGCCGTGGCAACGCGCCGAACCAACTCGCGACGGATGTCCGCCATCACGTCGTCGAGCGGCGAATCCGCCTCGGACGATTCGTCTGTCGCCATAGTTGAATCTGTCTCCCGAGAGCCGTTAATCGTTCGGATTCGATCGGTCGGTCGTCAACTCGCCGACCCCGTACCGAACGAGTTCCTCGCGCCACTGACTGATTTCACCTGCCAGATCGATCGGTGCGGTGTTCGTTCGAAGATATTCGGTGACCGCGTCCTCGTCGACTGTCTCAGCGTCGGTCCCGAAATCTCGCAAGATCGTTCTGATCTCGTCGTCGTACGCGAACCGGTAACCGTTCAGGAAGTAGAACACGACGGTCGTGTTGAGGGCAGTCCGTTTGTTGCCGTCCACGAACGGGTGGTTGGCGACCAGGAGTCGAGTGAGATGATACGCTTTCGCGTGGAGTGTCTCCGGAACCGTCCCGAAGTTGCCGTGTTCGACGTAGTCGAGCGCGAACTCGATGTCTCCCTCGTTCTTGACGCCCGGGCTGGTGTCGTCGTACTCGTCGACGATGTCCTCGTGGATCGCGAGCACGTCTTCGACAGAGGGGTACCAGTACGAACCGGCCATTCACTGGCAGTCCACGCGCGAACGATTTGATCTTTGGCATCGGCAGGCACCGTTCGTTCCGCAACTCCGCGCAGTGTGACCGTCGTCGACGCGGGCCACTACTCGACGCTGGTCGAGCAGTTCGAGTCGATCTTACTGGACGCGGTCGAGTGAGACCGCCGGCTGTCGTCTGTGACCGGTCTCGCCGCTCCGGGATCGACGGGACGGCCGCAGTACGGCGGTCGATTCGACGGCAAAACGGGGCGCTCGGCCCTAGACGCGTTTCGACTGGGCGTCGACCGTCCAGCCGGGATCTTCGCCGGTCTCCGCGATGTGCTCGGACCGACACGCCGGACAGTAGTCCGGCACCGTGGACTCGCTTCTCGGAACGTAGACCGCGCCGCCACACTCCACGCACGCGTCCTCGACCACTGTCGTACAGTCGACACAGAGGTTGAAGTCGTCGACCGTCAGCTCGCGCAGGGGTTCGAGGTGTTTGTCCAAGAGGTACTCGTCGATAGCCGCCTGGCAGTTGTGGCACGGTTGCATAGCGATCCACTGCACTCCATGTGATACCGACACATAGTCCTACCGCCTGCAGTGATACTGCCGGTAGTATGAGTTCTGCCAGCGACCTGTCGTGAAACGAACTCCGTGTGTCGCTCCAGCGTTCCCGGCGACTGCAAAAAGCGGGCGTCGTCTGCCCGGTCGTGCTCCGGCCCGCGCCTTTCAGCGGGCAGGCACAGACGGGACGCTATTCGAGGTCGAAGCGGTCGGCCCGCATGACCTTCGTCCACGCGCCGACGAAGTCCTCGACGAGCTGTTCCTCGCCGTCGTCGGCCGCGTACACTTCCGAGATCGCCCGGAGCCGGGACTGGGACCCGAAGATCAGATCTGCGCGGGTGCCCGTCCACTTGTGCTCGCCCGTGTCGCGGTCGTACCCCTCGTAGATCTGGGTGCCCTCGCTGGCTGCTTCCCACTCGGTGTCCATGCTGAGCAGGTTCGCGAAGAAGTCGTTGTCCAGCGTCCCCGGTTCGTCGGTGAAGACGCCCAGATCGGAGCCGTCGTAGGTCGCGCCGAGCGTGCGCATGCCGCCGACCAGCGCGGTCATCTCGTCGGGACCCAGGTTCAGGAGATCCGCCTTGTCGACCAGCAGCGTCTCGGCCGGCTGTTCGAGGCCGTCCTGAATGTAGTTGCGGAAGCCGTCGACCTTCGGCTTCAGCGCCTCGAAGGAGTCGGCGTCAGTCTGTTCGGCGGTGGCGTCGGTCCGGCCGGGCTCGAACGGCACGTCGACCTCGTAGCCGGCCGCGGCTGCGGCTTCCTCGACGGCCGCGTTGCCACCGAGGACGATCAGGTCGGCCAGCGAGACGCGCACGTCGTCGGATCGGCCCTCGTTGAACTCGGTCTGGATCTCTTCGTAGGTTTCGAGGATCGTTTCGAGTTCCTCGGGCTGGTTGACCGCCCAGCTACGCTGGGGTTCGAGACGGAGTCGGGCACCGTTCGCGCCGCCGCGCTTGTCGCTGTCGCGGTAGGTCGAGGCCGACGCCCAGGCGGTCTTGACCAGCTGGGCGGTCGAGAGGTCCGAGTCGAGGATCTCTCCCTTGAGGTCGGCGATCTCGGCGTCCCCGATCAGCTCGTGATCGACCTCCGGGATCGGGTCCTGCCAGATCATCGTCTCGTCGGGCACTTCCGGACCGAGGAGCCGCTCGGGCGGACCCATGTCGCGGTGGGTCAGCTTGTACCAGGCCTTCGCGAAGGCCATCCCGAACTCCATGGGGCTCTCCTGGAACTCCTCCATGATCTCCCGGTAGTCGGGGTCGCGCTTGAGCGCGATGTCGGTCGTGAGCATCATCGGCGTGACGCGCTCGTCTTCGTCCGTCGCGTCCTGCGCGGAGTTTTTCAGCTCCTCGTCTTTGGGCGTCCACTGCCAGGCTCCGCCGGGACCGCGCTCCGGTTCCCACTCGTAGTCCAGCAGGTTGTCGACGTAGCCCATGTCCCACCAGGTCGGGTCCTGCGTCCAGGGGCCCTCGATCCCGCTGGTAATCATCGCGCCCTTCGTTGCCCCCTCGTGCTGCCAGCCGAGCCCCATCTGCTCGATCGGGGCGGCCTCGGGCTCGGGACCGAGGTTCTCGTCCGGATCGCCCTCGCCGTGGACCTTCCCGAACGTGTGGCCACCGGCGATGAGTGCCGCGGTCTGCTTGTCGGTCATCGCCATCCGCGAGAACGTCTGGCGGATGTTCTTGGCCGACGCCTCGGGGTCGGGGTTGCCGTCGGGACCTTCCGGATTCACGTAGATGAGCCCCATGACGGAGGCACCGAGTCCCTCCTGAATCTCACCGGGCTCGTCGAAGCGTTCGTTGGTCTCCATCTCCTCCTCGGGACCCCAGTTGACCGCCTTGTCGGTGTCGAAGGCGTCCTCGCGGCCGCCGCCGAAGCCGAAGGTCTTGAAGCCCATCGACTCGATGGCGACGTTGCCCGCCAGGACGATCAGGTCGGACCACGAGAGGCGCTTGCCGTACTTCTGCTTGACGGGCCACAGCAGGCGTCGGGCCTTGTCGAGGTTTGCGTTGTCGGGCCAGCTGTTGATCGGGGCGAACCGCTGGCGGCCACCGGCCGCGCCGCCGCGGCCGTCGTAGGCGCGATAGGTCCCGGCGCTGTGCCAGGCCATCCGAATCATGAACGGTCCGTAGTGGCCGTAGTCGGCCGGCCACCAGTCTTTCGAGTCCGTGAGTACGTCCTCGATGTCCGCTTTCACTGCTTCGAGATCGAGCTTCTGGAACTCCTCGGCGTAGTCGAACTCTTCGCCAAGCGGGTCCGCGTCGCGGACGTTCTGGTCGAGAATCTCCAGGCTCAGCCGCTCGGGCCACCACTCGTCGTTCGACGTTCGCTCGGGCCAGGCGGTCGATCCGCTCGTACTCAGTTCTGTTCCGGATGTCGGACTGTTGTCTGCCATCTACTAGTCCCGTGCAGACCCTCCTCAAAAACAGTTGTTTTGGCATATACCAAAGTGGCGGTGGCTTTAACGCGTCGCCGCTCCCCACTCGTAGTATGGCAATCGGCGACGTCGTTCGAGCACGAGCGGTCCACGACGACTGCTGGTACGTCGACACCGGCATGTACGATGTCGAGGAGTACGGCTCCGTCTACCTCGTCGACGGCGACCGACCGGCGCTGGTGGACACGGGTCTGGGCACCAACGTCGAGCGGGTCCTCGATCTCCTCGACGCGGCCGACCTCGCACCGGAGGCACTCGACGTAATCGCGCTCACGCACGTCCACCTCGATCACGCTGGCGGCGCGGGCCCCCTCGTGGAGGCATGTCCGAACGCGACCGTGTTCGTCCACGAGTCGGGAGCGCGCCACCTCGTCGATCCCGCTCGCCTCTGGGCCGGCACGAAACAGGCCGTCGGCGACCAGATCGAGTACTACACCGAGCCGACGCCGGTCCCCGAATCCCGTATCGAGACACTGACCGACGGCGACGCGATCGACCTCGGCGACTACCGCCTCCGCGCCCGTCACGCGCCCGGCCACGCACCCCACCAGGTCGTCTTCGACGCGCCCGAACTGGACGCCGTCTTCACCGCCGACGCGGCCGGGATCTACACGCCCTCGACCGACGAGGTCCACGTGACGAGTCCGCCGCCGAACTTCG
This sequence comes from Halomicrobium sp. IBSBa, assembly GCF_017612575.1. Lineage (NCBI taxonomy): Archaea > Methanobacteriati > Methanobacteriota > Halobacteria > Halobacteriales > Haloarculaceae > Halomicrobium > Halomicrobium sp. IBSBa. Next base: position 263,949 of record NZ_JADPQC010000002.1, read on the forward strand.
ATCTCGACGGTGCCCTCGACGACGTGGCGATGCTCGCCGACCTCGATCGGACGTGGCTCTGCTACGCACACTACGGCCCGGCCCGGACCGACGACCGTCTCGACGAGTACGCCACGACCCTCGAAACGTGGGTCGAGGCCGTCGAGACCGCACGCGCTGACGCCGACGACGAGGCGGTCGTCGACCACTTCGTCGAGACCGTCGAGACGCCCGCCGTCTGGAGCGACCACAAGGCACGGGCCGAAGTCGCGATGAACGTCCGTGGCGTCCTGACGTATCTGGACCGCCGCGAGGAGAGTGCGGAATCGACCGACAGTGGCCGAGGTGATACTGCCGACGAGTGAGTGCGTTTATACGCGCCGACTCCGTGCGTTCCTGTAGATGGCGGCTACTGAACTGATACTCCTCGTCGCGGGGATCACTGCGATCGGCGTCCTCGCTCAGTTGCTCGCCGACCGACTCCAGATCCCGACTATCATCTTCTACATCGGTGCCGGACTCTTGCTCGGACCGATCTCGGGGTATCTCTCCGGCTACCTCCCCTTCCTCGGTGGTCGGATCATCGATCCGGCGTCGTTCGGTGACGCGCTGCCGGCGATCGTCGGCCTCTCGGTCGCGATCATCGTCTTCGAGGGGGCGTTTCACCTCAGGGTCGGCCGCATCCGCGAAGCCCCGGCGGCGGCGCTGCGCGTCGTCACGATCGGTGCGCTCATCGCGCTGCTGGGTACCGCTATCGCGGTCCACTTCGCATTGGGAGCCTCCTGGGCGCTGTCGCTGACTATCGGCGCACTGTTGACCGCCACCGGCCCGACCGTCGTCACGCCGATCCTCGACATCGTGCCGGTGCGCGACCGGGTCGCGGCCACGCTGGAGACCGAGGGGATCGTCAACGACGTGAGCGCCGCCATTCTGGCCGTCGTCTTCTTCGAGATCGTCAACCCCGCAGACAGCTTCGAGGGGCTCCTGCAAGGGTTCGCGGGACGACTCGGGATCGGCCTCTTTTTCGGGGTCGTCGTCGCCGGTGTGCTGTACTACCTCGTCCGGTACGTGGATCTCGCGCCCGGCGACGCACCGCGCAACGCCCGACTGCTCGTCCTCGCGGGGGCGCTGGTCGCCTACGCCTCGGCGAACTCACTCGCCAGCGAGGCCGGCGTCGCCGCCGTCGCGACGGCCGGCTTCCTGCTTGGCAACGCCGACATCCCCTACGAGGAAGACATCGAGGACTTCAAGGGCGACATCACGCTCATCGTCCTCTCGTTCGTCTTCATCACTCTCGCGGCCCTGCTCGAATTTTCCACGCTCCAGACGGTCGGTCTCGCGGGCGTCGCCGTCGTCGTGATCATCGCGCTCGTCTTGCGCCCGCTCCTGATCTTCATCTCGACCGTCGGCGACCGCTTCACGCTACAGGAGCGGACGTTCATGAGTCTCGTCGGTCCCCGCGGGATCATTCCCGCGTCGGTCGCGACGCTGTTTGCCGTGCAACTCCGATCCGAAGGGCTCCCAGAGGAGGCCAGTCTCCTGCTGGGGGTCGTCTTCCTCGCGATCCTGCTGACGGCCATCTTCGAAGGTGGCCTCGCGCGCTACATCGCAGAATACCTGGACGTGATACCAATGCGAGTCATCATCGTTGGAGGCGGTAAGGTGGGCCGGTCGCTCGCCGAACGCCTCGAAGACCGCGGCGAGAACATCGTCATCATCGAGAAGAATCAAGCAGTCGTCGAATCGGCGCGAAACGCCGGCTACACCGTCGAGTACGGCGACGGAGCCGACACGGACACGTTACGTGCCGCCGGGGCCGACAACGCCAAGATCGTCGCCGCCGCCACCGGTGACGACGACGTGAACCTGCTCGTGTCACAATTGGCGTCCTCGAAGTTCGACGTGGAGAACGTCATCGCACGGGCCAACAACCCCGACAACGTCGAGGCGTTCGAGGATCTGGGCGTTCGGACCATCTCCTCGTCGATGGCGACGGCCTGGGCGATGGACAACCAGATCGAACGCCCGGCGATCGCCAACTGGATGTCCGACATCGGCCACGAGGGCGACGTCCAGGAAGTCGAGGTCTGTGGCGGGGAGTTCGTCGGGAAACCGATCAACGAGGTCGGCTCCCTGCTGCCCGAGGCCTGCCTGATCGCGCTGGTCACCCGCGACGGCGAGACGAAGGTGCCCACGGCCGACTTCGTCATCGAGAAAGGCGACATGATCACGCTGCTGGGCCGTCGCGAATCCGTTCGTGAGGGGATGCAGATGGTCGATTCGAAGACCGCTTGACGACGTTTTCTGCCGTCGTCCTGTGTTCAGTCGCCGTTGAACACAGAGACATCAGTGAACTACCCTCCCCTACTCGCTCACCGCTTGCGCGGTTCGCTCCTTGAGGGTCGGGCTTCCTGCTTCCACGACGCGCTTTGCAGACACCGAATCGGTGTCCGTAGGGAGCGCAGTCTCCACAGGCGTTGATTCGGAGTATCCGACTCCTACGTCTTCGAGACCGCGAGACAGAATGTTCCACGCCGTCGCAAAATCGCTGCGCGATTTTGCTGCCCGTCAGACGTAGTCTGACGACCGCATTCGCGTCCCTGTCCGCCTCAAACCCGCAGGCAGGACAGGACTGTTCACGTACCCACAGCGGCTTCTCCGTCGAAACGCCGCACGAAGTGCACTCCTTGGTCGTCCCGCTCGGGTTGACCGCCACGAAGTGCGTCCCTTCGCGCTCGCACTTGTATTGGAACTGACGCTACTGGCTGTCTCCCCCGCAAGCTTTTCTCTCCCGTCCCGGAGGGCGACATGCGTCATTCCTCGGACTGCTGTCCTTCGTCGCCGTTGGCTGGCTCTACGTCGGTGCCGTCGGTCCAGGGGGTCGCCTCGCCCTGTCCGCCGGTCTTGTAGACGCCGCGGGCGCTGGCCACGTGGTGGTCGTCGGCGTCGTACACCTCGATGTCGACGGTCGCCACGCTCGCACCCGACCGGACCACGTCGGCGACGGCCCGCAAATCTGCGGTCGCTGGCGCGAGGTAGTCGATCCGCATGTCGATCGTCGGCGAGACGGACTCGGACTTCGAGACGACGGCCGCGCCGCCGACGGTGTCGGCCAGCGAGAACGTGACGCCGCCGTGGGCGATCTGTCCGCCGGGGTTCGAGGAGTGTTCTTCGCGCAGCGGCAGGCGGCCCTCGGCGTGACCGTCCGCCACCTCGTCGAATTCGATACCCAGCTCCGCGGCGAACGGGATCTGTTCGAACATCGCTCCGATTTCCATACCACTCCCAGCGTCGCCGAACGGATAAACCTGCGAGAACGCCCCGAAACTGGCGTTCTGTGGTCTGTCACGGACCGGCTCGCTTCGCTCGCGCACCACTCCTCGAAAAACGTGGGCGAAAAAACCGACCCTCGCTGCGCTCGGTTCGGCGAACCGGCTCGCTTCGCTCGCCGGACGCTGGGGCTACTGGGGCAGGCGGAACTCGATGGCCTGGCCTTGCCCGAAGCCGACACACTCGGTCGCCAGCCCGAGTTCGGCGTCGCGTTTGTTCATCTCGTGGATCAGCGTCACGGGCAGGCGCGCGCCGCTCGCTCCCAGTGGGTGGCCGATCGCGATGGCCCCGCCGTTGACGTTGAAGATGTCGTCGTCGAAGCCCAGTTCGCGCTGGCAGTACAGCGTCTGGCTGGCGAAGGCCTCGTTGAGTTCGACCAGATCGTACTCCTCGGGATCGCGACCGGTCCGCTCACACAGCGACTCGACGGCCGGGACCGGACCGATGCCCATGACCGTCGGGTCGACGCCGGCCACCGAGTGGTCGCCGACTTCCGCCAGCACGTCGAGCCCGTGTTCCTCGGCGAAGGCCTCCGAAGTGATCATGAGGCCGGCAGCGCCGTCCGAGACCTGCGAGGCGTTGCCGGGCGTGATGGAGCCGTCGGACTTGAAGACGGTCGGGAGTTCGCCCAGCTTCTCCAGCGTGGTGTCGGGGCGAATGCCCTCGTCGGCGTCGACGGGGCCGTCGTCGGTCTCGATCGGGACGATCTCGTCGTCGAACCGCCCGGACTCGGTTGCCTCGGCGGCGCGTTGCTGGCTCCGCAGGGCGTACTCGTCCTGTTCCTGGCGGGCGACGTCGTACTCGTCGGCGACCTTCTCGGCGGTCATCCCCATCTGTAGCTCGCCGATGTTGTACAGCTCGGCGAGCTTCGGGTGGACGTTGTGCGTGTTCTCGCCCATCTTGACCCGGGACATCGACTCGACGCCCCCGGCGATCACACACTCGCGTTGTCCGGCGGCGATGGCGTCTGCGGCGGTCGTGATCGCCTGTGCCGAGGAGGCACACCAGCGGTTGACCGTCGTCCCCGGCACCGACTCGCCGAGGTCCGAGAGCAGCGCGATCACGCGGGCGAGGTTGTTGCCCTGTTCGTCGCGCTGCTGGGCACAGCCCCACACGAGGTCGTCGACCTGCGCGGACTCGACGCCCGTGCTCGCGAGCATCTGGTTGATCAGCGGGACCGAGAGGTCCTCGCTTCGCGTGTCGGCGTACACGCCGTCTTCTTTGCCCTGGGGCGTCCGTACCGCGTCGACGACGACTGGTGTCCGTGTCATACACCCACCGTGGAGCGCAGCCGTGTTAAAATCTCACAAACTCGGAGGCCGGTGTCGTCCGTTTACCCCGCGAGACCCTCCCACGGACGCCCCGGTTCGATTCACTTATCCCCGTGCCCGGCGTACGTGGCTGGGAATGAGTGATCCGGAGCTAGATATCGTCGAGTTCTTGCTGACGACGAAGATCTACACCGAACAGCGTGATCTGGAACCCGACGATCTCCCGCCGGGGTACCGGGCCGCGTTCTGGACCGACGGGGAGATCGAGCGGCCGCTGACGCCGACGAGTAGCGCGGCCACGACCGCCACCGGCATCGAACGACCCTGGGAAGCCGTCTCGGAACTGATGTTTACCGACCGCGACGAGTTCTCCGGCGCGATCTCCTTTACCGACCGGGAGATGGCCGAGGAGTGGTACGAGAAGCGCACCGACGCCGAGCGCCTCCAGCGCAACCCGGTCATGGCCGCGGCCTTCGAGGACCGCGTCGACGGGGTCGACTACGAGAGCGCGCGCCAGCAGAACCGGCCCGCCCGCGCCGACCGGGCGCTGATCGACGCCTTGCTGGACGAGGCCTTCGACGAGGAGGAAGAAGAGGAGGGGATGCTCGACCTCGTCGAGGTCCGGGCACCCGAGGAAGTCGACATGACGATGGACCAGCTCGTCCTCACGCCCGATCAGGAGGCCGAGATCCACAAGATCGTCAAGGCAATCGAGCACCGCGACTACCTGGCCCAGATCGGGCTGCGCGAGATCGGGAAGCTCCTCTTTGTCGGGCCGCCGGGCACGGGCAAGACCAGCGTCGCCCGCGCGCTCGCACAGGATCTGGACCTCCCCTTCGTCGAGGTGAAGCTGTCGATGATCACCTCCCAGTATCTCGGCGAGACGGCAAAGAACGTCGAGAAGACCTTCGAGGTGGCAAAGCGACTCTCGCCGTGTATCCTCTTTATGGACGAGTTCGACTTCGTCGCCAAGACCCGCTCCTCGGACGAGCACGCGGCGATCAAGCGCGCGGTCAACACGCTCCTGAAGTCCATCGACGAGGTCAGCCTCATCCAGGACGACGTGCTCCTGATCGGCGCGACCAACCACCCCGACCAGCTCGACGCCGCGGCCTGGCGGCGCTTCGACGAGATCGTCAACTTCCCCAAGCCCGACCGAGGGATGCGTTCGGACATCCTCCGGGTGGTCACCCAGGAGATGGAGATCGTCGACTTCGAGCCCGACGAGCTGGCCGAGATCACCGAGGGCCTGACCGGCAGTGACCTCCGGCTCGTCCTCCGCGAGGCGGTACTGGAAGCACTGACCGAAGAGCGGACGACGCTCACCCAGCAGGACCTCCGGGACGCCGTCACCGACTTCGAGGAACGGGACAACCTCAAGAACATGGACATGATCGAGGGCGACCACGACGCGCTGGTCGCTGGCGGCGACATCTCGGGGACCGACGAGGACTCCGAAGCGGCGTCTGACGGCGGCCACGACCACCACGATCACGACCACTGACCGCCACGCCTTTGTCCGCGAGGGACCCATCCGGAGACGATGCAGGTCACGCTGCTGGGAACGGGGGACACGACGGGGACGCCGACGGTCGGGTGTGACTGTGCCACCTGCGAACGCGCCCGCGACCGCGGCGTCGAACGGACTCGCTTTTCGGTCCACGTCGAACGCGCGAGCGGCGAATCGCTCCTGATCGACTTCAGTCCCGACTTCCGCCAGCAGTTCCTCCGCGAGTCGGTCCCGCTGCCGGACGCGGCGGTGGTCACGCACGTCCACTTCGATCACCTCGACGGGCTGGGCAACGTCTACCGGCTGGTCGACTCGCTGCCAGTGTACGCCGCCGACGAGACAGACCCCCAGACCGACACGAGCGTCGCCGGGACGATCCGGGACCGCTATCACTACCTCGACCGGATCTCCGTCCACGGACGGACGCCGTTCCGGCGCTTCGAGGCGGCGGGCTTCGAGGTGACGCTGGTGCCGGTCGTCCACCCGCCGCTCGTCTCGTACGGCCTCCGCGTCGACGATCCCGACAGCGGCGCGAGCCTCGCAGTCTCGGGCGACACGAGCTACGCAATCGACGAGGACGCCCGCGACGTGTTACGGGGCGCGGACCTCGCGCTCGTCGAGGGGATCGTCCACGACGACCTCTGCTCGCACCACCCGGCCGGCGGCGATCACTACGACGACGCCGGCCGACCACGGACGTTCGGGACCAAACACATGACTCTGACCGGTGCCCGCGCGCTGGCCGAGGACCTCGCCGCCGACCGGTATCGGATCGTCCACACCGCCCACTTCGTTCCGCCCGAACAGGCCTTTCGCGACGACGTCGCGGTCGACGGTCAGCGGTTCGAGCTTACGGGGGCGAAGCGATGAGCGACGCTGCCACGCCCACGCCGCCATCGGACCGGATCGTGAGCCTCGACGCCATCCGCGGGCTGGCGGTGCTGGGCATCCTCCTCATCAACGTCTGGGTGTTCGCGATGCCCGAGTCGGTGCTGCTCAACCCCCAGACCTACGGCGACCTCACCGGCGCGAACTACTGGGCGTGGCTGGCCGCCCACGTCTTCGCGAAGTCGAAGTTCATCACGCTGTTCTCGGCGCTGTTTGGCGCGGGCATCCTGCTGTTTACCGACAGCAAGCGCCGGGACGGCGAGGCGGCGATGGGGCTGTACTACCGCCGGATCGGCTGGCTCCTCCTCGCCGGGCTCGGCCACGCCTACCTCCTGTGGTACGGCGACGTGCTGGTCGCTTACGCCTTCTGTGGGCTCTTGCTCGTCTCCTTTCGCAACCGCGAGCCGGCGGTACTCGCCCGCCTCGGCGTGCTCTTCTTGCTGGCACCGTTCGCCACCGAGCTGTTCGCCGCCATCGCTCAGGGGCCGTCGGTGATCGCCCAGCAGTGGCAGCCCCCGGCGGCGACCCTCCAGCAGGAGGTCGCCACCTACCGCTCGGGATGGCTGGCCCAGATGGACCACCGCGTCCCGACGGCGTTTCGGCGACAGACCTCCGGCTTCGTCGGGTCGACGCTGTGGCGTGCCGGCGGCTCGATGTTCCTGGGGATGGCCCTCTATCGCTGGGGCGTGCTGACCGGCGAGCGCTCGACGCAGTTTTACCGCCGGCTCGTCGCCGTCGGCGTCGTCGGCCTCCTGGTCGTGCTGGCCGGCGTCTGGTACATCGAGGCCAACGACTGGTCGGCCGACGCCGCGATGTACTGGCGGCAGTTCAACCACTGGGGGAGCCTGCTCGTGGCCGGTGGCTACGTCGGTGCGGTGACGCTGTACACGCGTTGGCGACCGACGGGGATCGTCACCCGGACGCTGGCGGCCGTCGGGCGCACCGCCTTTACGAACTACCTGTTCCAGACGGTCCTCGCCACGTCGATCTTCTACGGCCACGGGCTGGGGCTGTTCGGGCGGCTCGACCGCGTCGAACTGCTGGGCGTGGTCGTCGTGATCTGGGCCGTCCAGATCGCGCTGTCGGTCCTGTGGCTCCGATTCTTCCGCTTCGGTCCGGTCGAGTGGTGCTGGCGGACCCTGACCTACGGCGAGCGCCAGCCCGTGTGGCGCGGCGAGTGAGCGACCATACTCCGTCTCACAGGAACCGGTCGAGTCCCGACTGTCGGCGCGCTCGCCCCTCCGGCTCGGGGTCCCAGGGCGTCCGCTCGGCCCGCAGTCGGTCGGCGTCGACCTCGGGGGGCTCTGCGGGCTCGAACCCGCCACAGTCGCTGTCGCACTCGCTGTTGGCGTGGACCGGTCGCTCTTTCCACTCGCAGTAGGGCAGGCCGTCGTCGTCGGGCGAACAGCGCGCACACGGCGGCAGGTCGTAGGACCGCCATCCCTTCCCGTAGGCCCGCTCGGCGATGCGACGGCGCAGTCGCGCCTTCTCGGCGGCGCTGACGATCCGGATCTCCGTCTGTCCGGGCTCCTGGGCGACGAGTTCGACGCCGGGCTCGTCGACCGGGAGCTGGGCGGGCTCGCGGCGCACCTCGCGCTCGCCGGTCTCGGGATCGAACCGCCAGACGCCGACCTCCTCGGGCAGCCGGTTGAGGTGGGCGCGAGTGACGTGGGAGGCCGTCGCGAGGACGACCGCGTCGACGGCCGCCAGCGACACGTCGGTTCGCAGCTGGCGCTCCAGGTCCCCTGGCCGATCGAGGTCGGGCTTGTTCTCGACGGCGACGAGGCGGTCGAACCAGTCGGGATAGCGCGTCGTCTGGCGGACGTACGTGCGACCGTTGCGTCGCTCGCGCTCGAAGAAGCCTCGCTCGCTGGCCAGTTCGAGGGCGCGCTCGGCCCGCTCGGGATGGCAGTCGAAGGCGTCTTTCCAGTAGCGGGCCCGGCCCGGCCCCACGTCGGCCTCGATGGCCGCGCTCGGGAGGCGTTCGGGCGTGATCGCCGTGCGCTCTTCGAACGCCGGGCCGGGCTCGATCTGGACGACATCGAGCACGCGGCGGCCGTGGACGCTCGCCCCGAGCTGGCGGGCCACGATCCCGTCGCGCTCGATCGCTCGACAGAGCCCGACCTCGAAAGCAAACTCGCGCACACCGTCGTCCAGGGCGGCGACGGCCAAAAACGGCGCGGCGACCGCTCCACACAGCATGGTATTTTATACCGTGGCGGGGAATAGATGGGGGGAGATGGCACCCGTGGGTGACGGCGGTGGGAACGCGAGCGCGATCGACGTACTGGTGGTCGACGACGAGCCACAGATGGCAGAGCTGGTCGGGACCTATCTCGAACGGACCGGCGACGATCTCGAAGTCGCGACGGCGACCAGCGTCGGCCAGGGGCTCGACGCGCTGGACGACCGCTTCGACTGCGTGGTCAGTGACTACCACATGCCACAGATGGACGGACTGACCTTCCTCGAACGCGTCCGCGAGCGGCTCCCCGACGCCGTTCGCATCCTCTATACGAGCGACGGCGACGCCGAGCTGATGATCGCGGCGCGCGACGCGGACGTCGACTACGTCCACAAGCAGTTCTCGACCAAACAGTACGCGGCGATGGCGACACACATCCGTCGGCGCACGGCCGCCGACTCCGTCTGACAGCCACGTCCGGTCGAATCGTGCGTCGTGCTCCCAAGCGACCGTTGTGTGGCCGAAACAGTAGGTTTATCACTCGCAGGGGGCGAACCACTACCAAGATTACTCCCGAGATGACATCGCACAACCAACCGGAGGTGAACATCGGACTCGTCGGCCACGTCGACCACGGAAAGACGACGCTGGTCCAGGCTCTCTCAGGCGAATGGACGGACCAGCACTCCGAGGAGATGAAACGTGGTATCTCTATCCGTCTGGGCTACGCAGACGCCACGTTCCGTCGCTGTCCCGATGCCGACGAACCCGACGCGTTCACCGCGGCCGAGCACTGTGAAGAACACGACGTCGACACCGAACCGTTGCGAACGGTCTCGTTCGTCGACGCGCCGGGTCACGAGACGCTGATGGCGACGATGCTGTCGGGTGCCGCCATCATGGACGGTGCCGTCCTCGTCGTCTCCGCGACCGAGGACGTGCCACAGGCACAGACTGAAGAGCACCTGATGGCACTGGACATCATCGGCATCGACAACATCGTCATCGCTCAGAACAAGGTCGACCTCGTCGACCGCGAGCGTGCCCAGGACAACTACGAGCAGATCAAGGAGTTCGTCTCCGGCACCGTCGCCGAAGACGCACCGATCGTCCCGATCAGCGCGGGCCAGGAAGTGAACCTCGACCTGCTCATCGACGCGATCGAACGCGAGATTCCGACGCCGGAGCGTGACCCCGACGCCGACGCGCGGATGCTCGTCGCACGGAGCTTCGACATCAACCGTCCGGGAACGACCTGGGAGAACCTCAAGGGCGGCGTCCTCGGTGGTTCGCTGGTCGACGGCCAGCTCGAAGCCGACGACGAGATCGAACTCCGCCCCGGCCGCGAGGTCGAAGAGGGCGGCCAGAGCGAGTGGCAGCCGGTGACGACCGACGTGCGATCGCTCCAGGCCGGCGGCGAGTCGGTCGACGCCGCCACCCCCGGCGGACTGCTGGGTGTCGGTACCGGACTCGATCCGTCGATCACGAAAGGTGACGCGCTGGCCGGCCGCGTGGCCGGACCGCCCGGCACGCTCCCGCCGACCCACGAGCGCTTCGAGATGGACGTCGATCTGCTCGAACGCATCGTCGGCGAGGACGGCGGCGAGGTCGAAGCGATCTCGACCGGCGAACCGCTCATGTTGACGATCGGGACCGCGACGACGGTCGGCTCGGTCACGAGCGCTCGCGGCGGCGAGTGCGAAGTCGCACTCAAGCGGCCGGTCTGTGCCGAGGCCGGCGCGAAGATCGCGATCAACCGACGTGTCGGTGCCCGATGGCGGCTCATCGGCGTCGGCACGCTCCGGGAATGATCCTCCTGGACACGAACGCACTCATGATGCCGGTCGAATGCAACGTCCGTCTGTTCGCGGAACTCGATCGCCTCGGATTCGACGAGACCGACTGTCTCGTCCCTCGGTCCGTCCTCGCCGAACTCGACAAACTCTCGGTGGGCGCGGGGGCGGAAGCGACCGCGGCCAGCGTGGGCCGGGATCTCGCGGACCGCTGTTCGGTCCGGGAGGCGGCGGCCGACTACGCGGACGACGCGATGGTCGAACTGGCCGGCGACGACGACGTGACACACGCCGTGACGAACGACGCGCCCCTCAAACGACGGTTGCTGGACCGTGGCGTTCCAGTAATTAGTTTAAGGGGCCGGAACAAACTCGCCATTACTCAACCATAACATGTACAAACGGGTTCGACTCCGCGACACGGTCGAAGTGCCCCCGCGGCACCTCGCAGACGTGTCTCCGGATCTGGTCAAGAAGCTCCTGCAGGACAAGCTCGAAGGACGAATGGACGAAGACGTGGGTTCGGTCGTCTCCGTCATCGACGTCAAGGACATCGGCGAGGGCGCGGTCCTCCCGAACAAGCCCGGCGTCTACTACGAGGCCGAGTTCGACGCGCTCACCTTCGACCCACAGATGCAGGAAGTCGTCGACGGCGAGGTCGTCGAAGTGGTCAACTTCGGTGCCTTCGTCGGCATCGGGCCGGTCGACGGCCTGCTCCACGTCTCCCAGATCAGCGACGAGTATCTGGCCTACGACGAGGAGGGACAGGCACTCGCCTCCCGGGAGTCCAACCGGACCCTGGGGACCGGCGACGCCGTCCGCGCACGCATCGTCACCAAGAGCATCGACGAGCGCAACCCCCGCGACTCCAAGATCGGCCTCACGGCAAAGCAGGTCGGTCTGGGCAAGCACGGCTGGCTCCAGGAGGAACGGGAGAAACGCGCCGCAGAGGCGGAAGCCGGTGATAGCTGATGGCTGATCGCCTCGTCTGTCGTGACTGTCACCGCGTCCAGCCCTCGGAAGCCGAAGAGTCCTGCGAGATCTGTGGCTCGACATCGCTGACCGAAGACTGGGCCGGCTACGTCGTCATCGCCCACCCCGAGACCTCCGAGATTGCCGAGGAGATGGAAGTGACCGAGTCCGGGCAGTACGCACTGAAAGTCCGCTAACGTGTCTTCGCTCCGCCTCGACCTCCCGTCGTCGCTGCGCCACGAACTCAAAGAGCCGCTGGGTCCGATCTACACCGACGCCGACGAACTGCTGACGGCCGCCGCCGAGCCGATCGTCGCCGTCGGCGACATCGTCACCTACCACCTGCTGGAGGCCGGCTACACGCCCGCGGTCGCGTTCGTCGACGATCGCACCAAGCGCGCGGCGGTCGATCCGGAGGTTCGAGACGCCGTCGGCGGGTTCGACCACTGCCGGACCGTCGACAACCCGGCGGGGACGATCACCGGCTCCCTGATCGGCGCGCTCAGCAGGGGGCTCGACGAGGACGGGACGACGCTGATCCGGGTCGACGGCGAGGAGGATCTGGCGGCGCTGCCGGCCGTACTGGCGGTCCCGGAAGGCGCGAGCGTCGTTTACGGCCAGCCAGACGAGGGGATGGTGCTGGTGACCGCCGACGCGGCCGCTCGCGAGCGCTGCCGGGACCTCATCGGACGGATGGACGGGCCCGCCGACGAACTGCTCGCGGCGCTGTCCTGACCGTCGTCGCTACTCTGCGTTCGCCGCGTGGACGGCCCGCATCGCCCCGCCACACGCCTCGCACTCCTGGGGTGCGTGTTCCGTCTGGACGCGCCGATCACAGCGGCGACACTCGTAGACGTGGTCGCCGTCGTCGTGTGGTGTCGACCAGAGTGGCACGTGTGCTAGTCTGTAGCACGCGAACGCAGAAGGATCTGACGCTCGTCTAACTATTTCCGTCGCCGAACCGAATCAACCCAGCACGTGGACGTGCCGAACGAGCGAGCGATGCACTCGACGCTCGAAGCGGTCCTCGACGGTCCAGCCGGCCGCCTCGGCGGCGTCTTCCCACGAGCGGTCCGCGACCAGCACGGCCCGCGGGGCGATCCGCTTGGCCTCTGCGAGCGCACCCGAAACGACGGCGTCCAGTTCGCCCTCGATCTTGGACTGGCGGCCGTAGGGGGCGTCGAAGACGACGGTGTCGGCGATGTCGTCCCGGAGCGGGAGGGCGGTGGCGTCGGCACGGGCGACGGCGAAGTCGTCGAGGAAGGCGTCGAGGTTCTCGCGCGCGCCCCGGACCATCTTCTCCTGTGCGTCGGTCCCGACCACGTCGGCACCCGTCAGGCCGGCCTCGATGAGGATGCCGCCGGTGCCACACATCGGGTCGACGACGCGCCGGTCCGCCCGCGCACCGGCGATGTTGACGATCGCGCGGGCCTCCATCGGGTCCATACTGCCGGGCTGGGTGAAGGGGCGATCCATCGGCGCGCGCTCGCCGTAGTCCCGGACGGAGGCGCTCTCCAGCCACGCGAGCGCACAGACGCCGTCGGCGTCGGCGGCGACTTCGCTGGCGTCGGTGGCCTGCTGGTGGCCCGCCGAGAAGAGCGCCCGGAGCTCGTGGTCCGGATCGTCGAGGTCGACGGTAAAGCCCCGCTCGACCAGTCGTTGCCCGAGTTCGCGTTCGGCGCGCTCGGTGTCGATCCCGGTCGTCGATCGCACGTCGACCGCGCGGACGGCGACGCTGCCGGTGCGGTCGACGTTCGCGGCGTCGAGGGTCACGCTGGCGCTGTCGACCGTCGGCTCGCAGGTGGCGAGCAGTTCACTGGCCCGCCGAGTGAACGCCAGGGTGCGCACGCGGTCGGTGATCCCCCGTGCGGTCGCCAGTCCTGGCGCGCGGAGGCTCACGTCGGTCGCCGCGCTGGCCGCTTCCCTGGCTGCGAAGCGATCGTCCTGGCCGGCGAGTTCGAGGACGTACACGCCCGACGGTGGGTGCCAGTGGGGTTTCAGGGTGCCGATCCGTTCGCTCTCGGAGCGACGACGAGACGGCCGTGTGATCGCTCCAGTGTGGGATCTGTCAGTCCATGCCATCAACCTTTATAAGTCTTAAATACGTGTTTTAAGTCGAGACATGGTTGACCCCAAGGAAACCATCAATATCGAAAACGTCGTCGCCTCGACTGGCATTGGGCAAGAACTCGACCTCCAGAGCGTGGCGATGGACCTGGAAGGGGCGGACTACGATCCCGAGCAGTTCCCGGGGCTGGTCTATCGGACCCAGGACCCCAAGTCGGCAGCGCTGATCTTCCGATCGGGGAAGATCGTCTGTACCGGTGCGAAAAGCACCGACGACGTCCACCAGAGTCTGCGCATCGTCTTCGACAAGCTCCGCGATCTGAACATTCAGGTCGACGACGACCCGGAGATCGTCGTCCAGAACATCGTCACGTCGGCCGACCTCGGTCGAACGCTGAACCTCAACGCGATCGCGATCGGGCTGGGGCTGGAGAACATCGAGTACGAGCCCGAGCAGTTCCCCGGCCTCGTCTATCGGCTCGACGATCCCGACGTGGTCGCCCTGCTCTTCGGTTCGGGGAAACTCGTCATCACGGGTGGGAAAGAGCCCGACGACGCCAAGGAGGCCGTCGACAAGATCGTCTCCCGACTCGAAGACCTCGGCCTGCTGGAATAGCGCGACGACGCCTCTCGTCTTCTCTCTGGCCGGCACGCCTTCGATGCATCCTTTAGCGGGCCAGCCGTACCGTCGGCTATGTTCGGCCTCCTGCAGACGGGTATCGCTGGCGGCGGGCTGGTAGCGATCGCCGTGACGCTGCTCGTGACCTGGCTGTTCTACGGCGTGACCCTCCACCTGGCGGCCGTGTTCTTCATCGGCGAAGTCCCGAGCCAGCGGGCCGCCTACGCGGCGATCGCACCGGCGGTCGTCTCCCTGCTCCTCCAGCAGTACACCGGCGCTGGCCTGCTCGTCCTGGTGACTATCGCCGCCACGCTCGCGACCGATCTGTTCTCGATCAGCTACGTCTACCGCCTCAAGTGGCGCTCTGCCATGCCCCTCGTTGCTCTCCACTTTGCCTTCGCCGGAGTGCTCGGGTTCGCGTTCAACAACATCTTCGGTCTGGTCTGAGACGCGCGGCCGTCGTCGAGACGGCGGACGAGCCGATTCGGAAACGCTTAACCGCGCCGACGGGAATGGACGCGTATGGCTAAGTTCGAAGAAGCGTCCGAGCGACTCCTCAACAAGCAGATCTGCATGCGGTGTAACGCTCGCAACCCGGCCCGAACAGAGAAGTGCCGCAAGTGTGGCTACAAGAAGCTCCGACCGAAGGCCAGCGAACCCCGCTCGGCCTGATCGGCTCTTCTCTCCGCGCTCACCGACCGGTAGTCATACGACTGTCCCGGCCGAGACGATCGTATGGTCTCGCTCCCGTTGCTGGCGGTCTTTACGACTGGCCTGGCCGTCGCTGGCTACGGACTGGCCCAATACTTTCGACGGGCGCGACGCGACCCCTACGACGCGACGACGACCGGCACGGTCGTCGAGTCGGACCTCGACGCCGAGACGAGGGCCCGGCGTGGGGACTACACGCCCGCGGTCAGCTACGAGTACGTGGTCGACGGCGTGACCTACCGACACGACCGCGTGCGGGCCAACACCGACCCGCTCTCGCGCCGCGGCGCCACCGTGTTGCTCGGCGAGTTCCACGAGGACGCCGAGGTGACCGTCCACTACGACGCCGACGACCCCGAGCGGGCGGTCCTCGTCCCGCCCGAGGGCGCTCAGTCCTGGCTCGTACTCGTCGTGGCCGGCTTCCTCGTGGCCATCGCCGCCGCCGCGCTCGCTGTGGCTGGCGTCTGATACTACCGGCTGTAAATCTGTGAACGATTTCGCCACCCCGGGGTGGCGAAGATCTTCACGAAGGTACAGCCAGCAGTATGAACGACGAGCGCTTTTGTCCGTCCCGCCACAGGGCCGAGTATGGAGCAGATGGACGGGCTGCAGGTGACCGACTGTGAGCGCTGTGGCGACCTCGTCGACTCCCGGTCTCGGATCGTCGACGGGACCGGACCGCCGGAGGCAGACCTCCTGTTCGTCGGCGAGGCCCCCGGTGCGCAGGAAGACGCCGACGGGGAGCCGTTCGTCGGTCGCAGCGGCGACGTACTGGACGACGCCCTGCGCGAGGCGGGACTCGATCGGGGCGACGTACGCATCACCAACTGCGTGCGCTGTCGCCCGCCCGACAACCGCGATCCCCGGCAGGCGGAACTGGCCAACTGCCGCCCCTATCTCGAACGCGAGATCGAACTGGTCGATCCGGAGCTGATCGTGACTCTGGGCAAGGTGCCGGCCGAGCACCTGCTGGAACGGGACGTGGCCGTCACGAGCGAGGCCGGCGACGTGTTCGACCCCGAGATCGGCGGCCAGCGCCGCGAACTGCTGGTCTCGGTCCATCCAGCGGCGACGCTGTACGACCGGAGTCAGGCAGACACCTTCACCGACGCCATCGCGACGGCCGCCGACTACACGGACGAGGACAGTGGGCAACGGCGGCTCGGTGATTTCTAGCGAGGGGCAGCCCGAACGAAGTGAGGGCTGGCCCTCGATATGCGAGCGGTGACGAGCGGAACCGCGAGCAGCGGTGTCGAACGAAGTGAGACGGACAGTTGTAGCCGTCTGCCAGTGATCGCCGACGCGGCTGGCGATCACTGGCGAGCACGTACGACTGTTCGTCTGTGGCTGGCCCTCGATATGCGAGCGGTGACGAGTGGAACCGCGAGTAGTGGAGGCGCAAGGTTCGACGGAACAGGAAGCGACTTAGGAGCGTCTCGCGAAGGCTACGTATGGCCACGAAACAGACCGCCGCCGAGGTGGTCGTCGTCGACTACGGGCTGGGGAACCTCCGGAGTGTCACCCGCGGGCTCGAACGGGCCGGTGCGGACGTGACCCTCTCGGAGGACCCCGCCGAGTTCGCCGCGGCCGACGGTATCGTTCTGCCGGGCGTCGGCGCGTTCAGCGAAGGGATGGACAACGCCGGTCCGTTCCGCGAGGCACTGGTCGAGGAAGCCGAGGCCGGGACGCCGCTCTTTGGCATCTGTCTCGGGATGCAGATGCTCCTGACGACGAGCGAGGAGGCCGACCACGAGGGCCAGGGCGACGCCGAGGGGCTCGATCTGGTGCCGGGAAAGAACGTCCGCTTTCGGACCGACCAGACCGTCCCGCACATGGGCTGGAACGAGTTGGACGTCCAGCGCGATCACCCGCTCGTGGACGGTGTGGACGGCGAGTACGCCTACTTCGTACACTCGTACTACGCCGAGCCCGCGGACGACGACGCCGTCGTCGCGACGACCGACTACGGGACCGACTTCGCCAGCATCGTCGCCAACGAGGCCGGTAACGTCTTTGGCACCCAGTTCCACCCCGAAAAGTCGGGAGAGACGGGACTACAGATTTTGCGTAACTTCGTCGGTATCTGTTCGGAGTAGCGTCGCCACGTCCGGCCGCCCCGTCGGCGTGGCCGCTCACGGAGTGGTCAGGACGGTTTGCCGTCGACCGTGACGAACCGGTCGTGGTCGACGGTGACCGTGTGGCCGTCGACTGCGATCGTGAGCTGCCACTCGCCGTCGTGGCGACCGAGCTGGTCCAGTGCTTCGGTGTGTACCTCGTCGTACAGGACGAAGTCAAGATCACAGGTCGAGACGCCGCGATAGCGGGCGATCGCCTCCAGCACGATCATCGAGAGCGGCTGTCCTCCGGCGCTGGGCGATCCCGACAGTGCGTGATCGGTCATCCGGTAGCCCCGTCGAGTTCGACGATCGTCGCTTCCCAGTCTGGCCCGCTGCCACTGGTCCGGCAGGGCCACGGTCGCGCGACGGTGAGGTCGTTGTCGTGGGCACACTGTAGCAGTGCTGTGAGTGCGGCCTGAAACTCCGCGTCGGTCGTAACGTCTCCGTGATATGGGTTGTCTCGTGTCATAATAGTGGCCGGACTGTCTACAGATACGACCCGAATGAGCCGAAACTTCCGAATCGACGCCGGGGTCTGCACACCGTTGTCCGTACGTGACCAAGCCGTGCCAGAGTAAAAAACCCCCGAGACAACCATGGTATGCCATGTAATCGATTCCGACATGATATTCAACCCAGCCTACAACTTTTTGCGCTTCCCCGTGTCACTCCGGTAATGAGCGTCATCGCTGATCTGCAGGTCCCTGCGACGAAGTTCGAACTCGGACGCATTCTTGCGATGGAACGGCCGGTCTCGGTCGTGCTGGAGACGATGGTGCCGATGGGCCAACAGACGGTTCCGTTCTTCTGGGTCCACGACCACGACCGCGATATCTTCGAGGAGGCAGTGCGGGAGCACCACGCCGTCGAGCACCTCCGTGAGGTCGAGGTCCACGACCACCGCGTCCTCTACGCGTTTCGCTGGCGGACCGACAGCGACGACCTCTTCGCCGCTTTCGCCGAGGCCGACGCCCAACTGCTGGAGGCGACGGGCCACGCCGACTCCTGGGAGTTCGAACTGCGCTTTCCGGACCACGAGCACCTCTCGACGTTCAAAGAGCGCTGTGACGACGCCGACATCGAACTCGACGTCCGTCGCATCTACAACCCCACCAAACCCGAGAGCGGACCCTACTACGGACTCTCTCACCCCCAGCGTGAGGCACTGTCGACGGCAGTCTCGGAAGGGTACTACTCGATTCCTCGGCGCATCTCGACGAAGGAACTCGGCGGCCAGCTGGGCATCTCTGACCAGGCGACGACCGAGCGACTCCGGCGGGCGATCATCACGCTGACCGAACACACGCTACTGACCGAAGACGACAGCGAGTAGACGGCGGGCGCTGTCAGTCGACGGTCACCGAATCGGTCGGTGCCGTCTCGCGATCGCTCCACGCCCCGACCTCGTCGCCGTGGAACTCGACCAGCGGTTGGATCGTCTCGAACTGCGGTCCCCGAGAGACGCGCTCCGCATCTTTGTTCCACTCTGCGTATCCCATCTGCTCTAGCAGGGGGAGATGCTGGTGGTGGAGACTGATCTGTCTCAGTGGCTCGGCTCGGTTGCCGATCAGTACGTCGATGTCGACCGTCGGTTCGTCGAGGAGTGCCAGGAGGACCCCTCGTCGCTGCTCGTCGGCCAACGCCAGGTACGCCTCATCGTCCATACCGTCATTCGCTCTCCCAGCCGGATCACCATTCGCCATGGTGAATCATGTCCCGCAAAAGTTGGGGGACAGATCGTCGCCGAGAACCTGCCAGTAGCTCAGGCCGCCGACTGCTCGCCGTCTTCCTCGACCGGGACCCACAGCCGCGCCGTCGTGCCGTCGTCGACCTCGAAGTCGAGGTCCCCGCCGAGCCGGCGGGTCGCCCACGAGGCCAGCCACAGCCCCAGTCCCGTCGAGTGTTCGAGATCCGTCTCCTCGCCCGCCGCCAGCACGTCGCGTTCGTGTTCCGGGAGTCCCGGACCGTCGTCCGCGATGGCGATCTCGACGCCGCCGTCCCGGACCGTCGCGGTGACCCGGACTGGCGCTCTCTCGTCGCTCGTCTCGTCCGGCTGGCCGGTGGCGGCGTCCTGACGAGTGTTCGAGTCAGGGCTCGTGGAACCGTGTTCCACGGCGTTTTCCACGAGCGCGACACACAGCACCCGGAGCGTGTCG
The DNA here is from genome assembly GCF_017612575.1 of Halomicrobium sp. IBSBa. Taxonomy (NCBI): domain Archaea; kingdom Methanobacteriati; phylum Methanobacteriota; class Halobacteria; order Halobacteriales; family Haloarculaceae; genus Halomicrobium; species Halomicrobium sp. IBSBa. Next base: position 283,547 of record NZ_JADPQC010000002.1, read on the forward strand.
GCGTCGACCGTCACGGTCACGTCGGGCACGTCCGTGGCGATGGGCACGTCGGCGTCCACGTCGTCGACGGCGTCGGAAAGCAGCGCGGCGAGTTCGACGGTGGTCGCTCGCCGATCGGCACCGAGGATTCCTTCGATGGCACGGGCCTTCTCGCCCAGATCGACGAGGTCGTCGGCCTTGCCCTCGACGGTGTCGAGCAGCTCCGAGACTTCGGTGTCGTCGGTCGCCTCGTTCGCGGCCTCGGCGAACCCGCGGACGACCGTCATGTCGTTGCGGAGGTTGTGCCGGACGACGCGGTTGAGCACCTGGAGTCGCTGCTCGCGCTGGATCTCCTCGGTGATGTCCTGCAGGACGATCGTCGAGCCGAGCCGGTCACCGCTGGCGGTCAGGGGCGTCGTCGCGAGGCTGTAGGTTCGTCGCCGACCGTCCATGTCGACAGTCACGCGGTCCGTCTCGTCGGGACCGGCGAACGTCTCGTCTGTCAGAAACGCGGCCAGTGGCTCCGTCAGCGCCCGCGCCTTCTCGACGCCAAGCACCGACTCGGCCGCGGCGTTGAGCGTCACGATCCGGTCGTGTTCGTCGACGACGACGACGGGGTTCCCGAGGTCTTCGATGGCCGCGCGTTCGCCCTCTCGGCGGGTCGCGGGGTGGAACTCGAACATGTCGCTGCGGACGAACGCGTAGGCGTCGAGCGCGATGTGGGGCAAGAAAAGCACCGTCGCGAAGTTCAACTCTGGGACCGGACCGATCTCGTAGAGCCAGACGATCACCGCCGACAGGGGCGGCACCGTGCTCACGCCGACGGCGATCGCCTCTCGGCGGTAGAGTCGCCCGTAGCTGGCGACGGTGTCGAACAACACCAGACTCCCGAGCAGCGCGATCAAGACGCCGCCGGTGGCGACCACCACCGCCCACAGCCGCAGTTCGTAGGCCGTTCCCGCCAGTCCGGCTATCGCGACGACGGAGAACTCGTCCCAGACGAGCCCGTGCCAGGGGTTGGTGCCGAGCAAGACGACGGCGACGGCCGGCAGCGTCAACAGGGCGCGGTACCACGGCGTCTCCACGAGGTGGCCCCGTCCGGTGTAGGCCAGCGCGAACGCGAGAAAGTACACCGCGATCCCGGCCAGCAGCGCCCAGCCAAGCACCTCCAGGGCCAGCCGCACAGTCTCGTCGAACACCAGCAGGGAGACGGCGTAGCTGACGCTCCACAGCGCCTGGCAGGCCAGCGACAGCAGGAACCACTTCGCGCCCGGCTTCTCGCGGTAGCGCCAGAGTCGGCCCAGCAGGGTCAGGGTCCCGACCCCCGAGGCCAGCGACGCGACGACGATCCAGCTGCCGGCGATCATCTACAGACAGGAGGACAGCGAGTCACTTACCGGTGCTGGTCGTTCGGCTCTCGGTTCGTACGGAAAGCTGTCGTCGCGTACCGGTGCGCGTCGCCACGGGGGAGACGCTCACCGGCAAATCGCGACGACCGTCCGTCTCATACGGAAAGTTGTAGTTACTTACCGGTGCGCGTCGCCACGGGGGAGACGCTCACCGGAACATTGCTACAACCGTCCGTCTCAGAGGAAATCGCGCACGTCGGAGTACCACATGTCGTGGTCGTCGGTGGCCTCGATGGCCTCGGCGATCCGGACCGCGATCGCGTGCCAGCACAGCTGCTCGGGGTCGGTGGCGTCGAGGTTGTACTCGCTGTCGGCGCAGGTACAGCCGCCGTCTTCGACGACGTACTCGTCGTCGTGGCCGACGACGATCGTGAAGTCCCGGTAGGCCTTGACCCGCTGCTCGCCGACGGCTTCGATGGCCTGCTGGCCGCGGTCACCGTGGACCGAGACGATGCGGTCGACGGCGTCGGGGGTCAGCTCTCCCGCGGCTTCGAGCATCGACACCCACTCCTCGACCGCGCTCATTGGCCCCACTTGCGTGAGACGGGTGAAAACACCGTCGGTGAGCGCCCGATGCGTGGCGCTTTTCGCTCCCCGCCTTCCAGTAGCGGTATGCGCGTCACAGAGGGGCAGGTCACCGTCGAGGTACCGGAGCAGGCCGACGCCGGCAAGGGCGAGAACGTCTTTTTCAACCCCGTTCAGGAGCTGAACCGCGACCTGACGATCGCGACGCTGCGGGCCTTCCGAGAGCGCGAGCCCCGCGCCGAGCACTATCTCGACGCGACGGCAGCCAGTGGCGTCCGCGGCGTCCGGGCCGCCGCCGACGGCTGGGAGGCGACGCTGTGTGACGTAGATCCCGACGCCGTTGCCCTCTGTGAACGGAATCTCGATCGCAACGACCTCTCGGGGACGGTCCGCCACGAGGACGCCAACGTCGCGATGCACAGCGATCCCTGGGACGTGGTCGACATCGACCCCTTCGGGACGCCGATCCCCTTCGCCGACGCCGCCTTTCAGGGGACCCGCGATCTCGTCTGCGTGACCGCGACCGACACCGCACCGCTCTGTGGCGCACACTTCGAGAGCGGCGTCAGGAGCTACAGCGCCGTTCCCCGAAACACCGAGTACCACGCCGAGATGGGGATGCGGATCCTGCTCGGTGCGATGGTCCGGACCGCCGCCCGCTACGACGTGGCCGCTCGCCCGATCCTCAGCCACGCGACCAAGCACTACGCCCGGACGTACCTCGAACTGGACCACGGCGCGACCGTGGCCAACCGCGCCCTCGACGAGATCGGCCACGTCTACCACTGCCAGCAGTGTCTCTACCGGACCCACGAGGCGGGGCTCCACGCCGACGCGCCCGACGCCTGCCCGAACTGCGGCCAGCACCTCCAGACCGCCGGCCCGCTCTGGCTGGGTGGGGCCTGCGAGCCCGACTTCGCCGCGGCCGTGAGCGAGTACCTCTCCGAGGACATGGGGACGGCCGAGCAGGCCGCCGAGCTGCTGGCGACGCTCGCTGCGGAACTCCCGACGCCGACTCACTACGACCAGCACCGCCTGTGCAAGCGCTGGGGCGTCGGCGCGCCCGCGATGGACGACTTTCTGGACGCGCTGCGGGCGGCCGGACACGACGCGTCACGCACTCACTACGGCGGCACGACGTTCAAGACCGCCGCCGACGTGACCGAGATCAGGGACGCCACGGTCGACTCCTTCTAGGCCAGCGTCTCGACGAATCGCGTCACGAGCGAGTAGCCGGCGTGGTACACCGGCCGGAGGAAGTAGTTGACCATGCCGACGAACCCGAGCAGGCCGCCGACCGTCTGGATCTCCGCGGGCGTCGCCCCGAAGACGAACGCGCTCGCGGCCGCTGCCAGTGCCGGCCCGATCCAGAGGTCTCGAACGTAGCGGTCGAGGTCCTGGCCGAGTCGCCGACCGGGCCGGGGGAGGCGCTCTCTGCCCGCGGCGAGCGTGACAGCGATCAGCGTCAGTACCGCCACCAGTGGGACGCCACCGCCGATGCCGGCGAGGCTGGCTCCGATCAGGAGCACGCTGGCGACGAGCAAGAGCGCGGTCGCCTCCATCGCTCGCTCGTCGAACACGCGTTGCATGTCCGGCCGAAGGAGGGCCCCCACAATATGGGTTCCGCCTCCCGGGCCGGCGGCCACGAGAATCTGGACCGGCAGCTACAACAGGCCGCCGCCCACATCGGTCCAACGATGACAGCCGACGACGGGGAGACGCCCCCACCGGACGCGGGTGACGGGGACGACGCCGACAGCACGCCGTCGAGCGAGCGCCACGCGGCTGGCAGCGGCGGCGAGACGCCCCCGCCCGACGATCCCGCGCGGCGGGACAATCCGACACAGGAAGAACTCGACGAACTGCGCGCCGAACTGGAGTCGTTCCGCGAGGACGTCGAGGACCGGACGCTCCATCGCGACGAGGTCAAAGACGACCTCCGCCGGTACGTTCGCCGCGAACTCCGGCGGGGCCACGCCCGTGGCTGGGGGCCGTACCTCGTCTTGCTGTACGGCACCGCCATGACCCTCGGTGCCTTCTACTACCTCCAGGACCAGGGTCTGTGGGCCGTGCTGGCGATGATCGTGATCTGGCTCTCGACGCTCGGGCTCTACGTCGTGATGCTCGTCACCGGTCTGGGGATCGGTGCCGCGGGCATTCCACGACGCCTGCTCGATCGGCTGCGGGGCTGACCGTGCGCGCCATCGGCGTCTCCGAGTGGCTCGGCGAGGCCCTCGGTCCCGCGGTCGTTCCCTTCGCCCTGGTGACCCAGCTCGGTGACCTCTGGTTTCTCACAGTCGTCGTGGGGCTGCTCTACTGGCTCGGCCGGTCCACGCCACAGGTCGGCGCGGGCGTCGACCGCGAGCGGGCGGCGACGGTCGTGGCGCTCCTGTTCGGGACCGTCGCGTTGCTCACGACGCTCAAGCCGCTGTTCGGCCTGGCCCGGCCGCCCGACGCGGGCGTGGCTCCCCAGGCCGCGCTCGTCCCGGCGGCCCTGGAGGGGGTGTACGCGTGGCTGGCGACCGGCGACGGCTTCGGCTTCCCCAGCGGCCACGCGCTGGGGACGACAGTCGTCTTCGGCGGGCTCGCGTGGGCCGTCCGCGTGGGTCCCCTCCGTCGCCGCGCCGCGCTCGCTGCCGGCCTCGTCGCGCTCGTCTCCCTCTCTCGGCTCGCGCTCGGCGTCCACTACCTCGTCGACGTGCTCGCCGGGGCGGGGGTGGGTCTCGCGTATCTCCTCGTCGTGGTGGGCGTCCTGGGGACGCCCCGACGGGCCTTCGGCCTCGCGACGGCAGTGGCGCTGCTCGGCCTCCTGGTCGTGGGTCCCCATCCGGAACTGGTCGCCACCGTCGGGCTGTGTGTCGGCGGGACGGCGGCCTGGCTGATCGCTGGCGATCGCCTCCTGGCGCTTTCGGACACCCGTCGTGGCGGTGTCCTCGCCACGCTCCTCGGCCTCGCGGTCGCGGGGCCGGCGCTCGCGGTGACCGGCCTGCTGGCCCCGTCGGTCCCGCTCGCGCTGGCGGGTGGACTGGTCGGCGGCGTCGTCACCGTGGCGGCACCGCTGGTCGGTCACGGCGTCGATAAAAAAGGCGCGTAGTCGGCGGTCGTCGCGGGCCTGTGCTTGCTCTCGCCGGCCCGTCCGAACTGACGGCGAGACGACTGGGTGCCGTGGCCTCATACTGCTGGCTGTACCTTCGTGACGATCTTCGCCACCCCGAGGTGGCGAAATCGTTCACAGATGTACAGCCGGTCGTATCAGAACTTCTCGAGGTAGCGGTCGAGCTCCCAGTCGGAGACGTCGACGCGGTAGTCGTCGTACTCCTGGGTCTTGGCGTCGACGAAGTTCTCGTAGACGTGCTGGCCCAGCGCGTCCTGGACGACCTCGTCGTCTTCGAGTGCGTCGACGGCCTCGCCGAGGTTCGACGGCAGCGTGGTGATGCCGTACTCCTCGCGCTTTGCCTCGTCGAACTCGTAGATGTTCTCGCGGACGGGGTCGTCACAGTCCAGTTCCTTCTCGATGCCGTCCAGCCCGGCGTGAATGAGCGCTGCGAAGGCGAGATACGGGTTACAGGACGGGTCGGGGAAGCGGGCCTCGATCCGGCTGGCCGCGGGCGTGCGGGCCGCGGGCTTGCGGATCAGCGCCGAGCGGTTGCGGTCGGACCAGGCGACGTAGACGGGTGCCTCGTAGCCCGGGACGAGTCGCTTGTAGGAGTTGACCGTCGGGTTCGACACCGCGGCGATGGCCTCGGCGTGTTCGAGGATGCCGGCGGTGAACTGCTTTGCCGTCTCCGAGAGGTCGAACTCGTCGTCTTCGTCGTGGAACGCGTTCTCGCCGTCTTCGAACAGCGAGAAGTGCGTGTGCATCCCCGAGCCGTTGATCTTCGGGATCGGCTTGGGCATGAACGTCGCGTGCAGGTCGTGTTCGGCCGCGATGGCGCGAACGACTGCGCGGAACGTGGCGACGTTGTCGGCCGTGCTCAGCGCGTCGTCGTAGGTGAAGTTGATCTCGTGCTGGCCCTCGGCGACCTCGTGGTGGGAGGCTTCGATGTCGAAGCCCATCTCTTCGAGGCCGAAGATGATGTCACGGCGCACGTCGGACGCGAGGTCCTTGGGCGCGAGGTCGAAGTAGCCACCGGCGTCGTTGGTCTTGGTCGTTGCACGCCCCTCCTCGTCTTCCTCGAACAGGAAGAACTCCGGCTCGGGGGCCGCGTTGACCGTGTACCCCATCTCCTCGGCGCGCTGGATGGCGCGCTTGAGGACGCCACGCGGGTCGCCAGCGAAGGGCTCGCCCGTCGAGGTGTCGATGACGTCACAGATGAGACGGGCCGCGGCACTCTCGTCGTCGTTGCGCCACGGGAGCACGGAGAAGGTCTCCGGGTCCGGGTCCAGGCGCATGTCAGACTCCTGGATGCGGACGAAGCCGTTGATCGAGGAGCCGTCGAAGTAGATCCCTTCGGTGAAGGCCTTCTCTGCCTGATCGGCCGGCACGGAGACGTTCTTGATCGTCCCCAGAATGTCTGTAAACTGCAGGCGCAGGAAGTCGACGTTCTTCTCTTCGATCTCTTCCAGTACGTCTTGTGCTTCCGCCGAGAGTTCGCTTGTCATTTTTGGACACCCGAGAGGAACACTGCTATCACTAAAATCCTGCTGCTTTGCGCAAAGCTTCCGGGCCTACGGGGAGGAATTGCATATTCGTAAAATTCTAATCCCTGGGGATCGTTCCACGATGTAATGACGTACGAAAATTTGGACCGGAAGCTAGTGAATGAACTTCTGGGCGACGGGCGGGCCAGCCTGCGGAGCCTCGCCGAGGACCTCGACGTCTCGGTGACGACCGTCTCGAACCACCTCTCGGACCTCGAAGAGCAGGGGATCATCCAGGGGTACACGCCGAAAGTCGACTACGACGAACTGGGCTACGACGTGACCGCCATCGTCCAGCTCAAGGTCGAGGGCTCCTCGCTGCCCGAGGTCACGGAGTCGCTCCGAGAACACAAACAGATGATCTCCGTCTACGAGGTCACCGGCGACTACGACATCATCGCGGTCGGGAAGTTCTCCGACACCGACGGCATGAACGCCCAGATCAAGGAGCTGCTGACCGACCCCGAGATCAAGGAGTCCAACACCAGCGTCGTGCTCAACGCCGCCAGCGAACACGAGCAGTTCGACCTCGAACTCGAAGAGTAAGCGACCGTCGCCGTCGCGGTTCGGGCCTCGCGAAATCGATATCCAAACATTCTTGACTGAATAGTCAGTTAATAGCTGTAATGACAGTTACCGCCCAGCCCCCGGTCCCTCCCTCGCGGCCCCCATCGTCGCCCAGACGGGGAGTGATCGAGACGTGACGCTACTCGACGAACTGCGGCGTGCCTTCTCCGTGGTCTTTCGAGGCCCGGAAGAGCTGGAGCTGACCAGCGGCTCGATCGGGACGCCGCTCTTTTTCCTCTCCTTGCCGATCATCATCACGAACCTCCTGCAGGTCGCGTACAACCTCGCCGACACCTTCTGGCTCGGCCAGTACAGCACCGAGGCGCTGGCGGCGATCTCCTTTGCCTTCCCGATGGTCTTTTTCCTCATCTCGCTGGCCATGGGGATCTCCGTGGCCGGCAGCGTCCTCGTGGCCCAGTACACGGGCGCGGACGAACCCGAGAAGGCCCAGTACGCCGCCTCCCAGACGGTGACCTTCGCCGTGCTGGCGTCCGTCTTCTTCGGCGTCACCGGCTACTTCTTCATCGAGGACTTCCTCCGGTTCGTCGGCGCTTCGGAATCGGTGCTGCCCGGCGCGACGGCGTACCTGCAGGTGATGGCGCTGGGACTGGCCTTCCTCTTTGGCTTCCTCGTGTTCATCTCGCTGATGCGGGGCGCTGGCGACACCGTGACGCCGATGCTCGTGATGTTCGGGACGGTCGTGTTGAACGTCGTGTTAGACCCGTTCCTCATCTTCGGGTGGACGCTGGTCGAGTCCGCGCCGGTGGTCGGCACGATCGCCTTCCCGGAGCTTGGCGTACAGGGAGCGGCGATCGCGACGATCTTCTCCCGCGGGGTGGCGATGGCCGTCGGCCTCGCCATCATGCTCTCGGGAACCCGCGGCGTCAAGATCTCCCCCAGCGAGATGGTCCCAGACCCCGCCTACGTCCGCAAGCTGTTGCGCATCGGCGTGCCCGCCTCCGTCGAGGGGACCGGCCGCTCGATCTCGGTCAACCTGATGCTGATCGTCGTCGGCACGTTCTCGACGCCGGTCGTCGCCGCCTTCGGCGTCGGCACCCGGATCTTCTCGCTGATCTTCATGCCCGCCATCGCCGTCGACCGCGGCGTCGAGACGATGACCGGCCAGAACATCGGCGCAGACAAGCCCGAACGGGCAAACACTGCCAACCACTTCGCCGCGAAGGCCTCCTTCCTCATCCTCGCCGCGGTCGGCGTCGTCGTCTTCTTCACCGCCCCGACGATCGTCAACGTGTTCAGCCCCGACCAGGAGGTCGTCCGCATCGGGGCGGAGTTCCTCCGCTGGGTCGCCCCGACCTTCGGCTTCATCGGCGTCGTCAGGGCCTACTCCGGGGGCTTCCGTGGCTCGGGCAAGACGCTCACCGCCGCCGCGCTGGCGATCCTGATGCTCGGGTTCATCCGCCTGCCGGTGTCGTGGGTCGCGTCCCGCGTCGTCGACGTTTCGACTCTCTCGCTTTCGGTGCCCGGATTCGGTACCTTCACGACCGACATCCTCGCGGGGACGCTGGTGGCCGACGCCTTCGCGTACTCGCTCGGCTCTCGGGGGATCTGGCTCGGCTTCGCCGTCTCGAACGTGCTGGCCGCGGTCCTCGCGTGGGCGTGGTTCTCGCGGGGCACCTGGCGCGAGGCCGACCTCACCGACGAGCCGACGGCCGCCGTGGCCGACGACTGACAGCGACTGACAGCCACTGCCCGCTCTGTACTCGTGTGGGCAGCGACCGCCAGCGACCGATGATGCTCCCGGCGTGGGGATTATAGTCACAGATCACTAACCCACGGCCGTGAACACGCGTACCGGGGCGCTCGACGCGGTTGTCTTCGGTGTCGACATCCAGAGTGGCGACGTGCGCGGGGACGCTCCCTCCTACGCGCTGGTCGTGTTCGACGGCGAGGGAATCGAGCGCGACGTGGTGAGTCTGCGCAAGCTCCGGCGGCTGATCGACGACGTGGAGCCGTCGATCGTCGCGACGGACAACATGTACGAACTGGCCGAGGACAAGGACGCGCTCGTCCACTTCCTCGGGACCCTCCCCGACGAGACCACGCTCGTTCAGGTGACCGGTGCCGAGCAGCCCGAACCCCTCTCTCGGGTGGCGTCTCGCCACGGGGTCCCCTACGGGAAGGAGCCGATGAAAGAGGCGGAAGCGGCCGCACGGCTCGCCGCGGCCAACGTCGGCCAAGAGGTGTCTGCTTTCACCGACACGACCGAGGTGAAGGTCGCCCGCGGTCGCTCGACGGGCGGCGGTGGCGGCTGGTCCGAGGACCGCTACACTCGCCGGATCCACGGCTCGGTCAAGCAGCGCGCTCGCGCGGTCGAGTCGGAACTGGACGACGCCGGCCTCGACTACGAGCGCGAGGTCACCGAGAAGTACGGCGGCTTCTCGCAGGCGCTCTTTACCGTCTCGGCCCGGCCCCAGGACATCCCGGTCTCGCGGATGCGCTCGGGCGACGTGCGCGTCGAGATCGAACGCGAGCGCCGCGACGGGATCGAGTTCCGGCCACTGGCCAAGCGGCGCGACCACGTCGTCGTCGGCGTCGATCCCGGGACGACGACGGCCGTCGCGGTCGTGGGACTCGACGGCGAGGTCCTGGACGTGTACTCCTCGCGGACCGTCGACGCCGCTGGCGTCACCGAGTGGATCGTCGAGCGGGGCCGGCCCATCGTCGTCGCGGCGGACGTGACGCCGATGCCAGAGACCGTCGAGAAGTTGCGTCGCTCGTTCAGTGCCGCGGGGTGGACGCCCGACAGCGACCTCGCGATCGACGTGAAACAACACCGCACTCGCGAGGAGGGGTACGACAACGACCACGAGCGCGACGCGATGGCGGCGGCGCTGGGGGCCTACGACGACCACGCCGACCAGTTCGAGCGCATCGCCGAGAAGGTGCCGCCCCGCGAGGACGTGGGCGAGGTGACCGCGCGGGTCGTCGCCGGGGGCGAGTCCGTCGAGAGCGTCCTCGACGATCTGGCCGACGACGGCGGCGACGGCGACGAACAGACCGAACACACGCCCCGCGAACTCACCGAGGAGGAAAAAGAGATCAAACGGCTCCGGGCCCGCGTCGAGCGCCTGGAAGGCCACGTCGACGACCTGGAGGCGACCATCCAGCAGAAAGACGACCAGCTCGCGGAGAAAGAGCGGGAACTCTCACAGGCCCGCAGCGAGGAACGTCGCGAGGTGCGCAAGGACCGCGAGGTCACGCGCCTCCAGCGGGAAAACGAGCGCCTCGAACGCGAACTCGAAGCCGAACGCGAGGACCGCGAGGCCCTCGAATCGAAGCTCGAACGGCTCAAGGGACTGTGGAAGCTCGACCACTCGAACTTCGCGGACGTGTCGGAGAAACAGGAGGGGCTGGTGTCGGTGAAAGTGATCGAGCAGTTCACCAGCGACGCGATCGCGACCGCCGACGAGGCCGTCGGCCTCGTCGAGGACGACGTGATCTTGCTGCGGGACGCCTCGGGCGCGGGCCGGTCGACCGCCCAGCGGCTGGCAGCGGTGAACCCGCGGATCGTCCTGCGCAACGGCGGGCTCTCGGACGTGGCCGACGAGATCCTCTTCGAGCACGACGTTCCCGTCGCGCCCGCGGAGATGGTGACCGTCCAGGAGGTCGACGAACTCGCGGTGGCTCGCGAACACGAGGTCGAGGCCGCCATCGAGGACTGGGAGGAGCGCGCCGAAGCACGGAAACGGGAGCAAAACGCCGAGCTGGTCGACCAGATCATCAGCGAGCACCGCGCGGACCGACCGGAGAGCTAGGGGAGTCCGCCCGCACCGAGGCCGAAGGCAGTCATGAGGTTCTTGACCATCCCGTAGACGATCAGTCCGAGACCGGCGACGACGAAGGCGATGCCGGCGGCGACGATGGGTGCCACCCACGCGACCAGCGCGATCCCGCCGAGCATCACGACCACGCCGAGGATTCCGGCGATGCCGAGTTTGTCGAGCATACTCCGACTGGTGCGAGGGAGGGAGGTAAGGGCTGTGGTCCGACTCGACGTTCATACTGCCGGCTGTAACTGTTTCAAGAGATTCGCGACCCCGTGGTCGCGAAATTCTTCACAGACGTACAGCCGGCAGTATCAGTACGCGAAGGTCGTCTCCACGTCTCGGGCCGCCTGGACCAACTGTGCGACGGCCGCCTGGCGCTGGAGCAACTCGATCGTGTTCCCCTCGACGGTGAAGGGGCCGTCCATGACGGCCTCGGCCGCGTCGAGTTCGCCCCGCAACATCGCTTTCCAGGCCTCGTAGGGGCCACGGAGCGCGAAGTCGTGGTCGAACTCCGTCGCGAGTTCCGCGACGGGACACGCCCCGTCGTCGACGACCAGGCGGACGACGATCGGATCGCCGTCGTACGCGTCGTCCGGCGTGATCTCGAAGCGGAAGGTCGCGGCGAAGTCGGCGGCCGCCTCGGCGAAGGCCGGTCGGTCGGCCAGCGCACCGTGCCACTCGGTGACCCACTCGTCGGCGTCCTCGGGCAGCGTCGTACTCATCGCCCGGTCGTAGGCCCAAGGGGAACTTGTGCGTTGCCACTCGCTGGACCGGTCGATTCGGTCAAAACCGTACAAGCCTTAAACCGTTCGCCATCAAAAGGTGGCGTATGAGCGACAACGAAGGCCGCAAGAACCTCCGGATGCCCGAAGACGACGAGGTGTTCGCCATCGTCACGAACATGCTCGGAGCCAACCGCGTGAAAGTACGCTGTATGGACGGCGTCGAACGCACCGCGCGCATCCCCGGGAAGATGCAAAAGCGCATCTGGATCCGGGAAGACGACGTTGTCCTCGTCGAACCGTGGGACTGGCAAGACGAGAAGGCCGACATCACCTGGCGCTACGACAAGCAGGAGGCCGACCAGCTCAAAGAAGAGGGACACATCCAGGAGTAACGATGGCCACGCACACATGACGCCGCCACCGTTCGGGGGCGACCGATGAGCGACGACGGCGACTTCGGGCTCGTCGACACCGAGGAGGCCGACGGCGTCGGTGACGAGTGGGAGTCGATCGACGTTTCTGACACCGAGGCAGACGAGATCGCGCGGACGCGCGACCGCGAGTTCAGCGAGTTTCGCAAGCGGATCAAGAACACCGAGCAGTTCAAAGTGACGGCGTCGGTGTTCGACGACGCCACCTACGGCGCGCTGTACAAACTGGTCCAGGACGGGCACATCGACGCCTTCGGCGGCCCCATCTCGACGGGCAAGGAGGCGAACGTCTACACCGCACTGGCCGGCGACAGCGAGGCACGCAGCGCCTCGGGACAGTCGGGCGGCGACGGGGCACCACGGGACGAGGAGGTCGCGGTCAAGATCTATCGGATCAACGCCTCGGACTTCCGCGACATGCGGGGGTATCTCGACGGCGACCCGCGCTTCGAGGGGATCGGCTCGGACAAGAAGAAGGTCGTCACCGCGTGGGTCCGCAAGGAGTTCGCCAACCTCCAGCGGGCACGCAAGGCCGGCGTCCGCGTGCCCGAACCGATCGCCGTCCAGCGAAACGTACTGGTGATGGAGTACATCGCGACCGAGGACGGCCGTGCCAAGCGGCTCAACGAGGTCCACATCGAGAACCCCGAGACGGCCTTCGAGGTCGTCCGGGAGTACATGCGCCGCCTCTACGACGCTGGGCTCGTCCACGGCGACCTCTCGGAGTACAACATCGTGTTCCACGAGGGCCAGCTCGTCGTCATCGACCTGGGCCAGGCCGTGACCGTCCACCACGGCAACGCGCGGGACTACCTCGAACGGGACTGTGAGAACGTCGCGAACTTCTTCGCACGACAGGGCGTGGACGTGACCGCCGAGGATCTGCTCGCCACGGTCACGCGGGCCGACGGGGCGGCCGACGGGTAGCTGACGGCCACAGACGAACGCTTAACTGTCCGGATACAGTAGCTCGCAACATATTATGCAACACGTGAAGATTCCGCAGGACCGCATCGGCGCACTCATCGGCGAAGGGGGTGAGACCATGCGCGAGATCGAGGACCGAGCCGAAGTTCGCCTCGATATCGACTCCGAATCCGGCTCGGTGGAAGTCGAGTCTGTCGGCGACCCGATCACGGGACTGAAAGGCCCCGACATCGTGAAAGCGATCGGTCGCGGCTTCAACCCGGAGGACGCGCTCGCCCTGCTCGACGACGAGATGATGATGTTCGACGTGGTCGACATCGACGCCGCCTCCCGCAACCAGAACGACTTCACCCGCCAGAAGGGACGCCTCATCGGCGAGGGCGGTCGGACCCGGGAGCTCATGGAGGAACTCACCGGCGCGTCTGTCGTGATCTACGGCTCGACGCTGGGGATCATCGGTGGCCCGGAACAGGTCGACGCCGTCCGTGAGGCCGCCGAGATGCTGCTCGAAGGCGCACCACACGGCTCGGTCTACTCGTTCCTCGAACGCAAGCACAACGAGATGAAACAGAAGGGACTGAACTACCACCAGTTCCACGGCTGACTCTCGCGCCGTTTCTCCCGGTCTCGACTGTGCCCAGCCACAGCGCCGCCACGAGGCGCGCTCGTGGCCGCTCGCGATATCGTATTTAAAACCACTGTGACAACCCTTGTCAAATGCGGGCTGGGCTGTCTCTCCGGCGGTCTGGCTTCCGGGTCCACAATCTTTATATAGAAGCACATTCAATCAATCGGACGTATGAGTCAGCGCCAGATGCAGGGTCAGCCCATGATCGTGCTGGGAGAGGACTCCCAGCGAACCTCCGGAAAGGACGCACAGTCGATGAACATCACGGCCGCACAGGCCGTCGCGGAGGCCGTACGGACGACACTCGGCCCGAAGGGCATGGACAAGATGCTCGTCGACGACTCCGGCGGCGTCGTCGTCACAAACGACGGTGTCACCATCCTCGACGAGATGGACATCGAGCACCCCGCGGCCAACATGATCGTCGAAGTCGCCCAGACCCAGGAAGACGAGGTCGGCGACGGCACGACGACCGCGGTCGTCATCTCCGGTGAACTCCTCTCGGAAGCCGAGGACCTCATCGACCAGGACATCCACGCCTCCATCCTGGCACAGGGGTACCGCCAGGCCGCCGAGAAGGCAAAGGAGATCCTCGAAGAGCAGGCCATCGAGGTCGGCCCCGAGGACACCGAGATGCTCGAGAAGGTCGCCGCGACGGCGATGACCGGCAAGGGCGCAGAGTCCTCCAAGGACGTCCTCGCCGATCTCGTCGTTCGCGCCGCACAGTCCGTCGCAGACGACGGCGAGGTCGACACCGACAACATCCAGCTCGAGGTCGTCGTCGGTGGCTCCACCGACGAGTCCGAGCTCGTCGAGGGCGTCATCATCGACAAGGAGCGCGTCCACGACAACATGCCCTACGCCGTCGAGGACGCCGACATCGCGCTGCTCGACACCGCGATCGAGGTCCCCGAGACCGAACTCGACACCGAAGTCAACGTCACCGACCCGGACCAGCTCCAGCAGTTCCTCGACCAGGAAGAGGAACAGCTCAAGGAGATGGTCGACGATCTCAAAGCGGCCGGTGCCGACGTCGTCGTCGCCCAGAAGGGCATCGACGACATGGCCCAGCACTACCTCGCACAGGAGGGCATCCTCGCCGTCCGCCGTGCGAAGAAGTCCACGATCAAGGCCCTCTCGCGCTCGACCGGCGCTCGGATCGTCTCGAACATCGCCGACGTGACCGAGGACGACCTCGGCTTCGCGGGCTCGGTCGCCCAGAAGGACGTGGCCGGCGACGAGCGAATCTTCGTCGAGGACGTCGACGAGGCCAAGTCCGTCACGATGATCCTCCGCGGTGGCACCGAACACGTCGCCGACGAGGTCGAGCGCGCCATCGAGGACTCGCTCGGCGTCGTCGCCGCCACGCTGGAGGACGGCAAGGTCCTGCCCGGCGGCGGTGCCCCCGAGACACAGCTCGCACTCGGTCTGCGTGACCACGCCGACTCCGTCGGTGGCCGCGAGCAGCTGGCCGTCGAGGCCTTCGCCGACGCCATCGACGTCGTCCCGCGCACGCTCGCCGAGAACGCCGGTCTCGACCCGATCGACTCGCTGGTCGACCTGCGCAGCAAGCACGACGGCGGCGCGACCACGTCCGGTCTCGACGCCTACACTGGCGAAGTCGTCGACATGACCGAGGACGGCGTCGTCGAGCCCCTCCGCGTCAAGACCCAGGCCATCGAGTCCGCCACCGAGGCGGCCGTGATGATCCTGCGCATCGACGACGTGATCGCTGCCGGCGACCTCAAGGGTGGCGGCAGCGACGACGACGAGGACGACGCACCCGGCGGCCCCGGCGGCGCGCCCGGCGGAATGGGCGGCGGCATGGGCGGCATGGGCGGCGGCATGGGCGGCATGATGTAAAACGACCGTTTTCCGCTTCGCACGCGCCTTCGGCGCACCACTCGCGCAAAAACGTCCTCAGAAGTCGAAGACTTCTGATGGGCTGCGATAGAGCTCCGCTCTATCGAACGTCGATGAAAGAGGCCGAGCGCTTCGCGCTCGGTGAATCGCTCGAACGAGCAGTCCGAAGGACCCGCTCGTTCGCGCGAATGCTCGCTGTATGCTTGCTTTCACTTTCACTCCGGCAGGACGATGTATTTATACAGTCGTTCTGAAACAATCGGTGTATGCAGTCGCCACTCGAAATTACAGACGAGGAACAGTACTGGCTCCGCAGCCGGGACGTGAGCGACTCGCCGACGGTCGCTGGCGACGCCTACTTCTCGGAGTACAGTATCGCCTGCGCTGACGAGACGACCGTCGAAGCCCTCCCGCCAGCAGACAGCGACACTGTTCGGGAGATCGACCGTGAGGCACTCGATCAGGAATTGCTCACCGGCAAGTGGCAGATCACGGGGTCGCCAGAGCGGGTCGAAGACCTGTTTCCGAAGCTCGTCGCCGACGCCGAGGACGGGATCGTCTGGGCGGTCAAGGCCATGACGACGTTCGGCTTCGAGAACCTCTCCATGTACGACGAGTACCTCCTGACTGTCTACACGCCGAATTACTTCGACCGCGAGGACGTTCGCCGTATCAGAGACCACCTCCGCAGGGAGTACGGTGAGGATGGGGAACTGTACTACAAACCGGATATCTACACGAAGAAGGGAATCGACGCGACCACGGCCGCGGAGTTCGGGCTCTCGGCTCCCGCACGATACGTCGAGTGAGAGCGATTCGATGACTACCGACTCCGAGATCCGACCGGCCACACCGTCCGACGCCGAGGCGATGCTCGTCGTCCACGTCGCGGCCATCTTCGAACGTGGTTCCGACGCGTACGCCGACCGGCCGGTTTCGGTGTAGCTGCCCAAACGGAGTGGGTGGGTGTGTCGAGGCAATCGAGACGGCGAAGTGTCGATCGTCTGGATGGCACCGCTCTAATTACATTTAATTAGACTTTAGTGTCGGCGGTCCAAACGGTTTTCCTGTGATTCGTTTTCAGTGCCTACTGTCGGCGACGGACCGGTTGCGATCACGCTCCGTGATCTGGGAGGTGTGACACCGTGGAGACCCACCGTCGATCGATCGTGAAAGCTGCCTCTTATCGCCTGTTCGCCACGAGCGTGGTCTTCGCGGTCGCCTTCCTCTTTACCGGCGAGTTCGGAGCCTCGGCGAAGATCGGGCTCTCCGCGGCGGTCGCGAAGACGGTGCTGTACTACGTGTGGGAACGGCTGTGGAGCAACATCGAGTGGGGGCTGGCCGAACCGGAGTGATCGGTGTCGAAAGGCGAACCCACCCGCGGACCGTGGCGAGACATCCAGGAGCAAGACGGGGACGAAGCGACCAAACGCCGCCGACAGTCGGACCGTCGGACTCCCGATCGAGCGTGGCGCTCTTTTCCGTCAGGTGGGGAGTGCGAAGACGACGCCGAGCAACACGAGCGGAACGGCGAACACCAGCGCGTACCAGACGCCGCCAACCGCCAGCAACAGCCACGTCGACGCCCCGTAGCTGGTGGGGTCCCAGTCCAGGCCCGCTCGTGGGAGCCCGAGCGCGGCGACGGCCGGGAGGCCGACGGCGTAGCCGATCGTTCCGACGACCGCGACGTCGATCAGACTGTTGCTCAACTGTGCGCCCGTCTGAGGGTCGTTCGACGCACCGCTCGCGAACACGGCGAGGAGTCCGCCGACGAACGGTATCGACCCACAGAGGCCGGCGAGGACGTACGACGGGAGCAGCGACTCCGTGGGCGGGAGCGTCCGGAACAGCGAGCGAACGCGCTTTGCGACGAGAAAGGGCGTCCAGAGGACGGTCGCGACGACGCCCGGTGCCAACAGCGTGGCGACGAGGCCGAGCCAGTCGGCGATCTGTGTCGACAGCGATTGGAGGGGGACCATACCGGGGTGTGTGTGACGACGAATAACTATTTTCCGTCTCCTTGTGGCTCGGACGCGTCGGGCCGGTCGTCGCCTGGTTTCGCTCTCACTCGGCCACACCGCGGTGAGACATCGGCGTGACTCGATCCCGGCTACGCGTCGACGGCCTCGACCTTCGAACCGCCACAACTGCGACACGTCGCGATCTCGGTTCCGGGGTCGTCGTAGTACTCTTCGCCACAGGACGGACACCGATGGGTCGGCTGCGCTCGCTCGTCGAGCCCGCCGGTGATCGTCACTGGGATTGCCGCATCGAGCGTCACGGCCTGACTCACACTGCCAAAGAGCAGCGAGCCCAGCGGCGATCGCTTCCGACCGCCGAGGACGATCTGGTCGGCACCGATCCGACTGGCCGCGTCGAGAATCTCGCTCGACGGGTCGCCGCTGGTGCTCATCGTCTCGACGGTGATCCCACGGTCGCGGAACCACTCCTGGACGTTGCGACCGGCCGTGATCTGTGTCGGCGACGTGTTCTCGGCGACGCTCTCGTCGTCGAAGACGTGTAACAGCGTCACCGTGATCTGGTCGCGGGCGGCCGGCAACTCGCTGACGGCCCGGGCCTGCCCCATCGCACGCTCCTCGTCGCTGTCGATCGGCATGAGAACGTCGTACATTGCTATCGTACCTCACGAAACCTCCGGCGGGCGAGCGTATAGTAAGTCGTTCCGTACCGACCGCCCAGTGACTAAGTGAGAGGGGGACACAGGCACACGTATGCAGACCTTACTGCTCGGTCCGGATGCCGTCGACGAACACACGCCGCTCGCGGACGTGATCGCCGCCGTCTCCGACGCGTTCGGTGCGTACGCACGCGGCGACGTCGTCATGCCGGCCAAGTCCTACGTCGATCTGCCCCAGTACAACGGCGACTTTCGGTCCATGCCGGCCTACGTCGCCGCCGACGAGTGGGACGCCGCGGCGCTCAAGTGGGTCAACGTCCACCCGGACAATCCCGACTCGTACGATCTCCCGACAGTACTGGGGACGCTGATCTACTCAGATCCCCGTAACGGCTTCCCGCTTGCCGTGATGGACGGGACACTCCTCACCCAGAAGCGGACCGGCGCGGCGTCGGCGGTCGCGACCGACCACCTCGCGGTCCCCGACGCCTCGTCGATGGGACTCGTCGGTGCGGGCGTGCAGGCCTACACCCAGCTCGAAGCCATCGCCGAGGTCCGTGACATCCAGACGGTCGTCGTCGCCGATCAGGACGAGGCGGCGGTGCAGGCGTTCGTCGATCACTTCGCGGATCGATTCGACGTGCGCGGCGGGACGATCGAGGAGGCCGCCGCCTGCGACGTGCTCTCGACGGTGACGCCCGTCTCGGAGCCGATCATCCACGCCGTCGGCGACCGGACCCACGTCAACGCGATCGGAGCCGACGCCGCCGGGAAACACGAGGTCGCCGACGAGGTGTTGCTCGACGCGACCATCGTGATCGACGACTACGAGCAGTGTACCCACTCGGGCGAGATCAACGTCCCCTGGAGCGAGGGGCGACTGGACGACGACGACATCCACGCCGAACTCGGTGATCTCGTCGTCGGCGACCGACCCGGTCGAGACGGGATCGACGGCGTGACCGTCTTCGACTCGACCGGGCTGGCGATTCAGGACGTGGCCTGTGCCCACGTCGCCTACGAGAACGCCAGCGACGGGGGATCGGGGACCGACTTCGAACTCGTCGGGACCGACCTCAGTTCGTGAGCTTGTCGACCAACCAGATCAGTGCGAGGATCGGCAACACCGGGAGCAGGACGACGAGCATGCCGGCGAAGATGAGCCAGCCGATCGCGTTCATCTGACTATCGTCGCTCTCGTCGGCCAGTGGCGTGACCGTCCGGAGTCCGGAGCCGCCGTCGGTTTCTGCTGCCATGTCTCGACGTTCGACGCCTGCGTTGATAATGCTCTCGGGTTCTATCGACGACACGCCGCCAGTCTGTGGTAGTCACTCACAAACAATTATGTAGTTTCGACCACATATGTACGGTGTGAGTGATCGACACCCGAGCCACGGTCGCGGTCCCGCGCGTCCTCCCGAGTCCCAGTCGCCGGTCCCCGGCTCGCGCGTGGTCTGGCGGACGGTCGCGCTCTTGCTCGCCGCGTTCGTCCTCGTGAGCGTGTTCGGACAGATCGCCCCGATCAGCTACGTCAACAGCGGGAGCATGGACCCGGCGCTGTCGACCGGTGACGGGTTCGTCGCGGTGCCGGCGGCCGTCGCCGACGATCCAGCGCCCGGCGACGTGATCGTCTATCGCTCCCAGGAGATCGAGGCCGGCGGACTGGTCACCCATCGGATCGTCGCCCGGACCGACGAGGGGTTCGTGACGAAAGGCGACGCGAACCCCGTCACCGACCAGCAGGCCGGCGAACCGCCGGTCTCGCGTGACCGCATCGTCGCGCAGGTGTTCGCGGTCGACGGGCGCGTGGTCTCACTGTCGGGGCTCGGGACCGTCTCGATGACGATTCGCAGCGCCGTCCGGACGAGTCCCGTCGGCCTCCCGCCAGCGTCGATGGAGCTGCTGGTCCTGGCCGCCGGTGCGGTGTTGTTCTGGCGCGGGCGGTGAGCGTCACTCGGCGGGATCGACGAGACCGAGTTCGGCCAGATCCCGGAGCACGTCCCGAGCGTGGCCGTCCGGTCGGACGCCCTCGTAGAGGCCGACGACGCGCCCCGCGGCGATGACGAACGTCGTCCGGACTGCACGCCCGTCGTCGAGGGGCACGTCGAAGGCGTCGGCGATCTCGCCGTCGGGATCGGCCAGCAGGTCGAACGCGAGGTCGTGGTCCTCGGCGAACGCGCGATGGCTGTCCACGTCGTCGGTCGAGACGCCGTAGACGGGAATTCCGGCGTCGCGATAGGTGTCGTAGTGGTCGTCGAACTGGCGAGCCTGAGTCGTACAGCCGTCGGTGTCGTCTCGCGGATAGAAGTAGAGCACCGTCGCACCGCCGAAGTCGGGTTCGACGCGCTCGCCCCACTGGTTCCGGGCGCTGATTGCTGGGGCGTCCGAGCCCGTATCGAGCACCATCGTCACTCCACCGTGATCGACGTGCCGCCGTCTGTGGACTGCTTGCCCAACTCGACGGTCAACACGCCGTCGTCGTAGCTGGCGGTCGTCGCCTCGGGAGCGACGGCCTCCGGGAGGCGGACCGTCCGACGGGCGGCCTGCCGGGGTCGTTCCCGCTTCACGTAGCGACCGTCCCGATCGGGCTCGTCGTCGGCCGCGCTGATCGTCAGCAGCGTGTCGTCTTCGAGGGTCACGTCGATGGCGTCGCTGGACCGGCCTGGGAGGTCGGCGCGGACGGCGATCTCGTCGCCCGTATCGAGCACGTCGACGGGAACGCCCGTGCGCTTGGTGCCGAACTGCTCGCTCACGAGGTCGAAGGCCCGTTCCAGCTCTTCGAAGGGGTCTGTCGGTTTCGAGTCGTCCATGTGTCACCGTAGGTCGGGAGCCGGGATAAAAGCGGTCGCCGGCCGTCCTCACAGAGTGTCGTAGACTTTCACCAGACCAACCCCACGCCACGGGGACACTCGCTCCGTCGTCTCCCGAGCCGTCCACACAGCGTCGGCCGGACGCCGTGGTCGACCGGGCAAACGGCGACGGCGATCCGTCTCGTACTGCCGGCAGTATCAGTTCAGGACGGTCTCGGAGTCGTACGAGCCCAGCCGCTTCACCCATCCCTTCTCGGCGATGGCTTCGATGTCTGCCAGTGCCTTCTGGGTCCGTTCCTCGTAGAGGCCGGCCTCCACGTCGACGTGGAAGACGTAGTCGCCCAGTCGCTCGCCGCTGGGGCGAGACTCCACCCGAGTGAGGTTGATGTTGCGGTCGGCGAACGGCTCCAGCATCTCCAGCAGCAGTCCGGGGTAGTCGACGTTGGGGTAGACGATCAGCGAGGACTTCGAGCCGGCGTCGGACCGCTCGGCAAGCGGCGCGACGACCACGAAGCGCGTGGCGTTCGAGGACTGGTCCTGGATGTCTTCGGCAAGCACCTGCAGGTCGGTGCCCTCGCCGCCGTTGTCCGGGTGGCCGATGCCGGCGACCGACGGGTCGTCGCGGGCGCGCTCGACGCCGCGAGCGGTGGAGGCGACGGCCTCCAGTTCGGCGTCGGGGTAGTTGGCGTCGAGGTAGGACCGACACTGGGCCAGCGCCTGGGCGTGGCTGGCGACCAGTTCGAAGTCGTCGCGCTGGGCCAGCAGCGCGTGACGGATCGGCGTGATGATCTCCTTGACGACGGCGACCTCGTAGCCTGCGAAGGCGTCGAGGCTCTCCGTGACCGAGCCCTCGATGCTGTTCTCGACGGCGACGACGCCGCGATCCGCCTCGCCGCCCGCGACCGCCTCGACGATGGCTGTGGGCGACTCTCGGAACTCGATCTCGTCGTCGTCGGCGACCGAGCGGGCTGCCCGGTGGGAGTAGGTTCCGGCCGGCCCCAGCGTGAGCATCTTCATACCAGCCGGTACAGCGCTCGACGTGAAAAGAATCGTGGTCGCGTGGCTACAGTCGCCGGAAGCGACGGTCGACGTACCAGTGTGCCACGAGGACGACGGCGCTGGCAGACAGCGCCCCGATGCCGACGGAGCCAAGCGACAGCCCGTACACCGAGCCAGCGAGGGGATTCTGTCCCATGGTCGCCACGTAGGACCCGACGGCGTCGCCGCCGAACACTCCCATGGCGATCGAGCCGGTCGTGATCGCGATCGCGAACCCGCCCATCGCGAGGCTGACTCCACCGGCGAAGTCCTCGACGGTGAGGACCTGGTAGGCCTGCTGTTCGGTCAGGGGCGCGTGTTCGACGCGGTACAGCGCCGCCCCGACGAGCAAGACGGCCGAGAAAAGCACCATCGTCCCGCCGAACGCGCCCAGCAGCGCGACCCTCGGCGTCGCGGTCATCGGGTCGGTCGTCGTCAGATAGCTGGCGACACCGTCGGGATAGAGCCAGTAGAGCGGCACCGTCGCGGCAAGCACCGCGAGCAGGAGTCCCTGGACGCGCAACTTCCAGGGGATCGGCTGTGCGAAAAGCGAGTCCCGCAGGACGCGCACCCGCTCGTAGGCCGAATCCGAGAGGACGGCGTCGGTGATTCCGTCGCTGCGCTGTTGTTCCGGTGACATCTGTCGTCTCGTTAGGCATGCCTTTCTTAATCTCAGCCTTAACGCTTTCCCTTCAATATTCGCCGGTTGTTGCCGAAAGAATACGGATACAGGCCAGTTCCGGTGGTTCGTCACCGCGTGTGGATGGCTTCGCCGCGGGCCGCCAGCGCGGCCTCGTGGACGGCCTCCGAGAGCGTCGGGTGGGTGTGGATCGTGCCGGCGATGTCTTCGAGCGTCGCGCCCATCTCGATTGCCAGGCCGACCTCGGCGATAGACTCGGAGGCCTCCGGGCCGACGATCTGTGCGCCCAGGACGAAGCCGGTCTCGTCGTCGGCGACGATCCGGACGAACCCCTCTTTCTCGTCGATCGTCAGCGCGCGACCGTTAGCCCGCATCGGCATCTGGCCGACGACGGGGTCGAACCCGGCGTCGGCGGCTTCCGCTTCGGTCATGCCGACGGTCCCGATCTCCGGTTCGGTAAAGACCGCGGCCGGGACCGCCTGGTGGTCCAGTGCGGCCGGCTCGCCCGCGGCGACCTCCGCGGCGACCTCGCCCTCGGCCATCGCCTTGTGGGCCAGCATCGGCTCGCCGGCCACGTCGCCGACGGCGAAGACGTGCTCGGCGTCGGTCCGGGCCTGCTCGTCCGTCGCCAGGAACCCGTCCTCGTCGGGTTCGATGCCCAGCTCGTCCAGTCCCAGCCCGTCCGTGACCGACTGGCGACCGACCGCGACGAGTGCCTTCTCGGCGTCGAACCGCGTCAGATCGCCGTCTTCGTCTTCCGTGTGGACGACGATCTCCTCGCCCGCCTGCTCCCAGCTGTCGGCCGCCTCGCCGAAGTAGAAGTCGACGCCGATCTCCTCGGCCCGTTCCCGGACCAGCGTGGCGATGTCGTCCTCGAAGCCCGGCAGCGCCTCGTCCAGCATCTCGACGACGGTCACCTCGCTGCCGAGCTTCTGGAACACCGTCGACAGCTCCATGCCGATGTAGCCCGCGCCGACGACCAGCAGCCGCTCGGGCAGCGACTCCAGTGCGAGTGCTTCCTTCGAGGAGAGGATCGGCTCGGCGTCGAACTCGAAACCGGGGACCTGGATCGGGTGGCTCCCCGTGGCGACGACCGCGTGCTCGAACTCGACGGACTCCGAGCCCTGCCCGTCGCCGCCGTGGGCGATCCGGGCGGTGTGTTCGCCAGTGAACGTCGCCTCGCCCTCGATCAGCTCGACGCCGGCCGACTTCGCCAGCGACTCGACGCCCCGCGTCAGCCGGGTGACGACGCCGTCTTTCCACTCGACCATCCCGGCCAGGTCGACCGCGGGGTCGGCGTAGACGCCCATCTCCTCGGCCTGGCCGGCCCGGTGGGCCACGTCTGCCCCCGAAATTAGGGCCTTCGAGGGGATACAGCCGTGGTTGAGGCAGGTCCCACCGTAGGCGTCTCGCTCGACGAGTGTGGTGTCGACGCCGAGCTGAGCGGCCCGGATGGCGGCAACGTACCCGCCCGGCCCGCCGCCGACGACCAGCAGTTCCGTTCCTGTCGTTACGTCTCCGACGACCATACCGACGCCTCGCACGGCCGCCTGAAAAAGACGACTGTCCCCGACCGCCCCTCGCCCGACACCGCTGGCGTCGACGGCCGTCGCTGTCAGCAGTCCGAAGGCTCATGTCTCCCAGTCCCCGACTTCGATGCGATGAACGAGTCGATCGAGTCGAACGCCACGACGCTGTCGGTCGACGGCGACGACGTCACCGTCCGATATCTCACCGCCGGTGACGGACCGCCACTGCTCTTCTTGCACGGAATCGGCCTCGACGCGGCGGCGGTGTCCGGCCGGTACGCGCTCCCCGCACTGGCCGAGGAGTACACCGTCTACGCGCTCGATTTCCCGGGCCACGGCGAGAGCGAGAAACCCCGCCGAACGTATACGACGGACTACTACGTAGACACGCTGTCGGCGTTCGTCGACGAACTCGCCATCTCCGGCGCGAGCGTCGTCGGCGTGTCGATGGGCGGTGCGGTCGCGCTCGGCCACGCGCTCGACGGCGGTCGCCCGGAGCGGCTGGTGCTCGTCGACAGCTACGGCCTCGGTGCCGACGCCTACTGGCGGACCGGTGCCAGTCTCGCCCTCCGGGTCCCGTTCGCGGACAGCCTGCTCTGGGGGAGCATGGGCTCGCGCGCGGCGGTCCGGACCAGCCTGCGGACGATGTCCGGGGCGACGCTGCCGGACGAACTGGTCGACGACGTGTACGAGACGATCTCACCGGCGACCATGCGGACGCTCCGGAGCTGGCAGCGCCACGAGTTCCAGGCCGACGGCCTCCGGACCGACTACACGGCACGGCTCTCGGAGCTCGACGTTCCGACGCTGCTCGTCCACGGCTCGGAGGACCCGCTGCTCCCGGTGTCGTGGTCGGAACGAGCGAGTGAGCTGTTGCCAGACGGGCAGTTCCTGGCGGCGAAGGGGTGTGGGCACTGGCCCCACAGGGAACGACCCGAGCGGTTCAATCGGGCGGTAACGGCGTTTCTCAATAGTAACAATTGAAACGATTTACACACCGACCGCACGACAGCAGTGCGATCGGGTGTAAATCGTTTCAATTGCTACTCTGGCCTTCGTCGGGCATCTCGTCGATGAGGACGACGGCCTCGCCGTCGATGACCACGTCGCCGTCGTCGACGACGCGGGTCGTCAGGCGGTACTGGTCGTCGCCCAGATCCTCGACGATCTCGATTTCGGCCGTCAGGCGGTCGTCGATGCGGACCGGGTTGTGAAACTCCAGATCCTGCGAGAGATAGATCGTCAACCCCGGCAGCCGCGCGAGGGCGGCGCTGATGAGTCCGCCGACGAGCGTGCCGTGCGCGATCCGGCCGCGGAACCGGGTCTGCTCGGCGAAGTCGTCGTCGAGGTGGAGGGGGTTCGTGTCGCCGCTGGCGGCGGCGAACTGCTTGACGTCGTTGTCGGAGATCCGCTTCGTGAACTCGACGCGATCACCGACCCCGAGCCGGTCTGGGTTGTCGGCGTTCAGTTCGACGTGCCACTCGGGGAGGTCTTCGTCGGCCTCGATGCGTTCTGCTGGGAGTGGCTTGCCGTCCCCGTCGCCGTCCGGTCGGACGCCGAACGCCGCGAACGCTGCCCGATTGGCCGCCACCACGCTGTTGAACATGTGTGAGGACGTTTCCGTCCACGTGTCCAGCAGCGGGTTGTCGTGAGATTCAGAACTCATTGCTGGAAAAGCATTGGTTCCACCGATATTAAAGGGTGGTGGTAGCCGCTGTTCGTCGTTCAGACGCCTCCTACCGCCCGACAACGGCGCATTTCCGCCCACGAATTCCCGTCTCGCTGCCAGATCGGCTGCCAACCGATGACATCTGATGGTAACAGATGGTGATGAGCGGAAGCTTTATGTCGTTGAAAGGAATAGAGTGTAGTACCCGATGACCGACGAGAACGATGTCACGATGTGGCCCCCGATGTTCAAGGGGATGCAGGAAGCGAGCGAGCAGGCGATCGAATCCCAGCAGGAGATGCTCCAGCAGATGATGTCTGCCGGCAGCAGCATGCCTGGCTTCGACATGAACCAGCTCGGTGCGATGAGCCAGATGGCGACGTTCAAGACCCGCGTCCAGAGCGGCGGACGCATCTCCATTCCCGACGCCGAGCGAGAGGCCCTCGACATCGAGGAAGGCGACATCGTCCAGACAGTCGTTCTCCCGGTCAAGCGGAACCGCACGGAGTAACCCATGAGCCAGTACACAACCCCAGTCACCACGGCGTTCGAGATGCAGCGCGCGACGATCGAGCAGAGCCAGAAGGCGCTCAAACAGAGCATCGAGTTCCAGAAGAACATGAACGAGGCCATGCTCGGCAGCCTCGACAGCCAGGAGTCGGCACAGCGACGCGGCGTCGAACTCGCACAGACGGCCGTTCACAACTACCTCGACACCATCGAGTCGACGGTCCCCGGCGTCGCACCCACCGTCGAGGAGATCCGAACGACCGTCGACGAGCAGTACGAGTTCCTGCTGGAGAACCACGCCGAACTCTTCGAGAACGTCGAGGCGGAGTTCCACGAAGGCGCGGAGACCTACGACGAGATGACCGGCGACGTCGTCGCCGCGCTGGACGAGCAGATCGACCTGCTCGTCGAGGCCCACGAGGACCTCGAAGACCAGTCCGTCGAGGCCGTCGAGCAGTGGGGCGACCAGCTCGAAGACCTCCAGGACCAGGTCGAAGAGGTCCAAGAGCAGGTCCGCGAAGTTCAGGAGCAGGCCGCCGACGCCGTCGAGGCGTAAATCGCCGCACCTTTTCGTTCTGAATACTAACAACTTACCATGAGTGATACGAACCAGATGCAAGACGAGTGGACGGAGATGGTCGAACAGATGAACGAGGCCGTCTCCGAGTCGGTCGAACAGAACATGAAGGCACAGGCCGCCTTCGTCGAGTCGTGGGCCGATGCGGTCGAGGACTCGATCCCCGAGGAGGAAAACGTCACCGAGGGCATCCAGGGGTACAACCAGGCCTACGAGGAGTGGATGAACGCCGCCGAGAAGATGCTCGAACGCACCGGCGACGCCGCCCAGGGCGAAGACGTGGATCCGACGGAGTTTCGCGACATCTGGCTCCAGTCGGCAAACGAGGCGTTCAAGCACGTGATGGGCACGTCGGCTTTCGCCGCCGCCAACGGCCAGCTCGTCGAGACCATGATGGAGATGCGCCAGCAGGCCGACGACATCGGGCAGGACTCGATCGCCCAGATGGGCTTCTCGACGCGTGAGGACGTCGAAGAAGTCGGTGAACGGCTCGTCGAGCTGGAGCGTCGCCAGCACGAGGTCGAACAGAAACTCGATCAGATCCTCGACCACCTCGAGGAATAACACATGACGCCCGCAAATCCCTTCACGGCAGCACTCGACTGGCAGCGCCAGTCCCTGGAGGCGATGACGGAGGCCACCGACCAGGCCAGCGTCGCGCCCGAACGCATCGAGACGATGCAGTCCGTCGAGGTCGGCGAGACGCCCAGCGATGTGGTCTACGAGGAGAACAAGCTCGAACTGCTCCACTACGACGCCGAGGCCGCTGGGATCGACGTTCCCGAGGAGGACAAAGAGGAGATCCCGATCCTCATCATCTACGCGCTGATCAACCGCCCGTACATCCTCGATCTCCAGAAGGAACGCTCCGTCGTGCGTCGCTTGCTGGAGGCGGGCCACGACGTGTACCTCATCGACTGGAACGAGCCCTCACGGCTCGACCAGCACCTCACGCTCGACGACTACGTCAACCGCTACATCGAGAACTGCGTCGACGAGGTCTGTGAGCGCTCGGGCCAGGACGCCATCAATATCCTGGGATACTGTATGGGCGGAACGATGTCGGTCATCTACACGGCGCTGAACCCCGAGAAGGTCAACGCGCTGGGGCTGATGGCCGCGGGACTCTGTTTCGACCACACTGGCGGCGTCCTCGAAGAGTGGGGCTCCGACGAGTACTACGATCCCGAAGACGTGACCGAGACGTTCGGCAACGTCCCCTCCGAGATGTTAGACGTGGGCTTTGCCCTGATGGACCCGGTCGACAACTACGTCTCGAAGTACATCCGCCTGGCCGAAAACATCGAAAACGAGGGGTTCGTCCGGAACTTCGGCCGGATGGAGCAGTGGCTCTCCGACGGCGTCGACGTGGCCGGCGAGGCCTACGTCGAGTTCCTGGAGAAGATCTATCAGGACAACGACCTCTACAACGACCGACTGGAGATCGGCGGCGAACAGATCGACCTCGCGGACATCGACATGCCGATGCTCCAGTTGATGGGCGAGTACGACCACCTCATCCCGCCGGAGGCCTCCAAGCCGTTCAACGAGGTCGTCGGCTCCGATGACGTGACCACGATGGAGTTCTCGACGGGCCACATCGGCCTCTCGGTCTCGTCGAGCACCCACGAGAACCTCTGGCCCGACGTGTGTGACTGGTACAAGGAACGCAACCGACAGGCCGAAGCGGCGGCCGACGAGAGCGAGGAGGCCGTCCCGATCGACGTGGAGTCGCCGGCAGACGACGCCGCCGAGAGCGAGGACGAGGCGGTGGCCGATGAGAGCGAGGACGCTCCCGACGTGGCGTCTGTCGACGGCATCGGTCCGACCTACGCCGACCGCCTGCGCGAGGCCGGCATCGAGACCGTCGACGACCTCGCAACGCACGACGTGGCCGAGCTGGCCGAGATCGCCGAAACGACGGAGTCTCGGGTCCAGGACTGGCTCGACCAGCTGTAGCCGGACGCGTCGCTCGGAACCGTACTTACCTTCGTGGGTACCGTCCGGCGGACCGCTTTTCACGACTGGGTGTGAACTGGCTGATATGCTCGACGGACAGACCTGTCTGGTGACCGGCTCCTCTCGCGGGATCGGACGCGGGATCGCCACGGACGTGGCGGCCCACGGAGCGACCGTGGTCGTCAACTACCGTTCCTCCGAACAGGCCGCCGAGGCGGTCGTCGACGAGATCGAGGCCGCTGGCGGCGAGGCGGTGGCCGTCCAGGGCGACGTGTCGGCGTACGACGCCGTCGAACGGATGCGCACGACGATCCACGACGCCGTCGGCCCGGTCGACGTGGTCGTCAACAACGCCGGGATCACGGTCGACCGGACCTTCGGGGAGATGACCCGCGAGGACTGGGAGGCCGTCATCGACGTGAACCTCGGCGGCGTGTTCAACGTCAGCCACTGCTTCTACGACGACATCCGCGAGGCCGAGGACGGCCGCCTGATCAACGTCTCCTCGGTCGTCGGCCAGCAGGGCAACTACGGACAGGCCAACTACGCGGCCGCAAAGTCCGGCCTGTTCGGGTTCACTCGGACGCTGGCCCTGGAGATGGCAGCCACCGGGTCGACGGCCAACTGCGTCGCGCCGGGGTTCGTCGCGACGGACATGCTCGACGAGGTCCCCCAGCGCGTCCAGGAGCGGATCCTCCAGCGGATTCCCCTGGACCGGTTCGCCACGATCGAGGACATCGCCCCCGTCGTTCGCTTCCTCGCCAGCCCCGAGTCGCGCTACATGACCGGGCAGGTGATCGGCGTCAACGGCGGCATGGACTGGTAGCACGCCGACGGTGTGACCACCGAATTTATTCGCCCCCGCGTGATAGGGACGGGCGATGCAACCGCTCCACGCGCGCTACCCGTTCTTGCAGTCGGCCCGCGACGCGGTCGAGGAAGCGGCGGTCGATCTGGGCGAGGTCGTCGCCACCGACGAGGTGGTCGTCGAGCGCGCCCGCGAACGCGTCGAGTGGGCGATCACCGACGGGAGCGTCGGCGACCCCCACCGGCGCACGCGCGTGGAACTGCTGTCGTACCCGGTCGCGCGGGTGCTCGTCTCACTCGTGGACACGCCGGTCTGTACGCGCAAGTACGCACAGGCCGAGGCCGAGGCCGCACGCGAGCGGTTCGTCGACGAGTTCACCGCCGGGGAGTCGTTCAGCTACGGCGACACCGAGTCGCTGTCTCTGCAGGCCCTGCTCGCGGAGTTCGACCTCACCGCTGCTGTCCACGAGACTGCGGACGGCTACCGGATCGACGTGGGGACCTACCTCGAACTGGCGGCCGATCAGTGGGGCGACGAGTGGCGACTGGTCAACCGCGCGCTGACCGACGGCGAGGTGCCGGTGACGACCGAGGAACTCCACACGCTGCTCAAGCAGGCGATTCGCCACCGGATCGACGACGGCCTGCCCTTCGACGTGCCGGACGCCATCGCAGACGAACTCGACGCGGAAGTCGAGTCCATCCAGACGACGCTGTCGGAGATGGATCTGACCCGCGAGATCGACACGGTCGTTCCGGACCTGTTCCCGCCCTGCATGCAGCATCTCCTCGACGCGGTCCAGAAGGGCGAGCACCTGGAGCACCACTCGCGGTTCGCGCTGGCGGCCTTCCTGACCTCGATCGGGATGACGACCGACGAGATCGTCGAGCTGTTCCAGGTCAATCCGGGCTTCGGCGAGGAGGCCACCCGCTACCAGGTCGACCACATCCGCGGTGACACGAGTCCGACGGAGTACTCGACGCCCTCGTGTGCGACGATGCAGTCCTACGGCGACTGCAAGGGGAAAGACGACATCTGCGAGGACGAGATCAACGAGTCACATCCGCTGAACTACTACGAACACCGACTCGACGAGACCGACGACGACGAGATCGAAGACTGGCGCGAGAACGACGAGGAAAGCGAGGCCTGACGACGCAGTTGAGGGCGATCGGCGTTCAGAACTCCCGGCGCTCCAGGAAGAGGCCGGCCGCAAGCATGACGACGACGAACGCCGCGATGGCTGCCACGAGTGCGATGCCACCCTCCTGCGTGAGGTCGCCGTTCGCTCCGTAGTTCGTACTCACGACGACCGTACCGGCGATGAACAGCAAGACGGCGACGGCCGACAGCGCGATCTGCGTGACCGTCTCCCGATCGAGGGACATGCTCGTCCGTATCCCCGGGGCCGGCAAAAGCGCTTCGAAGCCCGCGCCGCCCGGCTCACAGTTCTTTGACGACCGTCGCCGGATTGCCGGCCACGACCACGTCCGACGGCACGTCGTCGGTGACGACGGCTCCGGCGGCCACGACCGCGCGGTCCCCGACAGTTACCCCCGGCGTCAGGACGGCCTGGCCGCCGATCCAGACGTGATCGCCGACGGTCACGGGCTCTCCCATCTCCAGTCCGTCGGCGCGCTCCGCGGCGTCGAGCGGGTGCGTCGCCGTGTACACGTGGACTGCGGGTCCGAGCAGACAGTGCTCGCCGAACGTGATCTCACACACGTCCAGCAAGACGCAGTCGAAGTTCGCGTAGAAGCCGTCGTCGACGTGGACGTTGAAGCCGTAGTCACACCGGATGGGGGGTTCGACCGTCGCCTCGCCGACCGTCCCGAACAGCTCATCGAGCAGTTCCTGGCGGCGCTTCCCGGCGTCGGGCGGCGTCTCGTTGTACGCCCGCGTCAGTTCGCTGGCCCGGTTTCGGCCGGCCACCAGCTCGGGATCGCTGGGGTCGTAGGCCTCTCCGGCGAGCATCTTCTCTAGCTCCGACGTCATCAGTACTCGTCGTCCAGTCGCCCCTCTCGCTCGTCGATCTCGTCTAGGATGTCCAGCGTCTTGCGAACGGACGCTCGGATCGCCTCGCTGCGGTTGACGAACTTCCCCTCGTCGCCGACGTGCTTGTCCAGGTCGTCCAGTAGCTCCGCGGGCACTTCCACGCTGATCTTGGGCATAGCTAGGGTAGGGACGCCGCCGCACATAAAAACAGGTTTCCGGCCCGGCTCGCTGCGGCGTCGGGTGACGTGTTCGCCGACGCGTCTCCTGTCGTCGGTCTTATACTACCGACTGTACATCTGTGAACGATTTCGCCACCCAGAGTGGCGAAGCCCTTCGCGAAGTGACAGCCGGTAGTATCAGTCCGCCGGCTCGGCACCCTCGGGTGCCCGTCTGCCACCGAGGGTGTAGAGCCACAGCACCCCGAGACCGACGAGGAAGGCGATCGTCACCGGGATCGAGACGAGGAACATCGTGAAGATGCCCTTCGGCGAGAACAGGGCTCCGGCGACGAACACCCCGAGCGTGACGGTCCGCCAGCGGTCCTGGACCGACTGGAAGGTGATGATGTTCCCGCGGTGGAACAGCAACATCGTCACCGGGATCTCGAACAGCAGTCCGATCCCGACCGTCAGCGCGAGCACGAGCCAGCCGAACTTGGCGACGCGGTAGGAGATGATCATCCCCGACTGGAGCACGTCGAAGGCCAGCCAGGAGATCACCGTCGGCGCGACGTAGGTGAACCCGACGAGGCTCCCGCCGATCATCGACGCGATGACGGTCCCGCTCCAGATCCCGAGCACGCCCCGCTGGCCGCCGACGAAGCCCCGTTCTTTCAGCGCCGGCCAGGCGAAGTAGACGAGCAGCGGTAACACCGACACCGCGCCCAGGATCGCGGAGAACTTCACGATGAAGATCAGGTGCTCGACCGGGTGGAGGTTGACGAACGTCACGTCGGCCCGCATCGACGGCGGGAGGTTGCTGACGAACGTGTTCCGGATGTCTCCGATGCCACCGGAGTACAGGAAGACGAAGGCGGCCCCGGAGATCGCCATGAACGTGCCGACGAACCAGATCGCCTTCGAAGTCAGCGAGTCGAGGATGAAGGCGATGTCGTGGTAGTAGCCGCCGATGTCGTCCTCGGTGGTCTCCTCCTCGGTGAAGGCGTTCATCACGCCGGCCGTCGTCGAGGTGACCACGTCGGCGTCCTCCTCGTCCCCGTCGTCGGCTGCCTCACCCGTGCCCGCCATCGTGTCCTGAGCGAAGTCCCAGCGGCCCAGAATCGCCTCGGCTTTGTCCGGATTTCCGTCGTCCATCGCCGACTGGGCCAGTTCGAGCGCTTCCTGCTCTTCCATCTCCTGGAACCGCTGGACCGGCGCGCTCCGGACGGCACCGGCGCTCAGCGGTTCGATGTCGATGGCCGTCGGATCGCCGTAGTTGCCCGCTTCGGCGGCCGCCACGTCGAGGGCCTTGATCATGTAGTAGTACAGGACGACGATCGCGGCCACCACGCCGAACACGGCGGCGATGGCGATCGCGGTCGTCTCCGTTCCCAGTCCGAGCAGGTCCGGGCGAGCGATGTCGCCGGTGAGCCGGTCGGAGGGGAACCACGCAGCGAACGCCTGGATGTACTGGAACGCGGGCGTCGCGAGCAGGTAGTACACCGCGCCGCCGGCCACGACCGCTCCGGCCGCGAGCTTGTTCCAGCGCGTGCGCGCGACGGTGGCAGCACCGACCTCCTCGCCGGCCCGCTTGGTCAACACCAGTATCTTCGAGATACCGAGGCTGACGACGTACAGCCCGACGAGTGGCAGCGCCCACATCACCTGCGTGAACGGGTCCGGCGGCGAGAACAGCGCACCGAACCCGAAGATCAGGACCACCGCGACCCGCCAGCGGTCACGGAACGTCTCGTAGGGGACGATGCCGGTGTAACTCAGCGCGCTCATAAACAGCGGGAGCTGCGCCGCCAGCCCGAACGAGAAGCCGAGCAAGGCGACGAAGCCGACCCACTTGGTGATCGAGTAGTCCGGCCGGAAGCCGGCGGCGTCGGCGTTTTCCGCCAGGAAGTCGAACATCAGCGGGAAAAAGAGGTTGTACGAGTAGAGGATCCCGCCGGCGAACAGGCCGATAGCGATCAACAGCAGACTCCAGAGCTTCCACAGTGGCACCCTGTCGGCGGGCCACAGATCCCGCTCGCGCAACGCGTCGCGGCTGTAGTAGATCAGGAAGGGGAGCGCGAGGAGGATACCGATGACCGCCCCGATTTTCACCTGCAAGAGGATCACGTCGAAGGGCGTGACGGCGACGATGTCGGCCTCTTCGGCGGTCCGTTCGATCATGTCCGCCTTCAACCGATCCCACAGGAACTCCTGGAGCGCGTAGATCGTTCCGACGAGGCCGACGACCCAGACGATGAACACCTTCTGGAGGTGTTTTTGCGCGGCTCTGAGCATCGAGCCCATCGTCTCGCGGCCGCTCTGGACAGACCGCATCGTGTCTTCGTCGAGCCCCGTAGACATCTGGTCGGAGACTTGCCGACTCTGCGTTATCAATTTGTTCATCGCGCGAACGCTCCCGTCGGGACTGCGAAAAGAAAGTTTACAACAACGAGCAGCCAAGGGGGCCACAGATGGGCGACCGCGACGGCGACGACGAGCGAGCCAGCGAGGAGCCGGCCGACTCCCACTCGGAGGAGTCGCCGGCCGACGAGCAGCAGGTACCCTCGTCGACCGCCGTCGACGCGAAAGCCGACGACGCGTCCGACGCGACGGCGGACTCGGCGGACGACCCGGCAGACGACGACCGCGAGAGAGCGGACTCGGACTCGTCAGCCGACACGGAAGACGAAGACGGAGCCCCCGACTCGGACGACGATCCACAGGAGTGGTGGAAAGACCACGACCCCGCGAACGACGTCGACGAGTCCGGCGACGACGAGTCCGACGACGACGAGGAGCTGCCGCCGGCCGCCCGCCGAGACCAGACGCAGGCACGCGGCGACGCTCGCCGGGCGGACGAGACCGGTGACGGTGACACGGACACCGACGATTCCGAGGACGGTGACGCGGACGCCGAGACGGCGTCGGACACCGACGACGGTGACAGCGACGACTCGGAGGAGCCAAAGCAGGTCCACGCGCCAGGCCCGTCGCCGAAAGGCGGTGGTGCCGCCGCCAGTGCGACGGCGCGGCCGACGCGCGATCGCGAACCGCCGTCCCCGCCGGACGATGTCGGGCCGTCGACGGCTCCCGACGACGAGGAGATGCCCCTGACCGAACACGTCGAGGAGATGGCGCTGCGGTTCCTGGCGGTCGGACTTGTCATGTTCGGCGTCGCCGGGATCGTCGTGTTCTACGCCAACGACCTGATCAACTTCCTGTGGTACTCGTTCCTAGGCGATGCGGCGCTCTGCCCCGGCCCGGACTGTGGCGTCAAGCCCCGCGTCTATCACCCGCTCTCGCTGGTGCTTGCGCGTCTGAAGGTGTCGACGCTGGTCGGGCTGATCATCGCACTGCCGGTCGGCGTCTACCAGACCTATCGGTTCATGCGCCCCGGCCTCTACCCTCGCGAGCGACGCTACTACCTCGCGGCCGTTCCCACGAGCCTCGTGCTGGCAGCCGTCGGGGTCAGCTTCGCGTACTTCGCCGTCCTCCCCTCGCTGTTCGCCTACTTCACTGAGTATAGCGAGCAGGCGGCGACGACGGCCTTCGGCCTGACCGAGACGTTCAACCTCATCGTCCTGATGCTCGGGTTCTTCGCGCTCGTCTTCCAGATCCCGCTGCTGGTGATGCTGGCGATCATGATGGGCGTGACGACCCGCCAGTGGCTCGAAGACCGGCGGCTGTACTTCTGGGGTGGCTTCGCTGCCGTCGCCTTCCTCTTTAGCCCGGATCCGACCGGGATGGCACCGCTGATCGTCGCGGTGACGATGATCTTCCTGTTCGAGGGGACGCTGGCGCTGCTTCGCTGGACCGGCACCGGTTCGCCGGTTCCGACGGCCGAGGAGGCGGCCGACCGCCGACCGGTCGCCTACCTCGCTGCGGCGCTCGGCGGCTACGTCGCCAGCAGCGGCCCGATCCCGCCGGGCTACTACGACGCGCTGCCACAGGTCGTGATCGACCAACTCGCGAGTGCGGGTGGACCGATCGCGACCCCGGCGATCATCGCGGGTGCGCTGATCGCGCTGTTCGAGATTGGAGCCTTCCTGCTCCGGCGTTACGGCCGCTCGCGGCGGGCGCTCAAGGCGCGGCTCGCGGTCGAAGACGCCCGGATTCCCGTCTGGCTCGGTGCGGTCGTCGTCGGCTACTTCGGGAGCCCGACGCCGACGCTCGTCACCGCTGCTCGCGATCTGGCCCTCTCGCCGACGCGGGCGGCGCTGGTCGGTGTCGGCCTGGTGGTCCTGTACGAACTGTTCGTCGCCGTGCTTCGCTGGCGTGAGGACGACGACGCCGCCGAGACGCCGACGACAGAAGAGGCCTAGGCGTCTTCGAGCGACGAGATTCCGGATACTTCGAAGCGTGTCCCGGACGATTCTCCCGCCGACTGCTGGTCCGTGACCGCGATCGACCAGCCGTGGGCGTCGACGATCTCGGCGACGATCGCCAGCCCGAAGCCGGTCCCCTCGTCGCTCGTCGTGTACCCCCGCTCGAAGATCCGGTCGCGGTCGGCCGGGCCGATTCCGTCGCCGTCGTCGGCGACGTAGAAGCCGTCGCCGTCGGGGAGGAGCCCGACCGTGACGGTCACGTCGTCTGTGGCGTGGTCGACGGCGTTGACGAAGAGATTCGAGAGTAGCCGGTCGAGCCGTCCGGGCGTGGTAGTGAGCGTCGCGTCGGCACGGACCCGAAGTCGCGCTCCGCCGGTGTCGATGCCGCGCCAGGCGTCTTCACACACCGACGCCAGCGACACCCGCTGGGGCTCGTCGACGGTGTCGCCCTGTCGCGCCAGGGTCAGGAGATCGTCGATCAGGCGTTGCATCCGCTCGTGAGCGTCTGCGAGCCGATCGAGGTGGGTCTCGTCGCCGGTCTCTCTGTACAGTTCGAGCTGCGTGATCGCGAGCTGGATCGGCGTCTGGAGGTCGTGTGAGATGCTGCTGGTGAGCGTGTCCAGTCGCTCGCTCTGGCGTCGCAGTTCTCCCTGCTCGTCGACCGTTTCGAGACTCTCGTCGGCGAGCGTATCGACGTGGTTGGCAAGCGCCGCCGTGGGCTCTCCGTCGACGGCGACGCGCTCGTCGACGACGCCGTCCGGGAGGTCGCTGGTCTCGGCGGCCAGCACCGTCACGGGGGCGTCTGCCAGGCGTGTCGCGTCCACCTCGCCGACGGGATCGACGACCACGAAGGTCGTGCGGGAATCGTCGAGGACGCGCTCGTCGGGTGTCTCCACTGCGAGCACCGACCCGGTGACGGCACGCTCGAAGGTGAGGCCTCGCTCCTGTGGACCGACGTAGACGACCGGGGGCATATCCTGTCCGAGGTGACGCCGGAGCTAAATGATTGGTGGTTTAATCTCGCATTTCTCTTGTAGGAAATCTAAATGGCTCGGCGAGGCCGTCTCACTCCCCGGTCGGGTACTCCGTCGAGAACACGTCTTCGACGACGGCGTCGTCGTCCTCGGACACGTCGTCGGGGCTCACGCTCCCGGTCTGGTAGCCGTGGAGATCCAGCGTCACGTGGTCGAAGCCCAGATCCGCGACGTGGTCGCGGGCGGCCCGGACGAAGTCGGGATCCAGTGCCACGTCGAGTTCGTCGTCGCCGACCTCGATGCGAGCGAGCCCGTCGTGGTCGCGCACGCGGAACTGCTCGAAGCCCCAGGTCCGCAGGAGTTGCTCGGCCTTCTCGACGCGGGAGAGCCGGTCCTCGGTCACTTCCAGCCCCGTCGGGATCCGGGAGGAGAGACAGGCCATCGAGGGCTTGTCGGCCACGGACAGGTCGTACTCGCGAGCGATCTCGCGGACCTCCTCTTTGGTGATGTCGTGTTCCAGCAGCGGCGAGTAGGCGTTCAGCTCTTCGACGGCCCGGAGGCCGGGACGGTGTCCCTCACCGGGGTCCGAGGCGTTGGTGCCGTCACAGACCACGTCGATGTCGAGCCGGCGGGCCTCGTCGTACATCGCCGAGAGGCGCATCGAACGGCAGTGATAGCACCGTTCGTCGTCGTTGGCGACGAACGCCTCGCTGTCGAGTTCGCTGAACTCGACGATCTCGTGGCGGATGCCGATCTCGTCGGCGACGCGGTTGGCGTCGACGAGCTCGGCTTCGGGGAGCGTCTCGCTCTTTGCGGTACAGGCGACGGCGTCGTCGCCCAGCGCGTCGTGGGCGAGTGCGGCGACGACGCTGGAGTCGACGCCACCCGAGAAGGCGATCAGGACGCCCTCTCGGTCGGCCAGATCGGCCCGTGCGGCGTCGAGCTTGGTCTCGACGGCAGTCATGCACCGTCGTTCGGTGCGGACGGGCAAAAGCCCGTTGCGTTAGCCGTTCACAGGGTCGATCGCTGACACGACCGAAGGTAGCACCGCTGACGCTTCGGTGGGAGTTTCCCGGCGGCGGGTGAGACTCGCGCTTCGGTCACCGGGACGCCGACCGACCGGACCGACTCATTTATGAGCGACCACACCGCCTAGGGGAGCGTGCGCGTCGAGAACAGTTTCATCGGGGTTCGCGGTGTCGGCGAGCAGACCGAACGCACTCTGTGGGAGGCCGGAATCACCCACTGGGACGCCTTCGAACCGGACCCGGTCGGGCCGACGACGGCCGACCGGATCGAGACGTTCATCGACGAAGGCCGCCGTCGTCTCGCGAACGACGACGTGGCGTACTTCGACGAGCAGTTCCCCTCCGGCGAGCAGTGGCGCGTCTACGAGACCTTCGCCGATCGGGCCTGCTTCTTCGACATCGAGACCACCGGGCTGGACCAGCACCGCAATCAGGTGACGACGGTGAGTTTCCACCGGGACGGCGACACCGAGACGCTCGTGGCCGGCGACGATCTGACCGCCGAGCGCTTGCGGGCGACGGTCGGCGACGCCGACCTGCTGGTGACGTTCAACGGCAAGCGCTTCGACGTGCCCTTCCTCGAAGCTAACTTCGACGTGGATCTGGACCGCCCCCACCTCGACCTGATGTACACCTGCAAGCAACTGGGCCTCAGCGGCGGCCTGAAACAGATCGAGCAGGACATCGGCATCGAGCGAGACCGTCCGGACATCTCCGGCGAGGACGCCGTCCGTCTGTGGCGCGAACACGAGCGGGGCGAGGACGGTTCCCTGGAGACGCTCGTCTCCTACAACCGCGAAGACGCCGTCAACCTCCGGACGCTGGCCGACCGGGTGACGACCCGCCTCGACGAGCGAGTGTTCGTCGACCCGGCCAGCCAGTAGCGCCACCCCTCTCTTTCGAGTGCAGAACCCACCGACACACATCGAGTGCCGTCGGTTGCTGTGGGGATGGTCGACTGGTCCAGTCGACGCCCGCTCGTACCGCACTCGCAGCCGTCTCGTACTGCCGGCAGCATCACGCTGGCTCTGGCTGGGTTCCCTTCTGCCGTGGGCGCAACACGTGGACGCGGCCGGCCACCAGCCCCAGCAACAGACCGGTGAAGTGCGCGACGAGCGCGACCTGTGGCCGGGCCGTGGCCAGCGTGACGATGATCGCGATCGCCGCGAAGGCGGCCAGTTGTAGCCTGGGGCTGAGCTGAATCGTCCCGACGACGCGATCCGTGAGTCGGTTGCTGGTCAGCAGGTACCCCGCCAGTGCGAAGACCGCCCCGCTCCCGCCCAGTACGCTCACCTGGCCCGCGCCGCCCAGCACCGCGCCGATCAGCGGTGCGAGCCACACCTCGGCGAGCCCCGAGAGCGCCCCCGCGACCACGAAGAAGGCGTGAAAGCGGGCCGGCGTCGTCTGGCGTTCCAGCAAGATTCCGACGACCGCCAGCGCGACCGCGTTCGCGATCAGGTGCGAGACGCCGCTGTGGGCGTAGACGCTCGTCACGACCGTCCAGGGGTTGTGAGTCACCGGCGTCGTCAGCACGAACAGCGACTGCATCGCGACGCGGCCGGAGACCAGCGACACGAGTTCCTGACAGAGAAACACCGCGAGGAACGCAGCCAGCGTCATCACCGTCGGACTCCCCAGGAGTCGTCGTCGCATTACAGTTCGTACGGACTGTTGGCACAAAAAATGGCGGTCTGGACTGGGGGTCGACGTACAGCCGCGGGTATCAGAGCCGTTCGAGGACGGCCTCGGGGTCGTACTGCAGCGTGAGTTCTCGCGAGCGCCCGCGGCCGTCGACGTTCGTGTAACTGGCCTCGATGACGCCCAGCTGATCGAGCTTGTTGATGATCTCGGAGTAACGGGTGTAGCCCAGATCGGTCTGGTCGTTGAACACGTCGTAGATCTCGCCGGCTCGCTGGCCGTCGTGCTGGGCGATCACCTCCGCGAGTGCGGCCTCGGAGTCCGACAGTTCCCGCAGGCGTCGCGAGAGGTGGACGTACTTGGACTTGTCGTAGGCCGCTTCCACGTCTTCGCGCTCGACGGTGCGGGAGGCTCGCATCTCCGCGTTCATCCCCGCCCGACGCAGCAGGTCGATTCCCACGCGGAGGTCCCCGCCCTGCTTGGCGGTGAGTTCGGCGACGCGGTCGAGCACTGTCGTGTCGACGACGCCGTCGTGGAACCCGCGGTCGGCCCGCTCTCGCAGGATGCCGACGATCTCGGGCTCGTCGTACCTGTTGAAGTAGATCTCCTCGGGCCGGAAGACGCTCTGGACGCGCGTATCGAGCGCGTCGATCACGTCCAGATCGAGGTCCGAGGAGATACAGATGACGCCGATCTTGGCTCCGGAGTGGGCCTCGTGGGCGCGCAACAGCGAGTACAGCGTGTCGCTGGCTTCGGACTCGTAGAAGAGGTAGTTCACGTCGTCGAGCGCCACCACCAGCACCTCCTCGCGCTCGACGAGGCGGTCGGTGATCTGGGAGAACAGCTTCTTGAAGGAGATGCCAGAGGAAGGGGGTTCGTAGTCGAAGATTTCGGCGAACAGCCGCGAGAAGACGGCGTAGCGCGTCGAGTCGACCTGACAGTTGACCCGCACCGCCTGCACGTCGGTCTGGGCGGTCAGTTCGTCGAAGAGGATCTGGGTCGCCGTGGTCTTGCCCGTCCCCGGCGGCCCGCGTGCGATGACGTTCAGCGGGCGAGAGCCGCGGACGGCGGGCCTGAGCGCGTACTTCAGGTTCTCCATCTGGCTCTCCCGGTGTTCGAACGTCTGGGGGACGTAGTCGATCTCGAAGACGTGTTCGTCCCGGAACACGGACTCGTCCCAGGAGAGCATCCCCTCCTCCGGGTCGTCGCTCATCACTTTCACCGGGGTTCGCGCGCCACTTAACGATTCCCCAGGGTGGTGAAAGTGAAATCGCAGGCTGATGTCGGACGCTGATGACGGCCACTCCTTCGATCACAACTGACATTTGATGGTGTCATCTAACCGATGGTATGGTCGAGGGAAATCAGTTGGTGAATATTATTGCCGTCCTGACTATCATCGGCACGGCCGTCGTTACGGATGAGCTTCTTCTCGGTATCATCGCCGTGATACTGCTGCGAATCCTGACCGTGCTCGTCGATTTGCGTCGCAGTCTTCGACAGACCGATCGGCCGTTCGCCGCAGGCAGCGAATAACGCCCTCGAATCTTCGGCGAGGTAGAACCGTTCTGGTTGGGACTGCCGCGCCGGCCGACGACTGACGACCGGCCGTCTTCGGGGTCGTTCGACCACTTTCAGAGACTCTCTCGCACGCTCAGAGGAGCCCGAAGAAGGGAACGTCGACAGCCGTCCAGGAGAGCGCGTGGATCAGTGCGACCACGAGGAGGTTCCGCGTCCGCTCGTAGGTGAGACAAAACACCAGCCCCTGGCCGAACAGGACGATCAGGTACGTCGCCAGGAACTCCGGCCCGCCACCGAGCCCGTACAGGCCGTGCATGAGCGCGAAGAGAGCCGCGCCCAGGACGACCTCCAGGGCCGGATGGAACCGCTCTCCGAGCCGTCCCTGGACGATTCCGCGAACGAACTGTTCCTCGACGAGTGCGGGCAGCAGGTACAGCCCGAGGAAGACGAGTGGCCACAGCAGCGGCCACGTCCCGAGGCCGACGGCCGAGCCGGAGCCACCGGAGCCGCTGAGGACTTCGATCGAGAGCCCCGCGAGCGGCAACACGAACTGGATGGCCTCGGCCATCAGATCGAGGCCGGCGGCTCCGAGCACCATCCACAGCGTGTCGTGGAGTGTCGGTCGCCGGATCTGCACGACGTTCCAGCGTCGCGTCGTCGCGAGATAGCCCACGACGACGACGGCGACAGCCACCTGTGATCCCTTCGTGCCCGCGAGCGACGCGAGATCCGCGGACCACGGCGCGACGAAGCGATCGAGCAGCGATCGGTGTATCGGGAACACGAACAGCGAGAGGACCGACGCGAACAGCGTCAGACCGGTCATCCGGATCACCGTCCCGACGCCAGTGTCCGGGCCGACGCGTCGAGACAGGCTGTGCAACCAATGTGCTATCTGGACCATGTGCGTCTCGTTCGACGGTCGACGCCCACATCAACGCCACAGAGAG
Source organism: Halomicrobium sp. IBSBa (assembly GCF_017612575.1). Taxonomy (NCBI): domain Archaea; kingdom Methanobacteriati; phylum Methanobacteriota; class Halobacteria; order Halobacteriales; family Haloarculaceae; genus Halomicrobium; species Halomicrobium sp. IBSBa. Next base: position 325,797 of record NZ_JADPQC010000002.1, read on the forward strand.
TTGACGCCGTTTTATCGGCGTGTACGCCCGTCTCTGTTCACTCTGGCTGATCGTGTACGCCCGTACACTCGCCCCGAACGAGCGGCGTCCACGACCGGACGGCCGCGTCGAACAGTAGAGTGAAATGTGCTATCGCTCTACGACGACACATGGCCGATCGGGTTTCCTCGCTGCTCACGCGGACCCAGCGCGAGCGCGTCCGAACCGACTTCGCGGACGTAGAGCAGGCGAAACGTCGCCGGGATCAGCGAAAGATCCGCTCGCGCGTCGCTGCGGGCGTCGAGGACTTCGAACTGCTCGTCGACTACCCGGACCGGCAGTTCGAGCTGGCCTTCGAGGACCACTCCGACGAACTGCTCGAAGCGCGCCTCGCCGACGCGTATCTGACGGTCGAGCGATGCAGAGCGATCAACGACGTCGACCGCGACGACCTGCTCGAACGGGCACAGCAGCGTCGGAGCGCGGTCGAGACGGACGAGACGCCGTCACTCGAAGCCCTCTCGATCCAGACGAGCGAACAGCGCCGACAGCGCGTCGCGGCCGACCTCGCGGAGAGCTACCGCCCGGGTCGGTGGAAACGCCTCTCGGACGCACTGTTGAAGATCGGGCTGGCGCTGATCGCGTTCGTGAGCGTGCTCGCGGTGATCGTCCCCGAGTTCACGAACGGCTTCGGGGCCGTTCCGGGTATCGTCGGTGCCGGTGTGCTGGCGGGCGGCCTCGGCATCGTGGGGCTCCGGGCGGTGAAGTACGACCTGCTCCCGGCGGTGCTTGCGCTCGCGGACGATCCGGCGGGGACGGTCCAGTCCGCGTGGAACCGGCTTTGAGGGTGGCCGCGTCGCCGCTTCACTCTTCGACGACGACCGTCCCCACCATCCCGTTTGCCACGTGGGGCGTACAGATGTAGTCGTACGTGCCCGGGACCTCGAAGGTGTGCTCGAAGGTCTCGCCTTCCTGGAGGGTCTCGTAGCTGTTGCCGGCCTCGTAGCTGGAGAACGGTTCGGCCCCCTCGGGAAGCGAGGCGCTGTCCCACCCGTCGGGCCGACAGCTGACGTTGTGGTTCGGGCTCTGGAACCGCCAGGTGACCGTCGTCCCCGTCGTGACGGTCAGCGGATCGGGCTGGAAGACGTACCTGCCGTTCGGTCCGACCAGCACCTCGTCGTCGCCGGGCGTGGCCGTTTCTGAGTCGCCGCTGCTGGCACAGCCGGCCAGAGCGCCGGTCGCGCTCACGCCGGTCACGCGGAGGAACGTGCGTCGTCGCATCGTCCGAGACGCAGTGCCGGCGCTACAAATAGGGTTCGCTACTCGAACTTCCCGAGCAGGTCGCCGTAGAAGTCGCCCTCGGCGTCGTCGGCCAGCTTCTCGACGATCAGCTCCGGCGTCGAGCGGGCCAGCGTGCCCTTAACCGGCGAGCGATTGACTCGCAGTTCGCCGTCGACCAGCCCCTCGGCCTGGATGCCGTCGACGCTCAGTTCCGCGTCCGCCGCCTCGATGATGTCGCCCGCGAGATGCGAGACGAACACGCCCGTCGCGTCGCGCTCGGCGAGGGCTTCGAGGATGCCGGCGACGATCGTCGCCGCCGCGCCGGGCTCGGTGATCGACTCCAGTTCGTCGACCAGCACCATCACGCGGCCGGCGCGAGCGTCGCCCGGACTCCCGTCGACACCGTCGACCAGCGCGCCGAAATCGCGCAGCGTCGCCTCGAAGGCCCCCGCGTCCAGCGTCCCCTGTGTCTTGGCGTGGTAGTGTAGTTCCCGGACGCGGCCGATCCGGGCGTGCTCGGCCGGGACGGGCAGGCCCATGTGGGCCAGCGTCGTCACCAGCGCCACCAGATCCAGCGTCGAGGTCTTCCCGCCGCTGTTGACCCCCGACAGCAGCGCCACGCCGTCGACGCGGTAGTCGACGGGCTCGACGGCTTCGAAGGCCACGTCCAGCAGCGGTGAGCGCCCGCCCTCGATGGCGAAGCCGGGATCGTCGCCGGTCCCGCCGACTCCTCCTACTTCGGGCATCGTACAGTCGAAGTCGGCGGCGAACCGGGCGATCGCGAGCTCGACGTCCAGTTCGAGCGCGTTCTCGACGAGCGTCTCGGCGGCCCCGCGCATCTCTGCGAGGTCGTCGGCCAGCGCTCGTTTCAGCCGCGTTGCCCGCTGGTCTCGTGCGGCGGTCAGTTCCTCGCGCAGGCGCGAGACGGCCTCCTCGTTGTGTTCGACTGGGTAGGTCGGATCGTCGGGGAAGGCCCGCCGTGCGACCGCCTCGGTGTCTGTCAGACCCAGCGTCTCGATCAGGCGGTCGCGGGCCTTCCCGACGGCGGCGTCGTACTCGTCGGCCAGCTCTCTGGACAGCAGCGAGTCCACTCCGGCCCCCCGCTCGACCAGCGAGAGCAGGTCCGTCCCCTCGATGGTCACGTCTCGCTCTTCGATTGCCTCCCGGAGGTGGTCGTTGGCGGCGGATTCGGCCGTCGAGACCGCCGCGTCGAGGTCGTCGACGGCGACGGTCAGCCGATCGAGTTCGTCGTCGCCCCGCACGCTACCGTCTTCGGCGAGCCGGTCCAGCGCGCTCTCCAGGGCGTCCAGATCACAGGGGGCATCGAGGTCGACCACACGGTGTACCGCGACGGCCGCCCGGATTCGGTCCCGGTTGCGCGTGAAAAACGCAAGCGGGCGCTCGGGGACCACGTCGGCGGGGTTCTCCAGTGCGTCGGGCTGGACGCGCACGTCACCGTCCACGTCGAGGCCGGCGAACGACTCGTCCAGCGCGACGACGGTCGCGTAGCTGCGACCCAGCTCAGCGAGCTGTCTGGCGTCGTCGACCACCTCGACGGTGACTTCTGGGATCGCCGCCTGTGCCTCGGCGTAGCGCTCGGCGTCGGTCGTCGCCAGACACCGGTCTCGGACGCGCACGTCGCTGGGATCTGCCAGGGGTTCGACGGCCGACAGCGCGTCGCGGACCGCTTCGTCGGGTTCACGTTCCATCGCCGCCCGCGCTCGCTCCCGGACGGCCGCGATGCGCTCGGGGACGACGCTGGGATAGATCGTCTCCAGGCGCTTCTCGGCGTAGTCGGTGACGGTCCGGTCCTGTAAGAGCCCCAGTGCCTCCCGGTAAATCTCGCGTGCGCGACTCGTCGCAGCCCACCCGCCGGGATCGTCGTGTTCGTCCCGGATGGCCGCTCGCGCGATCCGGGCGGCCCGTCCCTCGCTGATCCCCGGGGCCTGGGCCAGCGTCGCCACGTCCCCCTCGCGAAGCGCCCGCTCGGGATCGTCGAGTTCGGCCAGTGCCGCCGCCGTCTTCTCCCCAACGCCGGAGACCGATTCGAGCTCCATCTACCCGACTCCTGCACCCCGGCGGAAAAAAGTCTCCCGCTCGTCGCGATCCCAACGGATTTGCCGACAGCGGTCGACCGAGCGGGCATGACGGAGTATCTCGTCGCCACGTCGTCCGTCCACGTCACGGCCGCCGCCGCCGACTACCTCCAGGAGCGCCTCGATCCGGCGACCGACGAGGTCGTCGTCGTGGCGGTCCGGGAGGCCGACAGTCCCGACCGCGACGCCGGTGACGCGGCCAACGTCGCCCGGTCGCGACTGGCCGCCGTCGCGCCGACGGTAGAGACTCCCGACGGCGAGCCGACCGAGACGCTGCTCGACGCCATCGAACGGCGAGCCCCCGACGTGGTCCTGGCCGGGCCGAACCGGGGCGTCGAAGGTGCCGAGGGCGTCGGCTCGACTGTCCGGGCGCTCCTCGAACGGGCGGGGTCTCCGGTCGTCGTCGTCCCGCTGCCCGAACGCTGAGGGATGCCGGGACGGCCTTTTTAACACTGGGGCCGGAGAAGCCGCTTGCATGTCTGCCTCGGAACTGGCGCAACGAGTGCGAGCGGCACTGTCGGTCGACGGCGACGAGTTCGAGGATCGCGCCGCCGAAGAGGCCGAGTGGCTCAAAGCGGAGGTCCGCGATGGCACCTTCGACAACACCGAAGCGATCGTCGGGCTGGAACTGGAGCTGTACGCCGTCGACGATCGGACCGACGCTCTCCAGCGCGTGCCCCGGAACCTCCTGGAGCTGATCGGCTTCGAGAAGGAGCTGGGGCTGCACAACGCCGAGATGCAGACCAGCCCCCAACCGCTCAACGAACACGGACTGGAGGCCCAGCTCGCAGAATTGCGGGCCAACCTCGCGCCCGCGCTCGAACAGACACACACGGAGAACATCCAGCTGGTCTCCGACGGAATGTGGACGGTCCCGCCGAACGGCGAGACCGCGAGTGGCTACCTCTGTGACTCTGTCGAGGAGCAGGGCATCCGCATCGCGACCAACATGTCCGCCGCGGTACGCTACCACGCGATGGCGAACACGGACTACCCGTCGGGGATGGCCCTGGACGCGCCCAACGTCTCGCTCCAGGCCGACACCGTGATGCCCGAGAGCCTCATCACCTCGATTCAGCCCCACTACCAGATCCCGCACGCGCCCGATCTCCCGGAGTACTTCCGGTACGCCTTGCGGATCGCCGGCCCGCTGGTCGCGCTGGGGGTCAACTCCCCGTTCTTCCCGCCGGAGCTCTACGACGACGTGCCCGACAGCCAGATCGTCGACGAGGCCCACATGGAACACCGGATCGGCGTCTTCGAGTCGGTGCTGAACCCGCGCGAGACCGGCTCCGGGACGGACGCGCAGCCGAAAGTCACCTTCCCGACGGACTTCGAGACCGTCGAGGCGGCCATCGACGACGTGGTCGCCGACACCACGATCGTCCCGATGTCGGTGTCGACGGGCGAGCGCTTCGACGACGCCTTCGCACACCTTCGGCACAAACACGGCTCGTACTGGCGGTGGGTCCGACCGGTGTTCGACGGCGCGACGCGGTCGGCCGCCAACGCCCGCATCGAGTTTCGGCCCCTGCCCGGGCAACCGACCGTCAGCGACGCCGTCGCCTTCCAGGCCGTGTTCGCCGGCCTGATGAAGAGCCTCCCCCGGCTGGAACACCCCGTGCGCTCGCTGGACTGGAAAACGGCCGAGGCGAACTTCTACGCGGCCGCTCGCGACGGACTCCGGGCCGACTTCGAGTGGATCACCGCCGACGGCACCGAGACCAGCGCCGTCGACGAGATCTACGGTGAGCTGTTCGAACTCGCCCGCGAGGGACTGGAGGGACGGGGGCTCTCGACGGAGCAGGCCCTCGCATACATCCAGCCGCTCAAGGAGCGCGTCGACCGGCGGCTCACTCCCGCCCGCTGGAAACACGAGCAGGTCCAGACGGCCGTCGACGAGGGCGTCCCGCTGACGGAGGCGATCTGGGGGATGCAGTCACGCTACGTCGACCACCAGTCCGAGACGCTGCTCGACGGAAGCTTCACCGACTGGCTGTAAACGTCTGTCCGGCTCGGACCGTCTCCAGGGCGTAGAGCCCGATCGCCAGCAGTACGATGGTCCCGCCGACTGCGATGCCGCCGAGATACGCGACGGTCACGCCTCCGACGACGGCCACCTGTGCCGCGACGACGCTCCGAGCGAGTGCATCGACGAAGCTCCGGGCTCGTGGCGTCGCGGTCGCGACCGGGACGACGAGCATCGCAGCCACGAGGATGATCCCGAGAATCTGCATCGCAGCGACGACTACGATGGCTGTCAACACGACCAGCAGCTGATTGTATCGTCGCACGTCGAGACCGGTGATCCGGGCGGCAGTCTCGTCGACAGTCACCGCGAGCAGCGGGCGGTACGCGAGGGCGACGACGGCGACGACGAGGGCCGTTAGCGAGATCAGCAGTGCCGCGTTTGGCCGTGTCACCGTCGCCAGCGATCCGAACAGGTACTGCTTGATGCCGACCGACAGTCCGCCACCGGTGGCGCTGATCAACACTGTCCCGAGTGCGAACCCACCCGCGAGAACGATCGCCATCGACACGTCGCCGCTCGTTTCGGTGCGTGCTGTGAGCGTTTCGATGACGAGGGCTGCGACGACAGCCACGACGAGCGCGGCGACGTAGGGCGAGACCGGGAGCCCGGTGACAGAGCCGACCAGAAGTCCGACGGCGACCCCGGCAAAGGCGGTGTGTGCCAGCGCGTCACCGATCATCGCCATCCGTCGGTGAACGAGGAAGCTACCGACCAGCGGCGCTGCGACGCCGATACAGACGGCTGTGACCAGTGCCCGCTGCATGAACGGGTAACACAGCAGTTCGATCCCGAGCGGTGCCCCGACGCCGCAGGCGACGGTGTCGACTGTCTCGAACAGCGCTGCTGGTCGGAGCTGTGCGACGCCAGCCAGGAACACCGACGCCACGACGACCGTGGCCGTTCTGCTGGCGCTCATGCGTGATCGTGTCGCAATACGCGCTGGTCGTCGCCGTAGGTACGCTCGAACCCGCCGCTGTCGTCCAGTTCGTCGGGTGGCCCGTGGAAGTGGAGTCGCCGGTTCAGGCAGGCGACCCGTGTCGCATACTCTGTGACGACACCGATGTCGTGCTCGACGAGTACGATCGTCATCCCGTCCGCGTTCAGCTCGTGAAGGAGACCGTAGAACGCTTCGCGTGCCGTCGCGTCGATTCCGACTGTCGGCTCGTCGAGGACGAGCAGATCGGCTGCGGCTGCGAGTGTCCGCGCGATGAACGCACGCTGGCGCTGTCCACCTGAGAGCCGGTCGAGCCGATCGGTAGCGAGGTCCTCGATTCCGACTCGCTCCATCGCTCGCTGTACGGCCGCTCGGTCGTCTGCATCGAGCCCGCCGAAACGACAGTCTCGGCCCGTCTCGACGAGCTCTGTGACCGTCAATGGCACGCCGTTGGCGGTCGCGGTCACGTCCTGCTGGACGTAGCCGACGCGGCCGGCGGCGTCGGCGGCGGGCTCTCCGAACAGGCTCACCGTCCCCGCGTCCGGCTCGCGTAGCCCCAGCAACAGCTCGACGAGCGTACTCTTGCCGGATCCGTTCGGGCCGAGAATGCCCAGAAACTCGCCGCGCTCGATCCGGAGACTCACCGACTCGACGACCGGTGTCGCTCCGTAGCCGAAGCTCACGTCGTCCAGCCGAGCGGCCGTCATCGTGACCCCAGTGCCGTCTCGAGGGTCGGCAGGTTCACCTCCGACATGATCTGCTCGTAGCCCCAGCCCCGATCGGCCCACTCGCTGTGGCGTCCCGGCAACGCGGTGATCGGGAGTCGCTCGCGTGCCGACGTGTCGGAGACGATCCCTGCTGCTGCCTGCTCTGACTCCATCACCGGTGCGAGCACGTGGTCGAGATCGTGGTCGCTGATGACGCGTTCGACTCGCCGCAGGTCGTCGCTCGTCGGCGAGTCGTCGGGCGAGAGCCCCGTCAGTGCCACGACCTCGAAGCCGTATCGACGGCCGAGATACTGGAACGCGTTGTGGCCCGCGACGAGGACCGTCTCGCGCTCCCGATCGGACAGCGCCGTCTCGAACGTCTCGTCGAGTTCCGAGAGTCGCTCTCGGTATCGCTCGGCGTTGTCCGCGTACGCTCCCGCGTTGCCCTCGTCGGCTGCCTGTAGCTCCGATTCGATCGTCTCGACGGCCGTCCTCGCACGCCGCGGGTCGAGCCAGAAGTGCGGATCGACCGGTCTCTCGTCGTGGTCCGCGTGGTGGCCGTCGTCGTGAGCGGTGTCGTGGTCCGCATGGTCGTCGCTGTGGCCGCTGTGTTCGGTGTGGTTCTCTCCTTGCTCGTCGGTGCTCCCGTGATTGTGCCCGCCCTCTTCGGGGACCGTAAGCAGGTCGACGCCGGTCCTCGCCTCTATGATCGCAGTGTCGCTGTCTCCGGACTCGATGTTGGTGACAACGTCGTCGGCCCACGGCTGGAATCCGGGGGCCATGTAGACGAACACGTCTGCCTCGACGGCTCGCCGAGTCACGTCGGGACCCGGCTGCCAGCCGTGGCCGTGCTGACCGACCGGTACCAGCGTCTCGACGCTCGCCCGATCGCCCGCGACGTTCGACGCCAGATCTCCCAGGACGAAAAACGACGCCGCGACCGAGAGCGTCTCGTCGGTCCCACCGGCCGTACTGTCCAGACAGCCCGCCGTTCCCGCGGCCGTCGCACCTGCCAGCACTCCGAGCCACTGTCGTCGTGTCGTGTGTCTCGTCATCTCTGTTATTAACTCTATCACACTAGTTAATAAGAACTATTATTCTAGGACGATACATTGTTAACAGTAGCTCAGACAGTGACGGCTGGAGTTACGCTCTCTCGACGTAGTCGACGGCGGCCTCCGGCGTCGCGACGTGTTCGATCTCGTCGAGGCTCTCGATCTGGTGTGTTCCCAGCCCCGCGATGGGGCGGTCGAAGACGTGACCGTACCCCAGTTCCGAGAGCGTCCCGCCACCGCCGTCGATCGCGATCACCGCGTCGCCGTTCATCACGACGATCGCGTTGCGTGCATCACCTACCTCGGCGTGAACGCCGTGTCGACGTACTCGTTGGCCGCCGCCCGGCGCTCGCCCGGCAGAATGCCGATCGTGTGACCGCCAGCGCCGGGGCTGGTCGTCGATCGCTCGTCGTCTCGACGCCCGGCCGTCGACTCGCGCTCTTCGCGTGCGCCCTGACACACCGCCTCCATCACTCCACCCAGTCCACCGCAGACGACCGGTGGCCCCGCTCGGCGAGGCACTGCCCCACTCGCCGGGCCAGTTCGTACTCCTCGCTCGATACCGTCGAACCGCCGATCACCGACACTCGCATACTCGACGGTCGGGCGGGACCCACTTCAGCGTCGGCTCCCGGTCTTCCCGTCTCGAACTGGTGACTGACTGGCTCGGACTGGTCTTCGCCGCGCGCTCTCGCTACTCGTCGACTCGCTCTTCGAGTTCCCGGATGACCTGCTCGGTCTCGCCGCCGTCGCCCCGGACGACCTGCTTGTACTCCGCGTACTCCTCGCGAGAGAGTTCTACCGTCTTGGTCTCGCCCTCCCGCCGCAGTTCGAGCCGCACGGTGCCGTGTGGGTTGTTGCGGATCCGGTAGCCCGCGACGGCGGTGAAGACGAACCAGAACGCCAGCGACCCCCCGAGAAAGTACACCGTGGTGGTCGGGAAGGCCAGCGACTGGGCGGTCCCGGTCCACCGGGCCGGGTAGGCGTAGGCGAACAGGCCGACGCCGACGACACAGAGGAGCGTGCCCGCGAGCACGCCGACGCGTTCGCGGCGCGTCGCTGGCAGGACGACGACGACCGACGCGAGCGACGCCGGGACGCCAAGTCCCGCGAGGACGCCGGCCAGCGACTGGGCCTCGGTCGCGCTGTCGGCTCCCAGTAGCGTCCCGAGCGGCGTCGTCACGATGAGGATGCCGACGACGACGGCGAGCACGCCGATCGCGAACAGCACGACCCCGGCGTAGACGCGTCTCGGATCGCGCCCGTTCCAGCGGGAACCGCCGTAGGCGTCGCCGAGACTCTCCATACGCGGCTACTCGTGGTCGTCGTACAAAAGGGTCCGTCAGACGGTCGCAAGACGGAGCGGGCTCGGTCCCCCTCGCGGTCGACGGTCCGTAGCGGTTAGGTACTCCCCGCCGGAACCCCCGCTATGGCCGATCCGTTCGGACTCTTTCTGGGTTTCGTGGCTCTCCTGGCCGTGGCCTTCCTCGCGGTGTACGCCTACTACGAGAGTGCCGGCGCACCGGCACCTCTCCGCACCCGCCACGGACTGACGCCGGGGCGATCGGCGGTCGCCGTCGCTGTCGGCGTCGGCGTCGCCGTGCTGGTCGTCGCTGTCGGCGGGCGAGTCTCGTTCGAGGCGGTGTTCGCCAGCCGACGATACGTCCTCCGGGTCGGTCTCTGGGTGGTCGTCCTCGTCGGCGCCTGCGAGGCAGTGGCCGGGGGCTACGGCTTCGCCCGCCGGTGGTGGCGGTGCCGGCCCGACCAGGTCGACGCCACGGGGCGGGCCGAGACGGGGACGACGGCGGTGTCCGGTACGGTGACCGACGACCACGCCGACGCTGCGCCCGTGACCGGTCGCTCGGCGGTCTGCTGGTCGTGGTCCGTCTCGGTCACCGGGCCGGGACTGCGACGCTACGACGAGGACGACCCCCACGGGACCGTCGACGGCGGCACCGGCGGCTGTCCCTTCGTCCTCGACGACGGCTCCGGCCCGCTGTGTGTCGATCCCACCGACGCGACGCTCGCTCTCGACGGGGAGCGGTCGGTCGTCCGGCGACCGGACAGCGAGCCGCCCGACGGCTTCGCCGACCCCGCACCCAGCGTCGAAGCCGACTACGCCGACCGGCCACGCGAGTACACCGAGGCCGTGCTCCGGCCCGGCGACACCGCGACCGTCTGGGGTGCGGTAGTGAGCGACGACGACGGACCGGTCCTCCGGGGTCCCCAGACGACGATCGTCGCCGGGTCGCCGGCCGGCGTCGCGCGGCGGTACCGCCGCCGGGCCGCTGGCTACGCTCTCGCCGGGATCGCGGGCGGTGCCGTCGGCGTCCTCGGCCTGCTCCGGAGCGTCGGCGGGCTCTGATGTCGTCTCCCCGACCGATCTCGACAGGCTGCGTATCGATCGCTCTGACTGGGGGCGATATCGGGAGACAGCAGCAAAAGGCGGCTGACACTGCTGGCCGTCACTGCGACGCGGTATTCGCGATCTGGCGAGCTTCTCCCCAGACGTAGTCGGCAGCGTTACTCGCTCTGGATGCGCGGCGCGAGCATGTAGGTGACCGATCCCTGTCCCTCGGCGAAGTCGAAGTGCATCTTGACGGGGAACTCGTCGCCAAGCTCCATCCGGACCTCGGCGTCTTTCGGGATCGCCTTGTTCATGTTCTGCAGGTAGTCGAGCGAGAACAGCGAGTGAGCGTCGCCGGGCGTGAGATCGATCAGATCCTCGCGGTCGAGTTCGAGGTGGACGTCGTCGGTGTCGCCCTCGGCGTCGACGTAGAACAGTTCGTCGGTGGCGTCGACACCCAGCGCGATGTGATCGGAGACCATGTCGGCGGCGGTGACGGCACGGTCGATGTCTTTGCCCTCGATGACGACGTGGGCCGCCAGGTCGAGATCCGGCAGGTCCGGCTCCTGTCGGATCGAATCGGGGTCGATCAGCGCGAGCGTGTACTCCAGCCCGTCGATGGCGATGTGGAGCTTGCGCGTCTCTTCGTCCAGTTCGAGGTGGACGAGCTGTCCGGCGTCGGCCATGCCGGCGATGTCTTCGAGCCGCGAGAGGTTGACACCGATGAGGCCGCCGTCGGTCTCGTAGGATTCGAAGGCTGCGGCTTCGAGTGTGAGATCGACCATCCCGACGTTTGCGGGATCGACGGCGCGAATTTCGAGGCCCTCCTCGTTCAGGTGGATCTTGCACTCGTCCACCAGCACGCTCACGGAGTCGAGTGTCGCCTGGAGCGTGTCTGCGCTCACGATGGCGTTGAACATCTTGGCCACGGCTACGCCCCCATCCATTAAAAAAGACGCCATTCATCGCGTGCGCGTGCGGCGACGACCGTCGTCAGGGCTCGGGGTCGAACACGTCGGGCTGTTCGTCGCCTTCCCGCATGATGACGGCCATGTTGCCCTTGCGAGCGACTCGGGTGAGCGCGTGGTCGACGAGCTTGATCGCACCGGGCACCTCGGCGTGCAGCGTCGCGATGACCGTCGATCCGGGCTTGACCGGCGTCGTCTGGACGTTGACGTGGGGATCGCTCTCGATGGCACCCTGTGGGTACACCTCGTCCCAGACGGAGCCGATGGGGTGGAAGCTCGAATCGAGGTTCGGACCGCCAACCGCCATGTACACCCTCGCGGTGTCGCCCACCTGCATCGTCGGCGCGCCGTGGACGTCGGGCGTGATCGCGTACTTCTCCCCGTTGGTGAGGACGTAGGTCGGGTCCTCTGCCTTCATCGACTCGAAGTCGAAGTCGTGGTGGCCCTCTTCGCCGGTCTCGCCCGTCGTGTACAGCTCGTGCTGCCCGAAGTAGAACTCGTGGTCGACCTCGGGCAGCCCGTCTTCCGGTTCGACGAGGATCATGCCGAACATCCCCGAGGAAATGTGCATGTCGAGGTTCGGCACGGCACAGTGGTAGATGTACGAGCCCGCGTACGTCGCTTTGAACCGGAAGGTCTCGGTCTCGCCGGGTGCCACCATCGACGCCTCCGCGCCGCCGCCGGGGCCACGCACCGCGTGGAGGTCGATGTTGTGGGGCATCGAGTTGCCCTCCTCGTTCGTGATGGTCAACTCGACGGTGTCGCCCTTCCGAACGCGGATCATCGGCCCGGGGATCTGGTCCTCGAAGGCCATGTACGTGTACGTGACGCCGGGCTCGACCTCGGCGACTAACTCCTTGGTCGTCAACTCGACCTCGACCGTCTCGGGTTCGTCCCGATCGATCGGCTCGGGAATGTCGGTCGGGTCCGCGGCGATACGGTCGACGTCGGTCTCCTTAGCTGGGTTCATGCTTGGCTCCTGTGGGGTCGCGCGATCAGTCGTCGATACCTCGGTCGCCTCCTGGTTGCTCGGCGCGGTACAGCCAGCGAGGGCGGCCGTCCCGCCGACGCCGAGCGCCTTGAGCACGCGGCGACGCGTCGAGCGTGGAATGGATGACATTGAGCTTGCCTCCGACATCTGCACCTTTCTGCCCAGACCACATATATACAGAAGCGGCTTCTCAGGCCGTCAGAAGCGCCCGAACAAGTTCGGGATGTACAGAAAACACGTACTACTACACGACGATAGCTATGCCTTCGTACCGCGGGCCGTCTGCCTGTAACGGCGTTCGTCGTCAAGAGGTGGTTGACGCGGTGACGCAATGACAGGTAACAGTCTCACACGGATTATTGTAGATCTTTACCGGATTGACCGCACACCGTGGTGCGGTCGACCGGGAAAACGGCTACACTAATCCGTATCAGTCCCTGCCGTCGGTTTCGGATTCGTCGTCGACGGTGAAGGCGTCCAGAGAGTCTGCGAGCGTCGTCGCACGCTCGTTGAGCGTGGCGGCACTGCTCGCGATCTCGGCGACCGACGCCGTCTGCTCTTCGGCGGCGGCCGAGACTTGCTCTGCACTCTCGGTCACCTCCTGACTGATCTCCGTGACCTCGTCGACCTGACTGACGACGCGCTGCGTGGCGTCGGCCTGTTCGTCTGTGGTCGTGCTGATGTCTTGGACGCCCTGATTGGTGTCTTCGATCGCGTCGACGATCTCCTGTAGCGTGCTGGAGACCTCTCTGACGGTCTCGACCCCGTTACTGATTTGATCTCTCGTCGTTCGGATGTCTGTGACTGTCTCGTCGGTCGCGTTCTGGAGTTCGTCGATCTGTGTCTCGATTTGCTCTGCCGCGGTCTTCGTCTCCTCGGCGAGATTCTTGACCTCGTCGGCGACGACGTTGAATCCCTCGCCGCTGCCGTCGGCGTGGGCAGCCTCGATGTTCGCGTTGAGTGCCAGGAGGTTCGTCTGCTCTGCGATGTCGGTGATGAAGTCGACGACCTTGCCGATCTCGTCCATCTGGCTCTGGAGTTCGAGCATCTGTTCGACGGCGGCATCCGAGCGTGACTCGATCTCGGCCATGTCGTCGATGGCAGAGCGGGCCGCTTCTCGCCCCTCCTTTCCGCGTTCTGCCGTCTCGCCTGCCGTGTTGGCGACCGTCGCGGACGCGGACGCCACTTCTTCGATGCTCGCCGAGAGGTTGTTCATGTCGCCGGCAGTCTCTTCGAGTGTCTCGTTTTGCCGGAGTGCACCGTCGGAGATCTGCTGGATCCGTTCGGCGACGGTCTGGCTCGTGGTCTCTATCTCACCGGCACCGCTCGAGACCTCTTCACTCGCTGTCGCGACTTCCTCTGCGAAGGCCATCACGCTGCCGACGGTCGATTCGAGTTGGTCGATCATCGCGTTGAACTCCGTCGCGATCTCGACCATCGCTTCCTGATCGGTGTCGAGGTCCATCCGACGAGTGAGGTCGCCGTCCGCAACTGCCCGCATCACGTCGCTGTAGGCCGCGGCCTGCTCTTTGAGCTGCTGGCTGACTGCTTCTGCCTGCTGTTTCGCGGCCTCGGCTTCCTCACGTGCCGACTCGGCCTCCGAACGAGACTGTTCGGCCTCTTCGAGTGCCTCTTCGGCCTCGGTGATACGTCGCCGGAGAGAGTTACGCATCGCGTCGAAACTGTCGTACAGTCTGCCGATCTCGTCTTCCCGCCCGGTGTCGAGATCGACGTCGAGGTCGCCAGCCTCCATCTGTTCGGCTCGGCTTCGGAGTCGCGTCAGCGGGCTGATCGTCCGCTTGCCGAGCACGACTCCGACGACGCCGAGCGACAGGAGTCCGAGCACCACGAGTAGCCCGACCGACTGGGCGACGTCGTTACGGACGGCGAAGGCCGTCGAAGTCTCGATGTCAGTCATGGCGACCCAGTCGGTGCCGGGAACGGTCGCGTACGCGTAGACACGGTCAGTCCCGATCCGGGTCGTCGTGCCGTTCACGGTTCCGTTCCGGATCGCCCCGAACTGCTGGGCGTGTTCCGTCGTCGACACTGTCCGGTCGATGTCGAGGACTGTCTCTCCGTTTTCGTTGACGATCGTCGTCCGTTGGTCGGTGTTTTCCCCCTGGATCCGTTCGAGTTGTGGTTGGATCCGACTGACGACGACGACGTAGGAGTTGGGCCGCTGTGGGACGGAACTAGCGAACGCCATCACCGGCCGATCGTTGAGAACCGGTGAGCGGTACGAGCGGTCCGACTGCCAAACGCGGCTGTTCTCTCCCGGCCCTTCGGGTACCTCTGCGTCGGTCCACGGAGCGTCGACCTCGTCGAGTGAGCGATCTTCGATCGGTAGCTCCGTGCTCGCGACGACCCGGTTCTGGCTCGTGTTCACGTAGTGCATGCTCACGATGTCTTCCGAGAGCAACTGATCCTGCAACAGGATGTGTGCCGCCGCCGTCCGGTCGGACTGGAGTGGTTCGCCACTGGATACCGACCGGGTACTCGTTCGCATCTCTGCGACCCACGAACCGATGGACTCGCCCTGGAGTTTGCTGGTCTCTTCCAGTTGCTGCGTCGTACTGCGCTCGACCGTCTCCTCGGCTTGGACGTAGGTCATCCCCCCGACCCCGGCAATGACGATCATGACCGCGAGAAACGCGATCGCGAACTGTGCGGCGTACCGCTGTCGGACGAACGACGGCGTGAGCAGACGGCCGTAGCGCGTGAGTCGATCACTCATCTGTCGTCACCCCTCTACCTCCGTCGGAACCGTGATCTCTCCGGCGACGATGTCGTCTCTCGACTGCTGGAGTGCCGCGGTGACCTCGTCGGGGACGGCGGGTTCCAGCGAGATACCGTAGACCAGGTCGACGCCGTTGGCTTCGAGGCCCAACGAGACGACGTTGCCGCCCTGGAAGTCGTTCTCGACCACGTCGGTGGTGGCGCTGTAGACCGCGTTGTCGACGCGCTTGACCATGCTCGCGAGGATCACGTCGGCGTACTGTGGATTGCTCCGAGACTGGTCGGCGTCGACCCCGATCGCGTACCGGTTCGACGCTTGAGCGGCCTGAAAGACCCCGAGCCCTGCACTGCCTGCGGCGTGATAGACGATGTCTGCGCCCTCGTCGTACATCGCCTTCGCAGTATCGTACGCCCCTTCGATGTCACTGAAGTTCCCCAGATACGACGAGCGGACGGTCACGTCCGAATCGGCGTAGTTCGTCCCGGCCCGGTATCCCGCCTCGAAGCGCTCGATCAGCGGATTCTCGACACCGCCGACGAAGCCGACTGTCCGCTGGTCGGGGACTGTCGCGCCGGTACCGAGATCGATCTCTCTACTCGTCAGTTCGCCCGCGAGGTGGCCGGCCTGGAACGACCCCTCGTGCTCACTGAAGACGTAACTGGCCACGTTCTCGGCGTCGACGACACTGTCGACGATCATGAACCGCTGCTCGGGAGACTCGGATGCGATGTCGCTCAGTGATCCCTCCTGGACGAAGCCGATACAACAGAGAAGATCGTAGTCAGGTGCCTTGCTGTCGGCCAGTCGTTGCTGGAGCAGTGCGATGTCGTCTCGAGTCTCGGGTTCGTGATTCGAGAACGAGATCCCGTAGTCGAGTCGCGCCCGCTGGATACCCCTGTTTGCGGCGTCGTTGAACGATCGATCGTCGAGTCCGGCGAGGGCGTATATCATGCCGACCTGCGTGACATCCTCGTCGACCTGTTCGGTCTCTGTCTGTCGACCTGTCGACTCGTTATCCCCCGTGATGTCCGAGCAGCCTGCGAGCCCGGCCGCGCCGACACTGGCGGTCGCCTGGAGCAGTTGTCGTCTGGTAAAGCGTGGGAAACTCATTGCACGTTACCTTTTAGACGGATCTGTTCGATAAAGAGTGTATCTCACCAATATCGTAATTGATAATATATATGGTAGTCACTCACTCACACTGGTATGGTCGCTCCAGAGAGCCGCCCCGACCACGCGAGACGAACAGACAGCCATCCGTACGGTGGTGTGTCGCTTCGGTTCCGATCGCTCATTCGATGTCCCTTTCCCCTTCGGCCGCGTCCATCAGTGTATGACCACCAGTACGTCCCGACACGGAGAGCGAGTTTCACGGAGGCAACCGTAACATGTCCGGGAAAGACGACTACTACAACAGGGCCAAGCAAGAGGGGTATCGCGCCCGTTCGGCCTACAAGCTACAGCAACTCGACGAGACCGCCGGCCTCCTGGGCCAGAACCGGACGGTGCTGGACCTCGGGGCCGCACCCGGCGGCTGGATGCAGGTCGCCGCGGAACGCGTCGGCAGCGGCGGTGTCGTGATCGGCGTCGACCGCCAGCGCATCGACGACCTCGACGACCCCGATCCGAAAGTCGAGACGATCCGCGGGGACATGACCGACGAGGCGACGAAAGCGGAGGTGCGCGACGTGGTCGGTGCCGAGGGCGACGAGCGGCCGGTCGACGTGGTCATCTCCGACCTCGCGCCGAACATGACCGGGGAGTACGACCTCGATCACGCCCGCTCGATCCACCTCGCACGCCAGGCGTTCGCGGTCGCCGAAGACGTGCTCGCGACCGGCGGCGACTTCGCGGTGAAGGTGTTCGACGGCCAGGACCTCGCCGACCTGGAGGCCGACATCGAGAGCGAGTTCGAGTACGTCCGGCAGGTCCGGCCCGACGCCTCTCGGGACTCGTCGTCGGAGCTGTACCTCGTCGCGAAGGGCTTTCTCACCGCGCCGGTCCGCGAGGGCGACACGGTGGAAGTCACCATCGAGGACGTGGGCAGCGAAGGCGACGGCATCGCCAAGGTCGAGGGGTACACGCTGTTCGTCTCCGGGACCGAAACGGGCGACACCGTCACGGTCCGGGTCGACGACGTGAAGCCGAACTTCGGCTTCGCACAACCGATCGGCGAGTAGCTTTTCGGAGGGTTCGCCGAGCGATTTAGGTGCGTTCGACACCTACCTGTTTGTACCGACACACCTCCCCAAACACCCGTGTCCACCACTATGACGCTCATCGATCCCGCCGACGCGCCGCGCAAGACTGCACTGGCTCCCGACCTTCGACGACTCGACGAGCGGGCCGCTCGCGCCTGGACGGAAGCGATGGCGGTGCGGTCGCTTCCGGGCTCGCGCTACGCCGTCGACTCCGAGAGCGGTGCGACCTACGTCGTCGACGCGACGACCGGCAGCTGTACCTGTCCCGACCACGAGATCAGAGGCCGGCGGTGCAAGCACGTCCGCCGGGTGGCCATCGAGATCACCGCCGGTTGGGTCCCACCGCCGGGACAGGTCCGGGCGGCGTGTGACGCCTGCCGGACCGAAACGTTCGTTCCCGAGGACGCCCCGACGCCCCATCTCTGTGCGACCTGCGCGCTCGATCCGGGGACGGTCGTCCTCGACCGCGAGACGGGCGACCGGCTGATCGTCGTCCGCGTCACCGATCGTCGGGCCGACGACGTCCGCGTCGACGCCGCGGACTGTACGGTCGCAGCCTACCCTACCAACGAGGGGTATCCGGCCGACGACGTCGTCGTCGAGGTGGCGTATCTGGGCGACGGCGACCGCCGGTACTCGTTCCCCCGGTCGCGGCTCCGGCGAACGGACGACGCGGCGCTGCTCGCGTGACCGAGCGCCGTCCCCAGGCCCCGACGCGCCCACACGACGCCGTTCGGCCCCGAGAAACCGTCGCTCGTAAGCGTTTTGCCGACGGCCACAGTAACCAGTCGCATGGCCGACTGTCCACTCGCGGACGACTGCCCCGAGTTTAGCGAGCGCATCGAGGGGATGGGGTGTCAACACTACGGCGACCGCGGTGGTGCCGAGTGGTGCAACCACTACAACCAGCCGATCTCGGATCTGAAGAGCCAGCCCGTCAAACTCGGCGAGGAGGTCGTCGTCGAGGTCGACGACATCCACGAGAGCGGTGCCGGCGTCGGCCGCACCGAGGACGGCTTCATCGTGATGGTTGACGGCCTCCTCCCACCGGCGAAGGCCCGCGTCCGGATCACGAAGGTCCGGTCGAACCACGCCCGCGCCGACGAGGTCGAGCGCCTCGAACTGGACGAGGACGACGGAGAAGACGACGAAGACGAGGGGTACCAGGGCGAGGACGACGACGACGAGCGTCTCGGCAGTCGCGACAACTTCTGGGGCGGATAGCGCCGCCGGGGTGGACAGTCACCCGTTTTTTCCCAGCCACGGAGAGTGGATCATCGGATTTATTCGAGCCCGTCGGACACGGTAGCCCGTGCCATCGGCGTCCTCGCCCGATTCAGACACCGCTCGCAGTGACGAGCACAGCGAGGCGTCCGTCGAGGCGACCCTCGACGACGCGCTGGAACGGGTCGCCCACGGTGCGACGGTCTCGATTCCGGGGATTCTCTTCCAGCGCGCGCTCACGCTGGCGTTCACGGCCGTCCTGACGAACGGCTTCAGCGCCGGAGCCTACGGCGTCTTCGCGGTCGCACGCAGGCTCCAGCGCTTCCTGTTGCACCTCGCGCTTGGGTTTCGCTCCGGCCTGAGTCGCTTCCTCCCGAACGCCGACAGCGACGCGGAGCGCGACGCGTTGCTGACCGTCGCGAGCCTCCTGTTGCTCGGCGTCGCGACGCTGTTCGGTGCGGCCCTGTACGTCGCGACGCCGCTTGCCGTCACGGTGACCGGCGAGGGCGAGCGGTTCGGGACCTTCCTGCGAATCTTCGCCGTCGGGCTGCCGGCCAGCGTCTGGCTCTTTACCGTCGCCGAGATGTTCCGCGGCTTCGAGGCCGTCGGGCCGCTGACGCTGACGCTCCGGATCGCCGTCCCGACGGGCCAGTTGCTGGTCGGTGTCGCCGGGACGATCCTCTTCGGCGACTTGGCGGCGGTGGCGCTGGGCGTGGTCGCGGTGATGGGGCTGGTCGGCGTCGTCGCCGCCGTGTGGCTTGCCCGTGATCGCGGCGTCCGGCCGCGACTGCGAACCGACGGCGAGGGCTCCATCTGGCGGCGCTACGTCCGCTACACCGCGCCGCTGTTCGCGGGCGGGTTCGCGACGGTCGTCCAGCGCCTGGGCTTTTACCCGCTGATCGCGCTCTTGCTCTCGGGGGTCGCGGGCGGCGTCTTCGCCGTCGGCGTCTTGCTCGGCTCGCTGGTCAGACTTCCGCTCATGGGGATCAATCAGTTCATCCCGCCCGTCGCGGCGGCCCTGCACGAGGAAGAGTCGCGGGCCGCGCTGTCGCGGCTCTATCACGTGACCAGCCGGATCGTCCTCGTGGGCGTGACGGCGCTGTCGGTCCCCGTCGTGGTGTATCGCGAAGCCGTCATGGCGCTGTTCGGGCCGACGTTCGTCGAGTACGCGCCGCTCCTGCCGGGCTTCGTCGTCGCCCAGTACGGCGCGTGTGCGGCCGGCAGCGTCGGGATCCTGTTGACGATGACCGACAACCAGCGCGCACTGTTGATCGTCAACACCGTCGTTACGCTCCTGTTGATCGCGGTCGCGGTCCCGCTCACGCTGGCCTACGACCTGCCCGGGCTGGTCGCGAGCTACCTGCTCATGCTGACGCTGAACAACGGGTTCGAGGTCGCCGTGCTCTATCGGCTCGAAGGCCTCCAGCCGTTCACCCGGTTGCACCTGCAACCGATCGCCGCTGGGGCCGTCCTCGCGGCCGTCACGCTCGGGGCGAAGGCGACGCTCCCGTCCACGACTGCGCTCGTCGTCGGCACCGCCGCGGGGCTTGTGGCCTACGCGGCCGTCCTGCGGTGGCTGGGGTTCACGCCGACCGAGCGGCGGCTGGCCGAGACGCTGCTCGACCGCTATCGCACTCGGCTGTCGAGGCGCTGACGACGACGTTTTGGGGCTGCCGCGCGCACCGGGCCACATGGATCTGGAACTCGACGGCAACGTCGCACTGTGTACCGCAGCGACCAGCGGCCTCGGACTGGCGAGTGCCACGGCGCTGGCCCGAGAGGGCGCTCACGTCGCGGTCTGTGGCCGCACGGCGTCCCACGTCGACGCCGCTCGCGAACAGCTCGAAGCGACCGGCGACGGCGACGTGCTGGCCGTCGAGGCCGACATCACCGACCAGGATCACGTCGCCGCCTTCGTCGAGGAGACCGTCGACGAACTGGGCGGGCTGGACCACGTCGTCACGAGTGCCGGCGGCCCATCCAGTGGGGACTTCCGCTCGACGACCGACGACGACTGGTACCACGCCTACGACCTCCTCGTGATGAGCGCGGTGTGGACCACTCGCTTTGCCTACCCGCATCTCCGGGACTCCGAGGCTGGCACGGTCGTCAACATCACCTCCCGCTCGGTCAGAGAGGTCATCGACGACCTCGTGCTGTCGAACTCGGTCCGGCGGGCCGTCATCGGCCTCATGAAGACACAGGCCCGCGAGTTCGCTCCCGAGGTCCGGGTCAACGCGGTCCTCCCCGGCGCTCACGAGACCCCGCGCATCCAGGAGCTGATCGAGGACGCCGTCGAACGCGGCGAGTACGACAGCTACGAGCAGGGCCGAGCGGAGTGGTCCGACGCGCCCCTCGACCGGATCGCCGACCCGCGCGAGCTGGGCGACGTGGTCGCGTTCCTCTCCAGTGTGCGCTCATCGTACGTGACCGGGACGGCACTGCCCATCGACGGCGGGTCGATGCGGAGCTAGCGCCGCTCGGGTTCGTCGATCCCGCCGACGACGGTGCGCTCGCTGACGACCGACTGCCAGACGACGATTCCAAGCGACGCGACCGCGACGATCGCCGTCAGCAGGTAGCCCGTGCTGTCGACGGTGTAGAGTTCGCCCGGGAAGAAAAACGACAGCGCCAACAGCCCGACGGCCGCGAAGCCGACGATGAACGGAATGACGAACAGCCAGAACTGCCGGGCAGCGCCTGCCATAGCGCCGCCTACTGCCGGCGATGGGAAGACTTTTTCGGCAGTGCCAGTCGTCGGCCCCCTCAGAACGCGTCTTCGTCTCGGAGGCGAGCGACGACCTCGCGGACGCGCTGGCTCTCGTCGGCGGGGACGACCAGCGTTCGGTCTCCGTAACTCGCGACGACGAGATCGGAGACGCCCACGAGGCTGACGTGGCCGTCGGTCGCGACGACGTTGTCCGCCGCGTCGACGGTCACGGCGTCGCCGAGCACGGCGTTACCGTCGTCCTCTGTCGGCAAGTGCCGCGCCAGCGCGTCCCACGCGCCCAGGTCGTCCCAGGCGAAGTTGGCGGGCACGACCAACACCTCCTCGGCCCGTTCGAGGACGGCGTAGTCGACGCTGACCGGATCGACGGCGTCGAACCCCCGTTCGGGTTCACCCCGCTCCAGTGCGTCGACGAGGCCCGACAGCGGCGACGCCCGCGCGGCCGACAGCAACGCCTCGGGCGTCCACGCGAACATGCCGGCGTTCCAGTAGCAACCGCGGTCGACGTACTCGGTGGCGGTCTCGCGGTCCGGCTTCTCGCGGAACTGCGTGACAGTCTCGTAGCCCTCTCGGCTCTCTCCGGGCTCGATGTAGCCGTAGCCCGGTTCGGGACGCGTCGGCTCCACACCGACGGTCACCAGCCCCTCCGTTTCGACTGCGGTGCGAGCCGCCCGCCGCCCGACGCCCTCGAAGCCGTCGCCGACGACGTGGTCGCTTGGCACCGCAAGGAGGACGCAGTCGCCGACCTGCTCGCGGATGCGGTGGGCGGCGTAGACGAGCGCGGGCCCGGTGTCTTTCGGCGCTGGCTCGGTGAGGACGGCCGCCTCGGGCGCGTGGTCGTGGACCTCGTCGGCGAAGGCCTCGCGAGTGAGGACGTACGTCTCGTCGGCGAAACCGACTCGCTCGATGGCGCTGGTCAGCAGCGACCGGTCACCGCCGAACGACCGGAACTGTTTGGGCCGGTCCGAGCGACTGGCTGGGTAGAGACGCGTCCCCGTCCCGCCGGCCAGTACCAGAGCGACGATGGGGCGATCCATGTATCCGCTTGGACGCCGGCCGCTCTCAAAAATTCTGTCCGAGAGACTGTCGGCCGAGTCCGCGACCGCCGAAGGATTGAGTGTCGTGGCAGTCAGTCTCTCGAATATGGTCCCCGTCATCTCTCCTCTCACCCTCGATCGCCGATCGGTCGCGCTCGCAGTGGTCGGCGGGATCGGTCACCTGGCGCTGGTCGCCGCGCTCTGGCTGTGGTTCGGATTCACCACGCGCGTCGCTGACAACGAAGCCTTCCTCGCGTACGTCGCTCTCGGCGCGTTGGCGCTCGGAGCGGGACCGACGCTGCTGATCGCGGCGAGACGGCTCGCGTCTCCGGCCGTCGTCGTCGGCGGGATCGGCCTTGCGACGGCGGCCCGGACGTGGCTCGTTTACGTTGCCCCCCAGACGCCGCCGGCACCGGTCGGCCCGACGCCCTTCGGCTGGTATCTCGTGGGCTGGCCCGTCGTCACCGCGGTCGCGATCGCGGGTGGTGCGGTCGAACACTGGCTTCGTCGACGGGTGTCGCGAGCCAGAACGCCGGCCGCGGAGTGACGTTGCTTCGGCCGGTGTCGGTGAGACTTCACGGACGACGACTGAAAGCCCGCGCACGCTCGCGGACGCTGGCAGACATCCCCTCGCTCGCTGCGTTCGCTCGGATCGGCGTCGGCCAGCGCCTCTGTTCGTGTTTTGCGCGAGTAGTGCGGGACCGGCGGTCCCACAGACCGTGCGAACGGAGTGTGCGACCCGAAGCGGAAACAGGCCGGTCACCACGTCTCGACGCTGCCAGCTTTCACGTCTTCGGCACAGCCCTGGCAGTCGGGATGGTCGGGGTCGAAGCAGGCCGGGCGCGCCTGGTCGTCGAGGCGGACTGCCCGGCGCTCGGCGTAGCGTCGACAGACGATGCGAGCCTTCCCGTCGTCGTTCTGGGGGAGATCCGCGAGCGCGGACCGCTTGGCGTCGGTGTAGGCCTGTTTGGCGTCCTCGACCTGGCGGCCCGCCGACCGGAGGGTCGTCCTGATCATCTGCTGAAAGAGGCTCGTCCGGTCGTCGTCGGCCATACGTACCGTTTCGGCTCGCGCCTCAAGAATCTTCTCTGGCAACGAAGGATCGTGTTCAGACAGGCAGAGGGTGTTGGAGCAGAGACGCCGAAAGCCCTCATCACGCCGGGCGTCGCTTTCACTTTCGGTGTGGTTGACGAGGGTTTATGTACCGAGACGACCAATCGACAGGTGTCTCCCATCGAAAACACGCGGAGACAGAGACACCAATGACCGATTTGCATACCCCTGCGACAGAGATACAAGAGCAGTTCGACGACCAGTTAGACGTGACCGTCGACGAGATCGAGGAGCGCCTCGAAACGCTGGTCGAGGAGTACAAGGTCCCGCTCAGCGAGGCCCGCCGCAGCGTCGTCAACACGTACCTCGACGACGCCGGCATGGACCGCGACCAGCTCTCGGGCGGTGGCGGCAACGAGCACGTCGACATCGCCGACGTGGACGCTCCCGAGGAGTGGATCGACGTGACCGCGAAGGTCGTCGAGCTGTGGGACGCCACGGCCGACGCCGTCGCGCAGGTCGGCCTGCTGGGCGACGAGACTGGGACGATCAAGTTCACCAAGTGGTCCAAGTCCGACCTCCCGGAACTCGAAGAAGGGCAGGTCTACGAGCTTCGAAACGTCGTCACCGACGAGTACCAGGGCCGCTTCTCCGTGAAGCTCAACCGGACGACGACCATCGAGGCCGTCGACGAAGAGATCGAGGTCGGCGACGACGCCGTCGAGGTCGAGGGCGCGCTGGTCGACATCCAGTCGGGCAGCGGGCTCATCAAGCGCTGTCCCGAGGAGGACTGTACGCGGGTCCTCCAGAACGGCCGCTGCAACGAGCACGGCGAGGTCGAAGGCGAGTTCGACCTCCGCATCAAGGGCGTCCTCGACGACGGCGAGGAGGTCACCGAGGTCATCTTCGACGAGGAGGCGACCGAGGCACTGACCGGCATCTCGCTGGAAGAGGGCAAAGAGATGGCCATGGACGCGCTGGACACGACCGTCGTGGCCGACGAGATGCGCCAGAAGGTGCTGGGTCGGTACTACCGGGTCACCGGCCCGACGCTCGGACGGTACGTCCTGGCGAACGAACAGGAGCGACTGGACGGGCCAGTGGACGCCGAGGCGATGCTCATCAAAGCGAGGTCGATCTGAGATGGCTGCAACACCCACCCGCGAAGTCGCACGCCGCGTCTTCGCCAGCGAGTTCAACGACGCGAGCTACACGTTCAAGGAGTCCGACGACGAGCGCGCTCCCGTCTACGCCCTGTTGCCGACGGGCGAGCGGGCCAACCGCGTGTTCCTCGTCGGTACGCTGACCGAGACCGAGGACGTCGGTGAAGACAGCGAGTACTGGCAGGGACGAGTCGTCGACCCCAACGGCGACACGTTCTTCATGTACGCCGGCCAGTACCAGCCCGACGCCGCCTCGATGCTGCGGGAACTGGAGCCGCCGGCCTACGTCGCCGTCGTCGGCAAGCCCCGCACGTACGAGACCGACGACGGCGAGGTCAACGTCTCTGTTCGTCCGGAGTCGATCTCACAGGTCGACGAGGCGACCCGCGACCGCTGGGTCGTCGAGACCGCCCAGCGAACGCTCGACCGGATCCAGGCGTTCGACGACGAGGACGGTGCCGAGATGGACGAGTACGTCCAGATGGCCAGCGAGCAGTACGACCTGCCCGTCGAGAACTACCGCCGCGCCGCGGTCGGCGCACTGGAGAGTCTCGAAGGCGAGCAGCGAGACGCGCCAGAAGCGTAGCGAAGGCGGGTCTCGGAGTTGCGAGCGGGGAACAGCGTGACCCGTGAGCAGCGAGAGACGACCAGCGCCGAGCAGTAGGCCGACTTCCGGCACCCGTTCGTTTTCTTTCGATCCCCCGTCAGCCGTGCGATCGTCTGACAAACGGTTAAGTATGATGCGGGGACAAACTGAACACAAGGATGAGCAACAAAAACAAGACGATCTCGTTCCGGGTCAGCCAGGAGAAGTTCGAGACCCTCCGTGGCATCGCCGAGGAACGAGACATCTCGCTGTCTGCGGTGTTCCGTGACTACGTGGATCTCCTCGTCGCTCACGACGGCCAGGTCGAGGTCGTCCCCGAACACGAACTCAACGAAGCGACGGACACCGAGGAGACGACCGAGAGCTTCCCGCCGAAAGTCGAGGTCCCGAAGAGCTTCGTCCGAGAACACGAGCGGCTGGAACTGGAGGCCGACCACCTCCGCGAACAGCTCGAAGAGCACAAGCGCTACGTCACCCAGCTCCGCCAGCAACTCGACGAGCACGACCAGGAAGACATCGTCCAGCTCGAAGATCTCGACGGCGAAGACGACGACGACGCGTCCTACCGCATCGGTAGCTTCGACGATCTAGACTAATTCGTCTCTGCTCTCGCGTGCCTGCTTCTCTACGTCCGGTTTTGCGTCTACGTCTGCCAGTGCCTCGACCGCTTCGAGCGTCCTGACTGAGTCGTCCAGAAAGGAGAGCACGTCGCCGGGGTAGGCGTACAGCATGTAGTCGTCGCCCATCACGTCGACGATGGCGTCGGGGCCGAGTCCCTGTGCCCGAAGCTCCAGGAGGTACCGGACGAACTTCTCCTCGGGACAGCCACAGTGGGGATTCGCCTGACAGTCACAGTCGAGGAAGTCCTCGGCGAAGTCGAGGACTCGATCCTGGCTTGCCTCGTTGAGCTTCGCGAGTCCCTCGCCCTGGAAGAGGATGTCCAGCGTCGCCCCCTTGAACGCGCCCTTCGGGAACGAGGTCTCCAGCTGTGAGGCGAGCTGGCGGTGGTTCTTGACGTAGATCTTGTCGGTGATGGCCACGCTTAGAGACTGTTGGGGTGTGGCGTGTAAAAGCGTCTCGAAGGCCGTACGGAGTCGTAACGTATATGCACGAGTCCCGGTTATCGACGTATGCAAGCGTGTCCGGGTTGGGGTAGTGGTATCCTCCAGCCTTGTGGTGGCTGGGACGTGGGTTCAATTCCCGCACCCGGACTGATTGATTTTTGACAAACGACCCTCGAGAGAGTCGTCGCCGTGAGTACGAGCGCACGTACTGTGACTCGTCTCATACTACCGGCTGTAAATCTGTGAACGATTTCGCCACCCCGGGGTGGCGAAGATCTTCACGAAGTTACAGCCGGCAGTATCACTCTGTCCGCCCTATCACCGGCGGGCAGAGTTCGGCCACGTTTCGCGCGAAGCACTCCGGTGGCGGGCGGGGCTCGCTGGGCCGGCCAACGGCCGTCACGCCTGTGGCTCGAAGACGGTCGCTTCGCCTTCGTCGTCGGCCTTGTAGTCGGGGTTCTCTTTGATGATCGTCAGTGCCGTCATGATGTCGCTGCGGGTGAGCAGCCCGCGGAACTCGTCGGCTTCGTCGAGGACGATCAGGCGGCCGACGTTGTTCCCCTCCAGTTCCGAGAGCGCGGTCATCACGTCTTCCTCGGGCAAGAGGACGATGAGCTCCGTCGTCATGATGTCGCTGACGGTGTAGGCGTCCCGTTCGACCTCCCGCACGGCGCGGGCGTCTTCCAGCGTGACGAGGCCGACGATCTCACCGTTGCGTTCGACGGGGTAGCCGGTGTGGCGCTCCTCGAACATCGTCCGGATGAGATCGCGGACCTTCGTGTCGGGGTCGACGGTGGTCACGCGGTCGGCGGGCGTCATCACGTCGGCGACGGTGACGCCTTCGAAGGCCGCTCGCATGACCGTCTGGCGGGACTCGCCGGCCGCGCCGATGTAGATGAAGAAGGCCAGCCCGATCAGGAGCGGATTGAACGGCGGGAACAGTCCGAACAGCGCCAGCAGGATCGCGAAGCCCTTCCCGACCTCGGCCGCGATCTCCGTGGCGCGCGCGTAGGGGTTCGTCCTGGCCAGCAGCGCCCGGAGGATGCGGCCGCCGTCCATCGGGAACCCCGGTAGCATGTTGAAGACGGCCAGCGCGACGTTCATCAGCGCGAGGTAGCCAAGGACGAAGCGGACGGCAGCGAACGCCGTCGTCCCGCTGGGGACCAGCACGAACCCGACCAGCGAGACGATCCCGACGAGGACGCTGACGACGGGGCCGGCCAGCGCGATGAGAAACTCCTGTCGCCAGTCTTCGGGCATCTCGTCTAACTGTGCGATGCCGCCGAACAGCCACAGCGTGATCGACTCGATCGGGTAGCCGTAGCGGATCGCCACGAGTGAGTGGCCCAGCTCGTGGAGGACGACGCCGGTAAACAGGCCGACTGCGGCCGCGATGCCCAGCAGCCACGGTAGGAGATCGGTGGTGAGGACTGCCGGATCGAGGTTCCCACCGAACCGATTGAGCAACTCGACGGTCGGCTCGACCTGCGAGCCGATGATCCACGCGAACAGTGGCAACACCAGCAGGAAGGTCAGGTCCAACTGGATCGGAATGCCGAAGGCACTGCCGATACGGAATCGTCGCATAGTCGTCGCTTGTCGTGGGAGGGGCTTAAGCCCCCTGCGTGACCGGCCTCAGACGCCGAGCCACTCGTCGTTGCGAACGCTGTACCCGTTCGAACGACAGAACGTCGCGGCTTCCCGGCGCACCGCTCGCGATCCCGGCAGCGTGCCCGTCTCGTCGATCCGTTCGACGATCCAGTCGGCGACGTACTGGATCCCTTCGTCGTCGTCGTCGGCGTCGACCGCTTTGAGTGCCCGGAACGTCTTCTCGTAGGCCTCTCGCTGTGAGGTGCCAAGCGAGGTCTGCTGGATCGACTGACAGTGTTCGACGATGCGCTTCATCGCCGCGGCGATGGTCGGACGCTGGACGCGGGTCCGGACGGTCGCCGGTTCGTCGAATGTCTCCTGATCTGTCTCTGGGAGGAGATCCGCGACCGTGTGGACGCCCGCGTCCGACTCGACGGTCCGATCTCCGAGGGTTTCGACGACTTCCCGCGCTGTCACGGGGAACGACAAGGTGTCCAGTTCTGTCTCCAGTTCGCCCAGCGCCCGCTCGTCGACGGGCGGCTCCGTCTCGTCGTTGCGTTCGAGCGCGGTGAGGATGTCCCGCTCGCGCTGGCGTCGGTCGGCGTTGTCTGCCTGATCGTCTCGTCCGCTCTTATTGTCTGCCATTGTGAATTATTCTATCTCTGAACTGATAACGCTGTGGTCCGAAGCTGCGACACCCTCTCGTCGTCCAGGGTCGACTGGCGACAGCCGCGTCCGGCGAGGTTCCGAACCGCTCAAATAGCTCCGTCGCGTTCGTCCAGGCGTGTCTCAGCAGGTCGCACGCGTCGATACGCTGTTCCTCCACGAGCACGGCGACGACTACCGGGTCGTCGTTCGGCGGGACGGTGATCGAGTGTTTCACGGCGTGCTCGAACTCAAACAGACCGACGCCGGGCCACGGCCTCGCCGGCTCCGGATCAAGCGGGGGGCCAGCGAGGACCTGCGCAGTCCCGACCAGTTCGTCGAACTCGCGCGTCGGGCCTCGCGGATCCGTATCTCCGAGCAGACCTCCGGACGGGGCCGCGAGGAGTTACAGGCGATGCTCGACGGCTACCAGCTCTCGGCGAAGGTCGTGCGCACCTGCCGGTACTGTGCCTCCAGTGGCCGGTACTCGCCGATCACGAGCGAGACGGCGATCAAGGCCGACGACGAACACATCTGTCCGGACTGCGCTCGCGAGGAACTGGACCGCGAACTCGCACTCAACGGCGGGATCACCGGCGACGCCCAGGCTCGCCTCGAAGAGCTCCTGCTCGACGTTCAGGACCTCGATCGCATCGAGAACCTGCTCGCTGGCGAACTCGATCCCGACCTGACGAAGTTCGACGAGATCTCGGCGACCGTCGACGACATCGACCTCGTGCCGGTGGACTCGCTGGATCTCCACCCCGGCATCCAGCAACACCTCGAAGGCCGCTTCGACACGCTCTTGCCGGTCCAGAGTCTCGCCGTCGAGAACGGCGCGACCGACGGTAGAGACCAGCTCGTCGTCTCTGCGACCGCGACCGGGAAGACGCTGATCGGCGAGATGGCCGGCCTCGACCGCGTGCTGAACAACAAGGGGAAGATGCTCTTTCTCGTCCCGCTGGTGGCGCTGGCAAACCAGAAGTACGAGTCGTTCACGGAGCGCTACGGCGACATGGTCGACGTGTCGCTGCGCGTCGGATCGAGCCGGATCGACGGCGACGGCAACCGCTTCGACCCGAACGCCGACGTGATCGTCGGCACCTACGAGGGCATCGACCACGCGCTGCGGACCGGCAAGGATCTGGGCGACATCGGGACGGTCGTCATCGACGAGGTCCACACGCTGGGCGAGGGCGAGCGTGGCCATCGCCTCGACGGCCTCATCTCGCGGCTGAAGTACTACTGCGAGCAGGGCGAGACTGCGGAACAGTCTCGGAAAGGGCGAACGGGCGGAGCCCGTGAGCAAAGCGTCGGGCCGGACGGCACCCAGTGGATCTATCTCTCGGCGACGGTCGGCAACGCCAGCGACCTCGCCAAGAAGCTCCGGGCGAACTTGGTCGAGTTCGAGGAGCGTCCGGTCCCCATCGAACGGCACGTCACCTTCGCCGACGGGCAGGAGAAGACCCGCATCGAGAACAAACTCGTCAGGCGGGCCTTCGACACGAAATCGAGCAAGGGCTACCGGGGCCAGACGATCATCTTCACCAACTCCCGACGGCGCTGTCACGAGATCTCTCGGAAACTGGAGTACGACTCGGCACCGTATCACGCCGGTCTGGACAACAAACGCCGCCAGCGCGTCGAGCGGCAGTTCGCCGACCAGGACCTCGCGGCAGTCGTCACGACCGCCGCGCTGGCCGCCGGGGTGGACTTCCCGGCCTCGCAGGTCGTCTTCGACTCGCTGGCGATGGGCATCGAGTGGCTGTCGGTCCAGGAGTTCAGCCAGATGCTCGGCCGCGCCGGCCGGCCCGACTACCACGACAAGGGGACCGTCTACCTGCTGGTCGAACCCGACTGCTCCTATCACAACAGTATGGAGATGTCGGAAGACGAGGTCGCGTTCAAACTGCTCAAAGGCGACATGGAGCCGGTCATCACCGAGTACGACGAGGCCGCGGCCGTCGAGGAGACGCTGGCCAACGTCACCGTCGCCGGCGACCAGGCAAAGCGGCTCAACGACCGCATGATCGGCGAGGTCCCGACCAAGCACGCGCTGGGCAAACTCCTCCAGTACGAGTTCATCGACGGGCTGGAGCCGACGCCGCTGGGCCGGGCCGTGACGCGGTTCTTCCTCGCACCCGATCAGGCGTTCGCGATTCTCGACGGGATCCGAAAGGACCTGCACCCCTACGAGATCGTCGCCGAGATGGAGCTCCGAGAGCGCGACTGATCGGTGCGCTCTCGGAGTGTGTGAGCGGGGCGTGTACGACCCGTGAACTGCGAGGCGTTCCGAGAGTGACACTGCGCTGAACGCGTGGCGCTTCGCGAGGGTGACGTTTTTATCCCCGCCGGCCCCCTCCTCTGCTGTGACACTGCCACCGATCACGCCGGCAATGGCGTTCGTCTTCGCCGTCGTCGCCGGTGCGCTCGTTCTC
The DNA here is from genome assembly GCF_017612575.1 of Halomicrobium sp. IBSBa. Classification (NCBI taxonomy): domain Archaea; kingdom Methanobacteriati; phylum Methanobacteriota; class Halobacteria; order Halobacteriales; family Haloarculaceae; genus Halomicrobium; species Halomicrobium sp. IBSBa. The sequence continues at coordinate 356,674 of NZ_JADPQC010000002.1, forward strand.
TTCGCGACCGAGCGCGTGCCCGTCGACGTGACCGCCATCGGCGTGATGGTGGCGCTACTGGTCGTCGAACCGCTGACCGCGCTGCTGGCCGACGCCGGACTGCTGGCCGAGCGACTCTACGTCCTCCACGAGCCCGGCGACGCCGTCGATCCGGTGGCCGTGGGGCTCTCGGGCTTTGCCTCTCCGGCGACGATCACCGTCCTCGCGATGTTCGTCCTCTCGGCGGGCGTCCAGCGGACCGGCGTGATCCAGATCCTGGGGGCTAAGGTCGCTGCGTTGACCGGCGACAGCGAGACCAGACAGCTCGGGGCGACCGTCGGCATCGTCGGGCCGATCTCCGGGTTCATCAACAACACGGCGGCCGTCGCCATCCTGCTGCCCATGGTGACCGACCTCGCACACAAGGGTCGGACCTCGCCCTCGAAGCTGTTGCTGCCGCTCTCTTTCGCCTCGATGTTCGGGGGGATGCTCACGCTGATCGGCACCTCGACGAACATCCTCGCCAGTGATCTCGCCGGCCGACTGGCGATCGAGGATCCGGCGCGCTACGGCGACCTCCACGTGTTCTCCATGTTCGAGTTCACACAGCTGGGCGTCATCCTGCTCGTCGTCGGCTCGCTGTACCTCATGACGGTCGGCCGCTGGCTCACTCCCGAACGGATCGAACCGCGTGGCGATCTGACCCAGGAGTTCGAGATGGCCGACTACCTCACCGAAGTCGTCGTCCGCGAGGACTCGCCGATCGTCGGCCAGACCGTCCACGACGCGCTGGAAGCGACCGAACTGGACATCGACATCGTCCAGCTGATCCGGGATCGCCGGACCTTCCTCGAACCGCTCGGTGCGAAGTCGATCCGGGCTGGTGACGTGTTCGCGATCCGGACCGACCGGGACACGCTCGTCGAACTGCTCGACGCCGAGGGCCTGGACGTGGTGCCCGACGTGGTCGTCGACGAGGCAGAACTCGAAGAGGCCGAAGAGCGACAGAACCTCGTCGAGGTCGTGATCGCACCGGGCTCGGAGCTGGTCGGCGCGTCGCTCCGGTCGACGAACTTCCGACAGCGCTACGACGCCAGCGTCCTCGCGCTCCGGCGCGGCGGCGAGTTGATCCGCCAGCGGATGGACCGGACGACGCTTCGCGTCGGCGACACGCTCCTGGTCCAGGGAGCCGGCGACAGCATCGACCGCCTGAACAACAACCCGAACTTCATCGTCGCCCGCGAGGTCGAACGCCCCGACTTCCGGAAGTCGAAAGTCCCCGTCGCCGTCGGCATCGTCGCCGCCGTCGTCGCCGTCGCGGCACTCACGCCGGTCCCGATCGTCGTCTCGGCGCTGGCCGGCGCGCTCGGGATGGTCCTCTCTGGCTGTCTGCGCTCCTCGGAGATCTACGACGCCGTCCAGTGGGACGTGATCTTCCTGCTCGCGGGCGTCATCCCGCTGGGGCTCGCCCTGGAGGCGACCGGCGGCGCGGCGCTGCTGGCTGACCTCCTCGTGCTCGCCGCGCCGTCGTTCCCACCGCTCGTGGTGCTCGGACTGATGTACGTCGTCACGGCGGTCCTGACGAACATCATCTCGAACAACGCCAGCGTCGTCCTCATGATCCCCGTCGCCGCCGAGGCCGCCGTCCAGCTCGGGGCCAACGCCTTCGCGTTCGTACTGGCCGTGACCTTCGCCGCCTCGACGGCCTTCATGACGCCCGTGGGCTACCAGACGAACCTCTTCGTCTACGGCCCCGGCGGCTATCGCTTTACCGACTATCTGCGGGTCGGCGCGCCGCTACAGGCGATCTTTGCCGTCGTCACGACGCTGGGCATCGCCTACTTCTGGGGCCTGACTCCGTGACAGGGTGTGTCGATGTGCCACCGCAACGAAACCCTTTACTCAGCGACGGCCGCATCTGTTGGTACGGGATCGTGGGTTAGCCTGGTATACTTCGGGCCTTGGGTGCCCGTGACCCCGGTTCAAATCCGGGCGATCCCATCCACTTTTTCCATCGTCGCCCTTCCTCGCGAGCCTGCGGTGAGGGCTCCTCGAAAAACGTGGGCGAAACAGACTCTCCGCATGAGTGGACAAAGCGTTTGTAACCGGGTACGGAAGTGTGGCAGGGATGGTCAACACGACGAAGTTGCTCTTGGGTCTCACCTTCGCACTGGTGCTCTTGATCGTGGACGTGCTCGTCTCTTATTTCACTGGCACTCTGGGCGACGGCGTTGCAACGTTTCTCATCCAGGCGCTCGGGACTGTTGCCACCCTCCTTTTCGTCGGAGCGACCTTTCTCACGGTCCGTCAAAACCGAAAGACGATCCAGGAGCTCAGAAAGGATCGAGAAAAACAGGTCGTCATCGACGAACTCCAGTACGTCATCCAGCCCGCAATCGATCGCCTCGCCGGGAATATCGAGAAACTCGAATCGGGGTTCGTCGGTTGGAAACCGGGAGCCCAAGCATTTCCAGAACACGAGCAGTGGGAGCCCGACGGTGGGCTTTCGATTCAGAAACCCCTCTCGAAGACGCAAACAGACGAGGCTGCACTGTTGCGTTCGAAAGAGCGCCATCCGGAGCTACACTCGGAACTGGCGTCGTACGACACTACGGTCGAAGACCTGACTGCAGCGGTACACGACGTGGTGGGGACAGCTGGTCCCGACCTGACGAAAAAAGTCGAACGTGACGTGCCTCGGTTCGACTTCTCTCGGGGGAGTATGTCTGTCGACCCGCCGCGGCTTTTGTCGTATCTCTTAGACGGCGAGGGGCGAGAGTACCGCGACCTCCACACTGGCTGGTCGCAATTACTCGAACACCACGGAGACGAATTCCGGGGGCTCCTCGACGAGGTCGCTCTCGAAGAGCGCCAGCACCTCCGCGACGAGAAGAGTCGAACGCTCGCCGAGTCACGACGGCTGAGGGCCGATCTCATCGAGAGACGGAACACGCTTCAAGAGGAGTACGGGATCTCGGTCGACGAATTCACGCAGGAGAATCTCGTCGAGAGCGCCAAGTAATACTGCCGGCTGTAACTGTTTCAAGATATTCGCGACTCCGTGGTCGCGAAATTCTTCACAGACTTACAGCCGGCAGTATAACGACCACTGCAGCCGTCGATGTGGTCCGTACTGACTGATACGGGCGCTTCCCGGTTCGGTCCGACCACTTCCACCCCGGTTTGCGAACCTTCTTGAGCGAGGACGCACTATCTCGGTTCCAATGGCTACCGGCGTCGACAACACCGAACTCACCGACGCGTTCGAGGAGTTCTACCGGGACTACTACCGCAACGAGATCGGTGAACTCGCCCAGAAGTACCCCAACGACCAGAAGTCGCTGTGGGTCGACTGGGACGACCTCTATCGCTTCGACCCCGACCTCGCCGACGACGTGCGCAACCGCCCCGAGCAGATGCAGGACTACGCGGAGGAGGCGCTGCGACTCTACGACCTCCCGGTCGACGTGAAGCTCGGCCAGGCCCACGTTCGCTTTCACAACCTCCCCGAGGCCGAGGACATCCGGGAGATCCGCCACGAACACCACGGGATGCTCATCGCCGTCCAGGGGATCGTCCGCAAGGCGACCGACGTGCGGCCCAAAGTGACCAACGCCGCCTTCGAGTGCCAGCGCTGTGGCACTCTCACCCGGATTCCCCAGGTCGCCGGCGACTTCCAGGAGCCCCACGAGTGCCAGGGCTGTGAGCGCCAGGGGCCGTTCCGCCTGAACATGGACCAGTCGGAGTTCGTCGACGCCCAGAAGATCCGCGTCCAGGAGTCCCCCGAAGGACTGCGCGGCGGCGAGACCCCGCAGGCCATCGACGTGAACATCGAAGACGACATCACCGGCGAGGTGACTGCCGGCGACCACGTCCGCGTGACTGGCGTCCTCAAACTCGACCAGCAGGGCGACGACCGCAATCAGTCCCCGATGTTCGACCTCTACATGGACGGGATCGACGTCTCGATCGAGGACGAACAGTTCGAGGACATGAACATCACCGAAGAGGACAAAAAAGAGATCATCGAGCTGTCCAACGAGGACGACCTCTACGACAAGATGGTCGGCGCGATCGCGCCGTCGATCTACGGCTACGAGCGCGAGAAACTCGCGATGATGCTCCAACTGTTCTCCGGAGTCACCAAACACCTCCCAGACGGCTCCCGAATCCGTGGCGACCTCCACATGCTACTGATAGGTGATCCGGGAACGGGGAAGTCCCAGATGCTCTCCTACATCCAAAATATCGCCCCTCGTTCGGTCTACACCTCCGGGAAGGGGTCCAGCAGCGCCGGGCTCTGTGTCACTGGTGACACGATGATCCACACCGACGAGGGATTCCGACCGATTCGTGATCTCGTGTCGTCGGAACTCCCAGAGCCAGTGTCCGAGGAAACGTCGGTGCGAAAGCAGATCGACCTCCAGACGTTCGACCGCGATGCAGAGGAGATGCAAGATGGGACCTCCTCGCGTGCGTGGCGGATGCCGGAGAAGACGTGTCGACGGATCGAAACGAGCCACGGCAAGGAACTCGAAGCGTCCGTGAACACTCCGGTGCTGACGTGTGGCACCGACGGGATCGAGTGGACCGAGATCTCCGAGGTCGAACAGGGCGATCACGTCGCAGTCCCGCGATACGATGCTATCGACCGGTCGGAGGTGCCAGTGAGAGAGTTCCTCCAACTGACGACCGAGAAGGTCCTGCTCACGGACGACTCGATCGAGTTCCTCCGCGAGTCGTTACAGGCAGAGTTCGGGACGCTCAGAGATGCAGCCGCCGCGCTGGATCTCTCGGAGGACTTCATATATCTGCAGCTCAAGAACCGCCACGTCCCGCTGGAGAAACTCGACCGGATGCTCGATGCGATCGGAGCGACACGTGAAGACGTAGATTTCGATCGCCTCATGATCAGGCACGGAGACTCGACTACGCTCCCGGAGACGTTCGACGAGGACCTGATGTACCTGCTGGGGCTCGTGTTCGGAGACGGCGACATCTCGCTGGATCGTCGCGGCGGAAACAGAGGAATGGTCCGCATCTCGAACAGCGACGAGGCGTTACTGGAACGGGCTATCGAGATTTTCGATGCGAAGTTCGATAAGCGGCCAGAGATCGAATATCAAGACGAGAGGGTCCCCTGCATTCGAGTCAACAGCGCGCCGATCGCTCGGATATTCGCCAACGCCGGAATGCAGACGCCGAAACAGGATCTCGCACTGGCCGACTCCCTGACGGTCAGTGAACACGCGGACGCCTTCATCCGTGGCCTCATGGATGCCGACGGATCCGTCTCGAACCGAGACGACGGCGGTTCGAGCGTTCTTCTGTCGACGATCAGCGACGAACTCGCTCGACAACTCCAGCTCATGCTCGAAACCTACGGTGTGCGGGCGAGGACGCGCGAACGCGACCGTCGCGGGAGCTACGAACGTGGGGACGGGTACGTCATCGAGTCCAAACACGTCCAGCAGTTCGTCGAGATCTACGGTGCAGACATCGATCGATACGCCGAGGCGATCGGCTTCGACAGTGTCGAGAAACAGCGATCGCTCGCCGAGATAACCGCTGTCGAGCGACGCCAGCGTGAGACGCTCCCGATCGGTTCAACCCTCGCTACAGTCGAGGGGGCCGCCGGCCAGTACTATCAGAACATCAACCGGAGTGAAGATCCCGGCCGTTCGCGGGCCAGATCGATGCTCGAAGATGTCGATCTGGGACCGACAGAACCCCTCGTGAAGGAGGCGGTCGACGCCGATCTGCGATGGGACGAGGTCGTCGCCGCCGTGGACACTGGCGAGAAAGAAGTGTTCGACCTCACCGTTCCGGAAACGCACAACTTCGTCGGCAACGGCATCGTCACACACAACACCGCAGCGGCGGTTCGGGACGACTTCGGCGACGGCCAGCAGTGGACCCTGGAGGCGGGTGCGCTCGTGCTCGCAGACCTCGGGATCGCCGCTGTCGACGAGCTGGATAAGATGAATCCGGACGATCGGAGCGCGATGCACCAGGCCCTGGAACAACAGGAGATCAGCATCAACAAGGCGGGCATCAACGCGACGCTGAAGTCCCGGTGTTCGCTGCTTGGAGCTGCGAACCCCAAGTACGGCCGGTTCGACCAGTTCGAGCCCATCGGCGAGCAGATCGACCTCGAACCCGCGCTGATCTCGCGGTTCGACCTCATCTTCACGGTCACCGACGAGCCCGACGAGGAGGAAGACCGGAATCTGGCGAGTCACATCATCCAGACGAACTACGCGGGGGAACTCCACACCCACCGCACGGAGAACCCCACGTCGGACTACAGCCAGGACCAGGTCGACGCCGTCACCGAGGAGGTCGCACCGACGATCGAACCGGACCTGTTGCGCAAGTACATCGCTCACGCGAAGACGAGTTGCTTCCCGACGATGACCGAGGAGGCAAAGACCGAGATCGAGGACTTCTACGTCGATCTGCGGGTCCAGGGGACTGACGAGGACGCTGCGGTGCCGGTGACGGCCCGAAAGCTGGAGGCGCTGGTCCGCCTCTCGGAGGCGTCGGCGCGGATCCGACTCTCGGACACGGTCGAGAAAGAAGACGCCGAGCGGGCGACGACGATCGCTCGCTACTGCATGGAGCAGATCGGCGTCGATCCCGAGACGGGCGAGTTCGACGCCGACGTTGTCGAGACCGGGACCTCGAAGAGCCAGCGCGACCGGATCCAGAACCTCAAGGGGATCATCTCCGACATCGAGGAGGAGTACGACGAGGGTGCGCCGGTCGATGTGGTCGTCGAGCGAGCGGAGGAGGTCGGGATTGACGAGTCCAAGGCCGAACACGAGATCGAGAAGCTCAAGCAGAAAGGCGAGGTGTACGAACCACGTACCGATCACCTGAGGACGACGTAGATGGACCGCATCTCAGCACTCAGGAACGTCGAGGACGCACTGGCTCGCTTCGAGCAGGGCGAGTGTTCGCTGGCCGACCTCGAAGCGGAAGTCCGGGGCGTCTTGCGAACCTACGCGACCGACTTCGACGGGGAGCTGCAGGCCTACCGTGCCGACGGCGGCGACGCCGACGGCGTCGTCGTCCTGGCGAGTTCGCGCCCGGACGCTCGCGACCGAGTCCAGTCGCTCGTCGAGTCGCCGGGCCGCTTCGAGGTGACGCCGGTCGATCCCTGACCTGGCAGTAGAAAGGGATTTGCGGGTGTAGTCCCTGTGGTTCCGGTAATGCAGTCCGTGATCGACCGGTTGGACGGTGTGACGACGCTCCTGCTCTGTGGGTCGTGTGCGCGGACCGACGAACTCTGTGGGCGACTGCTGGCCGACGGCGGTGCTGCGGGCCGGACGGTGCTGTGGGTCTCTTTCGGACAGTCGCCGTCGGAGTGTCTCGACGACACGGTCGCGGCGGACGCCGACCGTGCCGTCCTCGCGGTCGGCACGACGCCGACGGGTGAGCGAGACGACGACGTCACCGTCGAGGTGATCTCGACGCCCAGTGACCTCGCGGCGCTGGGGATCAAACTCAGCCAGTTCATCGCGGAGACCGACGGCGAGCTGACGGTGTGTTTCGACTCGCTGACCGAACTGCTCGGCCACGTCGCGGTCGAAACGACCTACGAGTTCCTGCACACGGTGACCCGACAGTGCTACCTCGCGGACGCTCGGGCCCACTTTCACCTCGATCCGGCGGCCCACGACGCACAGACGGTCGCCTCGATCACGTCGCTGTGCGACGCTCGTGTCGACCTCGACAGCACGCCACCGGTCCGCGTTCGAAACGACCTTTAGTTCGTAAATTTAAACACTGAAAGCGAAGATCGTGGGCGTATGTTCCTCGTGATCACGTACTCGCGGTCGGCACGGTCGTCGCTGCGCAACGTCACGCGGGCCCACGAGGAGACGACCGTCCGGCAGTTCGGTCGCGCGGCACTGCTCGCAGGGACGGCCTTCGGGGCGTTTCAGGCGTGTCGGCTCCGCGAGAAGCACGGACGGGACGTACAGATCGAGCGCGTCGAACCGTTCGTTCCGGCGGACGTCCCCGCCGACGTTCGCGAGGCTGCCGATGCCTACGAGGACCGCGACCAGCCGTCGGTTCCCTATCGCCAGTTTTCCGCCGGGACCGACCACCCCGGGCCGTCGGCGCTCCGGGAGCGAGACCTGTGATCGTCCGGACGGCAGACCGAACGTGGTGTGGCAGCGTCGCGGACCTCCGGGCGACCGGCGTCTCCGGCCACCAGGTCGTCGACGCCGTCCGCGGCGACGACGCCGCCTGTCGCGTCCACTGTCCCCCACCGGGGCCGCTCTTCGACCGCGTGGGACACGTCCATCCGGAGATGGGACTCCGGGTCCGGCCGGCACTCGCCGTCGCTGCCAGGACTCGCGGCCTCACGCCACCGCAGGACGACGAGATCGAGCGACTGCGGGCCGAACGCGACGCGATCGACGTGGACGAGCGCGTGCCACAGCACGCGACACCACCCGAAGAGGATCCGGCGGCCCTCGAAGAGCGCGTCGCCGAACTCCGCGGTCGGATCTCGGCACTGCGAGCGCACGATATAGACGCCAGCGACGAGCGGGCGGCACTGCGTGAGGCTGCCACACGGCTGTCCGAGGCACAGACGACCCGTCTCGCGGCCGCACAGACCCGGCAGGCGACACGCGAACAGCGAGACCGACGCCAGCGTCGCCTCCGCCTCGACGACCGGATCGCCAACCGCGAACGCGACGCGCGCTCGTGGCTGGTCGAGCGCGTCCGCGACCCCTACGAACGGGCCGTGTTCGCGCTCGATCCCGGTGCCGACCCGTTCGACTGTGACCCGACGACCGCCGCTCTGGCGATTCTCCGTGTCGGGACCCAGCGAGCGCCGGTCGTGCTCGCGACGGAGCAGTTCCCGACGCCGGCCGCCGCGGCCGCCTGGGTGGAGGGCCCCGTCGTCGCCTGCGGCCCGGACGTTTAAATCGCGTGACGGGGCCACCGACCGTATGGTTTCGGTGGATGCGAGTGCGACGGCGATCGACGGTGTGACGCTCGTGACGGTCTCGCTGGCCAGCGACGGGCCCGCCCGTCGGGTCCGCGTCGAACAGCGACTCGACGGGCCGGTCTGGCCGCCCCGCTGCGAGGGCGAACCCGAGCGCGGCTGGGACGAGTCGGGATACGAGGGCGTCGTGCCGGCCGACGGACGGCTCGCGCTGGGGTACGCGACGCCGGCACCACCGGCCCAACAGCCGGTCGTGGTCGAGGAACGCGAGGTCGTCCCGGACACGGCGGACGCCGCTGACGAGGACGCGACGACGGTTCTCCAGCGGCTCGGCGATCCGTCACCGCCCCGTGATGGGGTGCCCGAACCGGCAGCCGTTCGAGCCGACCCGCGTCCCGACTGTGACACGGCCACCGCGGCCGAGGAGACGCCGGACGCACCCGACCACAGCCCCTCTCCCGAGCACCGCGTGCGCGACGAGTCGACAGCCCAGACAGTGCCGGACCGACGAGCGGGTTCGACAGATCCGGTGACCGACTGGCTCGACGGCGTCGAGGAGCGGGTGACGACACTCGAACGACTGGACGCCGTCGAGACGGTCCCCGAGGCGACGACGGCCCTCCAGTCGACGGGGGGACTCGCTGCCGGCCGGCGGTCTGCCCGAGCGTGTGCCGCCGACCGACGCCGGCTCCTGGCGGTCGCAGACCGCGCACGCAGGCTCGCAGATCGGATCGAGGCGACCGATCCGCCGCTGTCGTCGCTGGAGCGGCTAGCATGATTCTGGCCGTGACGGGCGGCAAGGGTGGCGTCGGGAAGTCGACGGTCGCGTACAACCTCGCCGCCCACCTCGACGCGGTCGTCATTGATGGCGACCTCGGGATGGCAGACCTGCCCGCCGACCACGGGCCGGATCTGCACGACGTACTCGCCGGACGTGCGGATCCCGTCGAGGCCGTCAGAGAGGGGCCTCCGGTCTCGATCCTACCGTGTGGACGCAGTCTGGCCGGTGCTCGTGCCGGCGATCCCACGGCGCTCGTCGCCGCGATCGAAGCCGTCGAGCGCGCCTACGGCGACGTGATCGTCGACTCCCCGGCGGGATTGCGAGCCGACGTTGGCCTCCCGCTGTACGTCGCCGACGCGTGTGTGCTGGTGACCACCCCGTCAGAATCGGCCGTTACGGACGCGGTCCGGGTTCGTGAACTCGCACGAGAACTCGACGCCGGCCTGGCACGCGTCGTCCTCAACCGCGCGGACGACGGCGCGAACCCCGACGCCGTCGCGGCGACGCTTGGCGCGCCGGTGAGCACGGTGCCCGACGACGCAGCCGTCGCGGACGCACAGGCCGCGGGTCAGCCGGTCTGTCGGGCGTCGCCGGGAACGCCCGCCTGTCAGGCGTTTCGATCGCTCGCCGACGCCGTCGAACGGGTCTGTCGCGGTCACCGCCCGTAGCCGCGGTTCTGTACCGTTTGTCGCCGACCGTCAGTCTTCGAGGGCCTGATACGTCGACCGCAGCGTCACCGGACTCACGTCTGCGACGGCGGCCGCCCGAGCCTGTGTCAGCTCGTAGTCCGCCTCTCGGGCGGCGGTGTAGAGACACGCGGCGGCGACGCCACCGGGGTTCTTGCCCGCGATCAGATTTCGCTCTGCTGCCAGGTCGGCCAGTGCCGTCGCTCGGCGTTCGATCTCGTGGGGAACGTCGAGCTCGCTTGCGAACCGCGGGAGATACTCGCGCGGATCGATCGGACCCGTCGGCAGTCCCAGCTCGCGGTTGATCGCGTCGTAGGCGACCCGTAACTCGCCGGTGCTGGCCTGAGCGTCGGCGACGACCTCCTCGACGGTCCGTGCGATCTCGCTCGTGCGACAGGTCGCGTACACCGCCGCGGCCGCGAACCCTTCGATCGACCGTCCCACCAGGAGATCGGCCTCCTGTGCGGACTCGAAGAGGACACAGGCCCGATCCCGAATCGTCGACGAGAGGTCGAGCCGACTCACCAGCCGCCGGATCTCGATGAAACCGATGCGCTGGTTCCGGTCGCGCTTCGAGCCGGTCTGGGCGCGGCTGTGCTCTCGACGGAGGCGCGCCATCTGGCGGCGCTTGCGACCCTTGAGACGAGTCGACCGTCCGATCTCCGTCGAGAGCCCGCGGTCGTGGCGCGAGCGGGTCAGAGGCGCGCCGGTGCGTGCCTTCTGCTCTCCGTCGTCCTCGAACGACCGCCACTCGGGGCCGCGGTCGAGCTGGTCCTCGTCGACGACGAGGCCACACTGGGTACACACTGCTTCGCGTGTCGATGCGTCGATCGCGCCGTCACACTCCGGACATCGCTGTGCCGTTTGGCTCATTCTATTTCGAGATTCGTCCGGATGGAATATTTAAAACCGGGTCGTTCGGACGGTGATCGGCGGTTTCGAGCGAATTTTACCGACCGGTAACCGGTAGGTAATGCGCCCGTAGAGCCGGTCGAACTCGCCCTCGACCAGCGATGGCTTTCGACGTTCAATGGGTTTAAATTACGAGAGGGGTGATGTGATGGTAATGGGTCTCTCCGAGATCGCGGCCGGCATCGAGGTGACCGCCACCCAGCGCCAGCACGGCGTGGCGTCGGTCGATCGAACGGCGGGGACGCTCGCGGAACGCCTCGACGGCGTCGCGACTCGGCTCCCCTGTGATCCCGAGCGGGCGGCGACGATGGTCGAGGCCTACGCCGCGGGCGAGAGCGTCGGTGACGCCGGGCGGGCGGCGGGACTCACACCGCTTACGGCAGCCAAGACGCTCCACCTGTGTGGCGAACACGTCTGTCCGCTCAGCCCGCGCCAGCGCGACGTGCTCGACGACTGGCTCTCGGGCGATCTCGCCCGCAGCGAGGCGGTCGCACTCACCGGCGCGAGCGAACGCGAGTTCGCGCTGGCGACGTACGTCGCCACGCACGAACCGATCGCCGACGCACGCGAAGCGCTCGAAGGCGCGCTGACAGACGGGCAGGGGACCGACCGACAGGCGTCGCTTGGCGACGCCGTCGAACAGCCGTCGGATCTGCTCTGAGGCGGATCGTTGTCGTCGTTTTCCCGGCTGAATGGACACTCTCGTGTGGTCGATCCGGGACAGACAGTCACCCGTACGAAGCTGTGGTTGTCACCGCCGTCCGATTGCCGGTCGCGATTCGACACCGCGGGCGAGCCAGCGGTGTCAGCTCAGCAGTCCCTCCTCTGGGAAGTCGAGATCGAGCGAACAGCGACACAGCGCTTCGGTCATGGTCGCGACGGCGGGTGCGAACTCGGTGTCGGGATCGATCGCGGTCGGCTCCGTCACGCCACGTTCGGCGGCGGGAAGCTCGTAGTCCGCCGACAGCGCTGTCTCGCCGTCGGCGAACGTCCCGACCACCGCGTCGGCGTCGAATCCAAGGTCGACGAGTCGCCCGCGCATCCGGGGCAGGTGGTCGTTGCCGCGCCGCGTCGCCGGTGCGACGAGCGCTCGCTGATCGGCCCCCCGGACCGCTGCGACGGCCTGGTTGTCGGCCACCGGGGGCACGTCCAGCAACACGTGGTCGTACTGTCCCGCGGCGTGGTCGATACACGTCTCCAGTCGCTGTGCCGCGTCGACCGTCTTGGCGCGTGCGAGTCGCTCGAACGGTGCGTGAGCGGGGTACAGTGCCACCTCGCCGTCCAGTTCGGGCCACCCCGGAATGGCCGCTTCCGAGAAGCCGGTCTCCTCGACCAGGACCGCCGTGAGATCGGGGTCCAGTCGCCCCTCGACGTAGGTCGACAGTCCCTGTGTGCCGAGCGCGGCGTCGAGGACGGCGACCGAGTGGCCGTCCCGCGCCAGCGTCGCCGCGGTCTCGACGACGGTGCGTGTCGTGCCGACGCCGCCAGCGACGCCGACGAACGCGAGCGTGTCTGCCATCGTAATCTTCGGTCGCTCGCCACAGGATAAAAAGAGCCGGACTCAGGCTACGGCTCGATCGCCGCTTCGATCTCGTCGAGTTCCTCGTCTGAGAGGTCGGGCCGGGAGCCGAACATCGCGTGGATCGGACCGCCGCCGTCGCCCTCGAAGCGGGGGACGACGTGGGCGTGGACGTGGGGGACCTCCTGGCCGGCGTCCTCGCCGTTGTTGAAGGCGACTGTCGTGGCCGGTGCGTCGACGGCGGCCTCGACGGCCGGGACGACCTCGTGAAGCGCGCTGTACAGGCCCGTCGCTTCCGCGGCCGGCACGTCGTCGAGGCGCTCGTGATGGTTTTTGGGAATCACGAGCGTGTGGCCGCGAGCCAGCGGGTTCGCGTCGAGGAACGCGACGGCGTCGTCGGTCTCGTGGACGATTCGGCCGGGGATGTCGCCCTCGACGATCGAACAGAAGATGCAGTCCTCGCTCATACTCTCCCGTGCGTCCGGCGACCAAATCAAAGTTCGCCACTCGCCCGTCGGTGCTCGCGACGGTCGCTCGCAGATATCGACCGGTTCACGGTCCCTGCCGTCCACGTCACGGATATGCCGACGTTCACAGTCGAGACGGACCGTCGCTGTCAGGCCGTCGACGTGACCGAACGAGTCGAGTCGGCGCTGCCCGCCGACGCGAACGGAACCGCGACGATCTTCGTGCGACACACGACGGCCGGCGTCGCCGTCAACGAGGCGGAGTCTCGCCTGCTCGGTGACTTCGAGTCGATGCTGACCGATCTCGTGCCCGACGACGGGTGGGACCACGATCGACTCGACGGCAACGCCGACGCCCACCTGCGGACGCTGCTGCTCGGACCGGGCGAGACCGTTCCGGTCGACGACGGCGACCTCTCGCTCGGGACCTGGCAGTCCGTGTTGCTCGTGGAGTGTGACGGGCCACGAGAGCGGACGGTGACGGTTCGAGCGTGAGGACGGATCGTCCGATACGTTCGGGCTGCTTCTCAGACGGCGTATAAATCCTTCGCCGATGCTTGCCGGCGCGCGGTCGACGACCCGGTATAAAGGTGACCGGCTGTCATCGATTACGTACCACGATGGTTCCACTAGACGACTCCTCCCGGTCGACGCGTCGCTCGTTTCTCCACCGCGGCGCGACGGCTGTTGCGATCGGTGTGTCTACTGCTCTGAGTGGTTGCACTGGCAACTTACCACCGCTCAGCAGCAAGCTCCGGTACGGAAACGTCGATGTTCCCGACGCCGGTCCACCGAAGTACCGTCGCTGGGTCCCAGCAGAGCGGGGTAGCGAAACCGACGAGGGCTGGATCGTCACCTACGCCGAACCCGGTCCATTCGACGGCCCCGTTCCAGAGGAGTTCGTCGCCAGACGAGGGTTCCTCAAGATGGAACTGGACCACTTCGGGATCGGCTACGAGAACTACGACAGCCTCACGACTACGAACCTCGCCACGGTGATCGAGGCGGATTTCACGGCCGACGACGTGGCGTCGACGCTCGCGGACACCGGCTACGAGCCGGACGGCTCGTATCGCGGCTACGACGTGTACGCCCGTTCGGACGTGCGCAGACGGGCTGCAATACGCGACGGTGTCATCGTGTGGGCGAGTGCGTACAGACACGACGACCCCGACATCGAGGCGACGATCGAAGCCGGACACGGCCACAGTCGCCAGTACCACGAAGCGAGTGAGGCGTTCGCGGCGGTCACCGACGCGGTCGGCGCGAGCCGACTGCTGTACATCGGCGGCACCCATCCGGGACTCAACTCCGGCATCGCCGAACTCGGTGCCGACGCGTTTCGGATCGACGACGGTGTCGCCTACCAGCTGTTGATCGAATGGTACGAAAACGCCAGCACAGGCTCCGAAGATCAGATGCAGCGTGCCCTCGAACAGCAGCAACACGAACTCACGAAGGAGGCAAAAACTATCGATATCAAGGACGACGGCCACTTCACGACGGTCACTGCTCGGGTACCGACCCGGCCGGGTGGCGAGCGTGATCCGATGGACGACCCGCCTCAGATCACGTGGGGTGGACGCTTCGATGCCGCGACTCGAACCGTCACCCTTCGTCACGAGGCCGGTGAGTCGGCCGATTCGGATCTGATCTGCTACGACATCGACACGCCCGAGGACAGGGGAGAGGTCGAGAAGAAACCGCTCTGGCCGGACCAGCACACCGTGAGTGCCGGTGACGAGACGACCGTCGACCTGAGCGACGAGCCCACCGCAGAGGGAATCAGCGTGGTGTACGGTCCGCAAGACGACGTTAGCTTCCGAATGCTATTCACGCTGCCACTGGAGGACGACCGATGAGCGCCACGATCGCGCCACGTCTCACACCCTCGCAAGCGGCACGCCCTCGGACAGCCGAGGACAAGATACTTGTTCCACGTATGTCAGACGACGCTGTGGACGAGGACCCAGACGTTGCCGACATCGTCGCTCTGCTGGACGACGAGCACGTTCGGTCGATCCTCGTCGCGACGAGTGGGGAACCGCTGTCGGCCAAGGAACTCGGCGAGCGCTGCGATCTCTCGGTGTCGTCGATCTATCGACGGGTCGACGAACTCTGTGACTGTGATCTGCTTATCGAGCGAACGCGACCGCGCCGCGACGGCCACCACGAGACGGTGTACGTCTCGACGCTCGATCGGTTCGAGCTGACGATCCGCGACGGCGAACTGGACTGGACGATCGACCGGGCAGAGAGCGATCCGGCCGACGAACTCTCGCGTATGTGGGGAAAACTCTGAGATGGACCTCTTCAGCGCGCTCACCGACCTCTTCGGTATTGTCGGCCTCGCTGCCGGGGTGGCAGCGACCGGCTCTGCCCTCGTTGGCCTCTACATCGGCGGCCAGGCCTATCGCGGGCTCCGACGCAACGACGACCCCTCCATGCGGTACCTCTCGATCGGGATGATCCTGCTCTTCGGCGTGACGTACGTCTTGGCGGTGGCTGGACAGGGACTCTTCATGTTCCGCATCGCTCCGATCCGCTACCAGAACGTGTTCCGGCTGATCGTCCGCCTGCTCCAGTTTGGCGGACTCCTCTTGATCGCCTACTCCCTGCGTATCGCGACCGACGATCGGTCGACGCCCCCATAGCCGCTCGCAACCGCTGACGCCTCCCCTCCACCACGTTCCGACCGATCCCTCCTCTGGGCCGCCGCTAACTCTCCGAGTCGTTCGTCTTCGCAGGCGGCGACGAAAGCAGCACGCTCCCGGTGGTCGCGTGCTGTGCTAGTCGCTTGCGTCGGCCGCGGCGATTGCCTCGATTGTGATCTCGCATCCACCTTTTTCCGCTTCGGGTTCGCTCGCTTTGCTCTCGAACCACTCGCGCAAAAACGTGGGCGAAAAAGCAGCACGCTCTCGGTGGTCGGGTGCTGTGCTAGTCGCTCGCGTCGGCCGCGGCGATTGCCTCGATTGCGATTTCCATCTCGACGCCTTCGACGTCCCAGGTCTTGCGGTGACCGTCGTCGACGGTCGCGAACTCGTCGGCACGAACTTCCTCGGCGATGAGCGTCTCGTGTTCCCGGACGAGGTCGTCGATGCGGTCGTCGGCCACTGCCAGATCCAGCCGGATCCGCTCTTCGAGGTCCAGTTCCAGGTCCTTGCGCATCTCCTGGACGCGGCGGATGACCTCGCGTGCGTACCCCTCGCTCTCGATGTCCTCGGTCAGCGTGGTGTCGACGTAGACGACGCCGTGGCCGCTCAGTGCCTCGAAGTCGGTGCTCGCGACGCCTTCCGGAGTCTCGCGGCGGAACGACACCATCTCGTCGGTGAGCTCGATCGACTCGCCGAGCGCGTCCGAGACGGCTGCTTCCAGCGTTTCGAGGCTGGCCTCCTCGACGCGGGCCTCGTTGAGTGCGTTCATCACGCGGCCGGCGTCGTCGCCGAACGCCGGGCCGAGTTCGCTCATGTCGGCTTCTGCGGAGTAGGCCAGTTCGCCCCAGGCGTCGCCGCCGCCGACGATTTCGACGGTGCGGGCGTTGAGCCGGTCGGCGACGAGGTCGGTGTGGGCCTCGATGGCATCGGTCACGTCGTCGCTGTCGGTGTCGATCACGACGCGCGTGACCGGCCAGCGGAGCTTGCGCTCGGCCTGCTGGCGGGCGTTCGAGCCGGCCTCCTCGACGGCGCGGGCGACGGCGACCTCGTCTTCGAGGGTGGGATCTCGCAGGTCGTCGTCGGCCGTCGGCCAGTCGCACATGTGGACCGTCGGATGCCCGGTCTCGCCGGTGAGCGTGCCGTAGATCTCCTCGGCGACGAACGGCGTGAACGGTGCCAGCAGCGCGACGACCTCGCGGAGCACGCGGTACAGCGTCGCGTAGGCGGCTCGCTTGGACTCGCTGTCGTCCTCTTCCCACATGCGCTCGCGGACCAGCTGGACGTAGTAGCGGGACACGTCTTCGACGACGAACTCGAGGACGCCCTCGATGGCGTCGTCCTGCCGGAACTCCTCCATCGCCTCCGTCGCTTCGGCCTCGACCGTCTGGAGCCGCGAGAGCACCCACTCGTCGGCCAGGTCCAGCGTCAGGTCGTCGACGGTCGTCGCCTCCGGGTCGAACCCGTCCATCCGCATGTACGGCAGCGGGAAGCGAAAGACGTTCCAGAGGATGTTGAGCCGTCGCTGCATCTCCTGGGTCCCGTCGTACGAGAAGTTCATGTCCTCTCCGCGGGCCGCGAGCGACAGGAGGAATGCTCGCATCGGGTCCGCGCCGTAGTCGTCGATGACCTCGCCGGGATCGACGCGGATGTCCTTGGACTTGCTCATCGCGCGCCCGTCGGGCATCAGCGCGTGGCCGTGCATCACGACGCGCTCGTAGGGACTCGCGCCGACCGCCGCCGTCCCTATCCCGAGCTGGGACCAGAACCACCCGCGGGTCTGGTCGTGGGCCTCGATGATGAGGTCGGCGGGCCACAGCTCGTCGAAGGCCTCGCTCTCGGAGGGGTAGTCGATCGTCCCCCACGTCGCGACGGCGGAGTCGAGCCACACGTCGAACACGTCCGGCACCCGCTCGTAGGTGATCCCGTCTTCGGTGATCGTCAGGTCGTCGACGGTGTCCTTGTGGAGGTCGACGGTCTCGGGGTCGATCTCCTGGTCGACGCGCTCGGCCAGTTGCTCGCGGTCGCCGACGACGATGGCGTCGTCCATGTCGCCGCTCCACTCGACGGGCTCGCCGTCGGCGTCCTCGCTGGGCAGCCAGATCGGGACGGGCGTCCCCCAGTAGCGCTGGCGGGAGACGTTCCAGTCGGGGGCCTCCTCGACGAAGTTCCGGAACCGGTTCTCGCGGGCCTCGTGGGGGTACCACTCCGAGTCGTCGATGTTGTCCAGCAGGTCGTCTTTGATGTCCGTGATCGTGATGAACCACTGGTCGGTGACGATCTGGACGATGCCCGTGTCACAGCGCCAGCAGTGGCCGTAGCTGTGTGTCGTCGTCTCGGCGGCCAGCATCCGGCCGCGGGCTTCGAGGTCGTCGATGATCTGCTCGTCGGCGTCTTTGACGAACTGACCTTCGTACGTGCCGGCGGCCTCGTCGTAGACGCCGTCGGGACCGACGGGACAGAAGATCTCCAGCCCGAGTTCGCGCCCGCGCTCGAAGTCCTCCTCGCCGTGGCCCGGTGCAGAGTGGACCAGCCCGGTCCCCTCGCCCTCGGTGTCGACGTACGGCGCTTCGTACACCTGTCCCGCACCCTCGCCGTCGGGTGCGTCGGGCACTTCCTCGCGAAGCGGGTGGTCGTACTCCCAGCCGAGCAGCTCCTCGCCGCTCAGCTCCTCGACGATCTCGTAGTCGTCGTACCGACCCGCCCGGAGCACCTCGTCGACTTTCGGCTCGGCGACGTACAGCAGTTCGGTCTCGCCGTTCTGTGTCGCCTCGACGCCGACGTAACTCCCCTCGCCGTCGACCGCGACGAAGGTGTTGGCCGGGATCGTCCACGGCGTCGTCGTCCAGACGACCAGGTTCCCCTCCCGGTCGGCGAGGTCGAACTTCACGTAGATCGACGGGTCCTCCACGTCCTCGTACTCGACCTCGTTGTTGGCGATGGCGGTCTCACAGCGGGGACACTGGGTGATCGAGCGCTGGCCCTGCTCGACGAGATCGCGCTCGTGAGCGCTGGCGAAGCCCCACCAGGCGGCTTCCATGTACTCGGGTTCGACCGTCCGGTAGGGATCGTCCCAGTCCATCCAGACGCCGAACGACTTGAAGTCCTCTTGCAGGCCTTCGAGGCTGTTCTCGGCGAACTCCCGGCAGGCGTCGACGAAGTTCTCGACGCCGAACGCCTCGATGTCTTTCTTGTTCCGGAAGTCTTTCTCCTCCTCGACTTTGGTCTCGATGGGCAGGCCGTGCATGTCGTAGCCCGGCCGGTCGGTCACGTCGTAGCCACACATCCGCTTGTAGCGGATGTACACGTCTTTGAGGCTCTTGTTCCAGGCGTGGCCCATGTGGGCCGAGCCCGAGGTGTAGGGCGGTCCGTCGACGAAGAAGAAGTCCTCGCCGTCGGCCCGGTGCTCCACTGTCTTCTCGTAGGCGTCGACATTGTCCCAGTACTCGAAGACCCGCTCTTCGACTGCGGCGGGGTCGTACTGGTCGTCGACGGGGGCGAAGCGGTCCATACCCGACTACAGCGACGCCGGGACTAAAGGACAATCGGTTGTGTGTGACCCCTTCGGCGGGACACGCCGAGACGCCCGGCCGGGGTCGTCCCTACATCTCGCGCTGGAGCAGGAGACTGACCGTCTCGCCGGTCTTGTCGGTGATCGGGGCGGCGACGTCCCACCTATCCGCGCCGAGTTCGTTTAGCTCAAAATAAGAATAAGTAGATTATGTGATATTATACCAAAACCTCCAGTGAATATCATTGCTTGACTAACGGCAAACTGGTCATCGTCCCCGAATTGATAGAGAATTACACCAAAAATAACCGCAGCTATCCCAACCGTTTTGAGATCGAAAAGAAATGCTCGGCGGATGATCCCAAGGGCCAGTCCCAAAAGGAGGCCAACCTGAAGCGGCGGTTTAATTGACCCTCCGCCGAACGATCTGGATTCAGTCTTGCTCATGTTTTTCATGTAATTTCACAGTTGGATGAGCTTTTTGGCACTGCCTAGTTGAGGGTTTGAGGAATGAGCAGGCCGTAGCGAGAACTGATCATGGAACTCGCAGACCTGCTCAGAGAAACGTTAGAAACGGCCGATCAAGACGTTTGGACAACGAGCGCGGTAGTGTTTAGTTTGGAGCATTGTGCCAGTTGGCGAAGGCCCCGAGCCAATTTTCGGCTGTTTCTTGTTCAACGTGGCTAAAGCAGTTCGAAAAGGACGAGATACGGGGCTTCAGCTCTGGGAAGATTCGTTCGTCAGCATTCCGATTTCCGTGGCGAGATATCTGGAAACCGGAGTCCTGATCGTTGGAGTGGGGTCTGGAGGTGTTGAGCGTCGTCGACGAGGAAGATGGCAGCTTCGATGTCGTGTTTTTGCTGCAGTTCACGGAGAACAGATATCGGTGAGAACGGTGGCCGTCGTCGCAAAGACGCGGACGTGAAGCAAGTCGTTTGTGGGGGGATCTGCGGCGGCGTACAGCCAGAATTGCCGGTCGTTGATCCGAATCATGGTTTCGTCCAGCGCGACCTGATTCGGAGACCGACCAGAATCTGGCTGTCGATCGGCCTTCTGAACCCAGTCATAGATGACTTTCCGACTTCGTTGGACACCGAAAGGAGCGAGCAGATTGACGGTATTCGACAGTGAAAGTCCTGCTCAGTGCGATTGAATACCCAGCGCCGTCGCCGGTTCAGGTGTCGTCGCGCCCCACAAAATCCAAATCGATCTAGTCTTTACCACCGCTGAAGCGGCTGATTTCTGGCGTGGACACCAAGAAATCCGTCCGCCCCACTTTCCACGCTTAACTAAACACAACCCGGCTACCAGCGGCAAACGTCTTGTGGTGGTCCGTCACCGCGTTGTCGCCGACGGCTCCGTCCGCTGTGTGCTGCCCTTCCCGGAGACACGAGGACCACCTCGTCGCCATCGACGGGTAGCTCCGATCCCCGAACGGGAAAAATACGCGCCCGATACTGCCGGTTTGGTATCGCCTACTTAAGTCAGCCGGACGACACTGATACACACATGCCAGCAACCACCACCCTCTTGCAGGCCACACAGTCGGAGGCGGTCACGGCGATCGAGAACGACGTACTGTTGAGTTCGTCGCTGTGGGCGAACGTCGCCCTCGCCGGGCTGGCGATCCTGCTGTTCGTGTACATGGGACGCAACGTCGAGGCCCCGCGGGCGAAGCTCATCTGGGGGGCGACGCTGCTGATCCCGCTGGTGTCGATCTCCAGTTACCTCGGCCTGCTCTCGGGGCTCACCGTCGGATTCATCGAGATGCCGGCGGGACACGCACTGGCCGGCGAGGAGGTCATGAGCCAGTGGGGGCGCTACCTCACGTGGGCGCTGTCGACGCCGATGATCCTGCTGGCGCTGGGGCTCCTGGCGGACGTCGACGTCGGTGACCTGTTCGTCGTGATCGCGGCCGATATCGGCATGTGCGTGACCGGGCTGGCCGCGGCGCTGATCACGTCCTCCTACGGGCTCCGGTGGGCGTTCTACCTCGTCAGCTGTGCCTTCTTCCTCGTCGTGCTGTACGCCATCCTGGTCGAGTGGCCACAGAGCGCGACGGCGGCGGGTACCGACGAGATCTTCGGGACGCTGCGAGCCCTGACGGTGGTCCTGTGGCTCGGCTACCCGATCATCTGGGCCGTCGGTATCGAAGGGCTGGCGCTGGTCCAGTCGGTCGGGCTCACGTCGTGGGGGTACTCGGCGCTGGACATCGGCGCGAAGTACCTCTTCGCCTTCCTGCTGTTGCGCTGGGTCGCTGCGAACCAGGACGTCGTCGGACAGCCGACCCTCGGCACCCACTCCGACGGGACGGCCCCGGCCGACGACTAATCTGTCGGCCGGCACCGCTACAACTATTCGTCACGGACAGACAGCCGACGCGAGACGGCCCGTCGCGACCGTCTCGCCTACCCGCGACTACTCGGCGAAGTAGCTGGTGAAAAAGCCCGAGAGGAACGACGAGATGGCGACTGCCAGCGCCATGTCGCCCAGTCCCCACGGTCCGTCGTCGTCGTCGGCCAATGCGACCGTGACGCCGACGCTGACGACCAGTGAGACGATTCCGTTGACGAGGTGCTTTCCGAAACCCATACGCCCCCTTCGTCGGCCAGCGTCTCCACTCTTTCGCCGCTCGTCGGGAACCGTTCGCGGCTCCGAGTACGCGACACTCGTGCCAGACGACGGCCAGGGGGCTCCCACGCCACGGTCGGCGGTCGTCTCGCTGTCGTCTCTCGCGAGGAGTGGACCGGAGATTTAAACCCGATCAGGGACCAACCTCGCGCCGATGGGACCAGTTCCCGACCTCGACGACGCTGCGACCGCGTGCGCTCAGCGCCTCTGTCGCGCGGACCGCGTACTGTTGGCGTCACACATCGACGCCGACGGCCTGACCAGTGCCGCCGTCGCCTCGCTGGCACTGGAGCGGGCGGGGATCCCCTTCGAGGTTGTGTTCAAGAAGCAACTCGACGAGACCGAAATCGCCTCGATCGCCGCCCGCGAGTACGACACCGTCCTGTTTACCGACTTCGGCAGCGGGCAACTCGACGTGATCAGCGAGCACGAGCGAGCGGGCGACTTCGAGCCCGTGATCGCCGACCACCACCAGCCGGCCGTCGTCGACGGGCAGAGCCCGTCTGCCAGTGGAACGGAGTCCCGCGCTGCCGAGACGGAGTTTCACCTGAACCCGCTGCTCGTCGGCCTCGACGGGGCCTCGGAGCTGTCGGGTGCGGGCGCGAGCTACGTCCTCGCGCGGGCGCTGGCCGAGGTCGGCGAGACCGAGCCACCCGACGGGAACCGGGATCTGGCCGGCCTGGCCGTCGTCGGCGCTGTCGGCGACATGCAGGCCGTCGACGGCGAACTCGTCGGCGCGAACACCGACATCGTCGAGGAGGGCGTCGCGGCCGGCGTCCTCGAAGAGGGGACCGACCTGACGCTGTACGGCAAGCAGACCCGCCCGCTGCCGAAGCTACTGGAGTACGCCACGGAGGTCCCGATCCCCGGCATCTCCAACGACGAGGCCGGCGCGATCCGGTTTCTCGAATCGCTCGGGCTCGACCTGAAGCGGTCCGGCGAGTGGCGCACGTGGGCGGACCTCACCGACGACGAACGCCAGACCGTCGCCAGCGCGCTGGTCCAGCGGGCCGTCGAGCGGGGCGTGCCCGCCGACGACATCCAGACGCTGATCGGGACGACGTACACGCTGACCGAGGAGCCGACGGGGACGGAGCTGCGCGACGCCAGCGAGTTCTCGACGCTGCTGAACGCGACCGCCCGCTACGAGCGTGCCGACGTGGGCCTGGCGGTGTGTCGTGGCGACCGCGAGGCCGCGCTCGACCGCGCCCAGACGCTGCTCTCGAACCACCGGCGGAACCTCTCGGAGGGACTGACGCTGATCCAGGAGCGGGGCGTGACCCACGAGGACAACGTCCAGTGGTTCGACGCGGGCTCGGCGATCCGCGAGACGATCGTCGGTATCGTCGCCGGCATGGCGCTGGGGACGGCCGGCGTGGACGCCGACAAGCCGATCCTCGCGTTCGCCAGCAAGGACGACGACGAGACGAAAGTCTCCTCGCGCGGCACCGGCCCGCTCGTGGGGCGTGGCCTGGACCTCTCGACGGTGATGCGCGAGGCGGCTCGTTCGGTCGGCGGCGACGGCGGCGGCCACGACATCGCGGCCGGCGCGACTGTCCCGGCGGGCAAAGAGCAGGCCTTCGTCGACGCCGCCGACGAGATCGTGGCCGACCAGCTCGGCAACAAGAGCTAACTACCTGCCTCACCGAATGCGGGTGATGGACGAACGGGACGTCTTCGACCTGCTACTCGTCGTCGGGGTGTCGCTGGCCGCGTACGTCCACGTCTACGGGCTCGCCGATCCGCTCGCGACCGCCGACGAGATCGCGGCCCTGCTGCTCGCGCTGGACGTACGGATCTACCTCGTGCTCGGCAGCGTCACGGGCGTGTTCTTCGTCGCGTACCTCGTGGTGTATCTCCCACAGAAAGACACCAACCGTTCGGTCCGGCGCTCCTAAGAGCGTTAGCGATCGAGAAAGTCCGGCAGATCGAGCGCCTCGGTGCTGTCGACGTCTTGCCGATCGAGGAGTTCGGTCGGATCGAGCGCCGAGGGGAGCCCGTCGCGACCGCCGGTCGGGCGCTCGTCGGGGTCGACGAGGATCGTCTCGCCCTCGACGAGGTCGGCCCAGACCGCGTCGCCGTCGGCGTCCGTCGACTCGGCGGCCGCACGGGCTTCCTGGCGGCCCTCTCGGTAGGCGAGTTCGACCATGCTCCGGTTGTAGTTGGTCCCCATCTCGTCGTAGATGGCCTCCAGTTCCTCGCGGTTGTACTCGCCGAGTCGCTCTGCGACGCCGATGGCGTAGGCCCGCTCGGTGGCCTCGTCCTTGTCGAGGGCGTCCCACTCGTCGTACTCGGCGTGGTACAGGCTCATGATTCCACTTTCTCGCTCGGGTGGACCCGGAGACCGGTGTCGGAGAAGCTGATCCGGCGGATGTCACAGTCGATGGCGGTGCCCCGCATCTTGATGACCTGAAGCCCGCGGGTCATGCTTCCGCTGTCGAGGAAGTTGTGGAAGAAGACGACGCCGTGGGCGAGGTAGTGCTCGTCGGAGTACGACGTGGGGTCGGTCATCTCGGAGATGAGCAAGACGGTCGCGTCGGTCTGTTTCAGCGCCGAGAGAAAGCCGGTGATCTCTTCGGAGACGTCCGTCAGAAAGTGCTGGAGCAACATCGTCGAGTCGACGACGACCCGTTCGACGTTGTTCTGCTCGATGAAGGCGACGAGGCGACTCGTCAGTCCGCCCTCGGAACCGAACTGGGTGATCGTCCGCTTGCCGCTCTCGGTGACGAGGTTGAGAAACTGGATCGCGTCGGACTGCATCGCGCGGTCGAAGCCGAAGTCGTAGCCGGCCATGTCCTGCATCAGCTCCTCTTTGGTCTCGTGCATCGTCACGTAGAGGCAGTCCTCGCCCCGCTTGGCTCCCTGTGTGATGAACTGTGCGCTGAACGTCGTCTTGCCGCTCCCGGGCGGACCGCTGATCACGTAGAGCCGATTCTCCAGCAACCCACCTTCCACGAGTTCGTCGAATCCCGGCACACCACTCTCGAGTCGCATACCGCTAGTCACAGCGAATCACGTAATAGGTGTTTTCGCTCCGTTTTCACGCCTGATAACTCACAGACGTGAACCGAACGAAGGCGCGGGCGTCGACGGTCACGTCGGTCGGAGCGACGATGGCCGACCTCGTCGGTCACTGGAGACGGGCTCCACACTGCCGGCAGTAGACGAACGCCGGGTCGTCCTCGTTGTGCGTGCCACACTCGCGACAGCGACCGCCACCGGCAGCGGGGTCGACAGACGCCGGTGCGGCGGTGTCCACTCTGCTCGGCGTCGTGTCGGGCGCGGGATCGTCACGCTGGAAGTACCGGTAGAGCAGCAACTGCACCAGCCCGAACCCGAGGACGTACGCGACGAGCCAGAACACCACGTCCATACCGTGTGATTCGGTACCGAGGAACTTGGCTGTTTCGCCGAGTTCTCGGGAGTGATATTTCGACGGATCCCGTCGAACGGATTCCTCACCGATCGGGCGGGGACAGATCGCGACCGAACTCGTCGAACTGCGTGACGTCGTCGGGGACCGTCGTGTCGAGTTTGCGCTGGTCGCGCCGGTCGACGTTGGCACCGTCGAGCGAGTCGGCGACGGACTCCCAGCCGTCCTTGATGGCGACGCTCTCCGCGGGGGTGCCGGCCGCGATGTGGTGGGCGGGCACGTCGCGACTGACCGACGACTTGGCCGCGAGAATCGAGTTCTCGCCCAGTCGGACGCCGGCCCGGACCATCGAGTCGTAGGTGACCCGAGCGTCGTCTTCGACGATCGTGTGGTAGTTGTCGACGTGGGTCTGGTCGACCGAATCGTGGTCGTGGGTGTAGACGTGGGCGTCGTCGGAGATGGAGACGCGGTCACCGATCGTCAACCGTCCGCGGTCGTCCAGGTGTACGTCGTCGTGGATCACGACGTTGTCACCGACGGTGATGTTGTGGCCGTAGGTGAACGTGATCCCCTTGAAAAATCGACAGCCGTCGCCGACTTCCTCGAAGAGGTGCTCCGCGATCATCCGGCGAAAGCGCAGCGCGAACTCGACGTTGTCGGCCATCGGCGTCGCGTCGAACTGCCGCCAGAGCCACTGGAGGTACTTCGACTCGGTGAACGCGTCCTCGTCTTTCTCCGCGTAGTACTCGCTCTCCAGGGTCGCGTTACAGGGGTCGTACCCCTGCAGACGGACCCGTTCGGCCGGCGACACGTCCTCGCCCGACTGCCATCGCTCGTAGGCCTCCCGGTCGCCGTGGAGGTCGACGAGTACGTCCTCGACGACGTCGCAGGTGTCCTCGTCGCTCGCGAGGCGCTCGTCGACCTCGGAGATGAACGCGCGCAGTCCCTCCTCGGCCAGCGGCGGCAGCGAGACGTGGCGCTTCGTCATACTGCGAGGATAGCGATGCCCGCTGATATGGGTTTCCGTTGCGTCGCCGTTACCGCCGAGTAACCCGGCGACGTAGCCGTAACGTGGCGATTGGGCCCGAAGAATGTGGGGTTCCGAGAAGGGGAGCTACTTTGCCCTCGCCGCCCGCACCGTCGGCCAATGGCGCGATCGGATCTCATCATGGACGTACGCCGCGTGCTCGTGAACCCGCAGGAACGACGCCTGCGAGCGGGGTGGCGACTGCTCGTCGGACTGCCGGTGCTCCTGTTCGTGCTGGCGGTCGCGGGCGTCGGTCAGCGGGCGTTACAGGCCGCACCGCTCACGGTGCCAGTGCTCGCGGGCGGGGCCGTCCTGGCGGGGGCGCTGTTGTCCTACGGTGCCGGGACGGGCACGCTGATCGGGCTCTCGTGGTGGCTCGGCGGGCGGACCCTCGCGGGACTGGGACTGGGCGGCGACGGCTGGTGGCGCAACCTCGGGTTCGGACTCCTCGTCGGGGTCGCGATGACGACGACGATCTTCCTCGTCGAGTTGAGCCTGGGGCTGATCGCCGTCGACGGCGTGCTCGTCGCGAGACAACCGAACCAGCTCGGCGTCGCCCTGCCGGCGCTGGTCGCCGTTCCCGTCACGCTCCTCTTTTTCGTCGGTGTCGGCGTCTTCGAGGAGGTGCTGACGCGTGGCTACCTCCTGAACAACGTCGCCGAGGGACTGAGCGGTGTCGGACCGATCGGCAAGCGGGGCGCGATCGCGGTTGCGGCGGCCCTGACCAGCGCCGTCTTCGGCCTGTTGCACCTGACAAACCCCAGCACGACGCTGTTCTCGACGCTCAACATCACCGTCGTCGGCCTGTTTTTCGCCGCGACCTACGTCGTCACCGACGATCTGGGCATCCCGATCGGGATCCACATCACGTGGAACTTCTCGCTGTCCTCGCTGTACGGCTTCCCAGTCAGCGGACTCGCGATGCCGGGGACCGTCCTCTCGGTCCGCCAGACCGGTGCCGACGTAGTGACCGGTGGCACGTTCGGCCCGGAGGGCGGACTGATCCTCTATCTCGGGCTCGCGGTCGGGATCGCGCTCACCTGGTGGTGGGTCCGCCGAGTGGACGGCCCAGTGCGTTTCCGGACCGACATCGCCGACCCCGATCTGCGCGATCCGCCCCGGCCCGAGTGATACTGCCGGCTGTCACTGTTGGGAGCGATTCGCGACCACGGGGTCGCAACATTCGTGACAGACGTACGGCCGGCAGTATGAGACCCAAGCAGCGCCGGTGTCCTCGGGTGTGCCGGGACCAAGAGGGCTAAGTACGCGCATCCGTAACGTCGGAACATGAACGAGCGGGAACTCGGAACGTCTGGCGTCGAGGTTTCGGAGATCGGTTTCGGGGCCTGGGTCGTCGGCACCGACTGGTGGGGCGACCGCAGCCGCGACCAGGCCATCGAGATGGTCCAGCACGCCATCGACCAGGGCGTCACCTACTTCGACACCGGCGACGTGTACGGCCACGGGGCGAGTGAGGAACTGATCGGCGAGGCGCTGTCCCAGCACCGCGAGGACGTGACGGTCTCGACGAAGGTCGGCTACGACTTCTACAACAACCCACAGGCCGGCCACGGCGAACTCCCCAAGCGGATCGACGGCGAGTGGATCCGCGAGGCGTTGGACAACTCTCTTGAGCGACTCGACATGGACTACGTCGACCTGCTCATGTTGCACAACGCCAACGCCGACGAGGTCGACGCGGACGTGCTGGCGACGCTCGACGAGCTCCGAGAGGAGGGCACAGTCGAGGCGATCGGCTGGGCGCTCGGCCCCTCGATCGGCTGGCTGGCCGACGGCGACGCCGCTGTACAAAACGAGTTCGACGCCCTCCAGACGGTCTTCAACATGTTCGAGCAGGTGCCGGGCCAGCACTTCCTCGACACCATCCGGGAACTGGACGCCGACACCTCCGTCATCGCCCGCGTGCCCCACTCCTCGGGACTGCTCAACGAGCAGGTCACGCCCGACACCGAACTCGGCGAGGGCGACCACCGCTCTCACCGCCCGACCGAGTGGTACGAGACCGGCTGGGAGAAAGTCGACAGCGTCCGGTTCCTCGAAGACCCAGACCACGCCGACGGCCAGCGAACGATGGCCCAGGCCGCCCTCCAGTGGCTCCTGTACCACGACGAAGTCGCGAGCGTCACGCCGACGTTCCGGACCGCCGCCGACATCGACGAGTGGGCTGGCGCGCCGGCCACCCCGGCGCTGTCCGACGCGGAGTACGAGCGCGTCCAGGAGCTGTACGCGGACAACTTCGGCATCGATCGCGACGACGGGATGGACCAGCTTCGCTCCTCCGTCGGCGGCGAGGACTTGGACGAGACGGGGACGGCTCCGGCCGACGACTGATCGGCGGGCTTCTCCCCCGCGGACCCACGGAGCGTTTCGAAATTCGACACGGGTTTATCCACGCTCACCCAGAACCAGAGCATGCGCGTGACGTTTCTCGGAACGAGCGGAGCGGTGCCGACGACGGAGCGCAACCCCAGCGCGCTCTTCGTCAACAGAGACGGTGACAAGCTCCTGTTCGACTGCGGTGAGGGGACCCAGCGCCAGATGATGCGCTTTGGGACCGGTTTCGCCGTCGACCACCTCTTCGTCACGCACACCCACGGCGACCACGTGCTGGGGATCTCCGGCCTCCTCCAGACGTTCGACTTCAACGACCGCGAGGAGCCCCTGGCGATCCACGCCCCCGCCGGGACGCGAGGCACCATCGAAGACCTCGTCTCGGTCACCGGCGACACGCCCTCGTTCCCGGTCCGGATCACGCAGGTCTCGGCGGGCGATACCGTACTCGACGGCGACGGCTACGACGTGCGGGCGATCCGCACCCAGCACCGCTGTCAGTCGGTCGGCTACGCCGTCGTCGAGGACGACCGCAAGGGCCGGTTCGACCGCGAGAAAGCCGAGGAGCAACTCGGGATCGAGCCCGGCCCGAAGTACTCGAAGCTCCACCGCGGCGAGCCGGTCGAACACGAGGGCCGGACGATCCAGCCCGAGGAAGTCGTCGGTCCGGACCGACCCGGCCGGACGCTGGTCTACACCGGCGACACCCGCCCGACCGACGCCGTCGTCGAAGCCAGCGAGGACGCCGACCTGCTGGTCCACGACGCCACCTTCGCCGACGACTGGGCGGAGCGAGCGCGCACGACGGCACACGCGACCGGCCGCGAGGCCGGCGAGGTCGCACAGGAGGCCGGCGCGAAGCGACTCGCGCTCACCCACATCTCGACGCGTTACGGCGGCAACCCCCGGCCGATCCTCGACGACGCCCGCGAGGCCTTCGACGGCGAGGCCTTCGTCCCCGACGACGGCCGCCGGATCGACGTGCCCTTCCCCGACGAGTGAGGGGGCAGGCCCAACAGTTACGGTAGCCTGGCACACAGTAGGACCATGCACGTTCTGGTCACCGGTGCGACCGGCTTCGTCGGCGGGAACCTCGTGCCCGCGTTGCTGGAGCGGGGCCACGAGGTCCGGGCACTCGTTCGGGATCCGACGGGGTACGACGGCCCCGACGGGGTCGAGGTCGCCGTCGGCGACCTGCTGGAACCGGGCAGTTTCGACGACGCGCTCGACGGGATCGACGCCGCGTACTACCTCGTCCACTCGATGCGGGCCGGCGAGGACTTCGAGGAGCGCGACCGGACCGCGGCGCGGAACTTCGCCGACGCGGCCAGCGAGGCGGGCGTCGACCGCGTCGTCTACCTCGGCGGCCTCGGTGAGGAGACAACGAAGCTCTCCTCGCACCTCGAATCGCGACGGGAGGTCGAACAGCTGTTGCGAGACGGCGACTACGACCTGACGACGCTGCGGGCGGCGATCATCATCGGCGACGGCTCGGCGAGCTTCGAGATGGTGCGCCAGATGGACCGCCGGCTGCCGGTGATGACGACGCCACAGTGGGTCGAGACGCCCAGTCACCCCATCGCCATCGACGACGTGATCGCCTACCTCGTCGGGGTACTGGACGTGCCCGAGACCGCGGGCGAGACCTACGACATCGGCGGGCCGGAGGTACTTTCCTACGCGGAGATCCTCAAGCGGACCGGCAAGGTGATGGGCACCGGCGAGCCCTACATCATCCCGATCCCGGTCCTCTCGCCGCGGCTGTCCTCGTACTGGATCGGCTTCGTCACCGACGTGCCCACCAGCGTCGCACGGCCGCTGATCGAGGGGCTGAAAAATCCCGTCGTCGCCAACGACGAGCCGATCCGCGAACTGCTGCCCGTCGAGTTGACGCCGTTCGAGACCGCGGTCGAGCGGGCACTGGGCCAGCGCGAGGCCCGGCTGGCCGTCGAGCAGCTCCCGGCGGAGGTCCGGTCCCGGTGAGCGAGGACCCGCGACCGCTCCGGTACGGAGAGACGTGGGTCTACGAGAGCATCGTCGGGGCGCTACCGGGGATCAGCCTGCCGGCGTGGGCCGCCGTCGCCATCCAGTTGCTCGTCTTCGAACTCGGCGTGCTCGTTCTGGCGGCGTACTACGACCTCTGGGCGGCCGCGGTCGCCGGCACGGCGGCGGTCGTCGTCGCCGCGATCGGCAGCGTCGAGATGCTGCGGATCGGGACGCTGGTCCGTCGGATCGACGTTCCCGGCGACTACCGCGACCTCCTCTTTAGCTCGAACGTCGAGGTCGTCCTCTCGGTGCTCGCCTACATCGCGCTGGTGACCCACCTGTTCGTCTTCGATCCCCAGCAGGGCGGGGAGACGCTGGTCGGGCGACTGTTCGGCCCAGACCAGCCGATACTGGTCGTCTACCTGATGTTGCTGGTGCTGTGGGACGTGTGTTACCGGATCGGCACCGGCTGGTGGGCCGCGATCACGTCGCTGTGGCGGTCGGCACGCTACCGGTTCGACCCGGAGACCGCCGCCGTGTTGCGCCGGGCGGACCTGGAGATCCTCGGGTTCGGACTGCTCCAGCTCGTGTTGGTCCCATTCGTCCTGGAGTTTCGGGTACTGCTCGCGGCCGTCGTGGCACACGTCGTCGCGGTGACGGTCGTGATGTCACTGTCGGTGTTTCTGCTCGGCCGACAGACGACGGCGTAGCTACGAGGATTTGATCTGCTCGAACTGATCGAGCAGTTCTTCGGTCGAATCGCTGGAGTCGTACTCGACTTCGCCGTGGTACGCTGTCCGGTCGTCGTCTTCGCTCAGATCGACGTCGCTGTTCTTGCGCTCGCGGCGTTCGTGTTCGTCTTCGTCATATGCGCCCATCGACATTGCTTACCACACTCAATGTAATGTGGTAGTAGTTATCAATGTAACGGTCGGCTGAAATACTGTTGACAGTTGCGCCCATGCAGAACCCTCAAACGGGCTGGGCGCGTACGGTGATCCGTGGCAGGCCCGATTCGATTCCGACACTCGTCCGAACGCTGGAACGCGGGACGAGTACACGACGCCCTCTACCAGCCCCTCGACGCGAAGTTCGGCGCGACCATGGCCGATCCGTGGTACCGCCCGCCCGACGGCTACGAAGCGCGCCGCATCGCGATGGACAACGGCGACCTCGCGCTGTTCTGTTGGTCCGACGCCGACGCCTACTGGCTGGGCAACACCGAGACGCCGAAGACGCTGTGGCGGACGAACAAGTGTACTTTCGAGGAAGCATCACACGGGGTCGCCCGCTGGGGGAAGCGCGAACTGCTCGCCCAGCTCGAACAGGAGGACCCGTGGCTGGCCGAATACGACCACCTGGCGTGGTTCTTCCTGCCGGTCTTCTTCTCGAAGGACGGCCGGGAGTCGACGCGAGCGTTCTTCCGGGACCACGCCGGTGGGTTCCCCGACGCCGACCGCGAGGCGGCGCTGTCTTTCTACGAGGAGCTGCTCTCGACGGGGCTGCTCGACGACCACCGCTACACGATGGCGAGCAAGCTCGGGACCAGCGATGGCGTCGACCTGACCAGAATGCAGGCGACGATGGGCGAGTTCAACGCCGCCAAGCTGCTCGCCGACGCGGGCCACGACTTCGAGCCCGAGGTCGAACTGGGGTCGGGCCACGCGCTGGACTTCCAGGTCGACGACATCCTCGTCGAGGTGACCCGTCCCCAGCCGACGAACCGCCGCAAGATCGACTCGCCGATCCACGCGGTCAAGGCCAGCGGCGACGCCAAGACCCGCGACCAGATCGCGATCCACGGCAACGCCGCGCTGTTCGTCGACTGCTCGTCGTTCCCCGACGACGACTGGCGACGCATTCTCGGCGAGCGCCCAGACGTGGGCCACGAACCCGCCGTCGTCTTCCGGATGCGACCGGACGGCACGACCGAGGGGTACGCGAAGGGGACCTTGCACCTGGACGTGGCCGGCGAACTCGAACGGCCGGCCCGGTAGAGAAGTGGCTCATTACGGCCTGAAACCGGAAAAGCGTGAGCCGAGGAAGACAGATAGGCATATACACAGCTTGCAGTCTTTGGTGCTGGGAATGTCCCGTGACGATCGATGGGTCCTGCGCCGTGCAGGAATCGAAGGTGATTCTCGATCTACGAGCCCGTACGAAAATATTACATCAGGATGATACGAACGTCCAGATTGATGTCAGAGACTCTCCACAACATGTACGATCCCGACGTTCGAGCATTGTGGACTACCCTACTGGGTTCAACGTTCATATTGGCGCTATTTCTGATAGACCTTGACCTCTCCAATCCATATTTTGTGGTTGGTATACTCGTCACTGGTCTCGTTGTCGCGTTTTCGGCTACTATCCTGATCCGGGAAGTAGGCAACTATAGTAACAATTGAAACGATTTACACACCGATCGCACTGCTGTCGTGCGATCGGGTGTGCATTGATTTTCAATGGCTACTATAGCTGGATCAGTGCAGAATACCCATCTTACGGAAGTCACTCTCCCCGGTACAACGCTGTAGAACGCCGTTCGTCGTCTCGATCCTCAAAAAACGTTCACGACAGTCGCGACTGGAGCGTCGCCGCGGTCGCTTCGCCGACGCCCTCGACGGCCAGCAGCTCCTCGGTCGAGGCGGTTCTGACGTTGTCGACGCTCCCGAAACGCCTGAGCAGTCGCTTGCGGGTCTCGGGACCGACGCCGGGGACCTCGTCCAGCGCCGTCGCGACCTCGTCGCGGACGGTCTGGTGGTACTGGACGGCAAAGCGGTGGGCCTCGTCGCGCACTCGCTGACAGAGGTGGAGCTTCGGGTCGTCGTCGTCCCAGTCGCGGGTGCCGGTGGGAGTCACGACCAGCTCCTCGTCCTTGGCGAGCGCGACGGCCGGCACGTCCCAGCCGGTCTCGGCCAGCGCGTCCCGCGCCGCGCCGAGCTGGCCGTCGCCGCCGTCGATCAGGAGGAGGTCGGGGTCGGGGCGGTCGTCCCGCCCCTCGATCGCTCGCTCGGCCCGCCAGCGAACCAGCTCCCGCATGTTGGCGTAGTCGTCGTTGCGCTCCGTGAGCTTCTTGCGGCGGTAGTCGCGCTTGGCGGCGTCGCCGTCGACGAAGGTGACGTTCGACCCGACGACGGCCCGCCCCTGTGCGTGGCTCACGTCGAACCCCTCGATCCGGTCGGCGGCGTCGATCGAGAGCGCGTCGGCCAGCGCGGCGGTGTCGTCGCGTGCCGGGCCGCCACGGCGGGCGTTCTTCAGCGCGAGATCGACCAGCGTCGCCTCGCGTCCCGCACCGGGGACGCGCACGTCGACGCCCTCGCCCGCGAGCCACTCGACGACGTCCTCGCCGGGGCGTTCCGAGCACAGCACCGCCTCCGGAAACTCGCGTTCGGCGTAGTACTGGGTGATAAACGCCGAGAGGACCTCGCCGACGCCGTCGCCGTCGGGCGCGTCGAGCCCGTGGCGCTCGCGATCGACCAGCTGGCCGTCGGCGGCGTGCAGGCGGGCGACGGTCGCGCGTTCGCCCTCGCGGACGGCTCCCAGTACGTCGACGGCCCGCTCGTCGCGGGTCGTCTGGACCGCGTCGTCGGCGTCGCCGTGGAACGCCTCGACGGCTTCGAGCTTGTCCCGGCAGTTGGCCGCGCGCTCGAACTCCTGGGCCTCCGACGCGGCGGCCATCTCCCGGCGGAGCGGATCGGCCAGCACGCCGGTCTCGCCGCCGAAAAAGCGCTCGACGCTCGCCACGTCTTCTGCGTAGTCGGCGGGACCGATCTCGCCGGTACAGGGCGCGGTGCAGAGCCCCATCTCGTAGTCCAGACACGGCCGGTCGCGGCCCTCGTACTTGTGGTCGGAACACCCCCGGAGGCCGTAGGTCTCGCGCAGGGCCTTGACGACGGTCTCGACCCGGCCTTTGTCGGTGAACGGGCCGTAGACGGTCGCGCCCTCGTCGGGGTCGCGGGTGACCTCGATCCGGGGCACCGGGTGGTCGGTGAGCTGGACGAGCGGATACGACTTGTCGTCTTTGAGCCGGACGTTGTACGGCGGCTGGTGGCGCTTGATCAGGTTCGCCTCCAGCAAGAGCGCCTGCGTCTCCGTGTCGGTGACGCTGAACTCGATCGACTCGGCGCGCTCGACCATCTGTGCGATTCGCGCGGACCGCGGGTCGGCGTAGGAGCGGACCCGGTCGCGCAGGTCGACTGCCTTGCCGACGTACAGCACGCGATCGGCGACGAAGTGGTAGACCCCGGGCTCTCGGGGCAGGGCGTCGGCGGCCTCGCGGACCCCGGTCGCGTCCATCGCAGTGTCGTTGGCACTGGGCGGCTTTGAACGTCACGCACCGGGACCAGATTTATCAGCTATCTGGGAGACAGTCCACGTATGGGCGAGCCTGGTCCGGGAGACGAGGCGAGCGGTGCGAACGTCGACGGGGAGTCACCGACGGCACCACCGGAGCGAGTGACCGACGAGACGACGGTCCACGACGACACCGAACTGGAGCGGACGATCGGTCTGGTCGGCGGACTCGCCATCGGGATCGGGACCATGATCGGAGCGGGGATCTTCGTCTTTCCCGGCCTCGCCGCACAGAACGCCGGGCTGGCGGCCACGCTCTCCTTTGCCATCGGCGGCGTCGTCGCGCTCCTGGTGGCGCTGCCGACCTCGGAGCTGGCCACGGCGATGCCCCGCAGCGGTGGGGGCTACTACTTCATCTCTCGGGGGCTGGGGACGGCCTACGGCTCGGTCGTCGGGCTGGGGCTGTGGCTCGGGCTGGTGTTTGCCTCGGCGTTTTACCTCGTCGGTCTCGGCCACTACGCGACCGCCGTCCTCGCGGAAGTCGGCGTCGTCCTCTCGGTGAATCCGGTCATCGCCGTCGGGCTGGTGTTCGGCGTCGCGCTGACCGCGCTGAGTATCGGCGGGACCGAGAACACGGCGACGCTGCAAAACGCCGTGGTCGGCATCTTGCTCGTCGTGTTGACCGTCTTTCTCACCTACGGCGTCCTCGACGCGGTCGGCGTCTTCGGCAGAGAGAGCGCCCCGGAGCAGTTCTTCTCACAGGGGATCTTCCCGGCGGTGTTCTCGACGGCCGCCCTCGTGTTTACGTCCTACCTCGGGTTCGCACAGGTCGCGACCGTCGCGGGCGAGATCAAGGACCCGGAGCGAAACCTCCCGCTCGCGATGGTCGGCTCGGTCGTGATCGTCACCGTCTTCTACGTGGTGACGATCTTCGTCGCGACGAGCGCGTTCGGAGCCGAGCAGCTCGGTCGGTTCGGGGAGACGGCGATGGTGGAGGTCGCTCGGGACTTCCTGGGCGTGCCCGGTGCGATCGCGATCCTCTTTGCCGGCCTGCTGGCGACGTTTTCGAGCGCGAACGCTTCGATCCTCAGTGCGTCACGGGCCGTGTACGCACTGAGCCGGGACGCCCTGTTGCCCCGCAAGGCCAGCGAGATCAACCTCCGGTACGGAACGCCCCACGTGGCGCTGCTGGCCGCCGGTGGCCCCATTCTCGTGCTCGTCGCCACCGGGCAGGTAGAGCTACTGGCGGAGGTCGCCTCGTTCCTCCATCTCGTCATGTACGCGTTGCTGTGTGTCGCGTTACTCGTGTTGCGACGGCGAGATCCCCCCTGGTACACGCCCAGCTACACGGTCCCCGGCTACCCGGTCGTGCCGGCACTGGGCGCGCTCGCGAGTGTCGCACTGATCGCGTTCATGCAACCGGCCTCGATCGTGATCGGGGTCGCGATCATGGTCGTCTCGTACGGCTGGTACCGGTACTACGCCGGTGACGTATCCCTCAAAGGAGCTGTCTAACATGACCAGACCACCGATACTCGTCCCGATCCGCGTACTGGAAGGCGAACCGATTCCCGACGGCGTGCCCGAACTGCTCGCGAACGCCCACGTCGTATTGCTGGGATATCACGTCGTACCCGAACAGACTGCCCCCGGTCAGGCCCGGCTGCAGTTCGAGGACCGGGCGACCGAGCGCCTCGACGAGTTCGAGTCGCTGTTCGAGAGCGTCGGCGCGACCACGGAGCGACGCCTCGTCTTCACCCACGACGGCCAGCAGACGATCGACCGAACGATCGCGGAACACGACTGTCTGGCCGTCCTCGTCCCGAACTCGACTCGGCCGCCCGAGGACGTCCTCGTCGCGGTCCGGGGCACGGTCGGCGTCGACCGCCTCGTCCGCGTCGTCGCCGGGCTGTTCGCGGAGAGCGAGGTCGGCGTGACGCTGTATCACGTCGCGGCCGACGGGGAGACCGACGAGGACAGCCAGACGCTTCTGGACGGACTCACCGACCGGCTGGCAGAGCAGGGCGTCGAGCCGTCGCGCCTCGAAACGGCGGTCGACCGCGACGTGTCGCCACTGGACGCGATCGTCGAGACGGCCGCCGAGTTCGACGCCGTCGTCATGGGCGAGTCCGACCCGTCGCTCTCGACGTTCGTCTTCGGGATGCCGACCGACCAGGTCGCCGACCGATTCCTCGGCCCGGTCCTCGTCGTCCAGCGCAGCCCCGAGACGGACGATCGGTGACGCCCGCTCACGACTCGCCCTGCGGGAGGATCACGGACTCCAGTCGCGCGGCGACCGCGGCGGCGTCGTCCGGCGCTGGCAGCCGCAGGTCCTCCTCGTCGCCGGCCACGGAGACGACGAGTTCGGCCTCGCGCGACCAGGCGTAGACGCCCAGCACGATCGCCCCGAACAGCAGTGCCAGCGCACCGAAAAGCGTCAGTAGCTCGTCCAGCTGGGCCATCAGCGAGAGGAACGTCTGGAGCAGTCCCAGCATGCCGCCCATCCCGACCTGTCCCGCGCTGGCCCCGATCTCGATGCCCTCGACCATCGAGTCGAGGCTCACCGTCTGGCCCGCGACCAGCAACACGCCACCGACGACCAGCGCCTTGATCGCCCGCTCCAGAAACGCCCACTCGCCGCTGGTCGCGGCGGCGACGCCGACGACGTTCGGGCGATCCACGTCCCGAAAGTTCGCCCCGTCGCCGCCGGGCGTAAACACCAGCACGCGGTGAGACGTGACCACGACGCCCCCCTCCCCGATCCGGACCCGCTCGATGGACTCTTCCCCGTCGTACAGGAGTTCGTCGGCCCGGTCGAGCCAGCCAGTCATTGTCGGCCGTTTGCGAGCGGCCGGTATGAATCTGCTGGCGGGAGTACCAGAATCGAGAACGGGCGTCGTGATCGATCAACGATCTGGAACAGGACGACATCGACGGGGCCAGAGAGAACCTCGGCGAGATGGAAGCACACATCCAGCGTGCCGCGTTCGACAGCGCACAGTCCGTGCCCGACAAGAAGCTCGACCAGTACTTCAACGAGCGAGTGGCACCGACCCTGTACACGATCACCCGACTGGACGCCCCGAGCAAGGCAGAGAGCGAGCGACGCCTCCAGACCATCCGAGAGCAGATGGTCAAAGGGCGCGAGAAGAAGGCCAAGTCGATGGAAGAGAGCGTGAAAGCGTTCAAAGTCGCCGACGATCACATCTCGAAGCTACTGCAAGAGCTCCCCTCGCGCCGGGAGGTCCAGTACCGGCTCATCATCTTCGGCGG
The DNA here is from genome assembly GCF_017612575.1 of Halomicrobium sp. IBSBa. Classification (NCBI taxonomy): domain Archaea; kingdom Methanobacteriati; phylum Methanobacteriota; class Halobacteria; order Halobacteriales; family Haloarculaceae; genus Halomicrobium; species Halomicrobium sp. IBSBa. The sequence continues at coordinate 395,083 of NZ_JADPQC010000002.1, forward strand.
CGTCTTCGTGTCGGTCGTCGCGTTGCTGTTGACGATCGCCTCGTTCAACGTCGGCGTCCTGTGAGGCCGCCGGACCCACAGGCCCTAAACCGTCGGCGGCGAAGGGGGAGTAATGACCGAGACCGTGCAGTGCTGGCTGGTCGAACGGGACTACTGGGACAAGAACCTCGTGACGCTGGTGTACGCGACGCCGGACGGCGAGCGCGCACAGACGAGCCAGCGGTCGACGACGATGCTGCGCCAGCAGCCACCGACCGCGGCCACGGAGGTCCCGGTCGAGGACCTAGAGCCCGTCGAGGACGACGACGAACGCGAGCGGTACGCTCGCGAGGTCGAGCGGGTTCGCGAGCAGTTCGCTCCCGACGACGAGATATAGCGCCGCTAACCGGTGCGGCGAGTCAGTTCCACGAAGATTTTACGTCACCGGGGTAAATTCGGCGCGTATGGCTGCAATAGAACTGGACGGAGTAACGAAGCGGTTCGACGGCGTGACCGCGCTACAGGAGGTGGATCTCACCGTCGAAGAGGGTGAAATCTTCGGCTTCCTCGGCCCCAACGGCGCTGGGAAGTCGACGAGCATCAACATCCTGCTGGACTTCGTCCGGCCCACGGAGGGTCGCGCGGAGGTGCTGGGATACGACTCCTACGAGGACTCCACGCGGATCCGCGAACGGACCGGCGTCCTGCCGGAGGGGTACGACGTGTACGACCGCCTGACCGGGCTCCAGCACCTGGAGTTCGCGATCGAGTCGAAAGACGCCGACGACGACCCGCACGCACTTCTGGATCGGGTCGGCCTCAGCGAGGAAGATGCAAAGCGCAAGGCGGGGGGGTACTCCAAGGGGATGTCCCAGCGGCTCGTGCTGGCGATGGCGCTGGTCGGCGAGCCCGACCTGTTGATCCTCGACGAGCCCTCCTCCGGACTCGACCCCAACGGCGCGCGGATGATGCAGGAGATCGTCCGCGAGGAGAACGAACGCGGCGCGACGGTCTTCTTCTCGTCGCACATCCTCGGGCAGGTCGAGGCTGTCTGTGACACCATCGGGATCCTCAGAGAGGGCGAATTGGTCGCCAAAGACACCATCGAGGGGCTGCGCGAGGCCTACGACACCGGTCTCACGCTGACGGTCACCGTCGGCGGGACCGCGAGCCAGATCGACGACGGTGTGGCTGCCGTCCGGGCACTGGACGCCGTCTCCGACGTGCGTTCCGACAGCGACGCGATCACGGTCACCTGCGAGGGCGACCAGAAGATGGCGGTCCTGAACGCGCTGGAAGACGCCGAGGTCAGCGTCGAGGACTTCGAGACCGAGGAGGCGTCGCTCGACGACGTGTTCAGCTCCTACACCGAGCGCCAGGAGGCCGAAGCATGAGCTGGCAGGCCGTCGCGCGCAAGGACTTCCAGGACGCCTCGCGATCCTATCTCCTGTGGGGCCTGACGATCGGGTTCATCGCGCTGGTCTCGCTGGCTGCCGCGGTGCTCGGGTGGGTCCAGCCGGATCCCACCTCCACGGACATCCTGGGGGTTCTCCACATGCTGTTCCAGTACATCGTCCCGCTGATCGCGATCGCGATCTCGTTCGGGGCGATCGTCAACGAACGCGACTCCGGGTCGCTGAAGATTCTGTTGTCGCTGCCTCACTCCCGGACGGACGTGATCCTGGGGAAGGCGCTGGGCCGGACAGCCGCGTTCGTCGTCCCGCTCGTGCTGGGGATGCTCGTGCCAGCGGTGGCGCTGCTGGTCGTCGGCGTCGACTTCGAGGCAGCGAAGTACTTCGGCTATCTCCTGCTGGCGACGCTGTTCGGCGTCGCGTTCGTCTCCGTCGCGACGGGGATGTCCGCGACCTTCGAGTCCCGTTTCCGCGTGCTGCTCTCGGTCTTTGGCTTCTACTTCCTGTTCAACATCCTCTGGCGGGCGATCAACACCGCGTCGTTCGTTATCGTCCTCACACTCAGCGGCCAGTGGCCCAGCTGGATGCCCCTGACAGTCCAGGAGACCCTGCGTGTGTTCCAGTTGCTCAGCCCGACCGGCGACTTCCAGATCCTCCGACAGGCGCTGATGAACGACGTGCTGTTCGCCTCCGAGGTCGGCGAGGGACTCCCGGACTTCCGCCTCCAGCTGGGCGCGATGGCGATGTTGCTCGTCTGGATCACGCTGCCGATCCTGATCGGCATCCTCCGGTTCGAAGACGCCGACCTGTAGCCCTCTCGGGACCGCGCTCTCAGTTCTCGATGCCGCGATCGGCGAGCAGGTCCGCGAACGCCTCTTCGTCGATCGTCTCGACGCCTTCCGCCGCGGCGTCGTCACGCTTTGACTGTCCGGGGTTGTCGCCGACGACGAGATAGTCGGTGTTGCCCGAGACGCTGCTGGTCGCAGCGCCGCCGTGGGTCTCGACCAGTTCCTGTGCCTCGCTGCGGGTGTAGCCGTCGAGCGAGCCCGTGAACACGAACGTCAGCCCGTCGAGCGCGTCGCCGGTCTCCGTGTCGGCCGGCTGGGGGTCGACGTGGTCGAGCAGGTCGTCGAGCACCGCCTCGTTGCGCTCGCCACGGAAGAACTCGCAGATGCTCTCTGCGACGATCGGTCCCACGTCGTCGACGGCCTCGAACGCGTCCGTGTCGCCGGCCTCGCCGGCCTCGCGGATCGCCTCGAAGCTCCCGAACTCGCGGGCGAGGTTCCGGGCCGTGACCGTCCCCACCTCGTGGATGCCGAGCGCCACCAGGAAGTTCGCCAGCGGCGGCTCGCGGGTCGCGTCGACCTCCGCGACGAGGTTCTCGGCACTGCGCTGGCCCCACCCCTCGAGGGCGGCCAGTTCGTCGACGGTCAGATCGTAGAGGTCGGCCGGGCTCTCGACGAGCCCCGCGTCCAGGAGCGTCGCGACGGCCTTCTCGCCCACCCCCTCGATGTCCAGCGCGTCGCGGCTGGCGTAGTGTTCGATCGCGCGTTCGCGCTGAGCGGGACAAGCCAGGCCGCCGGTACAGAATGCCATCGGCCCGTCGCGCTCGACCGGGCTCTCACAGACCGGGCAGCGCTCGGGGAAGGCAAACGTCGCTTCGCCGCTCGACTCGACGACTTCGACCACGTCCGGGATCACGTCGCCGGCTCGCTTGATCCGCACCGTGTCACCGGCGTCGACGCTGAGCGCCTCGATCTGTGCGGGGTTGTGCAGCGACGCCCGCGAGACCGTGACGCCGCCGACCTCGACGGGATCGAGGAGCGCGACGGGCGTCAGCCGGCCGGTCCGACCCACCTGGACGGCAACGTCACGCAGCGTCGTCCGTTCCTTGCGCGCCGGGAACTTGTAGGCGAAGGCCCAGCGGGGGGCGCGACTCGTCGACCCCAGCAGGTCACAGGCGGCGCGGTCGTCGACCTTGATCACGACGCCGTCGATCTCGTAGTCCAGATCGTCCCTCGCGTCGAGCTGTCGGTCCCGGTAGTCGATGGCGGCGTCGATATCGTCGACCACGGCGGTCCGGTCACACACTCGCAGCCCCCACTCGGGGAACCGTTCGTGGAGCGCGCCGTGGGAGTCGAAGTCGACCGACGCGTCGAGCACGCCGAAGAAGAAGATAGAGAGCGGTCGCTCGGCCGTGATCGAGGGGTCGAGCTGGCGCAGCGTCCCCGCCGCGGCGTTGCGAGGGTTGGCGAAGGGGTCCTCGCCGCGTTCGATGCGCTCGCTGTTGTACTCGGTGAAGGCGTCGCGAGGGATGTACACTTCGCCCCGCACGGCGAGATAGTCGGGGTAGTCACCGCGCAGGCGCTGGGGGACGCTGGCGATCGTGCGGACGTTCTCGGTCACGTCCTCGCCGACCTCGCCGTCGCCGCGGGTGGCGGCCCGCTGGTACCGGCCGTCCTCGTAGACGATCTCGACGGAGAGCCCGTCGAACTTCGGCTCACAGAAGTAGTCGATCTCGTCCTCGTAGCCGGCGTCTGCCAGTCGATCCCGGACCTGGCGGTCGAACTCGCGGACCTCGTCGGCCTCGCCGCCCTGGTCGATCGATCCCATCGGCGCGACGTGTTCGACGGACTGGAGTTCGTCCAGCGGCTCGCCCCCGACGCGCTGGGTGGGGCTGTCCGCGCGGTCGAGGTCGAAGGCGTCTTCGAGGGCTTCGAGCCGCGAAAAGAGGGCGTCGTAGGCCCGATCCCCGATCACCGGATCGGCCAGCACGTAGTAGCGGTAGTCGTGGTACCGGATCGCCTCGCGGAGCGCCGCGGCCTGCTCGCGGGCCGCGTCGTCGGTCAGGCCGTCGATGGGATCGAACTCGGTGGGCGGATCCTCGACGTAGTGGTTGTCCGGTGGTGGTGTCGGCTCCGTCTCCGAACTCATACGCTGTGGGTGTGGCCGTCGGGGGTTAAAAGAAGCTATCCCGAAAGCGGTGGGAGGACGGGCGGCGGGCGACGGGTCAGCGGGGCGTGTGGGCAAGCGATCGACGCGTTATACCGTCGACGGCAGTAGGACGGCCTTACCGGGGGCATCCCACGTCCGGGTCGGGCTCGTCGCTACCGTAGTGGTTGGCCTCGTACTCGACGTTCGCCCAGTCGCTCGTGTGGACCTGCGTGATCGCGCTGCCGTCCCAGTCGGCGGGGGTCGACTTCGGCTCGTCGGCGTTGTAGAACCAGTTGTGATGAATCGCGGCCACGTCGTCGGGCGTGCCCCGGATCGCGACCGCTTCCGGTTCGCCGCCGTCCTGGACGTGGGAGACGGCCTCGACGGTGTTGTGGTGGATCTCCATGGTCGTCCCGCCGGGCTCGTGCTGGTCGATGACGTGATCGATCGTCTCCGGTCCGAAGTGGTTGTACCGGGCGGTGTAGCCGCAGTTGCCGCTGCCGGCGACGCTGTGGCGGTTGTAGTTGAAGTAGTTGTACTCGATCAGAGGCTCGCCCCGGGTGACGCTGACGCCGTAGCCCAGGCCGTCCATCGGGTTGTGGTGGACGTCGTTGTGGTGGACGTGGGTGTCGGTGAAGGGTCGGATGGCAGCGTGGGAGAAGCCGAAGACTTCGTTGTTGTCGATCTCGACGCCGCTCTCGGCGACCTGTAGCCCGATACTGACCGGTCCGTCGGTAAGGTCGACGTACTCGTCGTACTGGCCGCTGACGCGCAGGCCGGTCACGCGAGCGTTCGCGCGGACGACGAACATCGGCCACGGGAGATCGGTCGTCTGGAGGTGGCCGCCGGGAGCGCCGTCGATCCCGCGATCCGAGGCCAGCGTGACGCCCTCGGGGATCGACCACTCCGCACCGCCCATGTCGATGGTCGCGTCCCCAGCGACGTACACCACGTCGCCACTAGACGCGTTGCCCAGCGCGTCCTGGAGTTCGCTCCGCGTACCGACGGTAACGTCCGCCTGATCCGGTTCGACGGTGTTCTCGTACCCGGTGCCGCCGCCGACGACCGGTGCCTCGTCGGTGTCGCTCTCGCCCGCCGGTTCCGACGCGCGGCCGGTCACGTCGTCGTCGGCCGCCGCGGCCGACTCGGCGTCGCGTGCGCTGGCAGCGCCGACGCCAGCGCCACTCATGAGCATCAATCCGGTCAGTTCCAGACAGCGGCGTCGGCTGACGGGGAGCTCTGTCGTCGGTGCAGTACGGTTCCGGTCGCCGTTAGGTTCCGGCATAGTCGAGTACAGTGATCTTACCGTTAAAGGGAATTTTTACGGGGTGGCAACCGGGTTGTCACACCCACAGCCCAGCGACGGTCGGACGCTCGGCAGTTGCTTGCCAGTTCGGTGCGAGCCGGCCGGGGCGAGAACGTCTCGCTTACCTCGCCACAGGTTCGGGTTATCGAGAGTAAGCAGTGATTACGGGCCAGAGAGTGCTTCTCGTCGCCACCTCGCTGCCGGTGACAGCACGGTGCGCGCGAGCGACGGCGTCCCGTCAGCCGACAGTATCATACGGATTATTGTGGATCTTTACCGGATCAACCGCACGACAGTGTGCGGTCGACCGGGCAAACGGCTACAATAATCCGTATCAGTCGGCCGGCGTCGCCTCGGACGCGGTCGACGGACGCAACGACACGTCCCCGACGGCGTCGAGATTCGCGAAGAGGAAGCCGGCAAAACCGACACGGAGGAGCACCGTCATGTACTGCTGGACGATCAGCGTGGTGAAGTTGTCGAAGATACCGAACAGTGCCAGAAGGACGAAGACGACGAACATGCCAACGATGAACAGCAACAGGTTCCGGGCCTTCCAGTGGAGGAGCCGGGGCTGTTCGGGGACCGCCTGCGCTCGTCGCCAGATCGGACCGAGCAAGAAGGCAGCGAGGGCGAGATGGCCACCCACGAGGATCACCAGGCCGAGCAGCGCGATGGGTCCGTCAGTGACCGTCGCGACCTCGAAGCCGAGACGCTGGGCGACCGGCGTGAACACGATAGCGGCGAGCGCACGACCGTTGATACCCGCAAGGCGAGCCATCACGGCGTACAGTAACATGTAGGCCACCAGATCGTCGAGGACCGAGGGAACCACGACCTCGCCGGTTCCGACCGGCACCGTCCCGACGCCGGCCGCGACCAGCGCCGTCGCCACGGCGGCAAAACCGACGACGAAGAGGACTGGCCGACAGAACGCCCGCTGGTCGTCTGGAACACGGCGATACCAGGCCAGCAGTACCATCAGCGCGACAACGTAGACGCCAGCTCTGAAGCCGTGGAGCGTCGCAGCCTCAATCATCGTCGTCACCCGCCGTTGCGCTCGCGGTTTGCACTGTCCCGGCAGTGCCCGTGTCTCTGGTCTCGAACGAGTCCAGCAGTGCCATCAGGTCGGCCGTCTGGTCGCTCAGCTCGTCGGCGCGCTTGCGAACGCCACGCATCGTCGACGCCGTCTGCTCGGCCGTGTCGGCCAGCTCGTTCGAGCGAGTCGCCACCTGCTGGGCGGAGTCGGCGACCTGGTCGAGCGCCGCCGAGACCTCCTCGGTGGCGGCCGCACCGTCGTCGGTCGCACGGGCGATCTCCGCCATCGCGTCGTCCACGTCGTCGACGGTCTCGGTCAGCGTGCCAAGCGTCTCTCCGGCTTCGGTCACCGTCTCGACGCCGTCGTCGATCCGGCGGCGCGTCAGCGCCATCTCCTCGGTCACGTCGTCCACGTCGTCGCGGGCACCGTCGACGATCGACTCGATCTCGTCGATGGCGTCCTGAGTCTGCTCGGCCAGCCCCTTCACCTCGTCGGCGACGACGGCGAACCCGTCGCCACCGCTCCCGGCGTGGGAGGCCTCGATGTTGGCGTTGAGCGCGAGCATGTCGGTCTGCTGGGCGATCTCGTCGATGAGTCCCGTCGTCTCCGCGACCTCGTCCATCCGGTCGTCGAGGGCGGTGACGAGCCGGTCGAGTTCGTCGACGGCGTCGGCGACGTGTTCGATCGTCTCGACTGCCTCCTCGGTGCGCTCTGCGCCGACCTCACCGACCTCGGCGGCTTCGGTCGCCCGTCCTGCGACCTCGTCGGTCGTCGAAGCGACTTCCTCGATCGTCGCCGAGAGGTCGTTCGTCTCGGCGACCGCGCTCTGGAGGCGTTCGGCCTGTCCGGACACGTCACTGGCGAGTTCACGGATGTCGGTCGCCAGCGACTCGTTGAGGCGCTCGACCTCGGCGGCGTCCTCGGCGACGGCCCCGCTGGTCTCTTCGACCGTCGTCGCGAAGGCCCGAATCTCGCCGACGGTCTCGGAGAGGTCGACGGTCATCTCCTCGTAGGCGTCGGCGATCCGCTCGATCGCGTCGACCTCGCTGTCGGCCGTCAGCCGCGTGGTGAAGTCGCCGTCGGCGGCGGCCGCCATCGCGTCCCCGATCGTCTCGGCCTGGTCGACCAGCTGGTCGTTGAACTCTTCGGCCTCGGCGCGGGCCGTTTCGGCCTCCGACTTTGCCTGTTCGGCCTCTTTGCGAGCGGCCTCCGACTCGTCGAAGGCCGACGTGAGCGAGTCGCGCATGCTGTCGAACGCGTCGGCGAGCCGCCCGAACTCGTCGGCCCGATCGACCTCGGGGGTGGCGTCGAGGTCGCCGTCCTCGATCGCGGCGGCCGCGTCGGTGAGCTGTCTGAGCTCGACCGCGACGTTGCCGGCCAACACGATGCCGAGCAAGCCGAGGTTGAGCGTGAGGACGAAGATCGTCCCCGCGAGCCCGGCGAGGCCGGCCTCCGGCGAGGTGGCGACGTGGCCAGCGAAGACCGCGCCGAAGCCGACTGTCACTCCCAACGTGATCGCCAGCGCCGTGCCGATTCGGCGGCTGTACTGCGAGGCGAGCCACGTGACTGTCCGTGATTGCATCTTACTGGGAACAAACTCGATACGACTCTTGAAGCTGTGGCCCCAGATTCCACAATTGATAACGTAGCGAGATTGCCTCGCTCACAGAGACGCCAGACAGCGTGCGACGGGTGCGTTACAGGTCCGCGACGTCCTCGATGGCGTCGGTCAGCGTCCGGATCGACTCGACGTCGTGTTCGCCCATGTGGCCGATCCGGAACGTCTCCTCGCCCAGCGCGGAGCCGTAGCCGTTCGAGAACACCATGTCGTACTTCTCGGAGACTTCCTCGATGGTGGCGGCCACGTCGATGCCTTGCGTGTTCTCGATACAGGAGACCGTCTGGGACTCGTAGCCCTCCTCGGGGAACATGTCGAAGTGATCGCGCGCCCACTCGCGGGTGTACTCGGCCATCTCGCGGTGGCGCTGGTCGCGGCCCTGGTGGCCCTCGTCGAGCATGTGCTTCATCTGCTTGCGGTAGGCCAGCATGATCGGGATGGCGGGCGTCGAGTGGGTCTGTCCCTTCCGGTCGTAGTAGTCCAGACAGCGCTGGAAGCCGCCGTACCACGAGGCGGACTCTTTCTCGATCTCGCGGTCGTAGGCGTCGTCGCTGACGACACAGACGGTCAGTCCCGGCGGCATGGCGAAGGCCTTCTGGGTGGAGGCGAAGATCACGTCGACGTTGTGCTGGTCGATGTCGACGTAGTCACCGCCAAGCGAGGAGACGGCGTCGACGACGAAGTAGGTGTCCGGGTACTCGGCGACCACGTCGCCGATCTCCTCGATCGGGTTGCGGACGCCGGTCGAAGACTCGTTCATCACCGTCGCGACCACGTCGTAGTGCTTGTCGCTGGCTTCCAGTTCCGCGCGGATGTCCTCGGGCTTGATCGCCTGTCCCCACTCGTATTCGAGTCGGTCCACGTCCTTGCCGAGACGCTCGGCGACGTTGGCGTGGCGCTCGCTGAAGCTGCCACAGGTCGGCACGAGGATGTTCTCGTCGACGAGGTTCAGCGTCGATGCCTCCCAGAACTCCGTCCCCGAGCCCGTGAGGATGATCACGTCGTTGTCGGTGCCGAGGAACGTCTTCGTGTCCTCGACGATGGTCGTGTAGAGGTCGGTCATCCGGTCCATCCGGTGGCCGAACATCGGCTGGGCCATCGCCTGGATCACGTCGTCGCGGACCTCGGTCGGGCCGGGAATGTACAGCGTCTTGTCGGGATAGTCGTCCGTGTATTCGCTTTTTTTCGTCACTGAAGCCACCTCTGAGTGTTGTGAACGGTCGTCGCCGAACGGTATGGTAGTTGTGATACCGTCCGCTCGACGGCCAGTAACCTCGCCTTATCTCCGCTGGCGGCGTCGCCCGGTCGATACGGTTCGCTTTCCGGGTCCCCGCGGTGGGATCGTGCCGGCAAACAAGCGGTCGTTATCGAACGAGCGCGGAACAAACGACCGGCTTACTCCGGAGCACCGTGGCGGGCACGGGACAGCGGCGCTGGCGGGCGAGCGCTTGCTCTCGCATAACAAAGGGGGAGAGGGTGGATGACTCCACTGCATGCCAGACAACACACGCAGTACCGCACTCGTATTGGTCCTCTCGGTCGCGCTCGTGGCGAGCGCGGCCTTCGTCGGGGTCGGCTTCGGCCAGCAGGCCGAGGACGACGCCGACGACACAGAGTTGAGCACACAGAACACGTCGTACCTGCGCATCGCCCACGCCGCGCCCGGTGCAGCGTCGGTCGACGTCTCCGTCGACAACGAGACCGTCGCCGAGGGCGTCGCGTTCGACACGTTCAGCGACTACATCGCCCTGGAGTCGGGCAACCACACGATAACGGTCTCCGTCGTCGACACGCCCGACGAGGTCGTGTTCAACGAGACCGTCGACCTCGAACCGCGGTCGGTGACGACCGTGACCGCGGCGATCGCCGCAAACGACAGCGAGGGTGGGGTCGTCCCCGTGGCCTACGACGATAGCGCCGCGACCCCGGCAGACGACGAGGCTGCACTCCGGATCGCTCACCTCTCGCCGAACGCGCCGGCAGTCGATATCGTCGCCGTCGAGAGCGGCGAGGACAACGCCACCGAGGAGACGGCGACCGAGACGGAGGCAAACGAGACCGACGAAGAGACCGCAACTGAGGAGGAAGAAGCGACCGGCGAGATGGTCCTCGCGGAGAACGTCTCGTACACCGAGGCGACCGAGTACGCGAACGTCCCGGCCGGCGACTACACCGTCGAGGTCAGAGTCGCGGCCGAGGACAACGACGGATCGGTCGTCGCCAGTACGGACCTCACCCTGGAGAGCGGCGTCGCCCACACCGCGTGGGCGCTCGGGAACGTCCCCGAGGACGGCGAGGAGATGCCACCGACCTTCCGCGTCGTAACGACCCAGGACGCAAGCAGGACGATCGACTTCCCGGGCGCGGGAAACGAGACTGAAGGGACGGACACCGAAACGGAATCCGAGGAAGAAGAGACGACTGAGGAAGAGACCACCGAGGAAGAAACCACCGAGGAAGAGACCACCGAGGAAGAAACCACCGAGGAAGAAGCAACGACCGACGAGGAAGCGACAGAGACCGAAGCCGCGACGTAGCCGTCCACCCTCGCTTTTTGCGTAGCTCTCCTTCGCTCCCGTGAGGGGTTCGTATAACCGGTTCGCTCGATTCTCGCTCAGCGGGCCGGCGACCACCCGGCGGTTCGACCAGACTTATGCCGTCGCTGGCCGAGCACTCGCGTATGGATCACGAGACCGCCGGCCGGGCCTGCGCCGAGATTCTCGACGCCGTCGGGAGCGCGGTGATCGCCGAGGACGCCTTCCTGGAGGGCGTGTTGACCGGCATCCTCGCACGGGGCCACGTCCTGCTGGAGGACGTGCCCGGCACCGGCAAGACGCTGACCGCCCGGAGCTTCGCGAACGCGCTCGATCTCTCGTTCAACCGCATCCAGTTCACGCCGGACCTGTTGCCGGCCGACATCACCGGCTCGAACGTCTACAACGAGGGGACGGGGAGCTTCGAGTTCGCGCCGGGGCCGATCTTCGCCAACGTCGTGCTGGCCGACGAGATCAACCGCGCGCCGCCCAAGACACAGGCCGCGCTGCTGGAGGCGATGGGCGAGGGCCAGGTCACCGTCGACGGCGAGACCCACGCGCTGCCCGAGCCGTTCTTCGTCATCGCGACCCAGAACCCCGTCGAGCAGGAGGGGACCTTCGGGCTACCCGAGGCCCAGCGAGACCGATTCGTCGTCAAGACCGCGATGGGCTACCCCGACTTCGACGGCGAGCGAGCGCTGATCGACCGGCGGGCCGACCGCACCGCACAGGCACCGAGCGTCACCGCCATCGTCGACGCCGAGCGGATCCCCGACCTCCAGCGCGTCGCCGAGACCGTCACCGTCGACGGGAAACTCAGGGACTACGTGGTGGAACTCGGGCGGGCGACCCGCGCCGACGAGCGCGTCGACGTGGGCGTCTCCCCGCGCGGAATCCAGCGGCTGTTCGAGGCCGCGCGCGCTCGCGCCGTCATCGAAGGGCGGGACTACGTCGTCCCCGAGGACGTACAGCGAGTCGTCCGAGACGTGTTCGCTCACCGACTGGTGCTGACCGCCGACGCGAGCGTCCGCGAGGTGGATCCCGACGAGGTGGTCCGAGACGTACTCGACCGGATCGAGGTGCCGGCCGTCTCGCCGACCTGAGACGGATTATTGCCGGTCTGTCCCGGCGACACCAGCGCTGTCCGTCAGCGCAGCGCGACCAGCAACGCCAACAGCCCCGCGACGGCGACGACCAAGCCCGCGACGACGGCCCCGTCGGCGACGGTGACCGCGCCGACGGCGGCGTCGGTCACGGCCACGGCGACGGCGACGCCGACCCCGCCGACGGCCAGCGTTCCGGTCGTGTGGACCAGTTCTGCCCGGCGGGTGTCGGCCCGCTGTCCGATCTCCTCGCCCAGCGTCGTCCCGAACTCGCCCACGTCCCAGACGAGGACGGCGGCGACGAGGCTTCCAAACAGCAGCGCCGTCGGCACGCCGACGACGCCCGCGAACGCCGCGATTTCGAAGAGTGCGGCACTGGCGATCCCGACGCCGGCAGTGCGGTCGTCGAGGTACTTCGTGAGCAAGACGAGCCACAGACACATCGCCACGACCGCGGCGACCAGCAACACGAAGCCGACGCCGGCCAGGACGATCGGGACCGGGCCGTAGAAGTCGACGACGGAGCCGGACAGCTCGCGAAACTGCGGGCCGAACTCGCCGGGCAGCGTCGCCGCGACCCAGCCGCGAGCCGCCGACAGGACCGGGCCGGCGACGAGGGCGGCCGCGACGAGCACCCCGCTCCCGGCCGCGAAGGGCGCGACTGCGGCCCCGATCCGGTCGGCCGAGGTCTGGGCGGTCCGCCGGAGCAGCGCGACGGCGACCAGCGTCGCGACACAGAGGACGATCACACGCCACGCGAGCCTGCGAGCCGGCGGCGCGGTCGTCACCGCCGTCAGCAGGTCGAAGACCGGGGGCGTCACCACCGACTGGAGTCGCTCGGGCGGGAACACGTAGTCGGTGAAGAACCCGACGGGGACGCCGAACCCGGCGAGGACGGCCGCCCGGAGCAGCCACGACCGGGCGCTCGCGACGGCGCGCTCGACCGCCGGGTCGGTCGTGAGTTCGGTGAGCGGCAGGGCACCGACGGTCCGTCGGACGACGAGGAACGTGGCCGCGACGAGCAACAGGAACGTCGTCACGCTGGGTCGGACCGCTGGGGGCTCGAAGACAATCGTCGTGGTCGTCCGGAGCACGTCGCCGAGGACGGCCCCGACACCCGGTGCGTCGCGGGTGGCTTCGAGATACCGGAGGGCCTCGCTGGCGACGAGGACCAGTCCCACACCGAGCGGCGGTATCGTCGTCTTCAGCGACGCCTCGGCGGTCCGCCTGGCCGTGTCCCGATCGAGGACGTGTCCGATCGCCACGCTCGCGCCGAAGACGGCCGCGGCCGCCCCGACGACGACCATCGCGCGGGCCGACAGGTCGACGACGGTCGCCGGCAGCCGGGACAGCGACTCGACGGGGAACAGAACGCCCGCCAGGACGATGACGGTCCCGACCGTCGCAGCGACGACGCCGAGCCCGATCGGGAGCGCAAGCAGGCTGGTCAGGACGGTTCCCAGCGTCTGGTGGCGTTTCCAGCCGGCGGTCCAGACCGCCAGTGCGAGCGCGACCGCGCCGGCCCCGCCGAGCGCGGCCGGCACCGCGACGCCGATCGCTCGCACGAGCACCGTCGCTGTCAGCAGCGTGACGAACACGACCAGCCCCGTGCTCGCCGTCGTCGGCCGCCAGTCCGTGCGATCGTCGATCATCGGTTGAACAGCTCCGCGAGCGAGGCCCGCATGGCGATGTCGATCGGTTCGTCGAGGTCCCAGTCGATCAGCGTCGCCCCGCTCAGCTCCACCGACTGGAGGCGCAGTCGGCGTTCGAGCGCGACGACGGTCTGGGCCGGTCCCTCGCCGCGAGTGACGTCGGGACTGACGACGGTCGTCGGGTAGTTCCGCGCCCGGAGGCTCGTGATCAGTTCCGTCGGCCAGTCGTCGAGCAGCGGCGAGAAGACGACGACCTGGGCCGTCGGCGGGAGGCGAGCGAGCAGGGTCTCCACGTCGGGGGCGGTCCGATCCGTCGCGGTCTCGGCCCTCGCCTGCTCGCCGCCGTCGGGGGCGACGCTGTCGCGCGTGGCCGCCGACTGGACGCCGTCGAACAGACGACTCGCCTGCGGGCTCTCGACGCCGCCGTCGGGGTCGGCCCAGGCCAGTCCGTCCGGACCGAGCCCGCCCACGAGGTCCTCGTCGGCGAGCCCGACGGCAGTGATGCTGGCGACGACACTCGATCTGGCCAGGGCATCGAGCAGGCGCTCGGCGGCGTAGGCGGCCAGTTCCGCACCCGTCGGATACCCCGCTTCCGGCGTCACCCGCGTCGGGGGGCGTGCGTCGACGACGAGCACGGTGCGGACGGCCTGCTCCTCGCGGTACTCGACGGTCGTCAGTTCGCCGGTCTTGGCGAAGCGCCGCCAGTCGATCCGCGAGACCGGATCGCCCGACTGGTAGTCGCGGGTCGCGTGAAACTCCAGCCCGCTCCCGCCGCTGTCGGTCGGGAGCGTGCCGGCGCGGGGCAGCGTCGCGTCGGCAAGCGGTGCCTCGGCGACCACGTTGGCACAGGTCAGGGCGGTGTCGCCGGCCGCGGCGACCGTCGCCGTCGCGATCTCGGTGGCCGCCAGCGGCCGGATCCGAACGACGGGATCGTCGAAGGCGTAGGTCCCCCGCTTCGAGCGGACGGCGTACTCGACGGTCGTCGACTCGCCGGGCCGCAGCGAGCGACAGGCCCGCGGCGAGCCCGAGACGACGGTCAGTTCGGCGGGGACGCCGTCGACGATCCGAACGTCGGTCAGGGTCCGCCGGCCGGTGTTCTCGACGGTCAGCGTCACGTCGACCGGATCGCCCGGCGTCGGTGCGGCGGCGGCCACGGTCCGGTCGGCGTCGAGGTTGGCTCCCGACGGGACGCGCGAGAGCGCCCCGACAAGCACGTAGGCGAGGGGGATCGCCGCCCCCGCGAAGAGGGCCGGTTCGGCGGCCAGGAGACCGACGCTCAGTAGCGTCACCGTCCCCGCGAGCGGGACGCCCCAGCGTCGGACCCGGTCGGTCACGGCCACCCCTCCGTGAGTCCGCGCGTGGCGCTGACCGTGCGATGCAGTCGGCGTCGGCGCTCGGCCGCCGGATCGAGCCAGAGTCTGAGACGCGACCACAGCGAGTGCGACGGGCCGTTGTCGCCCGAGAGAACGGCCGCGGCGGTCCGGTCGTCGGTCCAGTCACCCCGCTCGACCGCTCGCCGGGCGGCCTCGGGGCCACAGCCGGCCGTCTGTGCGTAGGCCGCCGTCGCCGTCTCGCGAAACCGCTCGCGGACGGCGTCGAGCGCCTCGTCCTCGCCCGCGATGGCGTCGTCGATCGTCGCCGCCAGCGCCGCGCCGGTCCGACGCTGGCGTGCCGTCGTGACGGCCTCGGGCGGTTCCGCGGTCGCGGCGTCGAACGCGTCTCCGCCCTCGCCATCGCGGCTCGGCAGCGTCGCCGACCGGGCGGCGACGAGCAGGTAGAGCCCGGCGATGAGGCTGCCCCCCAGCAACAGCTGGCGCGCGTTCGCCGCCTCGCCGAGGGTCACGAGCGGAGCGACGGGCGCGACCGACAGCAGCGTCTCGGGAGCGAACAGCAGCCCGGCGGCCAACAGCGTCGCGACCGTCCCGACAACTCCGAACAGGACGACCCGGACCCGCATCAGTCGGCCACCTCCGGCTTGCCCTCGGGCGCGTCGCCGTCGGCGTCGTCGGCGCGCTCGACGGCGTCGTCGATCGCCGCCAGGGCCGCGTCGACGGCCGGCACTCGTTCGGTGGGTTCGCGCTGGCCGTACTCGACGGCCCGGAAGGCGTCGACGATCGTCCAGACCGCGTCGGCCGGGAGGTCGTCGACCTCGACGGCGTGGGCCGCGATCGCCTCGGGCGTCCGGCGCTCCGGCCGGGCCACCGAGACGTGCCCGAGGAACTGCGACCACCCCTCTCTGATCGTCGCGTGGGCGTCGTCGGACCCGGCGTCACCGTCGCCGGCTGGAGCCAGCGACTCGAAGCGGGCGGTCACCGTCGACTGGACGCCGCCCGACCGGTCCGCGAGCCAGCGCCGGAGCGCAGCCAGCAGCGCGGTCGGCGAGACGCGGCCGGTGACGAGCGCGCGCAGGTGGTCGACGGTCAGCGCCGCCCGTCGGTAGAGCTGCCGGATCGCGCGATCGAGCAGCGAGCCGATCCCCACCAGCGCGACGACGACCAACTGTCCGCTCCGGGCGAGCGCCGCCCCGATCCGTCGGGGCGTGACTCCGTAGCGGCGAGCCAGCGCGATCGCGGCGACGACGGCGACGAGGAGGGCGGTCACGACCGCCGCCAGGTTCGCGTACAGTCCCTCCAGGGCGGTCCGGCGAGACTGGCCGTACTGCGAGACCGCGACGGTCGCGCTGTCTGCCAGCGGCAGCGAGACCGTCGTCGTCCCGTCGACGCCGGTCGTCCCGATCCGTTCGCCGTCCAGCGCGACGGTCGCGCCGGCCGTCGGTTCGCCCGCCACGGTCGCGTTGACCCGGGCGTCGGTCAGCGGGAGGGCCAGCGGTGCCGTCGGCTCGACGCTCACGTTCAGCCGCCCGAGCGTGAGCGTCCTAGTGCCCTCGACGGCACCGCGACGCACTGCCAGGGTCGTCTCGCCGGGCTCCTCGGGCAGGCGCACGGTCGCCCGGCCCCGGTCGTCGGTCGTCGCGACCTGCTCGCCCGCCAGTGTCACCGCCGCCCGCCGGAGCGGTTCGCCGTCGACGAGCGCGACCACCGACACCTCGCTGCCGGTGGTGAGATCGCCGCTCACGGCGATCGCCGCGGTCGTGTTCAGCTCGAAGGTCTCGGTGTCGTGGGTCGCGGGGCCGGCCGGTCTGAAGAGCCGCCCGTTCTCGCGGCTCGGCGCGCCGTAGACGACCACCCGCTCGTCGGCGGTGCCGGCGATCGTCACGTTGAGCGTCGCGGCGTAGGGGACGGTGGCGGTCACGTTCCCGTCCGTGGCCGTGGCACCGACCGGCTCGCCGTTGAACAGGACCTGCGCGCCCATCACCGGAACGCCGTCTTCGGTGACGGTCACGGTCACCGGCACGCCGGGAACGGCCGTCCGGTTCAGCGACACGTCGTAGCCGCCGTCTGCGGTGTCGTCTTGCTCGGTCGGCGTGGCTGTCACCGTGTCCGTCGGCGTCGGCGTGTCGGTCGGTGACTGGTCCGTCGGAGCTGGTGTGGGTGTCGCCGTGGCCGGCTCGTCCAGCGCGGCCTGCTCCTGCTGGCGGCGCTCGTCGCCCGGCGTGGCGTCGAAGCGGACCCAGCCCACGTCGGGGAAGTACACCTCCGTCCAGGCGTGGGCGTTCATCCCTCGAACGGTGTAGCTGTTCTCGCCGACCTGCTCGCCGGTGGAGTAGCCGACGACGTAGCGGGCGGGAATGTCCTGACTGCGCAGCATCGCGACCATCGACGTGGCGAAGTACTCGCAGTACCCTGAATCCATGTCGAAGACGAACTGCGTCGCGACGCCGGCCTCCCGCTCGGGATCGTGGCTGGCGTTCAGCGAATAGGCCTTGTTCGATTCGAGCCACCGCTCGATCGTGCGAGCGGTCTCGTAGGGATCGTCGGCGTCGGCCGTCAGCTCGTCGGTGAACGCCCCGAGGCGGGCCTCGCTGTCGGCCGGGAGCTGGGTGTACCGGTCCTCGATCGCCGCCGGATACTCCCGGCCGGCCTGACTCAGTACGGCCGGATCGTCGGCCGGGCGCTGACTGACGCCGGTGTAGCTAGTCCCCTGCGGGACGGCCCCGTCGGCCGTGATCGCACCGTTCTCGGTGACCGAGACGCCCGGCCGAGAGATCTGGGTCGGCCGCCAGACGGTCGGGAGCGACGCGGCGCTCCGTTCGAGGGTCACCTCGTAGGTGACGCGGCCGTCGCGAGCGCCCTCGACGGGCAGTTCGCCCTCGACCGGCGTCGTCCCGCCGCGTCGCTCCCACCCCGCGCCCGTGTACTCGCCGTAGGCACCCGTCCGCCAGTAGCTTGCCTGCGTGCTCTGGACCCGGAAGTGGACTTCGTCGCTCTGTGATCGCAGGGCCGACTCGCCGCCCAGCGACCCGCCAACGTCGGTGCTGTCGCCGGGACTCAGCGCGCCGAGCCCGCCGCCACCGCCAGAGCCGCTGCCCCCCGACCCACCCCGGACCTCCTCGGGGATCGGGACCAGCGACGAGGCTGGCGTGTCGGTACCTGCCGGCGACAGCGCCGGCACCGCGGTCGTCGCCACCACGAGCGCGAGCAGCGTGACTACCACGAGCGCGACCCGCGAGTAGTCGCGCGTGCCGCCGACCTCGAAGAGAGATTCGTCATCTGCCATGGCTCGTCGATGTGGGACGACCGGCCGGAACGTGACTGAAGATGGACGTACGTCAGTCGTGACGCGATATAAGCTTTGACCAGACGAGACGGTCGCTGGATGGGCGGTCGACCGCCGACAGCGACCTGCCAGCGGGCGACGCACCTGCGAGTTTTGCCGTAACTGGTGGTTATAGATGGCTGGAGCAATATGCGTGTTGTACATGACTGACGACACCCAGGGGTTCGGGACGCGCTGTGTCCACGCCGGCCAGGAGGAGCCCGATCCGGCGACGGGCGCGCGTGCGCCACCGATCTACCAGACCACGTCGTACGTGTTCGAGGACGCCGACACCGCCGCCCAGCGGTACGCTCTCGACGACACCGGCAACGTCTACTCGCGGTTCGACAACCCGACGGTGTCGATGCTGGAACGGCGCATCGCCTCGCTGGAGAACGGCACTGCAGCGGTGGCCACGGGCTCGGGGATGGCCGCGCTGGACGCCGGTACGTCGATCCTCGCGAGCGCGGGCGACAACGTCGTCACGGCCGCCTCGATCTACGGGGGGACTCACTCCTATCTGGCCAACATGGGGCCGCGCCGCGGCATCGAGACGCGCTTCGTCGACACGCTGGACCCACAGGCCTACGCCGACGCAATCGACGACGACACCGCCTACGTCCACTTCGAGACCATCGGGAACCCCTCGCTCGTGACGCCGCCGATGGAAGAGATCGCCGAGGTCGCTCACGACCGTGGCGTCCCCGTCTTCGTCGACAACACCTTCGGCACGCCGTACCTCTGTAACCCGCTGGACCACGGCGTCGACCTCGTCTGGGAGTCGACGACCAAGTGGATCCACGGCTCGGGGACGACCGTCGGCGGCGTGCTGGTCGACGGCGGCTCGTTCCCGTGGGCGGAGTACCCCGAGAAGTTCTCGGAGCTCGGGGCTCCCAATCCGGCCTTCGACGGGATCACCTTCGCCGAGCGCTTCGAGGGCGAGGCGTTCGCACACGCGGTCCGCCAGCGCGCCGTTCGCTCACTGGGCGACGGCCAGAAGCCCTTCGACGCCTGGGCCACCCTCCAGGGGTGTGAGACGCTCAAGCTCCGGATGCAACAGCACTGCGAGTCGGCGATGGCCGTCGCCAAGCACCTCCGAGACCACCCCGAAGTGGCGTGGGTCACCTACCCCGGACTCGAATCCCACGAGACCCACGACAACGCGAACCGCTACCTCGACGGCGGCTACGGCGGCATCGTCACCTTCGGCCTGGAGGGGGGCTACGACGCCGGCCGCGAGGTGTGCGAGCGGACCGATCTCGCGCAGTTCCTCGCCAACATCGGCGACGCCAAGACGCTCGTGATCCACCCCGCGAGTACGACCCACGCACAGCTCAGCGAGGACGAACAGCGGGCCAGCGGCGTCACGCCGGACCTGATCCGCTGTAGCGTCGGCATCGAGGACACCGAGGACGTCCTCGCCGACCTCGACCGGGCCATCGCGGAGGCGAGCTAAATGGTTCGAGACCAACGAGAAGACCGTCTACGGCACAGCGACACGGCAATCGAGTTCCCGTTTCGAACGACGACAGTGAGGGCTACAGCATGGACGTAGACCACCAGACCCTCTCGCTGGGCGAGTTCGAGTTCGCCTGTGGCGAGACGATCCCCGAGCTCGAAGTCGCGTACGAGACCTACGGCGAGTTCGACGGCGACAACGCGGTCCTCGTCTGTCACGCGCTCACCGGCAGCGCACACGTCGCCGGCCGCGGTCGCTTCGAAGACTCCGATCAGGCCTTCGCCTGGTGGGACAACATCGTCGGTCCGGGCAAAGCCATCGACACGACCGAGTACTACGTTGTCTGCGTGAACGACCCCGGCTCCTGTTATGGCACGTCCGGGCCGGCCTCGACGAACCCCGAGACCGGCGAGCCCTACGGGACGGCGTTCCCGCCGGTGACCGTCGGCGACTGGACGGAGGCCCAGCGGGCCGTGCTGGACGAACTCGGGGTACCCCACCTCCACGCGGTCGTCGGCGGCAGCGTCGGCGGCATGAACGCGCTGGACTGGGTCAAGCGCCACCCCGACCACGTCGAGCGCGTCGTCGCCATCGCCACCGCCGCGCGACTCGACCCGCAGTGTCTCGCGCTGGACGGGATCGCACGCCGGGCGATCACGACCGACGACGACTGGAACGGTGGGGACTACTACGGCGACGACCGCCCGGACCCAGACGAGGGGCTGGCGCTGGCCCGCGAACTCGGCCACGTGATGTACCTCTCGAAGGCGACGATGGAGCAGCGCTTCGGCCGTCGGGCCGCCACGAGAGAGTACGAGCGGGCCTTCCCGACGGATCCGGCGGGCCGGTTCTTCCCCTACCGGGACGTGGAGTCGTACCTCGATCACAACGCCACGAAGTTCGTCGACCGCTTCGACGCGAACAGCTACCTCTACCTGACCCGGGCGATGGACAACTACGACCTCTCGTCGGGCTTCGAGTCCGACGCGGACGCCGTCGCCGCCTTCGACGGCGAGGCGTTGCTGATGTCCTTTACCGGCGACTGGCACTTCACCACCGAACAGTCCGAAGAGCTGGCCGACGCGTTCCGCGAGACCGACACCGCGACCGCACACCACGTGGTCGACTCCGATTACGGCCACGACGCCTTCCTCGTCGAGCCCGACCGCGTCGGCCCGCCCGTCGCCGACTTCCTCGCCGACGGCGTCGGAGGCAGCGCCGTCTCCGACACCACCGACGACGACGGCGACGACGGTCCCGACCACGCGCCGGTCCACACCAGCCTCTTTTCCTGATACGGCCGCCGTCGGCGGTGCGTTACGCGTCCTCGTCGGTACCCGCCTCGGCGAGCAAGGCGAAGACGATCACGAGCGGCGCGACGATCGACGCGACCAGCATCGGGAGGTAGTCGGTGATCGGTTCTCCAGTGATCACAGACTTGAGGACGTACCCGAGCGCGAACGCCGCGATCAGGAGCAACACGAGGGCGACGCCCCGTCGCTCTCTGTCGGCGGAGAGCCTGTCGACAGATGTCGAGAGATCGTTCTCGATCTCCATATCGACCGCATTCTCCCAGCAGGGTATAAATTCCTGCGTGTTTCTCTCGACGAAGCCACCGAGTACGGTAGCGTTCGATCACCTGTTCTCTCAGTGACCTTTATTGCCGTGTGGTGTGAACTGTGTTACACAATGTCAGAGATGCCAGACGCGGCCAGCGACATGGGACTGGGCTTCGGAGAGACCGTCTACGACGAGGACGGCCAGCGACTCGGGACGATCCGCGGGTTCGACGAGCGGGGATTCTACGTCACGCTCGAAGGCGGCATGGCCGCCATGTCGATCGAACACGTCCGCGCCGGTGAGTCCGGAGCGGCCGAACTGATGTGGCGCTGCTGGGACTGTGGCGCGATGGGCGAGATCGAGGACATCCCCGAGGAGTGCCCCGACTGCGGTGCGCCGAAGGAGGACATCTACTACTGGACTGAGGACTGATTTGCCCAGCGAGCGCGGCCGTGCGCGAGCAGCGAATCAGTCTGAGTGATACCGCCGGCTGTCACTGTTGCAAGATATGTGTGACCACGGGGTCGCAACATTCGTGACAGACGGACAGCCGGCAGTATGAGGACGAGCGAGATTCGGAGCAAGCGAAGCGACTGAGAATCTCGGAGTAGACGAACGGCGGCCTGTCCTCCGCTACGAGACGACTTCGAGTCGCTCTCGCAGCGACGACGGCAGCGACGACTCGACGGCCTCGATCGCCTCGTCGGGCAGGGCGAACGTGAACCGTTCGTCGCGCCGCGTGACGAGCGCGAGTCCGTCGTCGTCTCGAACCACCAGCGTCCGGATCTCCGGGGACACGTCTGCGAGCGCGTCGAACGTGCCGTCGGTCAGCGGCACCGTCCCGCTGGTCTCCTCGTGGCCGACCGCCACGTCGGAGTGGGCGGCCAGATCGGCCAGCGCGTGACGGATGTGGTCGCGGTCGTCCCGCCGGCCGGTCCCCACGCGGACGGTGGCCGTGGCCGGTGATCGCGGGCTCTCGTCGAGCACCGTCGCCAGCAGTTCGATCGACGCCAGCTCCGAGGCCGTCGCCGGGACGACGAGGCGATACCGCGGCGTCTCGGCCGGCCACTCGGCGTCGGCGAGGGGATCGTCTGAAGCGGATCCGTCGGTCATACTCGTCGTTGGCGACGGCGCGGCAAGTGGGTGGTGATCCCCGTCGCGTTTTTCAGCACCCGCGACGGAGTGGGCGCATGGACGTCGTCGTCTTCGGCGCGGGGAGCCTCGGCAGTCTGATCGGCGGGCTGCTGGCACGCAGCCACGACGTGACCCTGGTCGGGCGCGAGCCACACGTCGGAGCGGTCGAGCGATCGGGGCTGACGATCGAGGGCGCGATCGGAGCACACGTGGGACCGGCCGCGGGGACGACGCCGCCCGCCGCGGCAGCCCTCGCCGTCGTGACGGTCACGGCCGGTGACACCGACGCGGCCGCCGCGGCGCTTTCTGACACGGCACTCGACGCCTGTCTCTCGCTGCAGAACGGCATGGGCAACGAGGCGACGCTCGCCCAGCGACTGGACTGTCCCGTCCTCGCGGGCACCTGTACCTACGGCGCACGCCTGACCGAACCCGGCGTGGTCGCGTGTACCGGCGTCGGCGAGGTCGTGCTGGGCCCCCGCGAGGGCGGCCACTCCGCGCCGGCCGACAGGGTCGGGGCGGCGTTTACCGACGCCGGTGTCGAGACCACCGTCGCCGACGACATGCCGCGACGGCTCTGGGAGAAGCTGGCGGTCAACGCCGGGATCAACGCCACGACGGCGTTGGCCCGCGTTCCCAACGGCGCGCTCGTCGACGGCCCGGCCCGGCGCGTCGCCGAGCGCGCTGCACGGGAAACGGCGGCCGTGGCCCGCGAGCACGGCGTCGATCTGTCGGACGAACGGGCCGCCGAGGCGATGGCGCAGGTGGCCACGGACACCGCCGCGAACCACTCCTCGATGTTGCAGGACGTGGCCGACGGACGACAGACCGAAATCGACGCGATCAACGGCTACGTCGTGGCGCAGTCCGGGGACGTGGCGGTGCCGGTCAACGAGACGCTGACCGCACTCGTCCGAGCGTGGGAATCGGGCTAGTCCCGGTCGCGAGGCAGTGGCGAGCGAGGGATCTGGGGGCACATCGCGGTGGTGGCGCACGGGCACTAGCTCCGCCGGAGCACGAACACCGCCGCTGCGCCGCCCACGAGGAGCGCGAAGACGTAGCTCGCGACCCGGTAGAGAATCGAGATTGCGGTCGCCCCGTCGCTGGCGATCGGCGTGAGCGCGACGATCAGCACCACCAGGAACGCCTCGACCGCGCCCGAGCCTCCCGGCGAGGGCGCGAGCCCGCCCAGCGTGCTCGCGGGGACGATGAAGAAGACGAGCAAGAGCGGGATCGCCGCGTCGCCGACGGCCATCGCGACGAAGTACAGCGGGAGCGCGAAGAAGATCCAGCCGACGTACGAGTAGCCAAGCGCCCGCACGAGCGCTCTCCGATCCGTCGCGATCCGCTGGAAGGCCTCGTCCAGTTCCGCGAGGCGGCTCTGGAGCCCGTCGACGGTCAGGCGCGGCAGGAGTCGGACGATCGGTACCACGACTCTGGCACCGACTCGTCCCAGCGACAGCCGGTAGCGCCAGCCGACCGCCGCGAGCACCGGGACCCCGAGTGCGATGGCGAACAGCGCCACAGCGAGTGGTTCCAGCACTGCCGGCAGCGACGACTGGTAGAGCAGGGCCGCGAACCCCACCCCGGAGAAGGTGACGAACGGAAAGAGGTTCAGCAGGTCCGCGGTGACGACCGAGGCCAGCGCGTCCTCGTAGCTGGCGTCCGTGTCTCGCGAGAGCACGTAGGCGATGAAGGGCTCGCCGCCGGCCTGGCCCAGCGGCGTCACGTAGTTGGCGAACGTCGCGGCGTAGTAGGTCACGACCAGTCGGCGAAACGACTCGCGGACGCCGGCCACGTCCAGGACGATCTGCCAGGCTTTCCCCCAGAACGTGAGACAGAGCAGCGTCGAGAGACAGCCCATCGCCAGCCAGCGCAGGTTCGCCGTCGCCAGCCGATCGAGGACGTTTCGCGTCCCGACGAAGTCGACCAGTACGAAGAGGACGAGCCCGGCGACGGCGAATCCCAGGACGGTCTGGACGACTGTTCGACGGTCGAACAGGTCACCGATCCCGCCTGCGTCGTCGCTCACGATCAGTCGATGTAGCCCAGGTCTTTCAGGCGATCCTTCGCGTCGTCGTCCATCGAGTCCAGCACCTCGCCGTCGGTGCCGTCGGCCTCGTCGGGCCAGTCGGCGTCGACGCGGTCGACGAAGTCGTGCAGTTCCGCTTCGAGGTCGGCCAGCAGTTCGTCGTCACCGCCCGCACGGTCCTCGGTCTCGCCGGGGTCGCTGTCGATCCGGTAGGCCTCGTCCGGGATGCGCGTACAGTGGATGTACTTGCCCTCGGGCGAACGGGCCGCCCCCATCCGGGAGTAGAACCGCGACGCTGTCTCCAGGGAGATGCCGGCCGCGCTGGCTTTCCCCTCCAGCTGGCGGAGCTCGACGACCGGCTGGTGGTACTCGACGAAGCCAACGTCACCGCGGGGGCCGTGTGCGCCCGCACCGCTCGGGGCCTCCCCGGCGAACTCGCGATACTCCGTCGAGAGCAGGGAGCGAGCGGAATCGAGCGAGACGCCGTCGCCCGCGACGCCGGTCGCGTCCAGCACGGAGTGATACAGGTCGACGAGTTCGACGACCGTCTCGTCGTCGCGTTCGGGCTCGATCTCGGGGTGTTTGACCATGCAGGGGACGTTCACCAGTGGATCGTAGATGCAGAACTCGTGGCCGTAGAGGTCGTGCTCGCCGTGGAGTTCGCCGTGGTCGGCCACTACGACGACCATCGTCTCTTCCCACTGGCCGGTCTCCTTGAGGTGGGTAAAGAGCCGGTCGAGCTGGTCGTCGATGTGGCGGATCTCGGCGTCGTACAGCCCCTCGATGTCGTCCCACTCCGCGTCGTCGATGTCGCGAGCGCCGCAGTTGAACTCCTTGGAGTTCTGGCACACCTCGGTGGAGTCGACGCCGGGAGCGAACTGCTCGACGTACTCCTCGGGCGGGTGGTAGGGGAGGTGGGCGTCCATCAGGTTGATGAACGTGAAGAAGTTCTCCGAGTCGTCGATAAATTCCATCGTCTTGTCGATCACGGCGGGGGTCTTCGTGTCGCCCCCGCCCTCGGAGGCGAAGTACTCGTGGAACTTGTTGCCCAGCTGAACCATCCGATCGGCGACCCCCCGCAGGGTGTCGCTGTCGTTCATCGTCTGCCAGATCCGTGCCAGCGGTCCCGAGAGGAGTTCGCTGGGCATGATCTGGAAGAAGTTGTCGTGGTCGTCGAACCCCGCGGTGAGGTTCGTGTAGGGCGTGATCCAGGCGTTCGAGGAGTAACAGGCCGTGTCGTAGCCGGCCGAAGACAGCGACTCGGCCAGCGTAGTCGCCCCGTCGAGATAGGGGTCCTCCTGTGTGGCCTCGTGTTCGGAGGGGTACAGCCCCGTAAACAGGGAGGCGTGAACCGGCAGAGTCCAGGGGGCCGGCGCGACGGCGTGTTCGAAGACCGCCGCTTCCTCGGCGAACGCCTCCAGGGTCGGGGTCGTCGGCTCGTCGTACCCGTACGCCGAGAGGTGGTCCTTGCGGACCGTATCGAGCACGACGAAGAGCACGTTCGTCCCGTCCGCACCAGTCATACTGAGTACGGCATCGTCCACGAGTTTAAAGACCGCGTTTCACGGCTCTGGGTAGGTCCGAACGATCAGGTCGCCCGACTGCGGGCGTCGACGGGAGCGACGACACCGGAGCGAAACGGCGGTGGAGAGACCGTGACGGTACTACTCGTCTGTCGTCACTGTCGAGTACAGTGACTGCCTGGCGTCCATAAAGGAGACTTCGGAGGTGACGACGCCCGCCTCTTCGAGTTCAGAGAGTGCGTATCTCGTGGTTCGTTTCGACAACATGGTCTCCTCGGCGAGTTGCGACTGGGTCAGCTGTCCTTCGTGGGCGAGGACTTTCGTGACGAGTTTGGCACTCGGTGGGCTGTCTGCCAACTCGTCTTCGAACGCGCGGAACACGTCCCCAGGATCGGACGACATGTACACGTCGATTCATGGGTGCAGCCGACATCAAAGCCGGTGCTTACACTGTTGGCTGTCCGTCTGTGACTAATTTCGCCACCTCGGGAGAGTCTCGTCACGACGTTACGACCGCCAGTATCACTGGGGCTGTCCGGTCGCGAGTGTCGCCAGGGCTGGTGCCGAGACTGGTCCCGTCGGAACCGTGTCGTCGACTGCGAGACGATAGATCGCGGTGCTGGCCTGTTCGACCGAGAACGGCCGGTCGTCGCCGAGCCGTCTGGCCAGTGGCTCCCACCGCCCCAGTGTCGCGACGAGCGCGTTCGTGAGCGTCGAGAAGTGTGGTTGGTCCGGTCCGTAAACGGGACCAAACCGTGGGACGACGACCGACAGCTGGAGGTCCGCGATCGCCGCTTCGGCACGGCGGCGTGCGTCGATGTACGCGTCTCGAACGCCCGGTGGCTTGGTCGACGACGAGACGTAGACGAAGCGATCGACGCCGACGCGTTCCGCTTCCAGTGCGGCGACGACGGCAGTGTCCCCGTTGAGGCGTTCCAGCGTGACGCCCTGGGTCGGTGACTCGTCGAGCGTCCCGATGGAGTGAACGACGCAGTCGACGCCAGCGAGCGTGTCTCGCCACTCGTGTGGAGCGAAGACATCTGCCGCGTGCCAGTCGACGGCTTCTGCCCACGGACCGCGTTTTTCCGTTGCTGGCGGTCCGCTACGGGCGACGCTCGTCACGTCGTGGCCGTCCGAGACGGCACGCCGGCAGACGCGCCGACCGATGAAACCGTTGCCGCCTGTCACCAGTAGCTGCATACAGAACTGTCGAGCTACAGACTCAAAACAGCGCCGCCGCTGCCGAACGAGCGGACTACAGCACCCGGAGCCGATAGCCAGCCAGTGCCGTCTCGTCGGTGACGCGGCCGGTTTCTTCGGCGATGTCGAGGACGCGTGAGACGAACTCTTTGGGGACTTCGACGCCGACGAAATCGGTGGTCTCGCCGTCGACGGTCAGCCGTGCCATCGTCCGGTCGGTGCCGTCGTCGTTGTAGATGCTCCCGACCTGTTGGCCGTCTCGCAGGAAGTGGAGTGTCACGTCTGTCGGTTCGATCCGATCGAAGGACACCTCGAACACCATGTGATCATCCTCGATACGGGCAAGCAGCCGCCCGTCGTGTTCTGTGACGAACATACGTGTCGTACGGACTGGAACCGCTTATACCGGCGGCCGTCTCGGACGATCGTGGACAGTAAGTACTGCACGAGGGGAGCTACACGTCGGCATCTATCGCCAGAGTCGCTACTCGTACTGTTGCTATAGTAACAGTCGAAACGGTTTACACACCGATCGCACTGCTGTCGTTCGACCAAGTGTGCATTGATACTGCCGGCTGTCACTTCGTGAAAATCTTCGCCACCCCGGGGTGGCGAAATCGTTCACAGATGTACAGCCGGTAGTATGAGTTTCAATGGCTACTCTCGATTCATACTCTACAGTGTCACTCGCGGTGACTCGGCGCGGCCGCCTCGACCGCCGTCGTCGCCAGCGTCTCGAAGTCGGCGGTGTCGGGGACGACGTCGACGTCGATGCCCGCGTCCGTGGCCGTCTCACGGGTCGGTTCACCGATCGCGCCGACGACGGCGTCGTTCAGTCCCTCGATCGCTTCCCCTCGGAGTCCCCGCTCGTCGGCGGCCGCGAGGAAGTGCCGGACGGTCAGCGAGGAAGTGAACAGCGCGGCGTCGAGGTCGCCGGCCGCCGCACGCTCCGTCGACGCTCCGGACCCCTCGGGTCGGACGAGCCGGTAGAGGACCGTCTCGTGGACGTACGCGCCGGCCGCTTCCAGTCCGTCGGTCAGGACCGCCGAGCCGTGATCCGAGCGCGCTACCTCGACGCGTGCGCCGTCGACATCGTCTTCCAGCGCGGCGACCAGGCCGGTCGAGGAGTACTCCTCGGGCACCAGATCGACCGCGTAGCCGGCGTCTTCGAGCACGTCTGCGGTGGGCCGGCCGATCGCACAGACGGTCGCGTCGCCGGGGTCCCACCCGGCCTCTGTGGCCAGTTCGACGCCGGTCTTGCTCGTGAGGACGACGTAGTCCGCGTCGGATCGGGGCGTCGCGCCGGTCGCCTCGACGGCGAGCATCGGGTCCGGGACCGGGTCCGCACCGAGCGACTCCAGCAACGCGACGGCCCGGGTGGTCCGCTCGTCGTCGGGGCGGAACACGGCGACGCTGAGCCGTGGTTCCTCACGCATCGTCGTCACCGCCGTCGCCCGCCGAGTCGTCCGCTGTTCCGACGAGGAACTCCAGCACCGCCGCCCGCGTCGCCGCCACGTCGCCGATGACGGTGATCGCTGGCGGCTCGATACCGGCCGCGTCGCGGGCGTCGACGATACTGTCGAGGGTGCCCGTCGCGACCTGCTGGCCGGGCCAGGTCGCCCGTTCGATCAACGCGACCGGGGTCTCGGGGTCCATGCCGGCCTCGCGGAGCGCGGCCGTGTACTCTGGCAGCTTGCCGACGCCCATCAGGACGACGATGGTGCCGCCGGTCGCGGCGAGTGCCTCCCAGTCGACGGCCGACTCCGACTTCGTGGGGTCTTCGTGGCCGGTGACGAACGACACCGACGACGCGTGGTCGCGGTGGGTGACGGGGATGCCGGCGGCCGCCGGACCGGCGACGGCCGACGTGATGCCGGGGACGATCTCGACCGGAACGCCGTGCTGTGCGAGGTGGACGAGCTCCTCGCCGCCGCGGCCAAACACCGTGGGATCGCCGCCCTTGAGCCGCACCACGTCCTTGCCCTCGCGGGCCAGCTCCACGAGGCGACGGTTCGTGTACTCCTGGGGCGTCCACTCGCCGCCCGCACGCTTGCCCACGTCCTCGCGTTTCGCCTCGGGGATCATGCCGATGATCTCCGGGCCGGGGAGCTTGTCGTGTAGCACTACGTCGGCCGCTTCGAGCAGCCGCTTTGCCTTCACCGTCAGCAGCTCCGGATCGCCCGGGCCGGAGCCGACGAGATAGACCGTGCCGGTCGCCGCACCGTCGCCCGTGTCGTCGCTCATTCGTCACTGGCTCCCTGGGCCGTCGCCGCGTCGCCGCCCTCGCCCGCTCGCTTGGCCTGCTCGATCAGGTCGGCCGCGCCCTGTTGGGCCAGGTCGGCGGCGAACGCTCGTGCGTCGTCGACGTGGCGATCCGCCGAGAGGTCACGCGTGGCGGTGACCTCCTGCTCGCCCGCCTGGTCGAGGACGCGCACGGTCGTCCGGATCACGCTGCCCTGCAAGATCGCGTGGACGCCAAGCGGTGCGACACACCCCCCGCCCAGCTCGTCGAGGACGGTCCGCTCGACGGTCGTCTCCGCCCGCGAGCGCGGGTGATCGAGGACGCCGTTGAGCTCCTGTGCGAACTCCCCGTCGGTCGCGGTGACCGCCAGCGCGCCCTGGCCGGGCGCGGGGACGAACGTCCCGGTCGGGAGCGACTGGTACTCGACGTGGTGGAGCAGTCCGGCCCGTTCCAGGCCTGCGCGAGCGAGGACGACGGCGTCGTACGCCGTCTCGACCTCGCGGCCCAGCGCCTGGCGCTCGATTTCGGTGAGCCCGTCGAACCACGTCTCGACGTCGTGCTCGTAGGGGAATTCGTACTCCTCGTCGTCGACGCTCTCCTTTCGCTCTTTCTCGGCCTCGCTGCGCTCCTCGTGTTCGGCCTGGAGGGTCGGCGCGAGCAGCTTCTCGATGCGCGTGTCGACGTTGCCACGGAGCGGCTGCACGTCGAGATCCGGTCGCTCGGCAAGCAGCTGGGCCTTTCGACGGAGGCTCGACGTGCCGACGGTCGCGCCGTCGGGCAGCTCTTCGACGGTGGCTCCGTCCGGCGTCACCAGCACGTCGTCGGGCGACTCCCGCTGGGGAACGCCAGCGACGACCAGCTCGTCGGGCTGTTCGGTCGGCACGTCTTTCATCGAGTGGACGGCGGCGTCGACCTCGCCCTCCACGACCTGTTCGTCGAGGCTGCGGACGAACGCGCCGGTCTTGCCCAGCCGGTGGATCAGTTCGTCGCGAATCTGGTCGCCGGTCGTCTCTACCTCGACGATCTCGACCGTGTACCCCCGCGCTTCGAGCGTCTCGGTGACGGTCGCGGCCTGACGCAGGGCCAGGTCCGAGCCCCGCGTCGCCAGCCGCACCGTCGTCGCTGTCGTCATACACGTTGGTCGTCGGCCAGCGTAGAAAAGCCCACCACTTTCGTCGCTCTCGGCGAACACGCCCCGCGCGATCCCGGCCCGCCGATCACCACGGCTCGTCTTTCAGTCCCAGCGCGTACGCGATGCCGTTGGTGACGACGTGCAAGAGCGGCGTGATCACGACGACTGCGACCAGTACCGGCGGCCTGAACGTCGCCAGCGCCCACTCCGGTGCGAACAGCGTCGCCAGCGCGAGCGCTCCGACGACGAAATCGAGCTGGTCGAGCCCCGGAAACGCCGCCCCGCGTTCGCGACCGGTGCGACGCTTGAGGAACGAAGCGCCGATGTCGCCGACCATCGCGCCGAGTGCCAGTCCCAGGCCGGCCACCACCGGGAACGGGTCGGCGACGACCCCCAGCGTCGCGGCGACCGGCTCGTAGACGGCGTTGAGCGCCAGCGCCAGCGCCGTCCCCGCGAGCGTGCCGGCAGCGGTCCCGCGCCAGGTCTTCCCGTCGCCCAGGAGCCGTCGGTCCCCCCACGTCCGTCCCCCGTCGATCGGCCGTCCCCCTCCGGCGAGGACGGCCGCGTTGTTGGGGACGTACGCCGGTAACATCGCCCACAGCGCCGTCGCCACGATCGCGAGTACGTCCATGTCGCGGTGCTGTCCCGCGGGCGGCTTAACGTCGGCGACTCCCCGCGACACCTGCCTGGGCGGGTGCCGTGGCGCGGAACAGATCGCCTCGGTGACAAACCTCATACGTAGGCAGGTCTTACCACCGGACGATGATTCCGCCACTGGCGCGGCGGTTCGTCGCGGGTGAGACGACCGCCGGAGCGCTGGAGCACGCGCGACAGTGCAACGAGGAGGGAATCGGCGTCATCCTGAACCAGTTGGGTGAACACTACGATCGTCGCGAACCGGCCGCAGAAGCCACGGCGACCTACGAGGCCCTCGTCGAGGAGATCGATCTGGCAGGTCTGGATGCGTGCCTCTCGATCAAGCCGTCGCAATTGGGCCTCGACGTGAGCGAGGCGCTCTTCCAGTCGAACCTCGACAGCGTCGTCACGCACGCGGCCGACCGCGACGTGTTCGTCTGGATCGACATGGAAGACCACACGACGACGGACGCGACGCTCGACGCCTTCGAACGGCTCGCCCGTCAGACCGACGGCGGCGTCGGCGTCTGCGTGCAGGCGAACCTCCGACGGACGCCCGACGACCTCGAACGACTGGCCGACCTGCCGGGGAAGATCCGGCTCGTCAAGGGCGCGTACGATCCACCGCAGTCGGTCGCGCTCCAGGACAAGGCCGAGATCGATCAGGCCTACCGCGACCAGTTGCGATACCTCTTCGAGCACTTCCGTGGCGAGGTCGCCGTCGGCAGCCACGACCCGGAGATGATCGACCTCGCTGCGTCGTTACACGAGGAGTACGGCACTCCGTACGAGGTCCAGATGCTGATGGGCGTTCGCGACGACGCCCAGCGCTCGCTGGCGACGGACTCCGAGGTCTGGCAGTACGCTCCCTACGGCGGCGAGTGGCTCGCCTACTTCTATCGACGGGTCGCAGAGCGGAAGGAAAACGCGTTGTTCGCCCTGCGGGCGATACTCTCCTAGCTGGCAGCTGTCTGACAGAGGCGAAGGGAAGGGCTGATAACGGGGGAGGGCTACGGACTTGACATGGCCTCGGCGACGTGGAAACGTGACTTCGCGAGCGGGCTGATCATCCTGCTCCCCCTGTTGGTGACGGTCTACGTACTCGCCTACCTCTACGGTATTCTGGCCTCGTTACCGCTCGCGAACGTCATCACTCCCGAGCGGCTCGCTCCGCTGCTCAATATTCCGGAGGAGCACCATCTGATGACACAGCTGGTGACGTTCGTCCGCGTGCTCACCACGCTCGCGGTCTTCGTGCTCCTCGTGTTCTCGATCGGCTATCTGATGCGGACTGCTTTTGGCGACGTGATCGAACAGGCTCTCGACGACATGATGAACCAGGTCCCCGGCCTCCGCGTGGTGTACAACGCCTCGAAGATGGCCGTCGAGACGGCCGTCTCGGGGGCCGACGAACTCCAGACGCCGGTGAAACTCGAAGTGTGGGACGGGCTGCGGATGACGGCGTTCAAGACCGGCCAACAGACCGAGGACGGCCGAGACGTACTGTTCTTGCCGACCGCACCGAACATCACGACCGGCTACGTCATCGAAGTCGAGCCCGACGCCTACGAGGAGACCGACGAGCGCGTCGAGGACGCGCTGACGCGGATCCTCTCGGCCGGCTTCGGCGACGCCGAGGAGAACCACACGCAGGTCCCGGCCGGACTCGTCGACGCCGACGACGACTAGACTACCACCTTTTTCGACTGCGGGTGCGCCGAAGGTGCACCGCTTGTCGAAACACGTGGGCGAAAAAGGCCGGAATCGCCGTCGGCGATTCCGGGGAACCGGGCGACCTGCCGGGTCCTTCGGACCGCTCGGTCGCCCGGATGCTTTGTGGTGGTCAGTATCGAGAGAGCACGGATCGTCCTACGCCTCGCCGTGCCACTCCGCCAGAAACCGTTCGAAGAACGTTTCGAGGAACGCGTGTCGTCGAGTGTGTCAGCGTCAACACCGCACGTGATCGATCCGGCCTTCAGACGTACTTGAACCAGTCGTCGTACTGCTCGGGCGGTTCTTCGAGGATGTCGAAGAAGCGCGTCTGGATCTCGTCGGTGACCGGCCCTTTCGTTCCGGCACCGATCTCGTTGTCGTCGACGCTGCGGATCGGCGTCACCTCCGCGGCGGTGCCGGTGAAGAACAGTTCGTCGGCGGCGTACAGTTCGCCCCGCGAGATCGTCGCGTCGTCGTGGACAGTGTAACCCAGGTCTTCGGCGATCGTGATGACGCTCCGTCGGGTGATGCCGTCGAGGATCGACTCCGCCAGGCCGGTCGTGTAGATTTCGCCGTCGCGCACGAGGAAGATGTTCTCGCCCGGCCCCTCGGCGACGTTGCCCTCCTTGTTGAGGACGATCGCTTCGCCGTAGTCGTTGCCCTTTGCCTCGAGCGAGGCGAGGACGCTGTTGACGTAGGCACCGGTCGTCTTCGCGCTGGTCGGGATCTGGCTGGAGGCGTGCTTGCGCCACGAGGAGATCGCCGTGTCGATGCCCTCTTCGAGTGCTTCCTCGCCGAGGTAGGCCCCCCACGGCCAGACGCCGATGGCGGTCTCGACGGGCGACTCGCTCGGGTTCAGCCCCAGCGGGCCGTAGCCGTAGAAGGCGATCGGGCGGATGTAACACGACTCCAGCCCCTCGCGGCGGATCAACTCGACGGTCGCCTCGGTGAGTTCCTCGGGCTCGAAGGGAATCTCGATGTCGTAGACCTTCGCCGACTCGTACAGTCGGTCGAGGTGCTCTTCCCAGCGGAAGATCGCCGGGCCGTCGTCGGTATCGTAGCAGCGCACGCCCTCGAAGACGCCGGTGCCGTAGTGCAGCGCGTGGGCCAGCACGTGGACCTGTGCGTCCTCGAAGTCGACGAACTCGCCGTCCTGCCAGATCTCGTCGACGCCCTCGAACATCTCCGGGCGCTCGCTCATCGAGCCGTCCCCCCGCGTGTGGTCTGTCCCTCGCGATACTGTCCACGCATCGTCTCAGCGACGTACATACCGGGCCATTGCAGGCCATCGTTAAGAGTGTTGACGATGTGTGGGTCCGGTTGGCGTGCCAGGCGACGCGTCAGCGCGCCGCGCCGGTCGCGTCGGGATCGATCGTCGCGAGCGCGACCCCGGCGAAGACGACGCCGAGGAACTGCACCGTCGTCCACAGCAGGGACGCGACGGTCTCTCCCGCGAAGAACTCGACGGGTGCCGTCAGGACGGTGAGGACGAACGGTCCTAGCCCCATGCCGAGACAGAATCCGACGACGACCAGCAGCTTTCGTTCGTTCGAGACCATCCGGCGGCTTTCGGCCATATCCGTGGCTGGTCGGGGTGTCGACTCAAACCTGTCGCTTCCCTCTCACGACAGCCGTCTGTGAAACCCATCGACGCTCGAACACAGTGACGGCGAACTGCCGGCTTACGACGACGTTCCCAGCCGCTCGACGAGTGCGCTCCCCTCGACGTAGGCGAGTCCCTCGCGCTCGGCGTAGGCACGTGCGGCGGCCGGCGAGAGCGCCCCGCCCGTCTCGTCGTCGAGCATCTCACAGACCACGACTGCGGGCGGCTGGTCGGCCGCCGCGGCGACGGCCAGCCCGAGTTCGGTGTGGCCCAGCCGGTCGGCCAGCAGGTCCGGCGCACCGCGCAGCAGCGTCACGTGGCCCGGCGACCGGAACTCGTCGGCGAAGGCCGTTCCGCCGGGGTCGGCGGCGGCTCCCGCGAGTTCGGTGATCGTCAGCGCGC
This sequence comes from Halomicrobium sp. IBSBa, assembly GCF_017612575.1. Lineage (NCBI taxonomy): Archaea > Methanobacteriati > Methanobacteriota > Halobacteria > Halobacteriales > Haloarculaceae > Halomicrobium > Halomicrobium sp. IBSBa. The sequence continues at coordinate 429,952 of NZ_JADPQC010000002.1, forward strand.
GGTCCTCGTCGGTGATGCCGGTGTGAGTGTCCCGATGATTGACCGTCAGCGAGAACGAGGATCGCTCGTCGTACGCGAGGTCGTGGCCGTCGGCGCTGGGGTGGCTCAGTTGTTCCTGCATGAACGGCAGGCCGAACGTCTCGGCGACCGCATCCGAGAGCGCGACACAGACCAGCCCGCCCGCGTCGTTGCGCAGGCGTGCGACGGCCGCTGGCGTGATCGCTCCGGCGGGGTAGACGAGGTCGACCTCGCCCTCGCGGTCGGCCGCGTCGTGGATCAAGATCGGCTGGCCACGTGCGAACGCCGCGATGGCGTCCTCGGCACCTGTCCCTGCCTGCTCACTGCTCCGAGACATGGACAGTCACCTCGTCACCGTCGGCCAGGCCGACCACGTCGCGCAGTTTCTCCGGGGCGATCACTTCCAGTTGGCTCTCGCCGTGGTGGGTTCGCTCGGGGGCGATGACGTGGGCGGGCTCGTACTCGCTGTCCCCGGCGACGACCGAGGCCGGGTAGCAGTACGCCGGCCCGTACGTTCGCTCGTCGTCCTCCCATCCCTCGATCGTGACGGGCTCGAAGGCGCTCAGCCGCGCGCGCTTGCGGACGCTCTCGTCGACGAGGTCGACGTTGAGCGTCCCGGCGAAGGGCTCGTAGCCGAGCTTGTCGATGAACTGCTCCATGTAGCCCGGCAGCGTGATGTAGTGTCGCCCCTCGCCCATGCCGGAGGTGACGATCCCGCCCAGATCGACGCCGACGGCTCCCTCGAAGATCCGTCGATAGTCGGCGTACTCCCGCTGGAGGGCCCGCTCGCCGACCTCGCTGATCCGGATGAGCTGTCCGTCGCCGACGATGTCCCGATCGATCATCTCGGCTTCCTCCAGCCGCTGGAGCCGCCGCGAGGCGGTCTGGTTGGAGGCGTCCAGCCGGTCGGCGAGCGCCGAACAGGACTCCTTTCGCTCGCCCTCGATCGCGCCGTCGAGCGCCAGCAACTTCAGCGTCGCCAGCTCGTCGTGGCCGACGGCCCGCGTTGTCTCTGCCATACGCACGAGTTGGCGCTATCGCGGGAAAAGGATAACGAATGTGGCATTCGTCACAGTTCTGGAACGGCAGGCAACGGGACCGGCGTTGTCTCGTTCGGTCCCGGTAGCCACTTGCCCGTCGAGTCGTTACGACCAGTATCGCCGTCGAGCAGGCGGCAACACTACCATGAACGAAACGGATTCGACCACGTCGGGGCGGCGCGTCGTCGGCTGGGTGTTCGTCGCGGCGCTGGCGCTCGGCGTGGGCTTCGGTGCCTTTGTCGGTCTCGTGATCAGCAACGACGCCGCCGTCCCGGTCGGTCTCTTCGGCGTCCAGTTTCGGCCCACGCCACTCAACATGGCCAGCTACGGCGGCGGTGCAGTACTCGTGTTGTCCGGGATCTTCTACGCCGTCATGCGCTACACCCGCCGGTACGACGACGAGATCGAGTCGGCCTGATACTGTCGGCTGTAGCTTCGTGAAGGGGTTCGTCACCGTCAGAGCGGGCGCTGCTTCACTGCGTTCAGCAGAACCACGGTTTTGCGAGCGGGATCGCCGTCGGCGACCCCCGCAGTAAAACGGTGGTTTAGAACGAGACCTGATCCGGGCCGTCCTCGCCCATCGCGATCGGATCGCGGTCGGAGTAGCCCTTTCGACCGATGCCCTTCTGGCTGACGGCGCTGTAGGCCGCCAGTCTGGCCTCGTTCTCGGTGTCGTAGGTCTCTTCGGTCAGGCGGCCCAGAACGTCGGCGACCGTCTCCGAGCCGTTGGGCAACTCCAGCGTCAGGTGGCCGTGGGCCTCGATCAGGTCGGTCGTCGTCGCGGGGTAGCTCTGTGCGGTGAACATCTCGTCTGCGCTGTCGAACATTCGCATGGCTCTGGAAAGTTAATGAACGATAATAAACCTTCATTATTAATAATTAATACACTCCTTAATGTGTATAAGGGCCACGACCCGAAGTGGCTTGGGCTCCGGCGGCCAGGCTCCGGTATGACTGTCGCGGACCTCCACGTCCACACGCAGCGCTCGGACGGGACGCTGTCCCTCGACGAGGTGCCGGCGGCCGCACGGCGTGGCGGCCTCGACGCCGTCGCGGTGACCGACCACGACCGACTCTCGCCCGACCTCGACGCCCCGGTGACGATACGCGAGGGCGTCACGGTCGTCCACGGGATCGAGCTCCGGGTCGACGCCGGCCAGCAGCGCCTCGACCTGCTCGGCTACGGTGTCTCGCCGACGGACGCGCTGGTCGCCGAGTGCGAGCGCATCCAGCGAAACCGGGCCGAACGGGGGGCCGCCATCGTCGACTGCGTCGAGGAGCGCCTGTCCGTCTCGTTGCCGATCGAACCGCGGCCCGGACTGGGCCGGCCACACATCGCACGTGCGATCGCGGAAGTCAGCGACTACGACGTCGACGGCGCGTTCGCCCACCTCATCGGCGACGACTGTCCGTGTTACGTCCCCCGAGCAGTCCCCGCTTTCGAGCGAGGCCGGGCGTTGCTGACCGAGGCCTGCGGGCTGGTGGGGCTGGCACATCCGCTGCGCTACGACGACCCCGAGAGCGCGCTCGCGCTCTGTGACACGCTCGACGCCGTCGAACGCCCCTACCCCTACGCCGACGATCCCGATCTGTCGGCCGTCGACCGGGCCATCGAGCGCCACGACCTGCTGGTGACCGGCGGGAGCGACGCACACGACGACCGGCTGGGCCTGGCCGGTCTGGACAGCGCCCAGTGGGAGCGCGTCCGGGACGCCCTGGACGTGTCGCCGGAGTGACCGGCGAGCGGAGCATTCAATGTCACAGGGACCCAATCGTGTCGTATGCAATGTCACTACTGCGAGAGTGAGGCGGACATCGCAGTCGAGAAAGACGGTATCTCTGTGGGGGTCTGCGAGACTCACTTCCGCGAGCAACTCGAAGAACTCGAAGAGACCGAGTGGCTCGGCGATCTCGAAGAGGAGCTCGACGTCGACCGGACGGAGTGAGGACTTCTTTCGATTACTGGATCGAGCGCACGCCACCGGGAGACTCGCCGTCGTCTCCCGACCCGGCCCACAGATAGTTCGGCTCGACGCCGTCCCGTCGACCGGACAAACGACGACGACAATCCGCGTGCAGTCGCCTCTTTTCGATTGACTGCTACGGTCGTTCTGTCACGTGATCCGCCGGGACGACACACCGACACTGGCGTCTTGCCATCGGTGAGATACGCAATCCGAAGTGCTTATTTTAACCACTCCGATGACCGTTAGTGTGCAACGCTCAGCCGCCGTGTTCCTCGTCGTCGCTCTTTCTGTGGGTAGTGCCGGACTGGTGCTCTCGACGAACGTCGTCGCGCTCGACGGTGACGGAATCCCCGCGGCAGCGGAACTCCAGCAAGACACAGATCCACTCGTCGCTGATACGGACCGTGATGGCCTCCCAGACGGCGAGGAAACCGCGGTCGGTTCGGACCCGACGGTCGTCGACACCGACGGGGACGGTCTCGACGACGGCGTCGAAGTCCACGATCTCGGCACAAATGCGACAGTTGCCGACACTGACGGGGACGGTCTCGACGACGGCGACGAAGTGTATACGCACGGAACGGCGCCAATGTCGGCCGACAGTGACCACGATGGACTCAACGACAGTGCTGAGATCGAGGTTCACGGGACGGACCCTGTTTCTGCCCACAGCGACAGCGACGATTTCGCCGATCTCGACGAGATCGAGGTTCACGGAACGGATCCCACGGCGGCCGACACGGACGGCGACGGTCTCGACGACGACGCGGAAGTGTACCAGTATCGAACTGGCACGATGGCGGCTGATACGGACGGTGACGGTCTCGACGACGGCGAGGAGGTCGAGATTCACGGAACCGATCCCACGGCGGCAGACACGGACGGCGACGGCCTCGACGACGGTGCCGAAGTCGGCCACGACGCTCTCGACGAGAGTGATCCATTCCGTATGGATATCTACGTCGAGGTGGACTACGTCGAGGGGTACAAACCGCCCGCCGACGCCCTCGAGCCGGTCACGAAGGCGTACGCGGCAGCCCCGATCACGAACCCGGACGGTTCGACCGGTATCCGACTCCACATCAGCTACGACGAGGCGATCGAGACTGACGAGCGCGTGAGTCTCGACGAGCTGCGGCAACGCTACATGCCCGTCTACTTCGATCACGAAGCCGATGGCTACCACTACGGCATCGCGGTCGGTGACGCTCGGCACGACGGTCGCTCCGTCGCCGGAGTTACCCAGAGCTGGGGCGACAACAGGCCCTTTCTCTTCGAGACGGCCCGGGACGACAGCGACCAGACGCTGTCCGACGACTCCATCGCAAGTACGTTCATGCACGAACTGGGTCACTCGAACGGGATCCGACCGAACGACTACGACGGCGTCGACTCGAAGACTGTGAGTGCAGATCGCTACGAAAGTACGATGAACTACAACGCTCCCGATGGGTACGTGGGCTACAACGACGGAGCGCCGTTCGACGACTGGGCGCACATCGAACACCACCTCCACACGCCGGCAGTGCGGGACTGACACTGCCGACTGTCACCGCCTTCGACTCGCACCTCGGGAGACAGTAGCCGCCACAGGCAACTGCGCAGCCTGCGGTGTGGGTCGTCACGCCTCGTCGTCGTGAGATCGCAGTCCGTTCGCGACGCGATTCCCTACTCGAAGGCGTCGATCCCCGTCAGATCCGCACCCAGAATCAGCGTGTGGATGTCGTGGGTCCCCTCGTAGGTGTAGACGGTCTCCATGTTGGCGGCGTGGCGCATCGGCGGGTAGTCGGTCGTGATCCCGTTGCCCCCCAGCATCTCGCGGGCGGTCTGTGCGACCTCGCGGGCCATCCGGACGTTGTTGCGCTTGGCCATCGACACCTGCTGGGGCCGCAGGTCGCCCCGCGCCTTCAGCGCCGCGAGCCGGTCGGCGAGCAGCTGTGCGGTCGTAATGCGGGTCGCCATCTCGGCGAGCTTCTCCTGTTGGAGCTGGAAGCGGGCGATCGGCCCGCCGAACTGCTCGCGGTCGGTCGCGTACTCGCGGGCGGTCTCGAAACAGTCTCGGGCGGCCCCGACCGCGCCCCACGCGATGCCGTAGCGGGCTTCGGTGAGACAGGACAGCGGCCCCTTCATTCCCTCGACGCCGGGCAGGAGGGCGTCCTCTGGCACCCACGCGTCCCGAAGGTGGATCTCGCCGGTCGAGGAGGCCCGCATCGAGAGCTTCCCGTCGATCTCGCTGGTCTCGACACTGTCGCCGTCAAGATCGACCAGAACGCCCCGGACGGGGCCGTCGGTCTCGGCGTCCCCGTCGCCGATCTTGCACCAGATCACGGCCACGTCGGCGATGGGCGCGTTCGTGATCCACGTCTTGGTCCCGGTGAGCCGATAGCCGTCCCCGTCGGGCACCGCGGTGGTCGCCATGCTCGCCGGATCGGAGCCGTGTTCGGGCTCGGTCAGCCCGAAACAGCCGACCGCTTCGCCCGCAGCGAGGTCGGGGAGCCACCGCTCGCGCTGGGCCTCGCTGCCGAACTCGTGGATCGGGTACATCACGAGCGCGCCCTGGACGCTGGCCATCGAGCGCACGCCCGAGTCGCCGGCCTCCAGCTCCCGCATGAGCAGGCCGTAGGCCTCCGGACTCACGCCCGGAAGCGTTCCCCACGACAGCGTCGGCGCGTAGAAGTCCAGCTCGCCCATCGCTTCGAACAGGTGGTCGGGCGAGGTCCCGGACTCGAACCACTCGCCGATCGACGAGCGGACGCGCTCGTCGACGAACTCCCGTGCGGTGTCGCGGATCAGACGCGCCTCCCCGTCGCGGTCGGCTTCGAGGTCGAGGTAGTCGAGCATACGACGGCTACGCGTGGCGCGGGCAAAAGTGTGGTCCGCGGTGACGGAGACCGTGACGACACGCGTCGGCACCGCCCGGAAACAGCACGCTTTACTGTACAGATCGGCAGCCTCCGGCACAGTGACGGCACCGCGAGCGCTGTGGCTCCGGCAGGCGATCCGAGCGGCGACACTGCTGTCGACGCTGGCCGGTGCGGTGTGGCTCAGCGGTCTCCCCTTCCTCTTTCCGAGCCTCGGTCCCACCGCGTACCTCTTCGCGACGACCCCGGCGGCCCCGGAGTGTGCGCCCCGCCGCGTCGTCGCCGGCCACGCCATCGGCGTCCTCGCGGGACTGGTCGCGTTCCACGCGCTGGGCGCTGGCATCGGCATCGACACGCTGACCACTCCGGGGTCGATCTCGGCGCTCCGACTGGCCGCCAGCGGCGTCGTCGCCGTCGGCCTGACGACCGCCGGCATGGTCGCCACCGACACCGGCCACGCTCCCGCGTGTGCCACGACGCTCATCGTCTCGCTGGGGATCCTCACGACGCCGCGGGCGGCGCTGTTGATCGTGGTGGCCGTCGTCGTCCTCGTGGTAGAACAGCGGGTGCTCGACCGGATCGGAGTGTAGTCGGCGTCCGACCGATCAGTCGTCTGCGGCCGCGACGCCGCCGGACTCTCCCGTCGTGGCTCGCTCTCGGAGGTACTGCGTGAAGTTGTCGAACAGTCGCTTGGCCTCGCAGGCGGCGTCGTAGTTCTCGGCCGTGATCCCGTCGAGCACCTGCTTGATCCGTGCTTCGGAGAGTTGCTCGTCTTTCCCCCGCGTGACCTCGCGGGCCGTCTCCGGGTCGTACTCGGGGTGGAACTGGACGGAGAACACGTCCTCGGTCTGGAACCCGTGGATGCCGTAGTCGTTCGCAGCGAACTGCTCGGCTTCGGGCGGCAGCTCGACGACGCGGTCGGAGTGTGTGGTGAAGACGGTGAAGCGGTCGTCGACGCCGTCGAGCAGTTCGCTGGTGCCGTCGTGCTCGACCGTCCGATAGCCGATCTCGTACTCGTCCATCGGCTCGACCTCGCCGCCCAGCGCGTGAGCGAGCAGCTGGTGGCCGAAACAGACGCCCAGGAACGCCACGTCGCGGTCGACCGCGTTGCGGACCCACGCGGTCAGGTCCGCGATCCAGGGCTCCTCCCAGTAGACGGAGGCGCGGGACCCGGTGAGGAGACAGCCGTCGAACGCGAAGGTGTCGGGCAGTTCGCGTTCGGTCACGTCGTACTCGACGAGGTCGGCGTCTAGCTCCCGCCGGAAGTTCCGGCGGTTGAGCGCCCCGTCGTGGGCCGCGTTCAGCAAGGCGATCCTGAGACTCATCACTCCTAGTCAGCGGGTCGAGTCACAAAAGCGTACAGATACGTGACCGTATTTGCCGATCTCCGCGACGCCGCTGGCGGGGCGGCCGGTCACGCGTTGCTCGTCTGCTCGTCGAGCCAGCCCACCAGTGCGTCCGAGACTGCGGCGCTCTCCTCGACGAAGGCCCAGTGGCCGCCCTCGACGGCGCGGTACTCCCCTCGCGGGAGGTCCCGAGCCAGCGCCTCGCCGGCCGACGCCGGGACGATCTCGTCGTCGACGCCGTGTAACACCAGCGTGGGCAGCGTGATCTCGTACAGCGGCGGGGCCTCGAACGACCGCATCGCGGCGGCCTGTGCGTCCCACGCCGTCGGGTCGGCGTCGTCGGCCTGCCGCCACTCGACCATCTCCTCGCGGATGGTGGGGTGGTCGGTCAGGTCCGAGGCGAACGCGGTCTGCAGCGACGCCGCGAGCGCCTCGCGGTCGTCCAGCGGGGCACGGAGGTCGGCCAGCCGGTCGGTCACGGCGTCGCCGCTGGCGGCGGTCCCGAAGAGGGTGAGCGACGCCCCGCGGTCGTACTCGTGGGCGTAGGCCAGGGCGACCATCCCGCCCAGTCCCGCGCCGACGAGGTGGACCCGCGCGACCCCGGCGTCGGCAAACACTGCCTCCAGATCGGCCGCGAGCCGGTCGACACTGTAGGGACCCGGCGGCGCGTCCGAGCGGCCGGTCCCGCGCAGATCCCACACGAGGCTCTCGTAGGGCCCGGCGACGACGCCGTGTTGCCAGCTCCAGAGCCACGCACCGGCTCCCACGTCGTTGACGAACGCCACTGTCTCGCCGTCCCCGTCGCGCTCGTAGTGTACTGCGACGCCGTCGGCTGTCGCGGTCGGCATAGTCGAGCCGTGGCTCGCGAGCCCGTTGTGCGTATCGGTTCACCGAACGGGCTCGTCGGGGGCCGGCGGGACGACGCCCGCGGCGGCGGCGCTGCGGTAGTAGTACCCCCACAACACTCCCAGCGAGTAGGTGCCCCAGGCCCGGACGACGACGGGGCCGACGAGCGTGATCACCGACAGCACCGCCGCGAGGGCGACGGCGACGATCCCGGCGAGCCAGGCGAGCCACGCCCGGACGTACGTCCCCGAGGTCGCGAACCGACCGGCCGACGCCCGCGAGAACGCCGTTCGCAACTCGCCGGTCGCGGCGTAGACCGTCAGCGAGGCCGGGAACGGGTAGAGTCCCAGCACGCCGGTCGTCACGCCCAGTGCGATCCCGAGCGGTTCGTCGACGGTCCAGACCGCCGCTGTGGCCCCCCCACCGACCAGCAGGATCACCCCGTAGAGCCCCGCCACGAGCAGGGACTGGAGCCCGCCGACCAGCGACTCGCCGTAGTCGTCGAACGCCGGTCGCTCGCGCTGGCCCCGCGCGACCGCGCCACAGAGCCGGAAGCCGTACCCGACGGTGACGAGCGAGAAGACGGGCAACACGAGCGCGATCAGTTCCACGATCCCGCCGACGACCAGCGGCCGGTAGTCCTCGTCGACCGGATAGGTCGCCGCCACGCCGAACGACCAGCGATCGGCGAAGGGCGACGGGCCCGACGGGTCCGTCGACGGCGGAGCGTCGCCCGCTCCGTCGTCCTCGACCGCTCTGTCGTCCTCGGCCGCGAGCGTGTCGTCGATCCCCGCCAGTGGCTTCGACTCCTCGGCCCCGGCCCCGTTCGTGGCGTCGCCCGCCCCGGAGTCGGCGTCGTCCGTCCCAGATTCGGCGTCGTCCTCCTCCCAGGGGACCTCCGGCTCGGACGGCTCCGGAAACGCGTCTCCCGGCGGATCGATCCGGTGTCTGACCGCCTGCCCACAGGACGGACACGTCTGTGTCTCGAAATCTGTCTTCGTCCCGCAGGCCAGACAGTATGGCATCGGTCGGCCCTTCTGGACCGACGTAAAAGTAGCTTGGTGCTCTGATCGTCGGGACGGATCGCCCCGCAGCCGTGACCGAACTCGCGACTGCGGGAACAGCAAAGCAACGGGGACGGTCCCGATCAGACGTTCGCGATCTGTCTGAGGATCTCCGGTGCGTCGTCCAGTGCCGCGTCCAGTTTGTCGGCGTCTGGGCCACCCCCCTGTGCGAAGTCCGGCGGGCCGCCGCCGCCGCCGCCGACGCGGGAAGCGAGTTCGCCGACGACTTCGCCTGCGTTGACCTCGACGCCGTCGGGGACGGCGACGACGAACTGCGCACCGCTGGCACCGGAACCGAGCACGGCGATCGAGCCCTGGTCGACGACGGCGTTGGCCTGGGCCCGGAGTTCGTCCATGTCGGCGTCGATGCGCTGGACGACGGCGGTCGTGTCTGCGACCTCGACCGCCTCGCTGTCTCCGCCGCCGCTCGCGCGGGCCTCGGCGAGCTGTTCTTTCAGCTCCTCGATCTCCTTGCCGCGGGCCTTCCACTCGTCGAAGAAGCGTGCCGCCGTCTCGGGCACGTCGCCGTGTGCCACGTCGAACAGTTCGGCCGTCTCGTAGAGCGCGTCCTCGACCTCGTGGGTGGCGTCGATGGCCGCGTCCCCGGCGGCGAAGGTGAGTCGGATGACGCCGTCCTGGATCCGCTCCGTGTTCAACAGCTTGATTGCACCCACGTCACCCGTCCGGTCGACGTGGGTGCCACCGCAGGCCTGCACGTCGTCGTCGACGTGGATCAGGCGGATCTGCTCGCCGGTCGGGATCCCGCCCTGGTAGAGATCGAAGCCGTGCGCTTTCTCGGCCTCGTGGCGGTCGGGCCACTCCTGGGTGACGGCGGCGTTGTCCATCACGATCTCGTTGGCGCGGTGCTCGATCTCCTTGACCTGTTCGCGACTGATCGACTCGTAGTGGCGGATGTCGATCCGCGAGGAGTCGGTCCCCTTCTGTGCGCCGGCCTGGCGGACGTGCTCGCCCAGCACCTGCCGGGCGCTGTGGATGACGACGTGTGTCGCGGTGTGGTGGCGCATCAGCCGACGGCGACGGGTGGCGTCGACCTGCCCGCGGACGAACTCGCCGGTCCCGGGGTCCTCGTCACAGGTGTGGACGATGACGCCGCCGTGGACCTGCACGTCGGTCACCTCTCCGGTGACGTCGTCGGTCGAGATCGTCCCGTGGTCCGGGGGCTGGCCCCCGCCTTCGGGGTAGAACATCGTCTGGTCGAGCACCACGTCGTAATTGCCGTCCTCGCGGTCGAACACTTCGAGGACGACGGCCTCGAACTCCATGCGCTGTTGGTCCTCGTAGTAGAGCCGGTCGGTCTCCGGGAGTTCGTCGAGCCGTTCCTCGTGTGGGACCGTCGCTTCCTCCTCGACGGCCTGGCCGCCGCCGTGGCGGTCGGCGACGAGTCCGTAGAAGTTGTCGGGCACGTCCACGTCGACGCCCCGCTCGGCGGCGATCTCCGCGACCATGTCCGGCTGGATGCCGTGGGAGTCGTACAGCTCGATCAGCTCGGACACCGGGATCGGTTCGCCTCGCTCGGCGTAGTCGTCGGCCAACTGGCGGACCTTCCGGCCGCCGCGGTCCAGCGTCTCACGGTACTTCTCGACCTCGGTCCGGACGATGTCGCGGATGGTGTCGCGGTTGTCGTAGCCCAGCCGGTCGGCCTGCATGTCGACGAGTTCGTCAAGGGGCGCGTCGACGCCGACCGTGTCGACGAGGCGCTTGGTGCGACGCAGCACCATCCGCGCGAGATAGCCCGTCCCGACGTTCGAGGGGACGATGCCGTCGCCGAGCATGTACGCGAGCGTTCGGGAGTGGTCGGCGATGGCGTAGATGTCTTCGAGGGGCTCCATCAGCTCGACCAGCCGCGCCGTCTCGACGCCCAACTGCTCGGCCATGGTGTCGCGGGCCGCCTCGACGTCCTCGGCCTCGTCGATGTCCATGTGGCCGGCCAGCTTGGCCGCCCGGAAGACGATCTCGTCTTCCTCGTCGGTGTAGTCGAGCCCGGCGTTGTCCCGCAGGAACTCGATCATCTCGGGGTAGATCGCCTCGTAGACCGTCGGGGTTCCCTGGCTCATCCAGGTCCAGCGCTCGATCCCGTACCCCGTGTCGACGACCCGGCGGTCCATCTCCGAGTAGCTGTTGCCGTCTTTCATCTCGTAGTCGCCGTCGGGGTCCTGCTCGAACTGCATGAACACGAGCGTCGCAAGCTCCAGCCCCTGGTAGATCACCTCGAAACACGGCCCGGCGTTGCCCCCGCCGACCCACACGTCCTCGATCAGGGTCAGCTCGCTGCTGTCGACGCCCAGCTCCTCGAACAGCTCCACGCAGTACTGGACGGTCTCCTCTTTCCAGTAGACCTCGCCCTCGTAGGCGTAGCCCGACCCCTCGTCGGCGTTGAACGCGTGGTGGCCACCCATCTCGAAGGCCATCGTGTGGCGACCGGTCTTGCCGACGTTGTCGATGTCCTGCATCCGGATGCAGGGCTGGGAGACCACCAGCGGATTCGACGGCGGCGGCGACTGGCCCGTCGTGACGTGGGGCTGGAAGTCGTAGATCGACGCCTGGGTCAACAATACGTCGTCGCGCCAGCGGTTGGCGGCGACGGGATAGGGGTCGACCCGGCCGTGGTCGCGCTCTTCGAAGAAGGAGAGAAACGTCTCGCGCATCTCTTCGAGCGAGAGGGTCTCCTCGAAGCCGGGGTCGTCGATGAAGCCGTACTCGGCACAGGGTGGCTCACCGCACGTCTCGCGGGAGGCGTCGCGCGTCCAGAAGTGATCGCCACACGTCCCACACTTCAGCCGCTCGAACCCCTCCTCCTCGAAGTAGTCGAGTCGATATTCGTCGGCGAGGTCGCTCATTGGGATACTGTTGGCCCAGCAGCGGGTAAAACAGTTCCGAAGGCTCAATCCGTGACAGCCGGCGTGACGCGCCGTCTGCCGACGCCGTTGTTAAGCGTTCCCCGGTCGTGCCAGACACGCCACGACCACCACACGAGTTTTATCTTCCCCTTCGATCCTCCGGTCGCATGTCAACAGAAAACGTCGACGCGCAGCGAACCGCGGCTGGGACCGCCGACTGGAAGGCCGGCGTCCTCGGTGGTATCGCTGGCGCGCTCGCGATGGGTGTCCTGGTGCTGGTGATGAACGACGCGACGCTCGCCGTCGCGATTCCGTCGCTGTACGGCCTCGCGCCGCCGCCCAACCCCGGCCTCGGGATGGCCGTCCACGTCTCTCACGGGGCCGTACTGGGCGTCGGCTTCGCCGCGCTCGCACAGGCACTCGACGTGCGAGAGGCGAACCGGCTCGTCGGACTCGGCCTCGGATGGGGCGTGCTCACATGGATCGGGCTGGCCGCGCTGGTGATGCCGGTCTGGCTGAGCGTCGTCGGGTCGCCGGCCTCGCCGCCGTTCCCGAACTTCGCGCCGCCGTCGCTGCTGTGGCACGCCGTCTACGGGCTGGTGCTGGGCGTCGTCGCGGCCGCGCTGGGAACCCGGCTCTGATCAGTCGTCTAAGCTCAGCGAGGCCAGCATCGCTTCGAGCTGGATCCGCTCGTTGGCTCCCTCGGTGATCCGGTAGTCCGTCTCGCCGACCCGATCGAGGATACGGACGGCCTGCTCGTCGGGCACGTCGAACTCCCAGATCGACCGGTGGAGCTGGTCGATGATGTCGCCACCGGCGATCCCCTCCTCGGTGATGAGATCGTCCAGCTGCGCCCGAGCGGCCGTGAAGTCGCCGTCGATGGCGTCCTGAACCATCCCCTGGATGACCTCCGGACGGGCCGTCGAAGTGATCGCGAAGACCGCTTCTTCGTCGACCACGTCCCCCGAGACCGAGGCCGCTTGCAGGCCGTTGATCGCCTTGCGCATGTCGCCCCCGGCGGCGTAGACCAGCGCGTCGACGCCGTCGTCGGTGAGTTCGATCCCTTCCTCGTCGGCGATGTGGCGGATCTCTTCCTCGACGGCCTCGTCGCCCAGCGGCGAGAAGCGGAAGACGGCACACCGGGACTGGATCGGATCGATGATCTGGCTGGAGTAGTTACACGACATGATGAAGCGGACGTTGTTCGAGAACTGCTCCATCGTCCGGCGGAGTGCTGACTGGGCGTCAGAAGTAAGCGCGTCTGCCTCATCAAGAAATATTATTCGGTAATCGACGCCGCCGAAAGAAGTGCGGGCGAAGCTCTTGATCCGGTCTCGGACCACGTCGATCCCGCGTTCGTCGGAGGCGTTCAGTTCGAGGAAGTGCTCCTGCCAGTCCTCGCCGTACAGTTCCCGGGCGATGGCCGTCGCGCTCGTGGTCTTGCCGGTGCCGGCCGGCCCCGCGAACAGCATGTGGCTCAGATCGTTGCGATCGACGTAGCTCTGCAGGCGCTCGACGATCGTCTCGTGGCCCACGACGTCTGCCAGGGTCTGCGGGCGGTACTTCTCGATCCAGACTTCCTCCCGACCCGAACGCTCGACCTCGCTCATACCCTATCGGAGGGTGGGACCGTCCTTAACTGGTTTGAAACTGCCAGCCTCGACGGAGCGCTACTCGGGAACGACGCCGACCGTCAGTAGCGTGCCGTACTCGCGGTATCGCTCGACCATCGCCGCGCGCGTCTCCCAGTCCTCGGTCGGGAACTCGCTCTCGGCGGGGATCTCCGTCTCCGTGTCCGGAATCCGGTCCTGGCCCGCGACGGCGAAGCCGGCCTCGCGGAACGCCTCGCGGTACTGCTGTTCGCTCCACAGCAGCATCGGCACGCCGACCAGTTCCTCCCACTCGTGGGAGTGGACGTGCTCCTCCCACCGGTTGACGGCACAGTAGAAGGTCCCGCCGGGGCGCAGGACGCGGCGGAGTTCGTCGAGCACCGTGTGGGGGTTCTGGGCGTAGTAGAACGCCTCCATCGACCAGCAGTGGTCGATGCTGTCGTCGTCGAAGGGCAGGTGCTCGAAGTCGCCGACGGCGAAGGCGACCCGCGGGTCGTCGGTGTAGGCGCGTGCGTTGTGGGCCATCTCCGGCGCGACGTCGACGCCGTAGACGCGACCCACGTCTTTCGTCTCGCGCAGGGCACGGCCGGCGTAGCCGCTGCCACAGCCCAGATCGAGGACGGTGTCGCCCTCGTCTCGCGGGTCACCACGCTCCCCGCTCGACCGTTTCGAGGCGCTACGCGCCTCGCTCTCCACCGGCATCCGGGCCAGCGCGTGCTTGGCCGTGTGCCAGTGGCGCTCTTCCATCCCCTGATCTTTGCCCGAACGAGCCCACTCGTCGAAGGCGTCGCTGACGCTCATACCCGAGCGAACGCGGGGACGGGACAAAGGCGGTTCGGACGGTCGCGATCGTGACACGTATGTTCCGCCCGCGATGGTGTGGAACTATGATCGTCCGATCCGTCGCCCTCCCGTTTACCGACCGGCCGGCACTCCTGATCGGCGTACTCGGGGCTTGCTTCGTCGGTGGTCTGTTCGCGTTACTCGGCTACTGGGTCTACCGCGACGCCAGCGCCCGCGGTCGACGGAACCCGATCCTGGTGGTTCCGGTGGCTCTGTTCGCGCCGTTCGGGCTCCTGCTGTACCTCTACCGTCGGCGTCGCTGGGAGCGAGAGCACCCCAAGACCGCGTGGGATCGCCGCGTCGAGACGGCACTCGTCGCCATCGGCGGTGCGTTCGTCGTCGGGGTCCTAGTGACCCCACCGGACCCATTCACGCAGATCCTGGCGCTGCCCGTGCTCACGACCGCGGCTCTCCCCCTGTCGTACCTGCTCGTCTACCGCGAGGGCTGGACGCGACTCCGGCGTGCCCTGTCGCCGTGACCGTCGAACACAAACCGTTTTCCCGGCCCGCCGCCCAGACCACGGCATGACACGGGCACCGCGCTATCGAATCGCCGACAGTGCGCAGCAACTCGTCGGCGGGTTCCTGCTGGCCGGTCCCTTCGTCGTCACCGAGGAGGTGTGGGTGCTGGCGGCGAACATGACCGACGCCCACGCGCTCCTCGTCGTCGCCATCGTCTTCGCGATCGGCTACGGCGCGCTGTACAAGGCCGACGACGACCGCGATCCCGACACCGAGGCCGAGGTCGCCGGTGTGCCGATCCGGTTCGTCTCGCTGATGGGCGTCTCCTTTGGCTCCGTGGCGATCCTCGCGCTCGCGTTCACCGCACCGCAGACGTTCCTCGTCGAGGCGGAGATCCTGGCGGAGCCGACCCAGCGGAGGGTGTTCACGACCACGCTGAAGGCCGTCTCCGTGGGCGCGATCTTCAGCGTCGTCGGGGCCGCGACCGCCGACAGCGTCTTCTGAGCCCGTCGGACCGCTTGCCCGATCGGTGTGGTCACATCTCTCGTCGGGGGAAACGACCGATACTCTAAAGCGCGCCGGGCACCCTTTGCGACCACATGGAGTATTCCCTCGCCATCGAGAACACGCCCGAGTCGATCCCGGGCGGGACGGGCATCCTCTTGTTGCATCCCAGCACCGGCGAGACGGACCGACTGGACACCGACTTCCTCAGTACCGACACCGACCACCTGCTGGTCGTCTCGACGCGGACGACGGCCCGCGAGGTCGAACAGAAACTGGAGTACTACGAGGTCGACGAGGACCGGGCGACCATCCTCGACACGCTGTCCGTCGAGCGCGGGTACACGCGCCGGAAGTCCGACAACGTCCGCTACGTCTCCGCGCCCGACGACTGGGAGGCCATCGTCGACGAGGCCGAGACGTTCCTGACTGATCACGACGGCAAGCTGCGGGTGACCTTCGACTCCGTCACGGAACTGATCTACTACGCCGACGAGGACCGCGCCGTCCAGGCGCTGGAGCGGCTCCTCGACCTGCTGGCCGACCACGACGCCGTCGGGATGTTCCACCTCGCTCGCGGCGTCCACGACGACGAGACGGTCGACCGCTTCCGGGAGCTGTTCGACGGCGTCGTCGAACTCGACGAGGACGGCTCGATCACCAGCCAGTTCTGATACGACCGGCCGTCGCTGTCCGCGCCGAACCGCGACCCGCGCTCGCATCGGAGGAACGAACCATTAAGAGGCCAGATTCCCTTGTTGAGAGACGTATGCCGGAATGCCAGAACTGCGGGAACTTCGTGACGGCTGATTACGCACGGGTCTTCACACCCAACGGGGTCGATGCACCGCGGGTCTGTCCGCAGTGCGAGGACAAGATTCGCGACGGCGCGGGCGTTCGGGAAGCCCGGTCGAAACGGCGCGGATAGTCTCCGATCGTCGCGCGGTCTGACAGACACGCGAACGCTGCGGGTTCTCTCGTCTCACGTCGCGGCACAGTCGAGTGCGCCCAGCGAGCGCTCGGCCGGGCAGCTCTGTCGGTCTCGTACTGCCGGCTGTCACTGTTACAGACTTACAGCCGGCAGTATCACTCGCGAGCCCCAGCGACGGCGTCGCGCGCGATCTCGAAGGCGTCCGTCGCTCGCCCCTCGTCTCGTGCCTCGGCGGTGATCCGGATCAACGGCTGAGTCCCGCTGGCCCGGACCAGGAACCACGCGTCTCCGAGGTCGACCCGAACGCCGTCGAGCGTCGCCACGTCGTCGTACTCGGCGGTGATCCGGTCGGCCAGGCGGTCCACGACGGCGTGCTTGTCCTCGACCGCGACGCTCTCGCGGCGGATCGGATAGTCGGGCACCGCGGCGACGCGTTCCCGGAGTGGCTCCTCGGCGTGGAGCGCCACGAGCCGGCAGGCCGCGAGCGGTCCGTCCGGACACAGCGTCTGGTCGGGCCAGATCCAGGCACCGCTGGGCTCGCCGCCGAAGGCGACGCCCGACTGGCTCGCTCGCTCGGCCACGTACACGTCGCCGACCGGCGTGTACGCTACCGACACGTCGGACTCGGCGAGGAAGTCCGCGACCGCGAGGCTCGTGTCGACCGGCACCGCGACGGTGTCGCCGGGCGACGCCGCCTCGCGGGCGAACACGGCCAGCAGTTCGTCGCCGGAGACGAAACGCCCGTCGGCCGTCGCCGCTCGCAGGCGGTCGGCGTCGCCGTCGTGTGCCACACCGAGTTCGGCGTCCGTGTTCGCGACCAGCGCCGACAGGGACGCGCAGTTGTCCGCGGTCGGTTCGCTGGGACGGCCCGGAAACGAGCCGTCCGGCTGGGCGTTCAGCGTCTCGACCGCACAGCCCAGCCGCTGGAGCGCGTCGACGCTCACGCCGCCCGCGCCGTTGCCGAGATCGACGGCCACCGGGGGTGCGTCTGCCGGAGCGAGCGAGACGGCGTCGGCGATCGTCCGCGCGTGGCGCTCGCGGCCGTCCCACGTCGTCCGCGTGCCGAGCCCGTCCCACGCTTCGAGGTCGGCGACGCCGTCGCGGACCCGCTCGGCGATCCGCTCGCGCCCGGCCTCGTCGAACGCCTGGCCGGAGGGCTGCCAGAGCTTGATCCCGTTGTCGGGCGCGGGGTTGTGCGACGCCGTGATCGCCGCCCCGGCGTCGGCGTCGCGCCACCCTACCGAACGGGCGACCGTCGGCGTCGCCGCCACTCCGAGGTCGATCACGTCGGTCCCGGACTCGCGCAGTCCCGCCGCCAGCGCGTCGGTCAGTAGCTCCCCGGACTCGCGCGGATCGCGCCCGACTACCACCCGATCGGCTTCGACGCCCAGCGCCCGCCCCACGTCGAGGGCGAGCTCCGCGGTCACCGCCTCGCCGACTGGTCCCCGGATACCGCTCGTACCGAACATACCGGCAGGTCGCGAGAGCGTGATAAAAAGTATGCGTCGTCTAGCCGACGACCTCGTCGCTTCGCCCACGACACAGTCTCGCCCGCCGATCACTCGGTGAGCGGGAGGACGATCCCGAACAGGAACGGAGTCACGAGCGCGATCACCAGGCCGACCAGCTCCAGGTCGAACAGCAGTGTCTGCTCCCAGCCCGGGATCGGGCCGCCGGTCGCACCGGCGGCGATCCCACCGAGGCCGCCGATCGCGAACAGGGCGACACCGAGGAGGAAGCTTCGTTTCGTCAGCGCCGCGTAGTCGACGTTGCCGTACCGTCCTGCCATAGTGTGAATTCCGACGACGGAAGTCATAGTCGTTGCGATCCCGCGAACCAAAAGGTACTCGACAGCGACTCTGGTGGGTCCGTACATGGACTCGGAACTGTTCGATCTGTTTCCCGAACTCGTCGAGTTGCTCGTCGCGGGCCTGAGCACCGCGGTGCTGTCGGTCGCCGGCACGTACGTCGAGCGGTTCGCGTTCGCGACGATCCAGACCGGCGACACGACCGCAGGGGCCTGGGCGGCCTTCATGGGCGTCGCGATGCTCTTTCTCGCCTACGTCGTCGTCACCGACCGCCTCGTGCCGACGCTGTTCGAGGTCACGGGACGCGTGACCGGTTCGCCCGAGTGATACGGAACGTTGTAGTTACTTACCGGTGCGCGTCGCCACGGAGAACAAACGTTTTGTCCGCGTCCGTGGACCCTCCGGGCATGAAACAGGGCGGAAGCGACGACGCGAAGCGCGCGGCGGGAGAATCGGCCGCCGAGGCCGTCGAGGACGGCATGGTGGTCGGACTCGGGACCGGCTCGACCGCGGCCCACGCGATACGGGCCATCGGCGCGGCCGTCGACGCCGGGCTGGACGTGACCGGGGTTCCGACATCGTTTCAGTCCCGCGAACTCGCGCGGGACGCCGGGATCCCGCTGACCGACCTCGACGCCGCCGAGATCGATCTCGCGATCGACGGCGCGGACCAGGTCGCTGGCGGCGACCTCGTCAAGGGCGGCGGCGCGGCCCACGCCCGCGAGAAGATCGTCGACACGGCGGCCGACCGGCTCCTCGTCGTCGTCGATCCGACCAAGGAGGCGGACGTGCTCGATCACACGGTCCCACTCGAACTGCTGCCGGCTGCCAGGCGGCCCGTCGCGACGGCCGTCGAGCGACTCGGCGGGGAGCCGACGCTTCGCCGCGCCGAGCGCAAGGACGGGCCGGTCGTGACCGACAACGGCAACCTCGTGCTCGACTGCGCGTTCGGTGCGATCGCCGACCCCGCCGCGCTGGCGGCGGACCTCGCGACGATCCCCGGCGTCGTCGAGCACGGCCTGTTCGTCGACGTGGCCGACGAGGTCCACTGTGGGACCGACGACGGTGTCGCCGTCAGAGAACTGTAGCTCGGGCGCTGTGGCTGGTCGGTTCGCGTCGAAAAAATCGATCGGGTGTCGACCTTACAGGTCGCGCGGCTGGACGGTCTTCCGGTCGTTGGCCTCGGCTCGGCGGGCGGCGTCTGCGAGCAGCTCCTCGACCTCGTCGTCGAGGGCTGTGTAGAAGTCGGAGGCAACGTTCATGTCATCGAGCTCTTCCTTCACGGCTGCTTTGACGATTAGGTCTGCCATACAGAGAACGTGTTCCAGGTGCCATGTTAAATACTTTCCTGAATCCTGGCCCTCTCGCCGGTATTGACGGGGGTTTGAGCCACTTTGACACTCGGCAGCCCATATAAACTACGGTGGTCTGGCTCGCCTCGGGCGGCCTCGACCACCGAAACCGCCGCTGGCGACCGCTGGTGTGGCGCTCGCGCGCGAACGCGGCGGGCGAACAGTTATACTGCCGGCTGTCACTTCGTGACGAGCTTCGCCACCCGGGGTGGCGAAATCATTCACAGACGTACAGCCGGTAGTATTAGGAAAGAGTCGAGTGTGCGCGCTCCAGAGAGTGGGTATGCGCGAACTACTCGACGCCGTCGCCGCGGGCCAGGTCACGCCCGCCGAGGCCGAGGCGGAACTGGCCGGCTACGCCACGGGTGAGGCCGGTCGATTCGACGCGACCCGGGAGCAACGCTCCGGCGTCCCGGAGGCGGTGCTGGCGGACGGAAAGACACCGACGGAGGTCGCACAGCTGGCCGCGACCGCGCTGTCGACGACCGGTCGAGCGATCGTCACGCGGGCCGACGAAGCCCAGGCCGGTGCAGTCCGCGAGCGACTCGACGACGTGGCACCGGCGGCGACGCTGTCCTGGTCCGAGCGCTCCCGCTGGCTCGTGGCCCACGGCCCGGAGTACGACCGACCCGACCTCGACGCCAGCGTCGGCGTCGTCACCGCCGGCACCTCCGACGCGGTCCCGGCGGGCGAGGCGGCGATGATCGTTCGCGAGATGGGGGCCGACGTAGAGCGCGTCGACGACGTCGGCGTCGCCAGCCTCGTCCGCGTCGTCGACCAGCTCCCGGCCCTGCGCGAGCAGGACGTGTTGATCGTCGCCGCCGGTCGCGAGGGGGCGCTGCCGACGGTCGTCGCCGGCCTCGTCGACGTGCCGGTGATCGGGCTCCCGGTCTCGACCGGCTACGGCCACGCTGGCGAGGGCGAAGCGGCGCTGTCCGGCATGCTCCAGTCCTGTACCGCCCTCTCGACGGTCAACGTCGACGCCGGCTTCACGGCCGGCACGCAGGCCGGGCTGATCGCCCGCCAGATCGACGATGCGAGCGGTGCGTAACGCCCTAACTGTGTTGGCATGTGAGGCTATGGAACTGGCTCCCATACGTACGAGTGCCGGACGCCGAGAAACCGGCCCCAACCATGCCAGAGTGCGATCACTGCGGCGCGCACGTGTCGGATCGTTTCGCTCGAGTGTTCGCGGACAAGAGCGGCAACGTCCGCGCCTGCCCGAGCTGTTCGGCGAACGCTGGAATCGCCGAGGTTGCCCGAGAGCGCGCCCACAAGGTGTGAGGCCCGACTGGGCCACCCGTACCGTGGTACCAGTACCACGCGACGCCCTGTTCTGCCGACGAACGCCCCAGCCACAGGTACGCGACCGATGAGCGACCACTACGTCTACGTCCTGCGCTGTGCCGACGACACGCTGTACACGGGCTACACGACGGACGTACAGCGCCGCGTGGCCGAACACGACGCGGGCGAGGGCGCGAAGTACACCCGCGGTCGGACGCCCGTAGCGCTGGTCCACGTCGAGTCCTTCGAGAGCCGCTCGGCCGCGATGAGCCGCGAGTACGAGATCAAGCAGTACTCACGGGGGCGAAAAGAGCGGCTGATCGAGTGCGACTGTCGGGAGTAGCGAGGACGGGAGCTTTTTGCCGGCCGGGGTTGCACTGCCAGCCATGACAGACGCAGACGCCGAGGCCATCGCCTTCGGCACCGACGGCTGGCGGGCGACGCTCGACGAGTTCACCGACGAGCGGGTCCGCATGGTGGGCCAGGGTGTCGCGACTCACCTCCGGGAGGCGGGTCACGACGGCGAGACGGTCGCCGTGGGCTACGACGCACGCTCGCACTCGCGAGGGTTCGCCGAGGAACTGGCCCGCGTGCTGTGTGCGAACGGCTTCGACGTGGTGTTGCCCGACCGGGACACGCCGACGCCGGTCGTCGCGTGGACGGTCAAGTCCCGCGGACTGGCCGGCGCGCTGATGGTGACGGCGTCGCACAACCCGCCGGAGTACAACGGCGTGAAGTTCGTGCCCGCCGGGGGCCAACCGGCGCTGGCCGACGCGACCGACGCCGTCGAGGCGGCGCTTGCCCGACCGGACTCGCTGCCAGAGTCCGAGTGGGGGAGCGTCGAGGAGACGGACCTGCTGGCGGCGTACCTCGACCACGCCGTCGAGTTCGCCGGAGAGAGCCGCGACGAGCCGGTCGATCTGGACGGGCTGACGGTCGCCTACGACGCGATGCACGGCAGCGGCCGCGGCGTCACCGACCGCCTGCTAGAGCGGGCCGGGGCCGACCTCGTCCGCCTGCGCTGTGAGCGAGACGCCGACTTCGGCGGTGGCGCACCGGAGCCCGTCGCCGAGCGCGTCGAGGCGCTGATCGAGCGGGTCCGAGACGGCGACGCGGACCTCGGGATCGTCAACGACGGCGACGCCGACCGGATCGGCGTCGTGACGCCCGACCGCGGTTTCCTCGACCCGAACCTCTTCTTCGCCGCGGTGTACGACGACCTGCTGGCGACACGCGGGAGCGAGCGACCGGACGGTGCTGGATCGGCCGGCGTCGTGCGGACCGTCTCGACCAGTTCGATCGTCGACCGCGTCGCCGCGGCTCACGGCGAGTCGGTCCACGAGACCGCCGTCGGGTTCAAGCACGTCGCCGCGGCGATGGCCGAACACGACGCCCTGATGGGTGGCGAGGAGTCGGGCGGGTTCGGGCTCACCGCACACCTCCGCAACAAGGACGGCGTCCTGCTGTCGCTGCTGGCCGCCGCGGCCGCACACGACCGCCCGCTCGACGAGCGCGTCGACGCGCTGCTGGCCGAGCACGGCGAGATCCACCAGGGCCGGATCAGCGTCGACTGTCCGGACGACCGAAAGGAGCGCGTGCTGGCGGCACTGGAGTCGTCGCTCCCGGACAGCGTGGCCGGCCAGTCCGTCGACTCGGTCTCGACGGTCGACGGCTTCAAGATGACGCTGGCAGACGGCACCTGGCTCCTCGTTCGCCCCTCCGGCACCGAGCCCAAGCTCCGGGTGTACGCCGAGGCGACGAGCCGCGAGCGGGTCGACGAGCTACTCGCCGCCGGGCGCGAGATCGTCACGCCCCTCGTCGCCAGCGCGGAGTGACAGCCGACAGCACGACCCTCGATACGCTACTCATCTTCCAGGCGACCGCGATAGCGCGACTCGTCCCCGTCGACCGGCTCGATCGCGAAGCCGAGCGTCTCGTAGAACGGCCGGACCCGCTCGTCGAACGCCGCCACGAGCCGCCCCCGTTCCGCGAGGGCACGCTCGACGAGTGCCGAGCCGATCCCCTGCCCGCGTCGGCGACGGCGGACGGCGACGCTGACGATCCGATCGCCGTCCAGTACGAGCGCCCCCAGCACGCGCTCGCCGTCGTCGGCGACCGCCAGCAGCGTCTCGCCGCGCTGGAGGCTCGCTTTCAGCCGGGCCGGCTCGGTCTCCAGGGCCGCCCCGTCGAGGACGTTCGCGACGGCGGCCCGGTCGGCCGGCGTCGCCTCGCGGACCCGCATCGTCTCGTACTGGCGACTCGCCCGCCAGAAAGTATTTCGCTCTCTCGGGACGGCCACCACGCTCACCCGCCTTTGACCAGCCGGACCACGCGGACGTGGTCTGCCTCGACGGGCTGGTCCTCTGGGACGGGCGTGCCGTCGACCAGGATCGAGACCGTGTGGGGGCTGAGGTCGGTCGGAGCCAGCAGGTCGGCGTAGCTGTCGCCGGCCGCGACATCGACCTCGTGGGTCTCGCCCCCGACGATCTCGACTGTCACGCGCATACGGTTCGATTCGGACGGTCGCCCTTGAGCGTGTCGCCGCGTGGCGCTCATACGACCGGCTGTACATCTGTGACCGATTTCGCCACCCCGGGGTGGCGAAGCTCGTCACGAAGTGACAGCCGGCAGTATCAGGCCGACGGCTCGGTGTCGACAGCGGCCGGCTCGGGGGCGGGTTCGGCCTCGTCCTCGTCGCTCTGGTAGCGATCGTACATGCCGATGACGAGCGCGCCGAGTCCGACCAGCACGACGACGGCCTCGACGAGGTCGCCGAGGATCGGCACGAACTTCACCGCAGCGACTCCGAGGACACCGACCAGCAGCGCGAGCCACCGGCTGTCCCGGTCGATCTGTCGGAGGAGCCAGCGCCCGAGGGCAAACCGGCCGTACAGTGCGCCAGCCCACACGAGGAAGGCGTACGCGACGATGCCGGCGATCGACAGCGGGATGCCGACCAGCGTCACGAACAGGAGCACACAGACCAGGGGAACCCCGACGAGCGCGAGCAGTCCGAACGCCCCCATCCGGAGGGGATCGTCGGTCACGTCGTCGGCGACGCTCGTCGAGAAGCGGGGAAACGCCACCAGGAGAACGGCCCCCGCGACGAGGTTCGCGAGGACGCCGTAGGCGGTGAAGGTCCCGGTCGGCAAGGCGAACGACGGGCCGCTGGGGCTGACGCTCACGTTGTCGGTCCGCTCGACTGTTCCGCCGACGGTCGCGCCGTCCGCGCGGTTCAGGGTGCCGTCGTAGGTCAGATCGCCGCGGATGTCGGCGGTCGGGCCGAGCGTGATCTCCTCGGCACCGATCTCGACGTTGCCGTCGATCCGTCCGTCGACGGTGGCCGAGCCGGCCCCGGCGGTCAGGTTGCCGCCGATCTGAGCGCCCTCGTCGACCTTCAGGGACCCACTCGCGCCCTCGACGTCGCCGCCGACGGTCCCGCCGATGTCGAGGGTTCCGGCAGCCGCCTCGACGTCGCCCTCGACCGTGCCGTCGATCACGACGGTGCCGCCGGTGGCTTCGAGGTCGCCCGTGACGGTCCCTTCGACGACGACTGTGCCCCCGACCGCTTCGAGGTCGCCGTCGATCGTCTCGCCCGGGCCGACCGTGATTGTCCCGCCGGTCCGGCTGGCCGCGGCCGCCGTCCCGGGGAGCGTGCCGACCACGAGGATCACTACGAGCAGTGCGCAGAGTGTGCGTCGCATATCCGACCTTCACCGTCGGACGACATAAAACGGAACTCGGAGTTTCTCGGTGGGAAACTGTGACCGAGTTCGCCCGCTTCCCGCCGGGGAACGCTTTTGAGACCGGGGAGAATGTACTGTGGCATGCGAAGTCGACAGGGAGTGCTCGTCGGGCTGGTCGCCGTGACGGGGCTGTTGACGGTCGTGTTACTCTGGAGCGTCGTGACGACCGTCTTCTTCGCCATCACGGTCGCGTACGTGCTCTATCCGCTTCGCCGACTGCTCGTCGACCGAGGGATCCACCGTCGGATCGCCGCCGCCGCGGCGACCAGCGTCGCCTTCCTCTCGGTTGCGGCGCTGATCGGCCCGCTGCTGTGGTCGCTGTACCGCCGTCGTGGAACGCTGCTAGCGTATCTCAGGACGCTTCCGACCGGCTTCGAGTTCGAGATCCTGGGGATGCCGTTTGGCTTCGAAGTCGGATCGCTGGTCGCGACCGCTCGTGTCGCGATCACCGGCCTCGCCGTCGACGTGGCCGGGAGCGCGCCGATCATCGGGCTGAAGCTGTTTCTCTTCACGCTGCTCGTGTACGCGCTCCTGTTGCGACCGAGTGCCGCACCGGCGGTCGTCTTCCGTGCGGTCCCCGACCAGTTCCACTCGCTCGTCCGCACGATGCACGAGCGGACCAGAAACACCCTGTACGCGATCTACGTCCTCCAGGGGGCGACGGCACTCGGCACGTTCCTCATCGCCTACCTCGTGTTCGCCGGTCTGGGCTACTCCGGTGCCTTCGGACTGGCGGCCGTGGCCGGCATCCTCCAGTTCGTTCCGGTGGTCGGCCCGAGCATCCTGATCGCGCTGGTCGCCGCGACGGACGTGGTCGCCGGGGATCTGACCGCGGCAGCCACGCTGCTGGTGATCGGACTGGTCTTCGTCGGTTTCCTCCCCGACGCGATCATCCGGCCACAGCTCGCACCCTACACCGCGGACATCCCCGCGAGCCTCTACTTCATCGGCTTTACCGGTGGCGTGCTCTCGATCGGGCTCGTCGGATTCATCGCCGGCCCGCTCGTCGTCGCGCTGTTCGTCGAAGCCGTCGAGTTGCTCACCAACGACCGGCCGGCGGTCCAGCGCCAACTGGATTCCGAACACACGGAGTAGGCCGTCGACCGCCAGACGGTCAGCTCTCGCCGGTCTCCAGGGGACGGTCCTGTGCTCTCCACTCGGTGAGACTGCCCTCGTAGAAGGCCAGGTCGTCGTATCCGAGGTGAGACAGGACGACGTAGGTGTGGCTGATCCGGCGCGCCGTGTTACAGTAGAGGACGATCCGTGATTCGGGGACGATTCCGCGCGACGCCAGCAGTTCCCGGACCTCCGTCTCGGGGCGCAGGCCGCGACTCTCGTCGTCGACCAGTTCGCGCCAGTCGAGCCGGACCGCACCGGGGATGTGGCCCTCTTCGTACTCCCACCCCTCTCGGGTGTCGACGATCACGGCGTCGCCGTCGACGGCCTCGGCGACCGCGTCGGCGTCGACCAGTGGCGTCTCGGCCGGTGGCTCGATCGCGTACTCCGTCGGCGTCGGCGCAGGCGTCTCGCTGGTCGTCTCGCGCTCGAGTTGCCACGCCGAGAAGTCCCCGTCGAGCAGGTGCAGCGCCGCGGGGTCGTGGCCGTACAGCGCCGCCGTCACGAGAAAGCGAGCGGCGAAGACCCCGTGTGTGTCGTCGTAGGCGACGATCTCGTCTCCGTTGGCGATTCCCGCCTCCGAGAGCAGCGTCGCGAAGTTCGCTCGCCCGGGGAGCATCCCCTCGTCGTGCTCGCCGCTCTCGTCGGCGCGAAACGCGTCGAAGGGGACGTTGACCGCACCCGGGAGGTGGCCGATGCCGTCGTACTCCCAGGCGTCGCGGACGTCGACCACGCGCACGTCGTCCAGACGCTCCGCGAGCCAGGACTGGGACACGATATCTGTCATTGCTCGACCGTTGCGGACGCGACGGCTTGAAACCGTTCGTCTCGGTCGCTCGAAGATAGCGGAGATATTTTCCAGCCCGCGGCCCGCCGTCCGGAGCGAACCGCCAGCAGTCGGGGAGCGCCGCCGGAACCGTGCGAAATATTCGCATACTAATACGTCCGACAAGGGGCAGAAACTGCCGCCAGAGGGGAGGAGTGGCGGGCTATGCCGAGAGAGGGTGGGGTTATATGGATGGGGTGCATATTTTGGCCTGTATTATGAGCGACTACGCAAACGACGTTCTCGTGACGGCGGAGTGGGTCGAGGACAACCTCGACTCGTTCCAGAGTGACGATCCCGACCACCGACTGGTCGAGGTCGACGTAGACACCGAAGCGTACGACGAGGCCCACGCGCCCGGCGCGATCGGCTTCAACTGGGAGACACAGCTCCAGGACCAGACCACCCGCGACATCCTCTCGAAGGAAGACTTCGAGGACCTGCTCGGGAGCCACGGCATCAGCGAGGACTCGACGGTCGTCCTCTACGGTGACAACTCCAACTGGTTCGCCGCCTACACCTACTGGCAGTTCAAGTACTACGGCCACGACGACGTTCGGCTCCTCGACGGCGGTCGCGAGTACTGGCTCGACAACGACTACACGACCACGGACGAGGTCCCCGAGTTCTCCGCCGTCGACTACGAGGCGTCCGGCCCGCGCGAGTCCATCCGCGCGTACCGCGACGACGTCGAGAACGCCATCGAGAAGAACCTCCCGCTCGTGGACGTTCGCTCCCCCGAGGAGTTCTCCGGCGAAGTGCTGGCACCCCCGGGCCTGCAGGAGACCGCACAGCGTGGCGGCCACGTCCCCGGCGCGAAGAACATCTCCTGGGCGGCCGTGACCAACGACGACGGCACGTTCAAGGACTTCGACGAGCTGCAGGAGCTGTACGCCGACGAAGACATCGACGGCGACGAGACGACCGTCGCCTACTGCCGCATCGGCGAGCGCTCCTCGGTCGCCTGGTTCGCGCTCCACGAGCTGCTGGGCTACGACGACACCGTCAACTACGACGGTTCCTGGACCGAGTGGGGCAACCTCGTCGGCGCGCCCATCGAAAAGGGCAACTGAGGTCAGTTTCTGTTCTTTCTTTCGTGCCACGACGACGAGTGCCGACAGTCGCTACACCCGTTCGTCGAACACGTACCGCCGCGTCGCGCTTTCCGTCTCCTGGACGACTGCCATCGGTCCGTCGGGGACGATTTCGAGGCGAACCGGTCCGCCGAGGGTCCGCGTGAGCGCGCCCAGTTCCGGCCCGTACCAGTTCCGGCAGTCTGGTCCCTCGACGGTCCGGGCCGACAGCGTTCCCGTCCCTGCTACGACCTCCCCGGACACGGCTAGCCGGAACTGCCCGTCTTCGACGACGACGGGCACGCTCTCGCTGTCGACGATCTCGGCGGCCGTCACGAGCCGTTCGAGGGTCGCGGCGTCGGTCTCGACCCGCGTGGGGGCGGGGTCGCCGTCCGGCGCGAACCGCCCGTCGTCGTCGAACGCCGCGGGCATCCCGAGATCGACCGACTCGACGGCGATGTCGGTCGGGAGCGGCTCGGCGCGCATACGGTGGTCCCGTCCGCGGATCTCGGCCCACTGGACCAGTTGCCGGCCGGGATCGCCCCCGAAGACGACCTCGACGCGGTCGTCGTCCAGCCAGTCGAGCCACTGCAACGTCGGGACCGCGCCGAGGACGACGTAGCTGGGCCGGTCGACCGCGTAGCTGTCGAAGTGGTCGGGTCGATAGCTCGTGTACACCGCCGGAGAGCCCGACCGTGCCGGGGCTGTCAGCTCGTTCTCTCTGAGCGCGAAGAGCACCCGCTCGTAGTACGGATCGGTCGCGTCCGGCGTCAGCGTCGTCTCTCCGACCAGGCCCGCGAGGCGATCGGGTGCGCCCGCCAGCCGGGCGAATTCGGCCATAGCCCAGCTATGAGCACACACGCTCTTGACTGTTCGGCCGGCCGACTACCGGCGGAAACGCCGCGCCTGCGGTGGTCGGTCCGCGAGCGGTCACTCGCCCGGACCCGAGTCGTTGGCGGTTTCCTCGCCGACGTTGCCCGGACCGGACGGGAAGAAGAACTCCCGTTCGGACTCGGTCCGGAAGCGACTGAGCACGTCACCCAGCGGCCCGGCGTACTGTTTGAGAGTGCTGGCCTGCTGGGACACCTCGTTGAGTTCGGCGGTCTGTTCCTCTGCCGCACCGGCGACGGTCTCAGCGGCCTGCGTCGTCTCCTCGCTGATCTCTGCCACGTCCGACAGGGTCGTCGCTACCGCCCGGATGCGAGCCAGCGGCTCGTCGAGGTCCAGCGCTTCGTGCTGGTCGGCGTGCCGTTCGAGCGTCCTCGCGACGGCGTCTACTTCTTCGCTGATCTCGGCCAGCTGTTCTTGTTGCTCGTACGCGTCTAGCGACACCTGCTGGGCGGCCTCGGCGACCTGTTCGGAGGCCTGCCGGAGCGTCGCGGTACTGGTCTCGACGTGGTCTGCCGAATCGGCCACGTCCTCGGCGAACGTCTTGAGCTGACCGGTCGTCTTCTCCAGTTCGGCGACGGTATCGTTGAAGTCGCGCGCGATGCGGTCCATCGCGTCGTGTTCGCCGTCGGGCTCCATCCTGACCGTCAGATCCCCCGCAGCGCACTCGGCGAGCACGTCCGAGTAGTCGTCGGCAGTCGCTTCGAGGTAGCCGGTCAGTTCCATCGCCTCGGCCCGAGAGACTTCAGCGGCTTTGCGCGCAGATCGTGCCTCCTCGATCTCTTCGCGGAGCGACTGGCGCATACTGTCGAAGGCCGCCGTGAGTCGCCCGATCTCGTCGGCTCGGGTCTGTTCGAGCGTCACGTCGAGGTCGCCGTCTTCGATGCGTCCGGCCTTTCGTTCCAGCCGTTCGAGCGCGTTACCGGTTCGGCGGCCGCTCACCAGGACGAGACCGCCGAGCAACACCAGCGGTGCGCCCATCACGGCGAGGATGCCCGTCCGGATCTCCTCTCGGACGGCGAAGGCGGCCGACGCGGGGAGGTGGCGGACGATCACCCAGTCGGTCCCTGCGACGGGGGCGTGGCCCACGACTTCGCTCGCGGACGATTCGAGGTTCACCGACCCGGTGTCGCTGGCACGCCGGACC
This sequence comes from Halomicrobium sp. IBSBa, assembly GCF_017612575.1. Classification (NCBI taxonomy): domain Archaea; kingdom Methanobacteriati; phylum Methanobacteriota; class Halobacteria; order Halobacteriales; family Haloarculaceae; genus Halomicrobium; species Halomicrobium sp. IBSBa. Next base: position 459,545 of record NZ_JADPQC010000002.1, read on the forward strand.
CGTTCGGGAACGTTCGCTGGCGACTCGACGGTAGCAAACAGCATCCCCTCCGAGTCGTGCAGCGTCGTGTACCCCGACCGGTCTTTCGGATCGAAGCCGGCCACCGGCTCGCCCAGCGACGCCTCGACCAGTATCACGCCCTCGCTCCCGACCGAGTTGCCGACGATGCCGGCGACGGTCGTCCCTCGGCGGGCGTAGGTGTCGTCGACGACCTGTGCCGGTCCGACCGGAACGCCCGCGGTGATGGCCTCGCCGACCGCCGTGCCGGTGACGGTTGTGTCCACCCGCGAAGCGTTCGTACTCGCGAGCACCGTCCCGTCGTCGGCGACGTAGTTGACGCTGACCACGTCCGGACCGAAGCGATGAGCGTCGAAGTACGACTGGACCGACGAGGCGTTCCCGGCCTGTACGTCCGGGCGGAGTCCGATCTGGTTGGCCGTGTCTCGGTGACCGTCGAGCCACCGGTCCAGCGCGTCGGCCTGTAACTCCGCGGTCGTCGTCGTCCGCTCGTCGACCTGCCCCGTCAGGGTCGCCGTCGCAGTGTTCAACGAGACGATGCCGATGCCAGCCGTGACGACGATCACGACCGCGACCGTCGTCAGAAACTTCCACACGAACCGTCGCCGGATCGCGCTCGGCAGGACAGACCAGCCGTCCGACCCGGAATCCCCCTGTGAATCCATTACGTGGATCGGGCCGGCACTGTCGGATAAATCCCGCTCATATATACGGTATATAGACAACAATGGGCATGGAAAACCACCCGCTACCGTACTGCGGTTCTGTCCGAAAAACGCTGTCTTTTCGCCATTCTTAAAACTATTCTGTCATACTTCGACGGTCGGAGTGTCCGTTCGCTACGCTTTCGAAACGACTGTCGGACACTCCGTTTTGCTCGGGGTTCCCGTACAGACAGGCCGATCGCTCGCGGCTCCGACTATCCTGTCAGCCAGTACCGCGTCTGATCGACGGTCGTCGAGAGCCACTGGCCGTGGACGCGGCCCGGTCCGGGCTCGAACACCGCGTCGAAGACGAGGTCCCGGCCGTCGATACGCAGTTCTCGGAGCGTGAGCGTGCGCTCGCTGGCCCAGGTCGCGAGGCGCGCGTCGCCACACTCGTCGAGTTCGAAGTAGGTCGCTGGCGTCCGATCGGTCGTGAACGTGTACTCCCGGTCGCCGTAGGAGAGCGTCTCTTCGACGATCTCGCCGAAGGCGAAGGCGATCTGGCACTGCTCGCGGGGCTCGTCGGCTCGGTCGCTGTCGACGCGGCGACGGCGATCGACGTCGTAGCCCCACTTGCGAGCCCACCCTTCGAGGAGGCGCACGTCGATCTGCGGGTTCGACCCCGACCGGCCGCCGTCCCACAGGACGTGGTACTCGGACGGGCGGTCGTCGCCGAGGTGCTGGTCGAACATGGTGGTGAGATTCGGCTGAGCCACCATATACCTGTCTGGTCGTTCACCGACGCTGCCGGCGACCGACATCGATTCAGACTTCGATAATCGGGCAGGGACCCGCTATACTGCGGCTTTCGGTTCGGTCCCGGCGTTGGCAGCGACCATCCGGCCGAGCGTCCGCACCCGGGCCTCGATGTCGGCGTCGACGAAGGCTCCGTCGTCGTCGAAGGCGTCGGACGCGTTGCGGATTCCGACCTCGTGGGGGAGCGTCCAGCCGTGGACCGTCCGGACGCCGGTCCGGAGGTGTTCCAGCGCCGGGCCGTAGGAGCCACCGCCGGCAGTCGCCAGCAGTCCGACCGTCGTGTCTCGGAACTCGTCGCGCCCCAGGTAGTCGAGCGCGTTCTTCAGCGCCGACGACACCATCCCGTGGTACACCGGCGTTCCCAGCACCACCGCATCGGCGTCGTCGAGCAGCGCCCGCAACGCCACGGCGTCGCCCCGGTCGCGGTCGTCGGGATCGAACAGCGGCAGTTCCCACTCGCGGAGGTCCACCAGTTCCGTCGTCGCGCCGGCCGTCTCTGCGGCCGACAGCGCGTGTTCCAGTGCCAGACACGTCGTGCTCGTCTCGCGCAGACTGCCGCTGATGGCGACGACGAGCGGGGACTCGCTCATTACAGCGTATCTGGACGCCGACGGGCTTAACGCCCGTGATGGCCGGTCGGCCCGGTGGCTGCCGTCGGATCCCGGCAGTTACAAGCCCTGGCGACCGTAGCGACCAGTATGGACGCTCAGGAATTCGTCGACACGATCAGTTCCGAGAACAAGACGGCGCTCTCGCGGCTCGGCTCGTCCAAGGCGCTGTACGCGCTCACCGGCGGCGAGATGGACGAGGGGCCGATCCTCGCTGGCGCGGCCGACCGCGCACACTACGCGTTCGAGACCGTCGACGGGTGGGAGGGCGACGCCTTCGAGACGGCCGCCGACACCGCCCGCGAGCACTACGAGACGATCGTCGACGAGCACGGCGACCACGAACCGGGCGAGCGGCCGGCCATGTTCGAGACGCTGGCCGAGCAAGACGAGACGGCTGCCCGCCTGGGCGGGCTCGTCGGCTGGACGCTCGTCGCGAAGAAGACCTTCGAGCAGCTTACCGGCTTCTTCGTCGGGCAGGCCGACCCCCAGACCTCGCAGGTGTTTCGTGATCTGGGCGGTGACATCGAGGAGCTGCGCCAGGCGGCACTCGACGCGCTGGCCGAAGACGGCGACTGGGACGCCGCCGAGACGGCCGCGAGCGCGGTGGTTCAGGCCGCCTACGAGGACTACTTCGAGACGCTGGAGGCCCTCGGCGTCAACCCCAAGCCGGTCTGCTGATCGCGTTCTCCCCCGCCGTCACCTGAACACGTCCCGCAGTTTCTGTGCGCCGATCCGTCCCAGAAGCTTCGCCGGCCCGCGCTTTGGCGCGTCGGCGAGCACGTCCCGAAGTGACGGCGGCTCGGGCGTTCCGAGCCCGAGGTCCCACTCGGTCGCCGCCGCGAACTGCTCGACGGCTGCCGTGGCCCGTTCCCGGACCGCTTGCGCGTCCATCGTCTGGACGACGCCGTCCTCGACGACCACCTCGCCGTCGACGACGACCGTCTCCACGTCCGAACGGCGGGCACCGTTCGCGAGCTGTGCCGCCACGTTCGTCAACGGCGTGAACTTCGCCTGGTCGACGTCGAGGACGGCGAGGTCGCCACGAGCACCGGGGACGAGGCGGCCGACCGACTCGATGCCCACCGCGTCGGCGCTCTCGGCGGTGAGCATCCGGACCAGCGCCATCGAGTCGTACTGCTGTGCTCCCGCGTCGAGGTTGGCCAGCAGGCGCGCCGAGCGCGCCTCTTCGAACAGGTCGACGGAGTCGTGCCAGTAGTGGTCGTCAAGACCGAGGCCGACGGCCACGCCGGCCTCGCGCAGGTCGGCCACCGGCGTCCAGGGAGTCTCCGGATCGAGGTTGTAGTAGCCGAAGATGGACGGACAGTGTGCCACACCGGCGTCGGCCTCGCTCATCCGCTCGACGTCCCTCTCGTCGGCGACCCGGAAGTGCGCACCCACGAGTCGGTCGTCGAGCAGCCCGACCGCGTCCAGCAGCGCGAGCGAATCGTCGCTCCCGTTCGCTCGGGCCATCTCGTCGCTTTCGCCGAGCTCCAGCAGGTGCGTGTGGACTGGCACCTCGGGGTACTCGGCGGCCAGGTCTGCGACGCGCTCCCAGAGGTCGCGCGTACACGACCAGTCGTCGTGGGGACAGAGGGCGGCGCTGATGCGGCCGTCGTAGCTGCCGTCGAACTGCTCGACGAACGAGCGGGCCCGCTCGAACTGTGCGTCGACCGACCGGTCCCAGAACAGGTCTGACAGCATGGGTCCCATCACTGCCCGCAGCCCCGCCTCGCCGAGGATGTCCGCGCCCAGTGCCGGGCGCACGTCCATCGTGTTGACCGTCGTCACGCCCCCCTGGAGGTGAGTCAGGGCCGCCAGCTCGTACCCCGCTCGCAGCAGGTCGTCGTGCTCGCTGGCCATGTCGGCGATCAGCGGCGTCATCTGGGCGAACAGCTCGACCGGCCCCATCTCGCTGAAGGCACCCGTCAGCGCGGTCCCCTCCAGGTGTGCGTGGGCGTTCACGAGCCCGGGCAACACGAGCCGTCCCGCTCCGTCGAGGACGTGATCGGCCTCGATCTGGGCGTCGCCCGCCCGGCTCTCTCGGACGGTCGCGATGTCGCCGTCCCGGACCACGACGGTACCGGACTCGTAGACGCGGTTGCGCTCGTCGACGGTCACGACCACCGCGTCGTGGACGACGAAGTCCGCCGTCACTGTGTAGCCCTCCCACGATCGCCCGGGAGCTCGCCGGTCCGGACCCAGCTGCGTGCCGCCTCGCGTTCTGCCGGACCGAAGTACTGCATCTCGTCGGGACTGACCGGCCAGACCGGCGCGATGGCTCGCCAGCAGTCGAACAGTCCCCGGGCCCAGACCGAATCACCGACTGCAGCGTAGCGACCGATGTCGAACGTCGACCCGTAGAGGTTGACGGTGTCGTGTGCGTCGGTCGTCGCCGAGAGGAGTCGGTAGAGGTCCCTGAATCCGGCGGGCGAGCAGTCGCCGACTCGAATGGCGACGACAGCCGGTGCCGGCTCGGTCAGTACTTCGAACATCGCGTCGTTCGGATCGGGCCGGTAGCCGTCGAGCGCGGCCGTCACCGTCTCGCGATCGATCATAGTCGGCAGTTCGACGACCTGTTTGTTAAAACAGCTGCTATTATACGCCACTTTATGTACAATCTCTAGCAAAATTCTGGTCTTTAATTGTTAAACAGCCGGCTTATTTCCGAACCTGGTCGAGTGCCTGCGGTCCCGGCCACCGCGCTCGCTGCGTGGCCGATCACCTGCTTCCGACCGGATTCGCCGAGGAAGAAGATTCATGTATCTGGTGGGACCAGTTGAGGCATGGACAGTTCTTTCGACGCCGTCCGGGCGGACGACGACCTCGCCGTGGCGCTGGCGGTCGTCCTCGACCGTGCCGAGGCGGGCGACGGAACCGTCGCGTGGACGGATCTCCGGGGACAGATCGATCCCGTCGAGTGGGGCCGACTGCTCGACCACGGCGTCGTCGTCCCCGCTGGTGATCGCTTCGTCGTCGACGACCCGACCGCGGCGCGCGAACTGCTCGCACAGCGAGACCTCGACGACGCGGACCCCGACGCCCCAGAGACCGGCGGCTGGTCGCGCGCGGACAAGCTGGCAGGCGTCGGCGCACTCGCACTGATGGCGAGCTACCAGTTGCCCGGCGGGCGCGAACTGGTCGGCCAGAGCGTCAACACCGTCCTCGGCCCGCTCGCGGCACAACTGCCCTTCGTCGCGACGATCACACTACTCGCGGTCGTGACCGCGCTGGCGTCGACGACGATTCGCCGCCGACTCCAGTCGAAAGAACGGATGGAGCGGCTCAAGACCCGGCTGACCGACGTTCGCGAGCGACTCGACGACGCCCGCGAGCGCGGCGACGACGAGGCGGTCGAACGGCTCCGGGCCGAACAGCAGGAGCTGATGACCCAGCAACTGTCGATGTTCAAGCACATGCTCCGACCGATGGCCTGGACGGTGCTGGTCTCGGCACCGATCTTTCTGTGGCTCTCGTGGCTGGCCGTCGCGCCCGCCGCCGCCATCGCGCCGACGGCGACGGTGTTCCCGATGCTCGGCCGGATCACCTGGACGGCCAAACTGATCGGACCGCTGCACGTCTGGACGGTGTGGTACATCGCCACCTCGATGCTCTCGGGGCTGACGATCCAGCGGACGATGGACCGGGTCGACACGGCGGCGTAGCGGATCTGGGTGGGTTGTCCGTAAGAGGCTGATCTGTTGACTATCCACCATGTGGGGCATACTTCGATGTATTCGGTACTTGTGGCGGCCTGCGGGTTCTGCTGTCGCTACGTGACCCTTGTGCAGCGCCGCCAGTGATTATTTGTGAAGTCGCGTTCGGACATTAATACCAAATCCCACTGGCTCCCACCAGAATTTCCCTTTCTGACAGTGGCCGACGGGGTGGCTAATAATCGCCGTTTAATGAAGTACAAAAGACATGTAGGCAGTATTATCAAGGTCTGCTGAGGATGGTCGATACGGTGAAATCTGTCGTCGGAAAACTGAGTGAGCGAGTCGAACTGAAAGACGTGATTATCATACCGGCAGTCGCGCTCGTGTTGTATTTGACTACGGGAGATGTTTTCACGTCAGTTATCGGACCCGCGGTCGTCATGCTCGTATTCTTGACCTTTGCGGCGGTCGATGTTACGAACAACGACATTCGGTACGTGGAACTGGCGATATTCGTCGCCGGAATCGCTGGCGGTGTCATTATGTACAGCAGCACAGATATCCCTGCTTGGTTCGGCGTCTTGGTTACTCTCGTTTCCCTGTGGTGGGCCGGGACCTCTCTGGTGGATATCCTCCGACGTAATCGAGGAGCGCCGTGACAATTGGAACTTCAGGGTGACGTGGCGGTTGAACGGTTCCGGGCCGAACAGCAGGATCTAACGACCCAGAAACTGCCGACGACCAGTCACACGTCTGACCAATAGCCTGGACGGTGCTGGTCTCGGCACTGATCTTCCCGTAGCTCTCGGGCTGGCCGTCGCGCCCGTCGCCGCATCGCATCTCTGCACACCCGATCGCCGGCCGTCGTGCGGTCGGTGTGACGCCCTTCGACTGTGCTACCGCTGTCTACCACGGGCGGACGCCACTCGCCGCATTCGATATAGCGTACAGCAGTTTATTACTTCGCGACCCAGATTCTGAGCCTCGCCCCAAAACACGGCCGAAAGCACGGAAAACCGTCGAATCCGCCCAAAGCACACCGCTCAAGTCGATCGAGCCCTACTGTCGGACAATGAGCGACTCCGGCCCACTGTCTCCGGACCGACCGGACGCCGAGACGGCGTTTCGCGTCGACGCACCGTTCGAGCCAGCCGGCGACCAGCCAGACGCCATCGAACAGCTCGTCGACGGATATCGGCGGGGAATGGACAAACAGACCCTGCTGGGCGTCACCGGGTCGGGCAAGACCAACACCGTCTCGTGGGCGATCGAGGAGCTCCAGCAGCCGACGCTGGTCATCGCCCACAACAAGACGCTGGCGGCCCAGCTCTACGAGGAGTTCCGGAGCCTCTTCCCCGACAACGCCGTCGAGTACTTCGTCTCGTACTACGACTACTACCAGCCCGAGGCCTACGTCGAGCAGACCGACACCTACATCGACAAGGACGCCTCGATCAACGACGAGATCGACCGCCTCAGACACTCTGCGACCCGCTCGCTGCTGACCCGCGACGACGTGATCGTCGTCGCCTCGGTGTCGGCCATCTACGGGCTGGGTGACCCGCGCAACTACGTCGACATGAGCCTCCGGCTGGAGGAGGGCCAGCAGATCGAGCGCGACGAACTCCTGGGCCAGCTCGTGGACCTGAACTACGAGCGCAACGACGTGGACTTCACGCAGGGGACCTTTCGCGTGCGGGGCGACACCGTCGAGATCTACCCGATGTACGGCCGCTACGCCGTCCGGGTGGACATGTGGGGCGACGAGATCGACCGCCTCGTGAAGATGGATCCCCTGGAAGGCGAGGTCGTCAGCCAGGAGCCGGCCGTCTTGCTCCACCCGGCAGAGCACTACTCGATCCCCGAGCAGCGCCTCCAGCGGGCGATCGAGGAGATCGAGGACATGCTGGCAGACCGAATCCGCTACTTCGAACGGCAGGGCGACGCCGTCGCGGCCCAGCGCATCGAGGAGCGGACCACGTTCGATCTGGAGATGATGAAAGAGACCGGCTACTGCTCGGGGATCGAGAACTACTCGGTCCACCTCTCGGACCGCGAGAGCGGCGAAGCGCCGTACACGCTGTTGGACTACTTCCCCGACGACTTCCTCACCGTCGTCGACGAGTCCCACCAGACGATCCCCCAGATCAAAGGCCAGTTCGAGGGCGACAAGTCACGCAAGGAGAGTCTGGTGGAGAACGGCTTCCGCCTGCCGACCGCCTTCGACAACCGTCCGCTGACCTTCGAGGAGTTCGAGGAAAAGACCGACCGGACGCTGTACGTCTCGGCGACGCCGGGCGACTACGAGCGCGAGGAGAGCGGCCAGGTCGTCGAGCAGATCGTCCGCCCGACCCACCTCATCGATCCCGCGATCGAGGTCGCAGACGCCAGCGGCCAGGTCCAGGACCTGCTCGAACGGATCGAATCGATGCCCGACGAGGAGCGCGTGCTGGTGACGACACTCACCAAACGCATGGCCGAGGACCTCACCGAGTATCTCGAAGAGAGCGGCGTCGACGTAGCCTACATGCACGACGAGACCGACACGCTGGAACGCCACGAACTGATCCGGTCGCTGCGGCTTGGCGAGATCCAGGTGCTCGTCGGCATCAACCTCCTGCGGGAGGGACTGGACATCCCCGAAGTGAGCCTCGTCGCGATTCTCGACGCCGACCAGGAGGGGTTCCTGCGGTCGGAGACGACGCTCGTCCAGACGATGGGGCGGGCCGCCCGCAACGTCAACGGCGAGGTCGTCCTCTACGCCGACGACACGAGCGACGCGATGCGGTCGGCCATCGAGGAGACCCAGCGCCGCCGCCAGATCCAGCAGGCGTACAACGAGGAACACGGCTTCGAGCCGACGACTATCGAGAAAGAGATCGGCGAGTCCTCGCTTCCGGGTGCCGAGACGGACACCAGCGACGTGGCCGGTGACGGCCCGGCCGACGCCGACGAGGCTGCCCGACAGATCGAACGGCTCGAAACACGGATGGCCGAGGCCGCGGACAACCTGGAGTTCGAACTCGCTGCAGACATCCGCGATCGGATCCGCGAGCTCCGCGCGGAGTTCGAACTCGGCGGGGAAGACGACGGTGGCGTGCCGGCACCCGGTCCCGGCGAGTTCTGACACTGTCGGCTGTGACCGATTCCGCCACCCCGGATGGCGAATCTCGCCACGGGGTTACAACCACGCATGACGACCGACATCTGTTCGAGACGGACGCAGCTCACGAATTCGCCGTTGAGGTACATATAACGCCGTGAAACGGACGTTTGTGGCTGTGGCAGCTGTTCCAGAGACACGCGCTAGCCCCACGCCATAAACTGCTATCCGCGATATCAAAGCGGCGTCGGGATGGATTCACTGGGCTCGCGGCGACGGCGATAGTGACCGCTCTCGTGTGCCGTGCGTACACCGGGATCGAGATTGTCGACGATCGATCAGGCGTCGGCTCGCACGCCGATCTCGCTCTCGAACTGCTCGAAGAACGCCTCCATGAAACGCCACCGCGACCTGCCGAGCCGCCGGGCCGGTGGCGTGTGTAGTCGTGCCGGTCGTTCGCGCGCCCACTCACGGAGGACCGAAATGTCGCGACGGTCGGTCGTCGCTTCGTGTGTCGAGGCGTCGTCGAGGTGTGCGTACTGGGTCCCCGTTCGCCCCGATCGTTCGCCGACGACACACGCGAGTCGGACGATCCCGACCGCACCGGTCGCATCGAGCTTGTCGGCGTCGAACAGGAGCTTCGCTTCCGGGCTCTCGGGCTCCGGTGAACTCGATCGGATGCTGTGAGTTCGCAGGCAGTGTGCGACGGCGTCGATTCGGCTGGCAGCGACGCCTTCCTCGGCCAGCAACTCCCTGGCCGTGACCGTGGTCCACTCGCCGTGGTCGTCGATTTCCCCGACGCGCTCCAGGGGGCGGCCGATATCGTGAAGCCACGCCGCCCCGGACAGCACGTCGCGATCGACAGCGCGGTCCCACCTCTCGGCGAATCGCAGGGAGAGATCGCGGACCCGTTTCGCGTGGAACCGATCGTGCGCGGGGAGGGCAGCGTCGTAGTACGGCATCGCCAGCGATCGTGCGAGCGAATCGAGTGTGGAGGGCATCGCTCGGGGCGTCGTCGACCGGTGAAAAAGCGATTGTGGAACACGACGCCGTTCCCGAGGCGACGGCTCGCGGACCGACGGCCCTCATTCTCTATCGCGGATAGTGATTTATAGGCCGTCTCGTCGGGACGGCGTCGTATCCGACGAGCAGACTGATGAGACGCTGCTGGGCGGGCAGCGCGTGGGTTTTTGCTGCCGGCGGTCGTCGTCTCTGTATGCCGATCAGTGAGACGGTCACCACCGACGGTCTGGCGATCCACTTTCTCGAAGCCGGCGATCCAGTGGATCCGACGATCGTCCTCCTGCACGGTGGGATCATCGACGCAGCACACGTCTCCTGGGGCGAGGTGATCGAGCCGCTGGCCGCGGACTGTCACGTCGTCGCGCCGGATCTCCTGGGGTACGGCCGGAGCGGCGTCGACAGGGGCGAGAGCACGGACGGCCGGACGGTTCTCCCGCCGGGCTCCTACCCGGTCGGCCGGCACGTCGACGCTATGACGAGGTTTCTCGACGAACTGGCTGTCGACACGTTCTCGATCGCCGGACTCTCGCTCGGTGGTGCTGTCGGACTCGGCGTGGCACTCCGCCGTCCCGCTCTCGTCGACGATCTCCTGTTGATCGACAGCTACGGACTGGGCCGAGCGCTGCCAAACGGTCGACTCTCCTACGCCCTCGCGCGCGTCCAACTGTTCAATCGGGTCGCCATCGCCCTGTTCCGCCGGAGCCGCCGGCTCACGAAGGCGAGCCTGAACGGGATCGTCGCGGACCTCGACGACCTCTCCGAAAAAGCGGTCGACGCGGTCTACGAGGAGGTCAAGCGGCCTACTGCCGGGGTCGCGTTCCGTCGCTTCCGCGAGGCCGAGGTGACGCGCTCGGGATACCGGACCGTCTACGTCGACGAGCTACCGGCGCTCGAGGTCCCGACACGACTCCTCCACGGCCGCCACGACGAGGTGGTCCCGCTGTCCTGGGCCGAGCGGGCGGCCGATCGCATTCCAGAGAGCGAGCTGGTGGTCCTCGACTCGTGTGCCCACTGGCCGCCCCGCGAGAGGCCGTCGACGGTGGTCGAGCACGCTCGCGAGGTTGCGACTCGTTGACGGCTCTCGCAGACGTTCTGGCTGCTTCGGGAGTTCGGTAGCGTGGCTCCGCGATCGACGTGATATATCGCTATCCGCGATACAGAACGGTATGATGTCGTCACCGTCCGTCGATTCGTCGGTGATCGGCCATTGCCCGGAGTCGTTCGATCCGCTCGTCGATGCAGCGTCGTGAGAAAAGCCCAGAGGAATCTGAACTGATACCAGACCTCGCTTCGCTCGGCCTGTCGTGATTCAGATCCCGTGTCTAGCTTTCGCTCTTCACCTTCGTTCATCGCAGAAAGCCTCGGCCGGGATTTGAACCGGAGGAAGACGTTCCGGGATGCTCGCTCACTGCGTTCGCTGCGCTTCCGGGGCTGCGACTTCCAGGGTTCAAATTCCGGGTACGACTTCATCGATTTCAGCGATCGCTCGGCGACAGAGCGCCTCGCAGAAGTGAAATCGAGAAGCCTAGGCCGGGATTTGAACCCGGGCTCTCGTCCTTACCAAGGACGCGCTTTACCTCTAAGCTACCCAGGCGCGCATTCATCCGTTGTCCGGAGTTGTCTTTAGGCGTTACGATTCGGGGACGGCACGCTACTCTCTCTCAGTGGTCGGCCGAGGTGCGGACGCCGTCGGCGCTCGTGGCGTCGGTCGTCAGTGTCGCGAGCGTCTCGCGTACGTCCTCGTCGGCGAACGTCTCGACGGGTGGCAGCCCGTCGGTCACGAGGTCGCTGGCGTACTCACGCAGGCGTGGCGCGGGTCGGCTCCCGGCGGCGGTGACGCCGGCCACGGCAGCGAGTTCGAGCACGTCGGCTTCGAGGTTCCGATCGAGCGTGGGGTCGTCGGTCTCGCGGCGGACGGTCTGGTCGGTACCGAACGCCCGGACCACGTCGACGGCGGCGTCGGCGGCCTCGGTTCGGGCCAGCAGATAGAATCCACGTGAGACGAGGATGTCGGCGATGAGAACGTCCAAGTCGGCGGCGTCGCGGTCGCCGCCCGCCCAGGGGTCGTCGTGGGCCAGCGCCCGCGTCAGCCGGAGTCCCTCGTAGATCAACTGGACACCGGCGGCGCGGTCGCTGAGGCCGTCGAGTTGTCCCTCGCAGCCGGCGGCGCTCGCGCTGACGAGCGTGCAGACGCCGGGGGTCATCGAGGCGGCGTTGAGCCGGTCCTCGATACGGTCGCGCAGACGAGCGGGGTCGACGTCGTCGACTGCCGCCAGTGCGGCTCGTCGGACCGCAGCGGCTTCCTCCATTACCTTCGCCTAGCGACGGGAAGGGCAAAGACCTTTGGAAACGTCGGGTCGGGCATGGGGACGATACGGACCGAGCGGACGGGCGAGGTACTGGTCGTGACGATCGACCGGCCCGACAGCCGCAACGCGCTGACGGCCGACGCGCTGGCGGCGCTCCGGGACCGAATCGCGGACGCGAGCGCGCCGGTGGTCGCAGTTCGGGGCGCTGGAACGGCGTTCTGTGCCGGCGCGGATCTGGACACCGTCGACGCCCTCGACGGAGACGACGCGCGTTCGTTCTCTCGGCTGGGCCAGGCCGTCGCGGACGCGCTGGCTGGCTACGACGGGGCGACCGTCGCGGCCATCGACGGGCCGGCACGCGGGGGCGGCGTCGAACTCGCGCTGGCCTGTGACCTGCGGGTCTGTACGCCCCGCTCGACGTTCGCCGAGTCGGGCGTGACGCTGGGGCTGTTCGGCGCGTGGGGCGGGACCGATCGGCTGGTCGACACCGTCGGCCGGAGCGTGGCGATGGATCTCTCGCTGTCCGGTCGCGTCGTCGACGCCGACGAGGCGCTGCGGGTCGGCCTGGTTTCGCGGGTCGTCGACGATCCGCTGGCGGTCGCACACGCGGTCGCCGACAACGACGCCGGAGCGGTCCGGACGATCAAGGAGCTGCTCGCCGAGTCGGCCGACGACGACCGCCAGTTCGAGCGGGAACGCGAGGCGTTCGCGACCCTCGTCGAAGCGCGGGCCAAGCGCAAGGATTGAAGCCGTCCCACGCGCACTACGAGACAATGGTTGACTGTGAGTACTGTGACGGGTCCTTCGACAGTGAGGACGCGTACCTCGATCACCTCGGCAGCGCCCACGAGGGTGAGCTGGGGTCGATCGATCAGCGACGGGTCGCCGAGCGCGACGGGAGCGACGAGGGCCGGAGCCTCTCGCTGGGGCCGGCTATCCTGATCGGTGTCGTCGGCTTCTCGATCGCGATCGTGGTCTACGTCGTCGTGTTCATGGGCGCAGGCGGTGGTGGATCGAGTCTCCCAGACAGCGGCGATCAGGCGGTCGTCTCGCAGGTGACGACACAGGAGTCCGAAGGCACCCAGCACGTCGACCGGGGCACGGAACTCACGTACGAGCACATGCCGCCGACCTCCGGGCCACACTACGCCGACTGGGCGACGGGCGGGTACTACGACGACGAGACGGCTCCGCCGCTGGGTGAGGTCGTCCACGCACTGGAACACGGGGCGATCGTCGTCTACTACGATCCAGACGGTATCGATCCGGACGTTCGCGAGAGCTTCCGGCAGTACGGGAACCGGTACACGGACGACTTCATGAGCTTCCTCGCGGTCCCGACGCCGGTCGAGGATCCGGCGGCGACGTACGTCCTGACGGCCTGGACCAAGCGCCTCGACATGGACGAGTACGACGAAGAGACGATGCGGCAGTTCATGGCCGAGTACATCGGGCGCGGGCCCGAGCAACAGGTCCGCTGACACCGTCGCCCGTCCGAGCGGCCACTGACAGTCAGAACAGCGGGTCGGGACCCGGCGGGGCAGCCCGTTTGTGCGCGCTGCCCTCGTACAGCGCCCGCACCCGAGCGACGGCGTCCTCGTCGACGCCGATCTCGGCGGCCGTCGCCGAGGCTGAGACTCCGCCCTCGACGTGGAGCGCGAGAATCGAGTCCAGCGTCGGGTAGTCGAGTCCCATCTCTTCTTCGTCGGTCTGGCCGACCCACATCTCGGCGCTGGCGGTCTTCTCCGCGAGGTCGTCGGGGACGCCGACGTGTTTGGCGAGCTGGCGGACCTGGCCCTTGTAGAGATTCGCGATCGGGTGACAGTCCACGGCACCGTCGCCGTACTTGGTGAAGTAGCCCACCAGCGCCTCGCTCTTGTTGCCCGTCCCGAGGACGATCGAGTCCCGGTGGTTGGCTGCGAGATAGTTCAGCACCGCCCGACAGCGCACCCGGAGGTTGCCCACGGCGAGCTGGTCGCCCTCGGCGTCGGGGTAGCCCTCGAGGAAGGCGTCGGCGATCGGCTCGATCTCGATCACGTCGTACTCGATCCCCAGCAGCTCGCTGGCGACGCGCTCGGCGTCGCTCATGTTCGCTTCGCGGTTGACCTCGCTGGGCATCACCAGCCCGTAGACGTGCTCCGCGCCCAGCGCCTCGACGGCGAGGTGGGAGGTGAGCGTGCTGTCGATGCCGCCCGAGAGCCCGATGACCGCCGTCTCGACGCCGGCCGCCCCGACCTGCTCGGTGACGAAGTCGGTGATGTGGTCGCGATACGCCTCCAGTTCCGCCTCGGAGAGAGTCAGATCCAGCGGATCGTCGGCTCGCTGGACCGGTTTCGCTTCTGCCATCGTATCAGACTGGTCGGGCGCTAGCGACTAATACCCCACCGAGTCGCCCCGAGGACTGGACGATCGGTCAGTCTCGGGCGTTGGCGTCTCTGGAGTCCCGATCACTGATCTCTCGTTGGAATTTGAGAACGTATTGGCGAAATCGTCCCCAGCAAGCCGGCCGGTAGTTGGACAACAGGGAGAAACCCAGTATCAAACAGTTCACTTCGATTCACACCGACCGATACCAACCTGATACGATACGAACGGTACGAGAATTATTGAAAATGTGAGGATAAACGCATTGAGCAAAAGGATGATGAGGAGTTCGACGATCCAGATTGTGTTAGGGACGACTGGCCTCATTCCGAACATAACTACTCCTGCGACGGCTATCGAAAACATCCCTATGGCGAATATTTCTAATCGACTTGACCACGCATCCTCTCGCATGAGGAGGTAATCTTTCGGCGGAATCTCCACATTCTGTTAACTCAGACAACAATAATAAATGCGGTGGAACCTCCTCTACAGCGGATCGCAACTTCACTGCCTGACGAATGACGTGCGGTTGCCGAAATCAGTCCTCTCAGTCCAGCGGCTCCACGAACTCCAGGACGTACCCCTCGGGGTCCTCGACGAAGGCGACGTAGGCGTCGGCCGGTTCGATCACGGTCGGCGCGGTGACGACCGTCCCACCGGCGTCGGTGGCGCGCTCGACCGTCGCCTCGGTGTCGTCGACGGTGAGCGCGACGTGGTCTACGTCCGCCCGATTCGGCGCGATCGGCGTCGTCCGGTCGGGGTCGTGGCGCAACTGGAGTTCGCCGTGGTCGCCGCCGACGTAGACGTTCTCGACGCCGTCGAGCGTGAACGACCACTGGCGTTCCAGCCCCAGTTCGGTGTAGAACTCGATCGCACGATCCATGTCCGAGACCCACAGCGCGACGTGTGCAACGTCCATGCTCGGAGGTGCGCGGCCCGGTAGTTGTGTGTATCGGCTTCCGGCCGGCCAGTTTTCGCCCTCGTCGTGTCAGAACTGTGCCGTTGACTACTTGGTCAGTCCCCACAACGGGGTCGTGTATGGAGTACACGACACTCGGCTCGACCGGGATCGAGGTCTCGAAGATCTGCCTGGGCTGTATGAGCTTCGGCAGCGGCGACGAGTGGATGCTCGACCGGGACGACTCTGAGGCGCTGATCGAGCGCGCGCTCGAACTCGGGATCAACTTCTTCGACACGGCCAACGTCTACTCGACGGGCGAGAGCGAGGCGATCCTCGGCGACGTGCTCGGCGAGTACGACCGCGACGAGCAGGTCGTCGCCACGAAGGTGTTCGGCGAGATGGGCGACGATCCCAACAGGCAGGGGCTCTCGCGGAAGGCCATCGAACAGGAGCTGTCGGCCTCGCTAGAGCGGCTGGGGATGGACACCGTCGATCTCTACCAGATCCACCGCTGGGACTACGATACCCCCATCGAGACGACGCTGCGGACGCTGGACGACGCCGTCCGGCGCGGCCAGGTGCGTCACATCGGTGCCTCCTCGATGTGGGCCCACCAGTTCCAGCGGGCCCTGCACGTCAGCGAGCGCGAGGGCCTGGCCCGCTTCGAGACGATGCAGGACCTCTATCACCTCACCTACCGCGAGGAGGAGCGCGAGATGTATCCCGTCTGCGAGCAGTGGGACGTGGGCGTCATCCCGTGGAGCCCCCTCGGCGCGGGCTATCTGACCCGCCCCCACGAGGAGTTCACTCGCACGACGCGGGGCGAACACGAGAAGGAGAACATCGGGCTCCCCTACGACGAGGGGCCGGGGAGCGAGGCGATCAACGAGCGCGTCCAGGAACTGGCCGACGAGAAGGGCGTGACGATGGCCCAGATCGCGCTGGCCTGGCACTTCGAGAACGAGTACACCGACGCGCCGATTCTCGGCACGTCGAGCATCGAACACCTCGAAGCGGCCGTCGAAGCACTGGAGATCGACCTCTCGACCTCGGAGATGGAGTACCTCGAAGAACCGTACGAGCCGGTCCCGGTGTACGGCCACGAGTAAGCCGGCCGGCGCGTGGTTGCCCGGTGGCGGTAAGCCGGGCGCGACGATGCCGACGACTCACAAAGCACCCTATAACGAAGTACCGTCACGGGAAGGTCCGGACGACGGTGGGGCGGGCGGGCCGTCGACACCGTCGCGTTATGTCACAGGAACGATTGACGGAGCGAAACGACCTGCGGGCGTATCTCGACGCGGAACTGTCGTACCCGGTCACCCTCTCGACGGTGCGTGACCGACTCGGACAGGTGACGGTTATCGCGCCGGACAGCGACGAGTCGGAGACGCTGGCGTCGATCGTCGCGCACGTCGACGACGACAGCTACGAGAGCGCCGACGAACTGTTCGAGACGGTCGTCTCGCGGCTGCCCGACGCCTACATCGGACGGAAGTACTACGACGATCGGGGCTCCTCGCTCGCGGTGGCCGGCAGCCCGGAGGACGAGTCACTGTAACCCCGCTCTTTTTCGCTCGGTCGCCCAACGACCTGCCATGAGCGACAGCCGGGTCGCGCTGGTCACTGGGGGAACGAGCGGGATCGGACGTGAGACGGTCCGCGGACTGGCAGCACGGGGCTGGACGGTCCTCGTCCACGGCCGCGACGCCGAGCGTGGCCACGAGATCTGTCGGGCGGTCCGCCGGGAGACGGCAGGCACGGCGACGTTCCACCACGCGGACCTGTCGACACTCGACGCCGTCGGTGCGCTGGCCGACGCGATCGCCGACGACTACGACCGGCTCGACGCGCTCGTCAACAACGCCGGGACCTGGCAGGACGAGCGCCGTCTCGTCGCGGCGACCGGCGAGCGCTCGCTTCAGGTGGACGTGTCGTCGTCGATCGAGTCCCACCCCGGCGTCGGCGGTGCGCCGTCGTCGTCCTCGATCTCGCGTGCGCATTCGGGTTCCGGTGCCGGCTCGCCGACCGCGTCGGCGATCGTCTGCCAGCGCTCGATCGCTCGCCCGGTCCACGACGCTGCGTCCCGCGCGCGCTCGCGGTACCGTTCGTACCAGTCGTCGCTGATCGCTCCGGTCCCGGGTGCGGAGGCGGCCGCGACGGCGACGAACTCCGCGCGGTCGGCGGCCGTCAGCTCGTCGGCGACGAGGCGGGACACGACGCCGGAGAGGCGCTCGGGCTCGGGGTGTGCGAACAGCTTCGAGCCCAGCGTGGCCGGGCCGAGCAGCGGCGTGGCGTCGGCCGGCGGCTCGTCGTCGCTGAGTCGCTCGCCAGCGGCCTCGCCGGGGGCGTGAGCCTCGACGCGCTCGCACTCGGTCTCGACGGCCAGCGAGAGGTTCTCGCCGGGGTAGGCTCCGCAGGTGTCCGGGTACAGCTCGCCGTCGTGGAGCCGACACTGGAGGGTCACGGGATCGAGGAAGACACAGGTCTCCAGCCAGGTGGGGTCGGCGTCGAACGGCGCGACGGATTTTGGCGGCTTGCGAAGGCCGACGTAGAACGCCGGCCGGCCGTCGATCGCGGCGACGCTGTGCCCGTCGATGGTGACGCCGTCGTCGTCGGCGAACAGGCGGGGCGTGAGGGCGTCGCCGTGACCGCGGTCGACGAACGCACGCACCTCCGGGCGGGTCAGCGGGACGAGGTTGCTGGTCTCGTCGAGTGGCTGGCGACTGCCGCGCCGCTCGTGATCGGTGTCGGCGTCGGTCAGGGGCCGCCAGTCGATACAGCAGCCGGCACACCCCTCGCAGTCGACTTTCATGTCCGGTCGTTCGAGCGTGCGGGAGAAAAGAGCCCGCCCCGAGACGGCCTAGGCGAACTCGCCGGTCGTGTCCGTCGAGGAGACCATCCCGACGTAGTCGCCGTGGTCGTCCATCACCGGGAGGTGTTTGATGCCGAAGTTGGTCATCATAGCCGCGGCCTCGTTGAGTTCCGTCGTCGTCTCGACGCGCTCGACGGGGGAGGTCATCACGTCTGCGACCCGGGTCTCCGAGAGGTCCGCGCCCTCGGCGACGGCGTGGACCACGTCGGTCGTCGTGACGATCCCTGCGTCTGCACCGGGGACGAAGAGCCCGTTGACGTTCGCTTCGCGCATCTGCTCGGCGACGGCTCGGACGGTCGCGTTCGGGCTCGTCGTCTCGAGCGGCGTCGACATTACGTCTTCGACGAGAACAGTGTCGGCACTCATACGTCGACTGTCGGGGCCAAGTGTCATTGTCCTTTCCCTCCCGCGACGCCGCGACGTTCTTTGTGGTCCCGGCGCAACGTCGGCTATGGAACACGTCGAAGCTGGCGGTGCGTCGATCCCGAAGATCGGGCTCGGGACGTGGCAAAACACCGGGACAGCGTGTACCGAGACGGTTCGGACCGCTCTGGATCTCGGCTATCGACACGTCGACACCGCACAGGTGTACGACAACGAGCGGGCGGTCGGCGAAGGGATCGCCGCGGCCGACGTGGATCGCGACGACATCTTCCTGACGACGAAGGTGTGGCGCTCGAACCTCCGGCGCGAGGCGGTCGTCTCGACGGTCGAAGCGAGTCTGGCAACGCTCGGCGTCGACTACGTGGATCTGCTGTTGATCCACTGGCCTCACCCGCGCGTCCCCGTCGAAGAACCCCTCGCCGCGATGGCCGAACTGCGCGAGCGGGGGCTGGTCGAACACCTCGGCGTGAGCAACTTCACGCGGTCGCAGCTACGGGCGGCCGGCGACGCCGTCGACGCCCCGATCGTCGCCGATCAGGTGCTGTACCATCCCTACAAGGATCAGTCGGCGCTGCGAGAGTACTGCGTCGGCGCGGGGATCGCACTGACGGCCTACAGCCCGCTCGCGCGGGGCCGCGTCCTCGGGGACGATCTGCTGGCCCGGATCGGCGACCGCTACGACCGGACTCCGGCACAGGTCGCACTGCGCTGGCTGGTCCAGCAGGACGGCGTCGTCGCCATCCCGAAGAGCACCAGCCGCGATCACCTGGCCGACAACCTCGCTGTCTTCGAGTTCTCCCTGACCGACGACGAGATGGCCCGCATCCACGAGCTGGAGGGGGGCTTCAAGACGAAGCTTCGCAACCGTCTGCCCGCGCTGATGCGCCGGCTGCCCGTCTGATATCGTAGCCATTGAAAGTCGATGGCCACTGTACCTGTACTAGGACCTCCCAGAGACCCCCACCCATTAGTTCTCCTGGTAGGGAATCACTATCAGTAACGAGTCGAACTGCTGGTATCGTGTACTGCACGCCACGATCTGTGATCGAGTCGTCCGGCCGACAGCCGACGTCGTTTGTCCGGTGGCCGGCGACAGCTATCGCGCTGGTCGTCTCCGTCTCACGAGGGCGGGGCAGCCGGCACCGCCGTGGGTCCGGCGGTGTCCGCCCTCTGGAGCGACACGGTCGCGGTTCGCGCGCGTCGCCGGGTGGTGGTCGTCGTGAGTGACTCGAAGCCCAGCGCACACGATCCTGCACTGGCCCGTGAGCGCTCCGAGCTTGCGACCGAGTCGGAGGCGGTCCAGCAACTTCGCGAGCAGTTGCCCCGCTTCGTCGAACGGACGCTCGAACGGGCCGGTGCCGAGGGCGTCGTCGTCGCGCTGGACGGGCGAGTCGGTTCGACGGTCGCGGCGGTGCTGGCGATCGAGGCCGTCGGCGTCGATCGGGTCTGCGGTCTCGTGTTGCCGGCCAACATGAACGACGAGGCTTCGGCCAGGGCAGCGGAGGCGGTCGCGTCGATGCTGTCGATCGAGTACGAGCGACTCCAGTTGCGGCCGCTGCTCTCGGCGTTCCAGCGCGCGATCGGTGCCGCCGGGGAACCGGCCGACGACGTCGTCGCACTCGACAACGCACGCGAACGGTTCCGGATGGCCTGCCTGTACTACGTCGCCAACACGACCGACCGGCTCGTGCTCGGCTCCGTCGACCGTACCCGGCAGCTCCTGGGGTCGGTGACGAAACACGGGGACGACGGCGTCGACCTCGCGCCGTTGGCACCGCTCTATCACACCGAGGTACGTGCGCTCGCGAGAGCGGTCGACGTGCCGTCGAACATTCTCGACCGGTCGACCCGGACGGCGGAACGCGCCGACAGTGACCCACAGAAACTCGGGGTCGACCCCGAGACGCTCGACGAGATCCTCCACGCGCTCGTCGACCAAGCACAACCACCGGCCGCCGTCGCCGAGCGACTCGCCGTCGATCGAGCGACGGTCCAGCGGGTCCGGAAATGGTGCGAAACCACCAGACACAAGCGCCGTCCGCCGCTGACGCCGTCGATCGATCTCTAGCAGTCACGACCACGAAACTCATGGTTGCCGACCGTCAACAGACAATCAACAAATGAATACGAACGACATCGACCTCTCTCCGACACAGACCCAGCTCGTGACGACACTCATCAACGAACACGAGACCGCGGACGGCCCGGTCACGAGCGGCCAGGTCGCCGAGGTCCTGGACCGCAGCTCGGGCACGGTCCAGAACCAGCTCACGACCCTCCAGTCGATCGGACTCGTCGAGAGCGTCCAGGGACCCACCGGCGGGTACGAGCCGACGCCAGCGGCCTTCGCCGCGATCGGGCGAGAACCGATGGACGACGCCGAGACGGTGACCGTCTCGCAGGCGTTCGACAGGATCGACGCCACAGTCGAGGAGATCGACCTGACCAACGTCCACCACCCGACGGAGTGTACGGCACACGTCTCCCTCCAGGGGACCCTCGGCAGTATCGAGGTCGGCGATCCGGTCGTCGTCGGGCCGACGCCCAGCGCGGATCTGGTCGTCGCGGGCGAAGTGACGGCCGTCTCCGAGACCGCCGACGAGCTGGTGCTCGACGTTCGACGCATGGACGCGCCGGTCACCGAGGAGTAGGTGACGGCGACCTCGCCGCGGTGGCGTCGTCGCAGCGAAAAGCAGTCGTGATTCAAAGAGCGTGGCGTCTCGTTCTCGCACCGGCGGCTGTCACGGCGTGACGGGTAGTCTCACAGCGGGGCGATGCTGACGGTCACGGTGCCGACGCCGGGGACGGTGACCCGACGAGGCGCGTCGTTCGTCCGGCGGACAAGTGCGGCCAGTCCGAACTGTGTGCCTTTCACTGCAAGTGCCGTCGCGGCGAGTGCCGTCGCGGCCGCGAGCGGATAGCTCAGGGCGACGAGAGCGGCGACGAGGAGGACGGGGAAACCGACCAGCGTCGCGAACGACGGGGAATCGACTGCGGGACCACGCTCGGATCGTGTGCGAAGATGGGACGTGTTCGATGACATTGTGGGTGCTCCGTGGGGGCGAGCGGTCGCGGGACCACTGCCGTACGTACACCAAGACTCTCGCCATACAAAAAGTTTCAGAAAGCCGATTGGTTTTGAGAGACGGTACCACGGCACACTCTGTAGAAATACTTTTCACGCCTCAAAATGTGGTGCAACAGTTACCACGGTATTCGTTTTCTTAACTCCACTTTCTTATACATCGTCTGGTAGAGCGTGTCGACGGTCGACTCGTCGTCCCCGTCGATCCGGCTCTCTCTTCACGTGTCGTTCGCGACGCCGTCGGGTCCGCGCCCGCCGCGAGGGTTGGGAGCTGTACGCCGTTCGAAATCCTTTTACGCGCTTCAGGGGCAATGTAGGGACAACGAACCATGGAAATCGACATCATCAAAGAAGACGACAACCCGATGTTACACCGGACCGACGTTCGGTTCGAGGTGCGACACGACGAGGCGACGCCGTCGCGACTCTCCGTGCGCGACTCGCTCACGGCCAAGCTCAACAAGGACGCCGAAGAAGTCGTCGTCCACGAGCTCGACACGAAGTTCGGGATGCGAAAGACCGTCGGCTACGCGAAAGTGTACGACGCGCCCGAGTTCGCCCGCGAGGTCGAGCAAGACCACATGCTCGAACGCAACAAGATCGTCGCCGACGGTGAGTCGGGTGAGGAGGCATAAGATGGCCCGTCACGAGTACTACAGCGACGACGGTCAGATCGAGCGCGAGCAGTGCCCCCGGTGTGGCGACACCTTCCTCGCCGAGCACGACGACCGCAAACACTGCGGCAAGTGCGGCTACACCGAGTGGGAGTAACGCCCGCATAGCGGCTTCACAATGCGCGTTCTCGGCATCGAAGGCACAGCCTGGGCAGCCAGTGCTGCGATCTTCGAGGCGGACGAAAGTGAGCTTCGAGATCCCTCGGCGGCCGCCAGTGACGACCACGTCTTCATCGAGACCGACGCCTACCAGCCCGACAGCGGCGGCATCCACCCCCGCGAGGCCGCAGAACACATGGGTGAGGCGATTCCAGCCGTCGTCGAGCGCGCGCTCGAACACGCCCGCGAGCGAGCGCCCGACACGGAGACCGGCCCGCCAATCGACGCCGTCGCCTTCTCGCGTGGCCCCGGCCTGGGACCGTGCCTGCGGATCGTCGGGACGGCGGCGCGGGCGGTCGCACAGCGGTTCGACGTGGCGCTGGTCGGCGTCAACCACATGGTCGCACACCTCGAAGTCGGGCGCTACTTCTCGGGGTTTTCCTCGCCCATCTGCCTGAACGCCTCCGGTGCCAACGCGCACGTCCTCGGGTACCGATCGGGACGATATCGCGTGCTCGGCGAGACGATGGACACCGGCGTCGGCAACGCCCTCGACAAGTTCACGCGCCACGTCGGCTGGTCTCACCCCGGCGGTCCCAAGGTCGAAGACCACGCGACGCGCGGGACGTACGTCGACCTTCCCTACGTGGTCAAGGGGATGGACTTCTCTTTCTCGGGGATCATGTCCGCCGCCAAGCAGGCAACCGACCGCGGTACGCCGGTCGAGGACGTCTGTCGCGGGCTCGAGGAGACGATCTTCGCGATGCTGACCGAAGTCGCCGAGCGCGCCCTCTCGCTGACTGACGCCGACGAACTCGTCCTCGGGGGCGGCGTCGGCCAGAACGAGCGTCTCCGCTCGATGCTCGCGGAGATGTGTACACAGCGCGGTGCGGAGTTCTACGCGCCCGAGCCCCGCTTTCTCCGAGACAACGCCGGGATGATCGCGATTCTGGGCGCGCGGATGTACGCGGCCGGCGACACGCTGTCGATACCCGACTCCGGCATCGACTCTGACTTCCGGCCCGATCAGGTCGAGGTGACCTGGGACGCGGGCGAACCGGTCGCCCGCGTTGGCGGTGACGCCGACGAGATTCAGGGGGCCGAAGCGCTCGTCCGCTTCGAGGGCGACCGCGTGATCAAGGAGCGCCGCCCTCGCTCGTATCGCCACCCGAAACTGGACGAACGGCTGCGCTCGGAGCGCACCAGACAGGAGGCCCGCCTCACCAGCGAGGCCCGCCGGCACGGCGTTCCGACGCCGGTGATCTACGACGTGGACCCACGAGACGCCCGGATCGTCTTCCAGCGGGTCGGCCGGCGAGAACTGCGCGACGGGCTGACCGAGGAGCGGGTCCGGGCGGTCGGCCGGCACCTCGCTGCGATCCACGACGCCGGCTTCGTCCACGGCGATCCGACGACGCGGAACGTCCGCGTCGGGGAGGGCGACCCCGGCGTCTTCCTCATCGACTTCGGACTGGGCTACTACACGCGAGACACCGAGGACCACGCGATGGACCTGCACGTCCTCGATCAGTCGCTGGCCGGGACCACCGACGACGCCGAGCGGCTCCGGGCCGCCGTGGCCGACGCCTACCGGACCGCAAGCGAGCGCGACGACACCGTCCTCGACCGTCTCGACGCGATCGAAGATCGCGGCCGATACCAGTGAAAATTAAGTGGGTTCCGCCAGATCGCTCCTGACATGGACGACGCACTCGTCGTACTCGATACGGACGAACGCGGTCGCGAACTGTTGACCGAGGCCGCGCAGCTGGCCGGTGGCGCGGACGCGCGACTCCACGTGCTCTCCTTGCTCACTCACGAGGCGTTCGAAGAGAAACGCGACTCGCTCGACGCCGTGGCCGAGGAGGAACACACGAGCTACGACGACAGCGAGATCATGGACGACGTTCACCAGGAGGCGGCGGCGGTCGTCGAGGAGGTCGTCGGCGACTACGACGTCGAGTGGGACGTCCTCGCGGGACGCATCGGACAGGCCGAAACCGAGGCCGACCGCATCCTCGAAGCCGCCGCGGACAACGACATCGACCACGTGTTTCTCACCGGCGACCAGCGGTCCCCGACCGGCAAGGCGGTGTTCGGCGACCGGGCCCAGGCCGTGATCATCAACTTCGACGGCCCCGTCACCTCACTGCTGGGCTGAGCGAGGAAAAACGACTTAACGCGGCGTGCCGTACCGGATTCCATGGCCGACAAACCACAGTCCGGCGAACTCTTCGGAGTGCCGTACAACTTCGAACGCCCGAGCGTTCGACGGATGCTGTCTTCGTACTGGCAACCCGGCGACTCGATGCTCGTCGAGAAACCGTTCGGGATCGGGTACTCGCTGAACCTCGCCAACTGGCGTTCCTGGGTCGTCCTCGCGGTCGTCGGCGCACTGGTCTGGCAAGAGCAGGGCGGCATCGAGGAGGAGCCAGACGCCGAGGACGAAGCGGTCGAAGTCGTCGTCGACTGAGTCGCGAACATCGACGGCTATTTTCCCGTCCTCGCCCGACTCGCGGTATGCTCAAGTTCGTCACGACCAACCCCGGGAAGGTCCACGAAGCCAGGGAGTACCTGGGCGCGGAGACGGTCGAACAGTTCGACTTCGACTACACCGAGGTGCAGGGCGACGACCTCGCCGCCGTCGCTGCCCACGGCGCACGCGAGGCCTACCGGGCGGTCGGTGAGCCGGTCATCGTCGACGACTCCGGTCTGTTCGTCGACGCGCTCGATGGGTTCCCCGGCCCGTACTCGTCGTACGTCGAAGACCGACTCGGCATCGAGCGGGTCTGGCGACTCACCGAACCGGAAGACGACCACAGCGCCGCCTTCGAGACCGTCGTCGCCTACTGCGACGGCGACGGCTTCGAGGCTGCACCCAGCTCCGTCGATCACGACGACCGGCGCGGACACGACCTGGCTGCCGACGAGCGGGGCGGAGCGACCACCGACGCGCAGGTCGACGGTGCGGCGCTCCCGGTGAAGCTGTTCCGCGGGCGCGTCCCCGGGACGATCGTCGCGCCCCGAGGGGACGGCGGCTTCGGCTTCGACCCGATCTTCGAACACGACGGGGCGACCTTCGCCGAGATGGACACCGAGCGGAAAAACGCCGTCAGCCACCGGGGCCGGGCGCTTTCGACGTTCGCCGAGTGGGTCGAGACGACGGGTCGGATCGATGGCTAACGAGCGAGCCCACACCCACCGGTCCCGTCGCCCATCGCTGTACGCGAGCGACGGCCCTGGGGTGGGTGACGCGTGACCAGCGAACGGGAGACGGCCGGGACGGCGCTGATCACGGGTGCCAGCGCCGGGATCGGTGCGGCGCTGGCCCGGGAGTTCGCCCGCCACGGACACGACCTCGTTCTCGTGGCCCGCCGGGCGGCCCGCCTCGAATCACTCGCGGCCGACCTCGAACGCTACGGCGTCACGACTCACGTCGTCGCGATGGATCTGGCGGCGGACGACGCGCCCGATCGGTTGTGGGCGACGCTGGCGGACCGTGGCATCGCCGTCCAGACGCTGGTCAACAACGTCGGCGTCGGTACGCACGGCCCCTTCGCGGAGAGCGACCCCGACGAGGAGCGGACACAGCTCCGGCTCAACGTCTCGGTGCTCGTCGAACTGACCCGCCGGTTTCTCGACGGCCGGGACGCCGGGCAGGTGCTCAACGTCGGCTCGGTTGCGGGCTTCGTCCCCGGCGCGTACATGGCTGGCTACTACGCCAGCAAGGCCTACGTCAACAGCTTCTCCCAGGCGCTAGCGGCCGAACACCGGGACAGCGCCGTCGACGTGACGGTCCTGTGTCCCGGCCCGACCGAGACGGAGTTCCAGGAGCGGGCGGGGATGGGCGATTCGGCGGTCGGTCGCACGCTCTGTGACACGCCCGAACGGGTGGCGCGGGCGGGATACCGGGGACTCCAGCGCGGCGAGGCCGTCGTCGTGCCGGGGCTGGCGATGACCGTCCTCGTGGGGCTGCTCTCGTTCGTCCCGCGCCCACTCCAGCGGTGGGGGAGCCGGCTCGTCAACGGGAACCGCTGACGGCGACCTACGCTCGCGGGTCGCTGTCCGGTCCGGGGTAGTCGCCGTCGTGGGTCGCCTCGTACACCGCCGCGGGATCGAACAGCCGGGCGAACGCGTCCGGCGGACGGACGCTGAGGTCGGCGTGGGGCTGGATCGACAGTCCGGTCCTGGCCGACCGGAGCGTATCGTCGTACGACAGCAGGTGCGTGGCCTCGCCGCGGTAGGCGGCGGCCAGCCCCGGATGGTCGTCGGGCGGGTGCTCGACGCAGTGACACGCCGTCGTCACGCGCTCGCGCCAGTCGCTGGCCAGCGAGGCGTCTGCGAGATCGGCGATCACCGCCTCGGCGTCGTCCAGCAGCGGGACGCTGGCGACCAGCGTCACCCAGTCGTGCCGGCGCACGTGATCGAGCGCGGCGCGGGCGTCCCCACCGACGAGGAGGTCCGCGGCGAGTACGTCGGCGTCGGCCACGACTCGGGTCGACTCACTCGTCACGGCGTCGTTCCTCCAGTGCCGAACGCACGCTCTCGACGCTCGTCTCGTACGCCGTCGCTCGCTCGAAGAGTGCCGCCCAGGTCATGCCCGAGGGGAGGCACGCGCGAGAGAAAAACCCACGGACTACGCCGTCGTCGAACGCCCGTCTGACGGGTATTTATGTACGGTCGTCATGACCCGTCGACACGGGCGCGCACACCGACTGTACATTCAGTCTCCCATCCTCCCGAGCGCGCCCGGACACCGCAACCCACCCCTCTCTTTCGTCCGCGAGCTGACGCGCCGAAACCAGATCCCACAGAGACTTACGTCGGCCCCACGCAGTGGACGCCGAAGCGATGAGCAACACCGCCACAGAGCAGACCAGACCCGGCTTCCCGGGCGTTAGCGTCGTCGAGGCGCTCGGCGTCCTCGGCGTCTTGCTGGCGCTGCAGTTCGTCTACGCAGCGAGTGGCTTCGCCGACGGTGTCCTGACGATCGCCCACCGGATCGCCTACATCATGACGACCGCGCTGGCCTGTACCTGGACGCTGCGGCTCCACGACGGCTTCTCGCTGAAGTTCATGGGCGTCACGGTCGTCCTCGTCGCGGGTGGGATCGTCTCGATCGTCGCGTTCGCGACCGCACCACCCCTGGCCGTGACTGCCGCCGCGATCGCCGTGCCGGTGGTCTTCGGGATCGTAGTCCGTTTCACCGACGCGCTCCCCAACTGGACGGGGACCCACACGACCCTCCTGCTGGTCGTGCTCGGCACGACGGCGATGTTCGTCGCGGCCGCCCCCCGCGACGTCGGCTCGCTCGCGTCCGTCGGCTTCGGGATCGAGATCGTCCCCGTCACCGACGGCCTGTCCAGCCGACTCGAAATCGTCCGGGACGGCGTGACCAGCGTCGTCCACGCGCCGCTCGCAGTCGTGGGTGCCGGGCTGTACGTCCTCGGTCGAGTGTTCGAGTGACACTGCCGACTGCCCGTCCGTCCCGACAATCAACGAGAGCGGTCTTCGCGATCGCTCGCAGCCGTGGGGGGGGACCTCTCGCTACTCGTCTGGGTACTTCGGCTCTCGGCGCTCTGCCCGTTCGAGCGCGCGTTCGACGACCGCTCGCACGTCGCCCTCGAAGACGCTGCCGTGGCCGGCGTACATCGCCTCGACCGACGCGGGGAGTCGGTCGAGGAGGTTCCGAATCGACTCGATGAGCCGCTCGCGAGACTGATCGGGGGCGTCGGTCCGGCCGAAGCTCCCGTCGTCGAACGCGCCGTCGTCGTGGACGACCACGTCGCCGGAGAACAGCGCCGTCTCGGAGACCAGCGAGACGTGGTCGTCGGCGTGGCCCGGCGTGTACACGACCGTACAGTCGTGGTCGCCGACCGTGACGGTGTCGCCGTCGGCGAGCGCGTGGTCCCGTCGCGGGTGCTCGCCGTAGGCGTACAGCTCGGCGTCGAACGCGTCCAGAACGGCGGCCAGCTCCGCGACGTGGTCGCCGTGCTGGTGGGTCAGGACGACCCGATCGAGTTCGTCGACGTGGTCTCTGATCGCGTCCACGACGCCGACGTACGCACCGGCGTCGACCAGTGTCGTCCGTTCGCCCGTGACCAGATAGGCGTTGCAGGTGAACGTCTCTGCGCCGTCGGTGACGGTGTAGACTGCCATCGTTCTCGATAGGGGTGGCTCGTGTTTCAGACTGCCGGCTGTCCGGTAAGAGACGTCACACCCGAGGCGGCGACTGTCGTGACACAGCGGCTTCTTATAGGCTCGCTGTCGTGTTCTGCGACGGTAGCGGCAAAACCGCCGAGTGATTTATCACGGGGAATCTATAATGGTTACATGTATGGGGTTTGGGAGCTACGACGAATCCGAACAAGACAATCAGGAGTACGACACAGAGTACGACGACGAGGATGGACTGTCCACCTCGGAAAACGAGCACGACGGTGACGTGGAGTTCGAGTTTACGGCCTCGAACGACGAACTACTGGATCGGCTCGACGACATCAAAGACGAGAACACGTAATCGACAGCCTGCGGGCTCGGGAGTGATTTCGAGATGAAAGCCGGCGTCCGCGCGCTGGGCGTCGCAGAGTCGTATCGCGGGGCGACGAGTACGCTGGCCGGCGTCGTCGTCCGCGCCAGCCGGGTCGTCGACGGATTCGTTTTCGGCAGTTGCACGGTCGGTGGGAGCGACGCGACCGCCGAGATCGCCGATATGGTCGACCGACTCGACCGCGAGGACGTTCGATACCTGCTGGTCTCGGGCATCGCGCCCGCGTGGTTCAATGTCGTCGATCTCACCGAACTCCACGACGCCACCGGACTCCCGGTCTGTTCGATCACCTACGAGGCGAGCGAGGGTCTCGAATCGGCGATCCGTGACGCGTTCGACGATCCCGCGGTCGCGGACGATCGGCTGGCGATCTATCGAGCCCAGCCAGAGCGCCGTCTGGTCTCGGTCGCAGACGGAACGGTGTACGTCCGGAGTGTCGGCATCGACGAGGACAGGGCCGGCGAGGTCGTTTGCGCGTTCACGCCCGAGGGCGGACGGCCGGAACCGCTCCGGGTCGCGCGCCTGGCCGCCAGCGCTGCCGACGCCGCTGGCCGAGAGCGGTAGACTACGTTCCCTTGAGCGACGTTCGCACGTCGTCGAGCGTCTCGGGACTGGCCATGACCGCGACGGTGTCGCCGGCTGCCAGCTTCGTCCGTGGGAGCGGGATCGTCATGGGTTCGCGGTCGCTCCCGTGGGCGTAGATCCGCGCGTCGCCGGGGAGATCGAGCGCGACGACGCGTTCGCCGACGACGGGCGATCCGTCTGGGACGGTGACGCTGGCGACCGAGAGCTGTTCGGTGAGATCTGCCAGGACGTTGAAATCCCCGCCCAGCAGTGCGGTCTTCGCACCCGCCGCACCGAGCCGCTCGGGGTAGACGATCTCGTCGACGTCGGCGGCGTACTTCTCGTAGATCTCTTCCCGGTAGTCGGCGTCGATCCGGAGGACCGTTCGACAGCCGTGTTCCTTGCCGACCATGCAGGCCGCGAAGTTGGTGTTGAGGTCGCCGGTCAGCCCCGCGATGGCGTCGGCGTCGTCCAGCCCCGCCGCTTCGAGGACGGACTCGTCGTTGCCGTCGCCCCGGACCGTCTCGAACCCTTCCTCCGCGCTCCGATCGGCCTTGTCGAGGTCGTTCTCGACGATGACGACGGCGTGGCCCTCGCTGTCCAGGATGCGTGCCGTCCGCGTCCCGACCCGACCGTAGCCGACGATGACGAACTTCATACCGCGTGGTACGTCACCATCCCACAAAATGCTGCCGCCCGTTCGGTCGGCGGCTTGATTCGACGGACGTGAGACGCTCTCACGTCACGAACCCCCTCGTTTCGACTAGAGATCGACTGCCGTCTTGTGGTTCTTCTGGACCGATTTCACTTTCACCGCGGTGCGTCAGACGCGCGAAAGACGCGGGACGGCGGCGGGTTCGAGGGGAAACGAAGGGGTCGTGGTGAGTGTTCTCACCGCATCGCGGGGGCCGGTCTCGAACGGCGGGCGTCGTGCGTTACTCGTCCATCAGGCCGCCCTCTTCGACGCGCATGACCGCTTCGCCGTCCGGGAGGTTCGGCGCGTCGACGAGTTTGACGATCCGCTTGTTCCCCTTGGACTTCCGGAGGTAGATGCGGAACGTCGACGTGTGGCCCAGAATGTTCCCGCCGATGGGCTGGGTGGGGTCGCCGAAGAAGGAGTCGGGGTTGGCCGCGACCTGGTTGGTGACGACGACGGCGGTGTTGTTGAGGTCGCCGACGCGCATCAGGTCGTGGAGGTGCTTGTTGAGCTTCTGCTGGCGGTCGGCCAGTTCGCCACGGCCGACGTACTCGGCACGGAAGTGGGCCGTCAGCGAGTCGACACAGAGCAGGCGGACGGGGAACTCGTCGTCCTGGCTCTCGCTGGCGATCTCCTGGGCCTTCTCTGCCAGCAGGATCTGGTGGTTGGAGTTGAACGCCTTCGCGACGTGGATCTTGTCGAGGACGGACTCGACGAGCGCTTCGAGCAGTTCCTCGTCGCCCGCGTCGGCGTCGCCCGCTTCTTCGACGACGCCGTGCAGGACCATCGTGTCTTCGAGAACGTCGTCGTCGAGGCCACGCACCATCTGATCGATCCGCTCGGGCCGGAACGTGTCCTCGGAGTCGACGAAGATCGCGCTGCCCTCCAGACCGCCGTGCTCGGCGGGTAGCTGGACGGTCACCGAGATCTGGTGGGTGACCTGGGACTTGCCGGCCCCGAACTCGCCGTACACCTCGGTGATCGACTGGGTCTCGATGCCACCGCCCAGCAGGTCGTCGACCTCCGAGACCGACCAGGTGAGCTTCCCGATCTGTTCGCGACGCTCCAGGACGGTCGCGCCGGTCTCGAACCCGCCGATGTCGGCGGCCTCTCGGGCGGCCTGGATGATGTCGGCGGCCGACGACTCGCCGATGTCGGCCGTGTTCGACAGCTCGCCGGGGGAGGCGACGGCGATTCCCTGATAGCCGTCGAAGCCGTTGTCCTTGAGCTTCTCCGCTGTGGCCGGACCGACGCCCGGCAGCTCTTCGAGGTCCTCTGATGTGGACATACACGGGGCTTGTGCGTCGGGGGTAATAAACCTCCGTTAACAGGGGAGTGAAAGTGAAAGTGGCTGCCGGCGACGGGCCACTCGACAGTCGATGCGAACGTTCAAACGAGAGCAGCGGTTCGTCGTCGGGAACGGACGGCCAAAAGAGAGCCGACCGGACGGCTACAGCGGCGCGTGCGTCGCGGTCCCCGCGACGAGGACCAGCGCCACGAGCAGACTGTTGACGAACGCGCCGACCCAGACGCGGCCGGTCCGCCGGAAGAAGTACGTGGAGACGGCGGTGACGATCGAGAGCAGGGCGACGAACTGGAACGCCAGCACCGTCAGGAGCGGCTGGACGACGGGCAACGGACTCCCCGTCAGGAGAACGCCGTACTGCACCGCGAGGAGCAGGACGAACCCGCCGACGACGGCGATCCAGTTGTGGGCCAGTGCCTCCCGGAAGGAGCGGTCACCCGTTCGGAGTTGACCGTGTAGTAGCAGCTCCAGTGCGAGGAAGAACAGCGTCAACGGCACCAGGTACACCAGCGCGATCCGGAACTGCGTGGGCGTCGGGAGCTTCATCGCGAACACCCAGAACCGGAAGTCGGTGCCAAAGAGGTAGCCAACGGCTCCGAGCGTACCGAGGAAGCCGCTGACGATCGTCGCCGCCGCGACGGCCGACCGGGCGACCGTTCGCCAGCCGTCCGTGTCGAACCCGTAGCGCGCGAGCGAGTCACGGTCGGATCGGTAGTGCCACGCGCCGACCAGCCCGGCGACGATCAGACCGTTCCCCAGGGCCCACACCATCACGCCGTTGGTGACCTGCTGGGGGAACAGCCAGTTGATCGGGACGAACCCCTGGCCGACGAGGTTCAGCGGGAAGTAGGTCACCACGGGGACGAGTGCGGCCACCGCGACCGCGCCGTACCAGCTCCGCCCCTCGACGCCGGCCGGCTCGGGTACCGTCCGACGGAGCTCCGAGAAGCGCCGGTCCGAGAGGACCATCGCGCCGAAGGGGAACAGGAAGAGGACCCCACCGAGCAGCGAGGCCAGCGTTCCCAGCTCTTTGAGCCACCAGATCTGGTTGCCCGGCGGCAGTTCGTCCTCGCCGTCCAGCGTCACCTGCATCCACTCGACCGCGTCGCCGACGGCGGTCGTCGAAAGGTGGTCACCGGGGTGGGTCGTCGCCGGGGTGTACAGACGGCGAGCGGTCCCGTCTTCGAGACTCCCGTAGGTCCGGCCCTCTTCGACGGGCTCGTCAGTACCGAACAACGTCTGGAGCTTCTCGCTTCGCTCGACGTTCGAGGCGTGGGGCACACCCCACATCAGCATCGAGAACTCGTCGTACTCGCTGAAGACGACGGCCGTGTTGCGCGGGAAGGTCGCGTTGCCCTCGGCGACGCCCGAGTTCCCCGTCGAGGAGCCGACCAGTGCGACCGACTCGTAGCCGTCGCGATCGCTCTGGGCCGCCGCGACGCTGGCCCAGCCGCCCATCGAGTGCCCCTCGAGCCCGACGTTGTCGTCGTCGACGAACGCCAGCGACCGCATGTACGACAGGGCTGGCGGGCCGCCGAAGCCGTTCCCGAACGCTGGCGGATCGGAGTGGCCGTGACCGGCCTGATCGATCGCCAGGACGACGAACCCGCGACGCGCGAACTCGATGGCGAACGGAGACTGCGTCTCGCGGGTGTTGATGTAGCCGTGGGTCGCGACGACGCCCGGACTGGGGTCGTCGGCACTGACACCGGGCGGGACGTACAGGGTCCCGTGGATCATCTGTCCGTCCGGAGCGGCAAAGCGCACGTCTCTGGTGTCGACGCTTCCGCCGTCGGTCTGGACCAGATACGCGACCGTGCCGCCGCCGAACACGAGCAGGAGT
This sequence comes from Halomicrobium sp. IBSBa, assembly GCF_017612575.1. Taxonomy (NCBI): domain Archaea; kingdom Methanobacteriati; phylum Methanobacteriota; class Halobacteria; order Halobacteriales; family Haloarculaceae; genus Halomicrobium; species Halomicrobium sp. IBSBa. The sequence goes on from NZ_JADPQC010000002.1 coordinate 493,070, forward strand.
GCGATGAACAGGACTGTCGTCTTTCGTGTCATCCGATACCGCGTTGCAGAGGTATGTACAAATAACTTTCCGATATTAGGGTTTAGACGAATATAGATTACCAGCGTTAGAGAACTGGTTTGCTGCGGGCTACAGTAGATTCGAGTCGAGCGCGCCGAGCGAGGGGTTCCCCGCGAACACCGCGACCGAAAAGACCCACTCGGGCGCGGACACGAACTGCTCGCCGACGAGCCCGACGAGCAGGACGGCCCCCGCGAGGGTCGAACGGCTGGGACTGTCGGCCAGCGAGCCGGCGAACGCCCGGAGCTGCCAGCCGAGCGTATCGAGACCGCCCCGGAGTCGCTCACCGACTGAGCGGTTACCGTCGGGGTCGTCGGCCGGTTCGAACGCCGCGAGATCGTCGCGGTCGACGGTGAACACCTCCCCGGTGTGCTCGCGGCGCGCGTCCGCGTCAGCGACCCGGAGGAGCGTCACCGTCCCGTCGCCGGTTCCGACCACGCGGTAGACGCCGGGCGTGGCGTCGGGGTCGATCGCCGCTGGCTCCGACAGCGAGACGTGGTCCGAGACCGCGATGCCGTCAGGCACTGGCGTCACTCCCACGGGTGGTTCCCCGGCCGGTCGGGCCACAGCGGATACCAGTACTCCTTGTCCGATTCGACAGTCAGCTCTCCGCTCAGGTTCGAGTCCAGTTTGAACTCGGCGCTGGCGTCGCGTTCGTGGTCCGTGTCGTCTTTCGGTGCGAACGGGTAGTACGCACCTCGCCGGAAAGAGTACACCCAGTAGACGAGCTGTCCGTCGCGTTCGCGCTCGAAGGCGAAGACCGCAGCCAGGAGCCGAGATCCGTACCGTGCCTCGATCAGCGTGTCTGCGGCGAAGTGGATCGACGTGACCAGATCCTCGAAGCCGTCGTCGTGGAGGACGATCCAGTCGTAGCCGTGTTCGTCGGTCGTGAAGTCGGCGGTCGTTCCCGTATCCACTTCGCCGGCTTCGAGGATCGCCTCGACCTCCGCCATGGCGTCCTGAAAGTCGGTGTTGTCGACGTCGGCGAAACACAGCGCGGCGTCGCCGGTCGGGGCGTAGCCCAGGTCGGCCTCCATCGTGACGTAGGCCGTCGACATCCCGAAGAGGTCTTCCGGGTCGGCGTCCCGAGTTGCGTCGGCTTCGGCCTTCGTCCCGAGGATGCTCTTGAGTCCGTCCAGCAGTCCCATACACGTTCCGTGGGGACGTGTGCTCTTATGTGTTGTAGAACGGGGCCATCCAGCACACCGATCGGAATCTCCCACTCTGGTGTGTGAATAGACAATATAAACCTTATATGACTGATTGGTGGTACTACTTGGCCCAGAACTCTACCAAATATAGAATTACGGATATAGATAGGGCTAAACAAGTATATCATGGGAGAATATCTATACAAATGGGTTCGTTAATAACTCAAACCCTCATACGCTGCTTCGCTAGACGGATACAGGCATCGACGGCCGCGGTTCGGTGAAGGGTAGTCACGATGCACCGTCCGACGCCCGTGTCGAGAGCACCAGTGTTATCCTCGCCAGCTGTTCACTATTAGAGAACAAGTACACGATCTTTCGCACAATACACGGCTGCGTCGGACCACTCCAGCCGACGTGTGTTTCCCACTGTCTGGGTTGCCGCCTACTGGAAGAATCTACGGTCCCTGGTTATTAGGACCTCGGGATATCCCGTATAACGGATCTTTTCACTGCTGGACGAGTGGACTGTACGACGTTTCCGGGTGGCCGACACGCTTCTCAAGTCCGTCGAGACTCGCTCTCGAGGGAAGTCGTCCTCAGAGTTCGGCCGCCGATGTGGCGATCTCTGATAGCAATAACAATTGTACTAGTATTACTCTTCCGCCCGGCGTTTCTTGATAGTATATGTATGCCAGTTGTTCAGGACATATCCAGCGTGCGTTTTCTATGATGAAAGTCAACAGGGGACACGGGGCGTGTGAACGACCAACAACGCACAGCAAAGGCGTTGAGTGGGTCACTGCGGTCGAACTCGCAGATGAACCCCATGATCGAAAATGCCGACAGACAGTCGTGCCGAGACCATCGCCGCTATATAGAAACAATCAGGAATCTTAGGGGAAACACTCTCACAGAGATACTCAACCGAAACAGGGTTCGGGAGTCTGCGTCTCTCGTGTCTCGCCGAATCTCTACCCCGCTGCCTGCACTGTCAGCTTCGCAGCTCTGAACTGCCGATCACGTTCGGGGATGGACGGCCGACGACATCGCTGCTCTCTCAGTTCGAGCCGGTCGAGGTGCGTTTCGGTCCGATCGTCGAGCGTACGTGGTCCTGTACTGTTAGCTTCGGTCCACGAAGATATTCTCCGATGTGGGGTGGTAAGTCGTTTGCAGATTCACATCTGACAGTATCAGCACCGAACGTCTCACGCGCGTGACTCTGGCTGTCCGCCAAACATTCAAGATGTGAGATGGTATAGAAAAGTGATAATACAGCCGCCCAGACACTGTTCGGGTAGTACGAGACCAGGTCTTCGACGACCGTCGTACGAATACGCAGACCTTCTCGTCGAGGTCTGTGAAGCGGATTTAATCGGACAACAGCTGAATCCTCTCCTCTCGTGGCTACCAGCACACTCCTGGTGCTCTCTGATTCCCTGGTTACTCTCCCGTACTGATCGCGCAACACCTATCGAGAGACGCTCTGATCCGGTCATAGGTGGACGATAGTCGAACGATCCCCTATCAGTCGAACCCACAACGAATTGCTGTCGATTGGTGTCTCGTTCAACATCGATAGTGATGGTCTTGGCTGCCTATCGCAATAGACTCGCTCACACCGGTACGCCGACGGTCCGATCTCAGATGCTAGCCGGCGTTCGCCGTCGAAGTCCTCGATCGTGTATCGGGTCTGAATCCTCGGAGAGAAGCACTTTCGTCGGTATCTCGGCGACGCTGGCATGTATCTGGCTGTGGTGCCTGCTCACCGGCTGACTGCTTCTCCCTGCATCAATATTGTATGGAATATGCATAACTATGTCCGTCATAGCTTGGCAGACGTTGCTGTCTGCGAGCCATCCGCCGTTCAGTGTGTGGATCAATACCATCTGTTCGACATGCACGTTGAGGCTCGGGTTTTCCGACATAGGCCGAAAAAAGGTTAGCTAACTTCTTCAAATCCTTATCTGAACCCCCTGTGTAGAATCATCCAAAACCTTTATTATCAGACAACGACGCGGGATAACGTGGATATGGCAGACAAGTCCAACGACTACAAAGACGTTCTTAGCCGCCGCCGGTTCGTCGCGCTGACAGGCGCGGCAGGTGCTGCTGCACTTGCCGGCTGTGACGGCTCGGAGGGTACGGATGACAGTACGCCGGCCGACGAGGGTGGGGACGACACGTCGACCGAAGACGACGACATGTCGACCGAAGACGACTCGATGGAGGTCGCTGACGTTCGTCACCTCAGCGGGACGAGCCTTTCGCCCGCGGACATCCAGTTCAACCCCTGGGGCCAGAACACGGCACAGATCTCGAACGAACTCATCTTCGATCCGTTCGCGGAGTTCAACTACGCCACTGGCGAGTATGAGCCCGCGATCATCGAGGAGTGGGAGTACACGGGCGACGCCTTCGAGATGGTGCTTCAGGAGGGTGCGACCTGGCACGACGGCGAGCCGGTCACCGCCAAGGACCTGGCCACCTATCTGCGACTCGACCGCGAGTCCGGTAGCTCGATCTGGGACTGGGGCAGCGACGTCGAGGAGATCGACGAGCGGACCGTCGCCATCACGGTCGAAGGCGACATCAACCCGTCGCTGATCGAGTTCTCCGTGATGGAGAACCGACTCGTCACCAAGCACTCCCGTTACGGTGACGTTCTCTCGGAGGTTCAGGAAGCAGAGGATAACTCGGCACTGACCGAGTTCGTCGACGAGGAGCCGATCGGCAACGGCATCTTCCAGTACGGCGAAGCCGACGAACAGGTAATCCTCACGGAGCGTCACGCCGATCACCCGAATGCGGACAACGTCAACTTCAAAGAGTACGCGTTCCAGTACTTCGACGGCAACACGGCGATCCACCAGGCGCTGCTCTCGGGCAACATCGAGAGCATGTTCACCATCTACACGCCGGGCAACGTCGTCTCTGACCTGCCCGACGCGGTCAACGAGTACCGCACGCCCCGCAACGGTGGCGTCGGGCTGATCCCCAACCACACCCACGAGCACCTCGGTCGACGCGAGGTCCGCCAGGCGATCGCGTACGCCATGGACCGGACGCAGGTCGCAGCCAACTCCGACCCGCGTACCAAGGTCGCTCCGCGCGTCCCCACGGCACTGCCCAACGCCCAGCTCGAGAACTGGCTCGGCGACGCCATGGATGACTTCGAGACGTACGGTCGCGAGTCCAAGGAGACCGAGCAGGCCGCGAGCGTACTCGAAGAGGCCGGCTACAGCCGCAACGGCGACGATGTCTGGGAGGACGAGGACGGCAACACCCTCTCCTTCGAGCTCATCGCGCCCGGTGGCTGGTCCGACTGGGTCACCGCGATGGAGTCCGTGGCCGACCAGCTCAACGCCTTCGGGATGGACGTGAGCTTCTCGACGGTGCCGTTCGGCGAACTCGGTGGCTCCGACGGTCGCTGGGCGAACGGGAACTTCGACGCGACGGCCGAGTACTGGACTGCGGCGTTCGCGCGTGCCGCTCACCCGTACCACAACCTGCGTCACCAGATGGTCAACCCCAAGGCGACGCTGCGCGAAAACAACTACTCCTATCCGGGTGCTGTCGAGGACCGCGGTGGCTCCGAAGCCGACATCACCGTTCCGGCACGCGACGGCTCCGGCGAGCTGACGGTCAACCCCGTCGAGGACGTCGGGACGCTCGGGACCACCTCCGACAGCGAGACCGAGGCCGAGCTCGCACTCGAACTCCTGTGGGTCTCGAACCAGGATCTCCCGATGATCCCGATCCAGGAGGGGCTGAACCAGACGTTCATCTCCTCGAAGCGGTTCGACGTGCCGGCCGAAGACGCCGAAGTCGCACAGGTGCAGTACGCCAACACCTGGCTCCCGCGCCAGGGCGAGATGACGTACAACGGTAACTAACGGACAGCTACCTGGCCCGGTCCCCTGGGTGGGAGGTCGGGGCCACGCCGCTGTCGTCGCGAGGCTCGGTCCAGGCATCGACGGAGTGACAGGGGGCCTACGATCGACGTAGTTGATGAACTGACGTTTTCTTCGGGGGCACCCGGTTCGACGAACCGCCGGGAACCGTAATCCATATTTGTGTGAAGCGTAAGGACTCCACCATGCGCTACTACGCAGAACGGGTAGCTCGCTCCGTGTTAACGGTGTGGGCCGCCATCACACTAACCTTCGGAATCCTTCGACTGATGCCAGGGGGACCACTGGTACAGCTCCGGGGGCAACTGTCTCGCCAGAACATGACACCGGAGGAGATAGATAACCAGATCGCAGTGTACAGAGAACGACTCAATCTCGTCGATGCGCCGATCCACGAGCAGTACATCGCATACGTCTCGAACTTGCTTCAGGGGGACTTCGGCCAATCGCTCAAAGAGGGGGAGCCGGTGCTCCAGCTCATCGGCGAAGCGCTCCCATGGACGGTGTTCGTGATGACGGTGGCGACGATCCTGATTTTCGCGATCGCGATCGTCTGGGGGGCGTTGACGGCCTACAAGGAAGGGTCGACGTTCGACAAGGTCTCGTCGGTGGTGGGTGTCCTCCTGGGATCGATCCCGTTCTACGTGTTCGCGTTCATCCTGTTGCTGTTCCTGGCCTACCAGAACAAGTTCTTCCCGGCCAGTGGCCGGATGACGGCGTTGACCGACGTGCGCCTCTCGGTCGGCTTCGTCATCGACGTGCTACACCACGCGGCGCTGCCGATCGCGTCGGTCGTCGTCGTCCAGGCCGGGCTCCAGATGCTGTCGATGCGTGGGAACAGCATCCAGGTGCTGGGTGAAGACTACGTCCGTGTGGCCAGACTTCGTGGGCTCTCTGACCGCCGGATCTCGACGCGGTACGTTGCGAGAAACGCGATCTTGCCGATGTACACCGGCTTCCTGACGCTGATCGGCTTCAACATCGGAAACTCCGTGATCCTCGAACAGGTGTTCACCTACCGGGGGATCGGCTACGTCATGTTCGACGCGCTCGAAATCCAGGACTACTCGATACTGATGGGCGTGTTCCTGGTGTTTACCATCGTTCTCGTCATCGCAGTGCTGATCGCAGACCTGACCTACTCATGGGTCGATCCGCGGGTCAAATCGGGTGATGCAAGTGAAGCATACTGACTCAGACACGGACGGAGAAGAGTTCGTCTTCGAAACACAGACCTCGACTGTCGAAACGTCTCGCAGCGAACGGCTGCGAGACTTCTACGAGGAGTTCATCTACAAGCCGGGTCTCGTCGCCCTCGACGACTCGCGGACCCTCATCGGCGGCGTGATCCTCTTCGTGTTCATCCTCATCGCACTGGTCGGGACGCGGGTGTATCCGGCACCGGTCACCAACCAGGTCGAGCGAAGCCTCAAGCCGTTCGAGACGATGAACGCACCGCTGGGATCGAACCCGTCGGGGACCGACCTCCTCGCGCAGGTCATCCACGCGACGCCGTCGATGCTGATCCTGGTGACCGCGGGTGCGGTCTTCTCGACGTTCGTCGCGGTCTTTACCGGGACCGTCGCGGGATACAAGGGCGGCACGACCGACCGCGTCATCACGACGATCTCGGACATCGCGATGTCGATTCCGGGACTCCCGCTGGTGATGGTGCTGGCCGTGACCATCAAGCCCGAGAACCCGGCTGTCGTGGGGATCCTCCTCACGATCAACTACTGGTCCGGCCTCGGCCGAGCGATCCGGTCGCAGGTGCTGACGCTGCGCGAGGAGTCGTACGTCGAGGCCTCGCGGACGATGGGTGTGAGCACCCGGCGGATTCTGACGAAAGACATCATCCCGAACCTGATGCCGTACATCCTGGTCAACTTCGCGTTCGCCGCGCGATACTGCATCTTCGCGGGCGTCGGACTGTACTACCTCGGCGTGTTGCCGGCGGACCTGGCAAACTGGGGGCTGCAACTCGACAGTGCGTACAACGACTACAGCGCGCTTGTCGGCAGCGGCTCGGAGTATCTGGTGATCGTTCCGATGATCCCCATCGCCCTGCTGTCGCTCTCGCTGGTGTTGCTCGCCCAGGGGCTCGACCGGATCTTCAATCCGCGCGTTCGCACTCGGATGGCCGGGGAGTCGGAGTCGATCGAAGAAGATGATGACGATGTCGTCCACACGGGGGGTGTCTAAATGGCCAGTACCACTGTCGAAACTCGCGAGCCAGACGCAGAGGATCCCGTCGTAGAGATCCGGAACGCCTCGGTGACCTACGACGACGGCAACTCCTACGTCCTCGATCACGTCTCGATGGACGTTCACCGTCACGAAGTGATCGGTGTCATCGGCGAGAGCGGTTCGGGCAAGTCGATGCTCGCCGAGTCGATGCTGGACTCGATTCCAGACCCCGGCATACTGCGCGGACAGGTCACGTACAACCCGAGTGAGGGCGAGCCAGTCGACGTGCTCGACCTGACGACCGAAGAGCTGCGACAGCTCCGCTGGGAAGAGATCTCGATGGTGTTCCAAGGCGCGATGTCGTCGTTCAACCCGACGATGCGAGTCGGGAAGCACTTCGAGGAGACGCTGTCCGCCCACGACGCGGACGTCGACGAGGGGCTGGAGTTCGCTCGCGAACTGCTCCAGGACCTCTATCTCGAACCTGACCGCGTGTTGAACTCCTATCCCCACGAGCTGTCCGGCGGGATGCAACAGCGGGCCCTGATCGCCCTGTCGCTGGTGTTGGAGCCGGAGGTCCTCGTGATGGACGAGCCCACGGCGGCGCTGGACCTGCTCATGCAGCGCTCGATCCTGCGACTGCTCCGCGAGCTCAAAGAGAAGTACGACCTGACGATGGTCTTTATCACGCACGACCTCCCGCTCATCGCGGCACTCGCAGACAGACTCGCGATCATGTACGCTTTCCACCCCGTCGAGATCGGACGGACCGAAGAGATCGTCCGGAACGCGGCCCACCCGTACACGCGGGCGCTGCTGAACTCGACGCCGAACCTCGACGCACCGATCGAAGAGATGGTCCCGATCCCCGGTTCACAGCCGGCACCGATCAACGTGCCAGACGGCTGTGCGTACCATCCGCGGTGTCCGCTGGCCGACGAGCAGTGTCGCTCCTCGGAACCGGACTACGCGTCGATCAGCGATCGTCACGCGTCTGCGTGCTACCACTGGGAGGACGCACGAAACGAAATCTCGCTCAACTACTCGGAGAACCTTGGCGACGCCGCCCGCTCCGGAGGTGAGGAGTGATGCCGGGTGACGAAGTCGTGTTGAGCCTCGAAGACGTCGAGGTTCACTTCGAGAACAAGTCGTCGCTCCTCGATTTCGGTGGCGAAGACGAGGTCGTCAGAGCGGTCGACGGCGTCTCGCTCGACATCTACGAGCGCGACGTGATCGCACTGGTCGGCGAGTCCGGCTGTGGGAAGACGACGCTGGGCAAGACCTCGATCGGTCTCCAGCGACCCACCGGCGGCTCGGTGAAGTACCGCGGCGAAGACATCTGGGACATCCGTGACGGAAAGGTCGACACCGACACCGAGTGGGCCGACATCCGCCAATCGCTGCAGATCATCCACCAGGACCCCGGCGCGTCGCTGAACCCGAACCGCCGGCTGGTCTCGATCCTCTCGGAGCCGCTCCGACAGGTCAACCCGGACCTCTCGAAACAGGAGAAGCGCGAACGCATCTACGCGCTCTTGGAGCGCGTGGGTATGACGCCGGCCGCCGACTTCGCCGAGCGCTACCCACACCAGCTCTCGGGCGGCGAACAACAGCGCGTGGCCCTCTGCCGGGCGCTGTTGATGAACCCGGACGTGATCCTGGCCGACGAGGCGATCAGCGCACTGGACGTGTCGCTGCGCGTCGAGATGATGGACCTGATGCTCGACCTCCAAGAGGAGTTCGACACCTCCTACGTGTTCATCAGCCACGACCTCTCGAACGCTCGCTACTTCACCGCCCACAGCGGTGGGCGAATCGGCGTGATGTACCTGGGACAGATCGCAGAGATCGGTCCGGCCGAGGCGATGATCCAGGATCCCCACCACCCATACACCAACGTCCTCCGGTGGGCGACGCCGGACCTCTCCCTGCAGGACGCGGGCGACCTGCCGATGCGCAAGATCGACATCCCGGATCCGGTCGATCCGCCGAAGGGCTGTAACTTCCAGACGCGGTGTCCGGAGGCCCGAGAAGCCTGCCGGCAGGCAGACCCACAGAGCTACCACGCGGAGAACCAGCGCGTCAGGTGCTTCCGCGAGGACGAGGACCACGAGTACTGGGAGAGCCCGGAACTGACGGACTGATCCTGCTCGCAGTCTGTCAGGACCCTCGCCGCTACGGTCGTGAGGCGGTGACCTGACAGTAGCAGCGGTCTGCCCATCCGCGTTTCTTCGACGCCCGTGATCCAATGCCAGTGGACAGAGCAAGATTCTTGTCTACTCGCCGGTAGTACACTTCCATGGCGCGTTTCGAGGCCTTCTGGCGGACCATGTGTGCGTACCGGTCGTACATCTGGCTCGCCGTCATGGTCCACATCTTCTTGCTCTTGCTCGCGATCTTCGGACTGGTGGTCGGACAGCCGGGAACGGCGTCGTACACCCTCTCGCTCGTCAACGTCGGCCTGTTGACGGTGTCTGGTGGGACTGCCTTCCTCGTGTTCTACGCGTGTACTCGCCGCGAGATAGAAGAGTACTAGGCGTCGGCCTGTTCCTCGATGAACGTCGCCGTCTCGCTGGCCAGTTCGCGCAGGTCCTCGTCACGCTGCTCGTCCGCAGCGACGTCGCGAAGCGGCTCGATCGCGGCTGGCGGTGCGAGAAAGCCCAGCGCGGCGACTGCCGTACTGACCGTGGGCGTGTCGTGGTGGGCCAGCAGTTCGACGAGGGGATCGACGGCACCGTCGACGAGCGTCGGATCGTGTTCGGCGACCGACGCGACGATGTTCGCGACCGTCGTCAACACCCCCACGGCGTCGCTCTCGCTGTCGAGGACGCCGACCAGCGTCGGGATGTGGTCGGCGACGGCCGCCGGCTCGATCGACGCCAGCTCGGCGATCATGTTGGCCGTGACGACCCGCGTCGCCCACTGCCGTTTGGTCTCGTCTTCCGAGACGTTCTGGTAGAACTCCGCTCGCTCCTGGCTCGGCGTTTCGCCGGCCCGTCCCTCGGTGAAATCCACCGCCGGGTCTTCCATCGTCCGATCGACCAGCTGCTGGAGGTGGGGACGGTAGGCTCGTGGCATCGTCGTGATCGACTCGCGTACGAACTGGACGGCCGCCAGCTGCAGAATCGGCGGGTCCTGATCGAGCAGGTCGACGATCGGTCCGACCGCGTCCTCGACGGCCTCGGGCGCTTCGTCGACGAGCGAGGCCAGCGCCAGCGCGCTGTGGAGCTTCACGTTCGTCCGCTCGTGTTCGAGGTTGGCGATCAACTGCGGAGCGTGTTCGACCGCTGTCGCGGGGTCGTCGTCCGCGACGGCGGCGGCGACCCGCACGGCGTGAGTACGAACGAGGTTCGTCTCGTGTTCGAGTCCGGACCGGAGCACGTCCGCCGAGACCTCGTCGGCCGACACTGACTCGATGTCGTGTGTCAGGACACCGTGGCTAAGCGAATCACTCATCGTCCATCGAAGGACGCCGACGCCAATAATGGTGGCGATGGGGACCGTCACCAGTCTCGTCTACACCGGCGTTCGTCACGGGAGGACGGTCCGTACGGCGACACGGACGCCCCCGCCACGTCGCACCACGATGGTCCGAGAGGAGTGGTAACTTGCGTATGGCTTCGCATTTGTGACTGTCTCCGAACAGTAGCGCATCAGTTGACGTTCGACCGGCCTGCCTGTGACATACCGAAGTGCAGGCGGGCTATCCGTGGTGAAAGTAGGGGAATAGCGTTCGGTGTCCGTGACCTCGCTTCGAGAGCACGTCAGCTTCTCTTTGTCTACCGAGAACTTCGCAGCGACCTCGAAGACGAATCTGCTCACCGCTTTTGAATTTCGGTGGGTACTCTGACCAGTTCCCGACTATTCAAGTACCGACAGTTATGTAGAACTGATAGTTACCGCTGTTCCAGCTCGCGCTCCAGGTCCTGGAGGCGATCGATCCGCTGTTCCGTCGAGGGGTGCGTGCTGAACAGCTTCCCGACGAAGCCGGACTTGATCGGGATGATGAAGAAGGCGTTCATCTCGGCCTGATCGCGCATGTCCTCTTTGGGGACCTTGTCCATCCGGCCGTCGATCTTCATCAGCGCCGTCGCGAGCGCCGAGGGGTTGCCGGTGATCGACGCGCCGCCGCGATCGGCGGCGTACTCCCGGTAGCGGCTCAGCGCACGGATGAGGAGGAACGAGACGATCCACACCACGAGCGAGACGAGGATCGCGACCAGCACCGGCGCGCCGCCGTTGCCCCCGCGATCCCGCCCGCCCGAGAACAGCCAGCCCCACCGGACGACGAGGAAGGCGATCGTCGAGAGGAACGAGGCGATGGTCATCACCATCACGTCGCGGTTCTTGATGTGAGCGAGTTCGTGAGCCAGGACGCCCTCCAGTTCCTCCTGATCCAGCGTCTCCATGATCCCGGTCGTCACGCAGACGGCCGAACTCTTCTTCGAGCGGCCGGTCGCGAAGGCGTTGGGGACCCGAGAGTCGGCGACGGCGACCGTCGGCTTCGGGAGGTCGGCCTGCTGGGCGAGGCGCTCGATCGAGCGGTGGAGCTCCGGGTACTCGTCGGGTTCGACCTCGCGGGCACCCATCGAGTACAGCGCCAGTTTGTCGCTGAAGAAGAACTGTCCGAGCAGGAACACGCCCATCCCCAGGATCGCGATACCGAAGAAGCGAGTCTGGGTCATCACCGCGACGAAGACGATGTACAGCGCGAACAGCAGAAACATCGTCAGGATCATGCGAGCGCGGAGACCCCAGTCTGTTTGCCACTCCATATCCGTGCTACGGGGCTGACGAGTAAAAGGGTTGTTCGACGGACTGCGAATGGATCTCGCCGCTTTCTACCGGTTTCTGGCACGCAACGACACCGACGGAGCCGATTCGACCACAACTGGTTTGTTCCTGTTGGCTGTATTATCTGTATGTCACTCGCCGACGCTGCTCCCGATCGGTTCGATCGTCGCGATCTCCTCTGGGCACTGGCGGCCGTCGTCCTCGTCAACGTCGTCGGCGGCGTCCCGGCCGTCCTCGGTGGCCCGGACTCGGCGTGGTTCGAGGGGCTGGTCGAGCCAGCGATCTATCCGCCGGGCTGGGCCTTCGGCGTCGTCTGGACGCTGCTCTTTACCCTGCTGGGCGTCGCGGTCTACCTGGTCGCCAGCGAGGGGCTGGACGAGCGTCGCGTCCGGGTCGCGCTGGGGCTGTTTGCCCTCCAGTTCGCGTTCAACGTCGCCTGGACGCCGGTCTTTTTCACGCTCCAGCGACCGCTGGCCGCGCTCGGGGTGATCGTCGCGCTGGCGGTCCTGATCGTCCCGACGACGTGGGCCTTCGATCGCGTCGACCGCCGGGCGGCGGCGCTGTTGGTTCCCTATCTCGTCTGGGTCCTGTTCGCGGCCCTGCTGAACTATCGGTTCTGGGTCCTGAACGCCTGAAGATTCGGCTCCCGACTCCGGAACGCACGACTTAACCGCGACAGCCACCAACGGCGTCGCAATGAGTCGATCCGGAGCTTTCTGCCCGCGCTGTGGCGACGAGATACCGGACCACGAGCGCGAGCGCCCGAGCGTCGCGGGCCAGCACGACCCCGACAGCGTGCTCTGTGACGCCTGCTACTTCGAGGAGTTCGATCTCGTCGACGCGCCGGACCGCATCGAGGTCCGGGTCTGTGCCCAGTGTGGTGCCGTCCACCGGGGCAACCGCTGGGTCGACGTGGGTGCCGAGGACTACACCGACATCGCCGTCGACGAGGTGAGCGAGGCCCTTGGCGTCCACGTCGACGCCCAGTCGGTCGCCTGGCAGGTCGCGCCCGAACAGGTCGACAAGAACACGATCCGGATGCACGCGGAGTTCTCCGGGGTCATCCGGGAGACGCCGGTCACCGAGGAGGTGGTCGTCCCGGTCAAGATCAGCCGCCAGACCTGCACGCGCTGTGGCAAGATCGCGGGCGGTTCGTACGCCTCGACGGTGCAGGTGCGGGCCGACGAGCGCACGCCGACCGACGAGGAGGCAGAACGCGCGAAGGAGATCGCCCACGAGGTCGTCGACGCCATGGAGGCCACGGGCGACCGGGACGCCTTCGTCACCGAAATTTCCGAGCCCGAAGCGGGCGTCAACATCAAGGTCTCGACCAACAAGATCGGGATGAAAGTCGCCCGCCAGATCACGACCGAGCTGGGCGGGACGTTCACCGACAACGAGACGCTGGTCACCGAAGACACGGACGGCAACGAGGTGTATCGGGTCACGTACGCGATCCGGCTGCCGCGCTATCGCCCCGGCGAGGTGATCGATCCGGAGGACGGCGACGGTCCGGTGCTGGTCCGCTCTGTGCAGGGCAACCTCAAGGGGACGCGCCTCGCGACGGGCGACTCCTTCGAAGCGTCCTTCAAGGACGAGAACGCCCCCGACGCCCGCCGCCTGGGGACCGACGCCGACGCCGAACGGACCACCCTCGTCGCCGTCGAGGACGAGCGTGCGGTCCAGGTGCTCGACCCCGAGACCTACGAGTCGAAGACGATCCCCCGTCCCGACTACCTCGACACCGACGCCGACGAGGTGCCGGTCCTCAAACACCGCGAGGGGCTGCACGTCCTGCCCGACGAGAGCTGAGGAGAGACTTCGGGAGGGGGCCGTGTACGGGTTCGGCCCCGCTTGAGGTTTGCCGTGGCCGGTACGACCGGCTGACGGCCGACCGGTCGACACGAAACGGGTTTCCGTCCCGGCCGCCTGTCGTCCCACGATGAGCGCAGACGATCGACTGGCCGTCGTCGTCGCCCGCGACCGCACCCAGACGGTCATCGACCGGCTCCGGGAACTGGACGCCTACGACGACGACCGGACGGTCCAGCCGTGGGACGACGACAGCGTCGCCGTCCCGGTGACCAGCGTCCCCGCCGACCTCGCCGTTCGAGACGTGGTCAAGCAGGTCGGCGAGCCCCGGCTCCGAGACCTGGACGACTACCTCCGGGAACGGGGGTGGACCGACGCGGAGATCGATCGGGCACCCGCGTCCTGGGCCGTCGTCGGCAGCGTCGTCCTCGTGGACATCGGCGACGCGCCACGGCCCGAGGAGGTCGGTGAGGCACTCTTACAGCTCCACGGCGAGGCCGACACCGTCCTCGCGCGGGGGCCGATCACCGGCGAACACCGCGAACCCGCGGTCGAGGTCGTCGCCGGCACCGGCGACACCGAGACCGTCCACCGCGAGCACGGGACCGCCTACGCGCTGGACCTCGCCGAGGTGATGTTCTCGCCGGGCAACAAGGCCGAGCGGAGCCACATGGGCGAGGTCGTCCGCGAGGCCCACGAGGGACGGAGCGAGTCGGGAGCCTCGACGAGCGCCAGCGGTGCAATCGAAAGCGGCGAGCGCGAGCGGGTACTCGACATGTTCGCCGGCATCGGCTACTTCACGCTCCCGATGGCCCGCGCTGGGGCGACGGTCACTGCCGTCGAGCGCAACCCCGCTTCCTTCCGGTACCTGATCGAGAACGTCCAGCTCAACGAGGTCGCCGACCGGGTCCAGCCCTACCGGGCCGACTGCCGGGACGTGACTCCCGATCTCGCCGCCGACCCGGTCGACCGGATCGTGATGGGCTACTACGAGGCCCACGAGTATCTCGACGCCGCACTGCCGGCGCTGGCTCCCGGCGGCGTCGTCCACATGCACGAGGCGACGCCCGACGGGCTGGTCTTCGAGCGCCCGATCGAGCGGATCGAGGCCGCGGCCGCCGACGCGGGCCGGGGCGTCGAGATCCTCGACACCCGACGAGTCAAGAGCTACAGCGAGGGCGTCGCACACGTCGTCGTCGACGCCCGGATCGAGTGATCGTGTCGGCATCTGCTCGGGATTGCGAACCGCTCCCAGCGGTGACAGCCGCCCGTCCGCGTCCGGAACCTATTCGGCGCTGGTCTCGGATCGGGTACGTATGCGCCGCCGTTCGTTCCTCGCGACCACGACGACTCTCGCCCTCCCGCTTGCCGGTTGTGTGCGTCCGGACTACAGCTCGCTGACGATGGCGTCGATGGCGTCCGACGCGGCGATCGCTCGACGCCACGCCGAAGACCTCGACGCTCTCCCGCCGGACTCCCGTGCCCTCGTCAGGGACGCCATCGACGGCGAGACGCCGACCAGAGCAGACACCGGTCCGCCGTTCGACGCCGACCGGCCGTTCGAAGACGACGGTGCGTTCTACGACATCGGGTACGAGGTCGTCGAGCGCCGTTCGGCCACCCAGTACGATCTCCAGATCGACTACGATCCGGTCGCGGAACCGTCGTCGGTCGTCGCGTACGCCGACCTCCCGGCCGTCGACAGGCGCGCCCTCTCCCGGCTCTTGCCGCCGCCGGCAGACCCCCCGACCGGCAGGGGCTTCGACGTAGACGTTGCCGACACGTACCTCGACGACACTGAGAGCGTCCTCGTCCCGGAACCGGAGTACGAGGCGCTCTCCTACGACGGCACCGCCTACCGGGTCGGTGTCGGCGGGAGCCGCGAGATCGAAGTCGACCGATACCAGTACAGCGCCGATCGGATCGCCGACAGCCCGGCGGCGTTCGGCCGTCAGCTGCGCGAGCGGTACCTGTTCACCCTCAGCGGACTCCCAGAGGCCGAACGGGAGATCGTCCTGGCGGCCGCCGACGAGGGCTACTATCCCGACAGCCCGAACCGGGCGTTCCGGTCGCTGACCGAACGACTTGGCTCACACGAGCCGGTCCGATCGACGGCCGAAACCGGCCACTGGCTGGTCCGATACGACGGCCGGATCTACTGGGCGAAACTGTCGACGCCGGGGGAGACGATGCCGTAGCGCCTCGAAACGACTATCCGTTCTCACTGGCAAGGCGTGGGTATGGATCGACAGCAAATCCTCGCGATCGTCCTCGTCTTGCTCATGGTGGGCTCTTCGGCCGCCTACGCACTCTCGATGTTCTGATCGGCCGGCCGCTCAGCCGCCGCGGCTACTGTCGATGGCGTATCACAAACTATTCACTACACCCTGCGGTGCTCCGACGTATGCGCCGCCGAACATTCCTCGCGACCGCAGCGACCGCCGTTGCCCTCCCCCTCGCAGGCTGTGGCCACCCCTACGACGGTTCGCTCTCGATGAGCGAACTGACGAGCGACAGCGCCATCGCCGAGCGATATGCCGGCGAGACGGAGGGACTCCCGCCAGAACGGAAAGCACTGATCGACGCCGCCGTCGCCGGTGACGCACCGACACGGGAGGGCCGGTATCCCTACGAACGGGATCGTCCGATCGAACACGAGGGCGCGTACTACCGGATCACTCACGAGGTCGTCGACAGCCGTACCGAGACCCGGTACACGATCGACGTCGACTACGACCCCGAGACGACCCCGTCGTCGGTGATCGCCTACGAGGACCTGCCCGAGGCCGACAAGCGGGCGCTGGGCGAGTTGATCCCGCCGGTAGCAGATCACCCCGACAACGACGGGTTCGACATCGGGCGCTCACACCGGTACGAAGACGTCTCCGAGAGCGTCCTGGCCTCCGATCCCGCGTACGAGGGGATCTCTCACGAGGGGTCGACCTACCGCGTCAGAGTGGCCGACGGCGGGGAGGTGACGATCGAGACCTACGAGTACAGCGCCGAGCAGGTCGCCGAGAGCGCTACCGATCTGGGCGCACAGCTCCGCGAGCAGTACCTGTTTTCCCTCTCGGGGCTCTCCGAGGCAGAACGCGAGATCGTCACCGAGGCGATCGATGGGAGCTACTTCCCCGACGGCGGCGAGGTGCCCGACGCGTTCCGATCACTGGCCGATCGCTTCCGCGACCGAGCGGGTATCGACACCACCGAACACGGCGGGACGTGGCTTGCTCGCTACGAGGGAACCATCTACTGGACGGACCTACAGTACCCGCCGGAGACGGACTCCCAGTAGGGCTCGTCTCACTCGGTGTCCCACACGTCGGCCATCGGACTCGTTCCCGAGGAGCGCCGCCGGGACCGCGAACGCGAGCGCCCGCTACTGGCACTGTCGCCAGTCGAATCACCGGAGCCGCCGCCACCGAGCGCGCTCGCGGGATCGAACGCGGGCAGGTCCGGCGGTGCCATCCGATCGACTTGCTCGGCGAACCAGTCGGGCATGTCGACGCGGGCCCGCTCGAACAGATCCAGCAGCGACGAGTCCGCGAGATAGGTCGCGCCGTGGTCGTCCGGCGCACGGACGACGCGGCCACAGGCCTGAATGACCGTCCGCAGCGCCGTGCGGTAGTACCATCCCCACTGGCCGTCCTCCAGGCGCTGGGCGACCCGCGAGTCGCGGGTGTTGGGATACGGTGCCTTGCAGATCACCTGCCAGCGACAGAGATCGCCCTCCAGGTCCAGCGCCTCTTCCATCTTCACCGAGAGGAACACGTCGGGGTCGTCGCTGCGCTTCCAGGCGGTGAGTTGCCCGTCCCGATCCTCGCTGTCGTGGCTCCGCAGGCGCGATCCGACGCCGAAGTCGACGAGCAGCGATTCGAGTTGCTCGGCGATCGCGTAGGAGTGACAGTGGATCAGCCCCTTCTCGTCGGGGTGGTGTTGCATCGCCCGGACGACGATCCGGGCGATCTTGGGCAGGGTCTCCTCGCGGTGTTCGTAGGTCATCTTCCCCTGGGTCACGTCGTACAGCGGCCGGTGTTCGACGGGGAAGGTGTGGCCCACGTCCACGAGGGCGACGTTGTCCGGATCGAGTCCGACGTTGGCACAGAACGCCTCCTTGTTGAGGATCGTCGCCGACAGCAGGGCGTGGCGCTGGCCGCGGTCCCAGACCGTGTGCTTGAGGTACTTCTCCGGATCCAGCGGTTTGATCGTCACGCTCCCGCCCTCGCCCTCTGGCTGGTCGACGACCCACGTCGTCACGCTCTCGGGATCGCGGTAGTCCTCGACGAACCACGAGAGGTCCTGTCGGAGTTTGTTCAGTCGATCGCGCTCGGCCACCTCTTCGGGCGTCAGCTCCTCTTGCTGGCGCAGTTCCTGCACCCGGCGCTCGCCCACGTCGGCGAGTCGCTGCGCGTAGCCCGCGGCGTCTTCCAGATCGTCGACCGCCTGGGGCCTGGTGTCCTCCCAGACCGGCACCGTCTCGGGTCCGAGTTCGATCGTCGCGTACATCTCCGCCCAGTCGCCCAGCCCGTGGGCCTCGTCGATCACGACCACGTCGCGCGGGCCGAACACGTCCGAGCCGGCCGTCTGCATGAAGTAAGCGAGCGTCATCGCCGCGACCGGCCGGTTCGAGGCGATCGCCCGGTCCGAGAAGTACGGACAGCGGTGTTTCACCTGACAGTCGAATTTCCGCTCGCGGGCACAGGGTGCCTGATCGACCGGCGTGTCGGTCTCGCCGGGGAGGATGCAGTCGTAGTTGTTCTTCCCGCGGATCACTTCGAGATCCGAGAGCAGCGGGTCCTCCGCCACGTCGTCTAACTGCGAGACCTGCGGGGTCGTGTAGTAGGCGTCGATGACCTCCTCGGCCCCGGCCTCTCCCGCCGTCCGGGCACAGCCGGCGATGGCACGCGCGAGCAGGGACTTGCCGCTCCCGGTCGGCGCACGCACCAGCACCACGTCGTTGCCGGCCGCGAAGGCGTCGCGGATGTCCGCGAGCGCCTGGCGCTGGTTCCCCCGGTATTCCGGGGCCGGAAACTCGTCGAAGATACGGGCGGGATCCACGAGGGATGGCAACCGTGCGTCGGTCGTAAAACTGCCGGTCAGCGGAGCGCCGTCGAGACGAACAAGTATTTGCCGTCCCAGAGGGTGGGCCACTGTATGGATCAGACACGCCGCGCCCTCCTCCGTGCGGTCCCGATGAGTGTGACAGCCGGGCTCGCCGGCTGTTCGGCCCTCTCTGGCGACGACGAACCGGCGACGGAAACGGCGACCGACACCCCCGAGCCGGTCCTCGACGGCGACTCGTCGGCCACAGAGTGGCTGTTCCCGCCGTCGGCGCTGGAACGGGACAACTACCCCTTCGTCACGCTGCACCCCTCGGCGATGCTCGAATACGCCGACGCGCTGCCAGAGGCACGCGTCAGCAACCTCCAGTCCGACATCGGGCTGAGCGGCTTCGACACGATCGGTTCGCTCGACGGCCTCTACCAGCTCGGGCAGGGCGTCGCCGTCTACGACGGTCCGTTCGACCGCGACCCACTCGTCACGGAACTGACCGAAGCGGGCTTCGAGGAGATCGGCTCCACTCACGGGTTCGACCGATACACGCCCGACGACAAGCGTCTGGTCGCCGTCGGCGAGAGCGACGTGTTGCTCGTCGACCTCCGCGGTGGCGACCTCTCCGTGACCGCCGACAGCGTCGCCGGAGCGGCCCTGGACGCGGTGACCGGCGAGGGCGACCGCTACCAGGACGTGAGCGACGACTGCGCGACGCTGCTCGACGCGCTCGGGACGGGCCACGTCCGTACCGGCCGGATCGGGTCGACGGCACTCGACGGCGACGACGGCGTCGCACAGGGCGCTCGCTGGCGACTGGACAGCGAGACGACGGCGGTCGCCGCTGCGACCGTCTTCGAGAGCGCGGACGCGACGGACGAAGACGCCGTGGCGTCCTGGGCCGCCGCGTCGGGTCCCTTCGGCGAGACCGCGCCAGCGACCGCGAGTGACGGGCGGGTCGTCTCGGCGACCGCCGACGTTCCGACCGGCGAGCTGGGGCCGTTCGAACTCTCCTCGTCGCCCGACGCGGCACCGCAGGTCGCGCTGGACTTCGACTACGACGCCGACGCGGGGACGGTCACCGTCACCCACAACGGCGGCGACAGCGTCCCGGCCACACGACTCGAACTCCGGGGCGACGGCTTCGCCGAGCGCGACAGCGCCGATCAGAGCGAGTCCGGGCTATGGGACGGCGAGACCAGCGGTGACGACGAGACGGTCGTCGCCGGTGACAGTGTCGTCGTCGGTGTCACGCCGACGTACCGGCTGTTCGTCCTGTACTCGCCCGAGTCCGGCCGTGGCGTGACGCTTGGCTCGTCCAGCGGACCCGAGGCCTGAACCCGACCGTCCTGCCGAGGCTACAGCGCCGCCACGTCGTCGGCGGTCACGTCCTCGTCGGGGAGCCGGTCGATACAGTCGAAACAGAGGAAGTGCTCGGTGTCGTCGACAAGTTCGAGCGTGATCCCGCCGGTCGGGGTGTGGTCCTGTGTCCAGATGTTGGCGATGCCACCGGCGATGGTCACTTCGACGCCACAGCCGTCACAGGGCTGGGTTGCCATAGCTCCCCTTCGGC
Organism: Halomicrobium sp. IBSBa; assembly: GCF_017612575.1. Classification (NCBI taxonomy): domain Archaea; kingdom Methanobacteriati; phylum Methanobacteriota; class Halobacteria; order Halobacteriales; family Haloarculaceae; genus Halomicrobium; species Halomicrobium sp. IBSBa. Next base: position 513,613 of record NZ_JADPQC010000002.1, read on the forward strand.
CGGGAGAGTGGAAAACGCGTCGGTGACGCCGGCTCGAACGGCTGTGGACGGAAGGATGTTTCAGGCTCCCGGTCTATCGGCTCTACAATGAGCGAATCGGACGGGCCAAAGCAGGTCGACGACCCGGACTACCACAGCGAGAATCACACTGCAGCACAGACCTGTGGCTGGACGGCGAACGCTTTACGCGGTGAGGGGAAGTGTTACAAGTACATCTTCTACGGCATCGAGTCCCACCGCTGCATCCAGATGACCCCCGTCGTCAAGTGCAACGAGCGGTGTGTCTTCTGCTGGCGCGACCACGCGGGCCACGCCTACGAACTGGGCGACGTGGAGTGGGACGATCCGTCGGCGGTCGCCGACGCCTCGCTGGAACTCCAGAAGAAACTCCTCTCGGGCTTCGGCGGCAACGAGAAGGTCCCTCGCGAGCGCTTCGAGGAGGCGATGGAGCCCCGCCACGTCGCCATCTCGCTGGACGGCGAGCCGAGCCTCTATCCCTATCTGCCGGAACTCATCGAGGAGTTCCACGACCGGGACATCACCACCTTCCTCGTCTCCAACGGCACGAACCCCGACGTGCTGGAGCGCTGTGACCCCACACAGCTGTACGTCTCCGTCGACGCGCCGGACCGAAAGACCTTCGACGACACCGTCAAAGCCGTCGAGAACGGCGCATGGGACTCGCTGATCGACACGCTGGACGTGCTGGCCGACAAAGACGACACCCGGACTGTGATCCGGACGACGCTCGTGAAGGGCCACAACATGCACCACCCCGCCTGGTACGCCGCGATGTGCCAGCGCGCCGACGCCGACTACGTCGAGATGAAGGCCTACATGCACGTCGGCCACTCTCGCGGGCGTCTGGATCGGGAGTCGATGCCCAGCCACGACGAAGTTCGGGCCTTCACCGAGCAGGTCGGCCAGTTCCTCCCCGAGCACGACACCCTGAAAGAGGTCGAGGAGTCCCACGTGACGCTGCTGGCCCGCGACGCGGAGACCTGGGTGCCGAAACTGGAGAAAGGCAGCGAGTTCTGGGAGCGGGATCCGGTGGTGAGTTACTGACGCTGTCGTTTTTCGCCCACGTTTTCGCCGAGTGAGGAACGAACGAGGCGAAAAGGTGGTTTCGGGAGCGCGATCCGGTCGTGAGCTACTGACGCTGCGTTCGGTCAGTCCTCGCCGCCCCACTGCCACTGGGCACGCTCGGCCTTCGTTTCGAGCGCGTCGATCCTATCCGCGAAGCTGTCGCCGGCCTCGGGATGTGCGTCCGAGAGCTGCTCGGCCCGGCGGAGGCGTTCGAGCGCTCGCTCGTAGTAGTCGGCGGCGTCCGCGTGTCCCTCGCCCCGGTCGTCGCCCTGGGCTGCCAGTTCGGCGGCCGCCGTCGAGAGCGCGTCGACGCAGCGATCGACCACCCAGACCAGCTGGAACCGAACCATCGCCTCGGTCACGCCCGCGGCGGCCGTCCATCCGGCGGCCACTGCGGCCCTGTAGCGGTCGAGCGCGTCCTCCCAGGCGTCGACCCTCTCTGGGGGCGTCGCCGCATCGAGTGCGTCCCGACAGCGCTGCTCTGCGCGCTCCAGAACCGTCGCCGCGAGCTCGTCGTGGGTCTCACGGAGCGCTTCGAAGCGGTTCTCGACGTCGTCGATCTCGCTGGCCTCGTCGAGTGACTCGCCGGCTGCGACCAGTGTCTCGAAGGCGGTCTCGTAGTCGCCGTCCTCGTGGGCGCTGCGAGCTGCTTCGAGTCGCGTCTCGACCTCGTCGGCCGTCGCTACCGCACAGAGCCGGTCCAGCTCGTCCTCGACGGGCTCGATCTGTGCCCGCATCGCCGCCGTCGGCGCGTCGTCCGCCTGGGTCGCACAGTGGTAGGCCTTCGAGAGCCGGGCGCGTGCGTGCTGTCGGTGACGGTCGACGGCGTCCGACGCCTCGATCGCCTCGCGCAGCGCGTCGAGCCCGGCCCGTGCGTCGTCGAGTGCCGTCGCCAGCTCGGACCAGCACGAGCCGACGCGGTCGACGTACGCCTCGGCCGCCGCGGCCTGTTCGGCGTCGATCGGGTGGAAGACGACGGCCTCCGTCGGAGTCCGGACGGTCAGTGTCGTCCGTAGCAGTCCGTCGTCGAGCACCGACCGGGAGACTGCACCGAGGGCGAGGGTCAGCGCCGCCGTCGTCGGCTCGTCGCCCAGCAGCGCGTACAGCCGGTGGTCCGTCACGACCAGGTACGCGCCGTGGCCGTCGTCGGGCTCGATGCTCGTCGGTTGCCCGTCGACCGTGTGTTCGATCGCGCTGGTGCTTGCCAGGACGTACTGTGCGGCTTCCTCGTCCCCGAGGAGCGATTCGAGCGGTCCGGTACCGAGCTCCGTGATCGTCGGTTCCCCCCGGACGGTCTCCCTCGAAAGTTCGCTGATTCGGTCGAGCATTGAGTGGCCCCCGGGATGCAGTCCCGCTGCTGTCTGATTATAACTATCGATCCAGTAGATAAAATTCAGAATATTTTACCGACAACGATAGGCCGTCATAGAACTCTTCACAATGTGACTATTTTTCGGCGTTGATTGACTAAATACGCTGCTCAGTAAGCCTGCGCATCGACGTTTTTCTGCGTCGGGTTTCCTCACTCGCTGCGCTCGTTGCGGGAACCGCTCCTCGAAAAACGTCGGTGAAAAAGGCCGACGGCTCGACCACTGGTCTCGCCGTCGGTGAACTGCGCTCGCTTCGCTCGCGCAGATGCTGGTGATCCGTGTATCGCCTGCATTGAGCGATTCGAGAGGGCAGAAGACGGGTGTGCCAACCGTTCTATGACTCCCTAGACGATGATTACTCGGCTCCGCCCCACTGCCACGCTCCGAGTTCGATCTTCTCTTCGATGTCGTCGAGTCGCTCCGTCGAGACCGGCGCGGTCGCGTAGGTGTGCTGGCTCGCGAGCTCCCGTGCGCGGGTGAGCTGTCGTTTGGCTCGTTCGTAGCGGTCGGTCGCCTCGTCGCTGTCGTCGATCTCCTCGCCCTCGGCTTCGAGTGCGTCGCCGTAGTCGATGTGGGCGTCGATCAGGCGCTGGGTCACCCACGCAAGCTGGAACTCGAGGGCCTCGGCGCTGACGCTCGCCTCGCCGTCCCAGTCCGCAGAGAGCGCGGCCCGGTAGCGCTGGCGTGCTTCCCGCCAGGCGTCGACCGCGTCCGCGGGATCGTCCGTCGACTGTCCGCGGTGGCAGGCCGCTGTCGCGTCCTCGAAGGTCATCTGCACGAGTTCGTCGTAGGTCGATCCCAGTTCGTTGATCGCTTCGAGGACGCCGCCGTCGGTGACGGCCTTGCGTCCGTCGGCGATCGTCGAGTGAGCCCGGGCGAGGGTTTCGAAGGCCGTCTCGTGGTCGCCCTCGATCTTGGCCTGGCGGGCCTCGGCCAGCAGCGACTCGATTTGCTCGGTGTCGATGGCCACACAGAGCTGGTCGAGTTGCGTCTCGACGGGTTCGATCAGCTCCGTCATGCGCTCTGTGGGCGCGTCGTCGTCGTGGGTGGCAGCGTGGTGGGCGTTCGAGATGTAGGATCTGGCACCCTGGACGAGTCGCGAGGTCTCCTCGCCGCTGGCGAGTCGCTGTTCGATCTCCTCGATCGTCCTCCGTGCGTCCGTCAGCGCGGCGTCGAACTCTCCCCAGGCGGTGGCCATCCGTTCGATGTAGTCGGTGACCGTCGCCCCCTGATCGGCGTCTTTGGGCGTGAACCGGACGGAGCCGTCGGCGATCTTGACCAGTATCGTCGCGTTGAGGAGCCCGCTGTTGAACTCCGCGCTCGTGATCTCTGCGTGGGGGAAGGTCACCTCGGCCGTCTCCGGGTCGTCGCCGAGCACGAAGTAGACGCGACGGTCCGTGACCACCATGTACGCCGTGTGGCCGCCGCTTGGCTCGATCGACGTCGAACGCCCGTTGGTCGTGTGATCGAGCCCACCGTTCCCGGCGACGACGTGTTGCAGTGTCTCCCCCTCTCCCAGCAGCGACGCCAGCGGCCCACCATCGAGTTCGTCGGCCGACGGCGTCTCACCGTTCGACAGCGACTTATTCGACAGCTCACTGATTCGATCGAACATCGAAGTTCCTTGCGAACTATTAACAACGCTGTTGCAATTATAATCTTCGGTGATCGTCCGTGAAAGTCTGTCGCCCTATCGACAGATACGACGGTTTCGACGGGCGACCTGGGGCGCTCGGGACTGTGTCGGCCCCGGAACCCTTTTGGCCGGGACTCCCCTACTCGCCTCCAACAATGGGTCTTGGCGGCTCCGATATGTACCGACAGCAGATCCTCGATCACTACAAGAGTCCTCGCAACTACGGGGAGATCGAGGAGCCAACGTTCACCCACGTCGGCGAGAACCCGATGTGTGGCGACACTATCGAGATGGACGTCGTCCTCGACGACGCCGAGGAGACGATCGAACGGGTGGCGTTCCGGGGGGACGGCTGTGCCATCTCTCAGGCTTCGGCCTCGATGCTCTCCGAACAGCTCCACGGTATGTCCGTCGAAGCACTCGACGAGATGGACCGTGACGACATCGTCGACATGCTCGGCGTCGAGATCTCCCCGATGCGGGTCAAGTGTGCCGTACTGGCCGAGAAGGTCGCACAGGACGGCGCGGACATCTACTTCGGCGAACTCGACGTGGAAAAGACCAGAACCGAAGAGGACGACGCCGACGTGCCCGACGACGCCCAGTAGCACTCGATTCTCCATCGCCTCGCTACAGGTAACTCACTTCGCTCTCCTCGACGAACACCGGGACGTGGCGGGTGTGTTCCCGCCCGTCGAACGCGATCGTCGCGGAGACGGTCGCCGGCGTCACCGCCACCAGTCGCTCGACAGAGAGGGTCGGCTCGCTGACGACCGCTCCGTCGCGGTCGCGCGTCGTCGTCGCCGAGACGGTGATCGCCAGCCCGAAGGACACACCGCGGACTCCCTTTCCGATGCCAGTCGGTTCACCGTCGACGCGATCCGCGATCACCGGGAGCACCGCCTCCGAACCCACGCTGGCACAGCGCCGGTTCGCCCACAGTACGAACGGCTCCGACCGGGACTCGATCGGTCCGTCGCTCCCGACCAGCGTCGGATAGCGGATCGTGTCGCGGTCGGCGTCGTACGTGATCGACTCGTCGGTGATCGTCCGCGTCACCGAGACGGGATCGCCGCGACCGCGCCGCTCGCCGTCGATCAGACGCGGTCGATGGGCCGCGAAACCACTGGCCGCGGCGAGGCCGCCGCCGGTCAGTGCCGCGAGGAAGGAACGTCGGTACATACACAGTCGATCTGGCCGACGCGTCGAAATAGTTCCCGTCGCTCAAAACGCCGTTAGAGCGACGGTGGTGAAAAAACGACCACTCGTGTCACTCGTGGCCGTTCTCAGGCCAGGAAGACGTGGCGCGGGCGATCCGCGAGGACCGTCCGCCCCCACTGGACGGTTTCGGCGAACTCGTCGGACCGGAAGAACGCCATCGCGTCTTCCTTGCTGTCCCACTGGCTCGCGATGAACATGTCGTTCTCGTCGTCGCGGTTCGCAAGCAGCGTCGTCTCTCGGTGGCCGTCCATCTCGTCGAGTAGCTCGCCGACCTCATCGAAGGTCTCGACGAACTCCTCGCGGTGGTCCGGCTCGACGGTGTAGAACATCCCCATCGTACCGAAGCCGTCGCCCTCGTCGGGGCGACCGACGATCCCCGGGAGGTCGGTGAGGAAGCCACTCGCCGTGTCGGCGGCGCTCTGGGTCTCCCAGAGGCTGACGACGGCCGCTTGGGGCTGGTCGGCATCCGCCGTCGCGGCGTCGAGGGGCTCGCCGGCCTCGTAGACCGCAGTGCCCTCGTGCGTGTCGTAGTGATCGAAGCTCTCCGTGAGTTCGGCCACTTCGGTAGACAGCGTCTCGGGGTCGGCCTCGGAGTACAGCACCAGCGCGAACACGTCCTCTCCGTTCGGCTGCCCGGCGTAGACGTTTGCGTCGGCGAGCTGTTGCTGGATCTCTTCGCTGGAGTTCGCCGTCGTCGGCTCGGGCTCGTCGTCCGCGCCGTCGCCGAGGTGGCCCCCGTAGGTATCGTCGACGCCGGACACGTCGCCCAGGAACCCGGCGGCGGTCTCGGCGGCTTCCTGTGCGGTCCAGATGCTGACGACGGCGGCCCGACCGCTCTGGGCGCGCACGGTCGTCGCGACGTGGCGGTCGTAGTGGTCGAAGCTCTCCCGGAGGTCGGCGACCTCGTCGGCCAGTGCCTCGGCGTCGCTCTCCGAGTAGAACAGCAGTCCGTAGTCGCCGGCGTCGTAGTCCTCGCCCTCGGACAGCCCCATCGTGGCGAGTCGCTGGGTGAGGTCGTCGACGTCCTCGTACGTGGTCTCGCCCGGCGACGGGCGGCCACTGCTCCCGGGGTGGCCGTCGTCGTCGGTCTCGCTCGCGTCGTCCTGGTTGGCCACCTCGCCGCCGTCGTGTGGGTGGTCGCCCTCGGCGGAGCTGCCCGGATGGACGCCGCCGTGACTGCCCGCGTCGCCGGACTGGCCGGCCGTCGCGGTCTCGCGGGTCCCGGGATGGTCTCCGTCGGCGGGCCGGGCGTGTCCGTCGGTCGTCGCTCCCGGTGCGTTCGTGCCCTCGGCCGGAACGGGCTGGCCGTTCATCATCGCCGGCAGGTCCGACGGCGCGAACCGGCGACCGACGTAGAAGCGCCCGAAGTCGGCGAACTTCGACGTCGAAGGGTCGAAGCGCATCTGCGTGAGCAGGTCCTTGACGTGGGTCATGTCGTCGCTCCAGAGCGTGATCCCCCACTCGTGGTCGTCGAAGCCGATCGAGCCGGCGATCATCTGCTCGACCTTGCCGCCGTACTGACGGCCGATGTCACCGTGGCGCTTGATGTGTTCGGCCCGCTCGGCGAAGGGCAGGTCGTACCAGTTCTGGTCCGGCTCGCGACGCTTGCTCATCGGGTAGAAGCAGACGAACTCCTCGTCGGGGATGTCGGGGTGCAGGCGGGCCTGGATGTACTGTGCCAGCCCGGAGTCGTCGTCGACCTCGCCCTCGAAGTACTCGCGGGCCTTCTCGGTGTAGCCCGAGGCCTCCGTCACGGAGACGTAGGAGGTGGCCTGCTCGGTGTAGCGGGCGAACTCGGTCTGCTCGAACTGTCGCTCGGCGGCGTCCAGGTCGGCCATCGTCGGCCGCAGGTGCAGGATCATGAGGTCGGCCTTGTCGCCCAGTACAGTGTAGACCGCAGACTGGCCCTCCGAACTGTCCTCGACGGCCTCGAAGTACTCCAGGTAGTCGATCCCGTCGGTCAGCGCTCGATCTCGGTCTCGTTCGGGGGCCGCCCGCCAGGCGTCCCAGTCGACGTGGCGCAGGTCGTGCAACACGTACCAGCCCTCTTCGGTCTGTGGCGGCTCTCGTTTCATGACGGTAGCTACTGCTTCGATCCTAAGGAAGCTTCCCATGTCGAGCGACGGGTGGTCGACACCGGCCTCTGTGTGGCCCGCTATTTAGAGGTTCGAGACGGCTTCGCCAGACTCGATCCGGTCGAGTGCGTCCTCGACGCGGTGATGAGTCTGGCCGTCACAGGCCGGATAGATCCCCGCGACCTCGCCGTCCTCGCGGACGACCAGACAGATCACCGGGAGGTAGAGCACGTCCGAGTCCGCGGTCTCGTGGCCCGTCGCGTGACGGAAGGCCGGCTGCAACGAGATTCCCGTTCCCTCGACGGCGTCGAGCAGTTCTTCGACGATCATCGGACAGGGGGCACCCTCGTTGCCGTCTGTCCCCGGTGTACAGACGCGCGTGCTCCACCACTCGCGGGTCACCTCTTCGACGAGCCCCCGGTCGGACAGCGCTTCCAGCCGTGCGACCACCTCCCGTTGGCGTTGCTGGGCCGCGTCCGGCGCGAACCGTCGCATGCAGAGCTGGACGGTGCTGACACCGGTTGACATCTGACTCATATCACCGAGTACTACTGATACTCAGATGAAAAGTATTTCTGATAGTGTAAATATTGAACTACTTTTGGAGATGCACGACGCACGCCGGTCGGTCCGGTCTCCCGGCCGACCACCGCCGCTCACCCCTCTGTCTGTGCTATAGTAGCCATTGAAATTCAATGCACACCCGATCGCACGACAGCAGTGCGATCGGTGTGTAAATCGTTTCAATTGTTACTATAGTTCGCCGATCTCGGCCAGCAGATGCGAGACGTGGATCCGGTCGCTCGTCCCTTCGACGAGGTCGGCGTCGATCCGGCCGGCGATCCGGTGGATCTCGGCGACGCGGTCGCCCGAGTAGCGAGCCCGAACGACTTCGAGTACGTCTTCGAGTACGTCCCCGCCGCTGTGGCCCTCGTCGACGAGCAGGTCGTCGAGGGTCGCACGCGCGTCGGTGAACTCGCCGGCCTCGGCGGCCGCGATCATCGACTCGACCTGGTCGTCGGCCTCGACGGCGTTGAGGGCCTCGTAGGCGGTGTTCATGGTGATCTCGCCCGCCTGTTCGCCGGTGGTCTGGGCGGCCAGCACCGCCTGGCGGAGGTCGCCGTCGGCGTAGCCCGCGACGTACTCCAGTCCGTCCGCGTCGTAGTCGACGCCTTCTCTCTCGACGACTCGTTCCAGCGCGCCGACGGTCTCCTCGTGGGTCGGCGCACGCATCACGATCGGGAAACACCGCGAGCGGATCGGCGGGATCAGCGCGGAGGGCTGGCGAGTCGCGATCACGAACTGCGTCGCCTCGTAGTACTGCTCCATCACGCGACGCAACGCCTGCTGGAAGTCCTCTCGCATCCCTTCGGCGTTGTCCAGCAGGATCGTCTTGTACGAGCCCGACATCGGCGTGTAGCTCGCCGACTCCTTGAGGACGTGGTTGATCAGGTCCGCCTTCGAGGAGTCACGTCTACGCTTCGAGTCGATAAACGACGAAAACCGGGGGTCGTTGGCGACTTCCTTCTTGGTCAGATCGAACACGTCGGCGACGTTGATCTCGACGAGATCGGCGTCGGGGTTCTCGTGAGTCTCCTCGGCCAGCGCCCGCACGGCCGCGGTCTTGCCCGCCCCGATCGGTCCGTGAACGAGGAGGTTCATCGGCTCCTCGATCGCGCCCTGGAGGTGCTCGCGAGCCTGTGGCTGGGGGATGTCTGCGAGCGATGGGGCGTGTTTCTCGGTCCACAGCGGTGCGTCCATCGAATCGTCGTTGGCCGGCGACGGGTATGGATTTTCCGGATCTCGGAAGCGGCGAGGCGTGGTCGCCGTTCGAATGTCCGGAGACCCCTCGCTTCGCTCGGGCTCTCGCTATCTCGCGGGTCGTTCCTCCCCGCTCGATTGTCCGGCGAGGCATCGCTCCCGGTGGTCGCGATGCCTCGCCTACCCCTCGAACCCGAAGACCTCCCGATGTTGGGACTCCAGTTCCTCGACGTACCGTTCCAGGACGGTCGCCAGTTTCTCGTCGTCGACGACGATCGCGGTCAGGCGCTCGGTCGGGTTCTCCGGGAGGTCGATCCCGAACTCGCCGTCGCCCTCGTAGACCGGCTCGGACTCGTTGAGGATCTGCTGGTCGATGGCGTGGATCAGTTCGGAGTCGTAGCGGTCGTTCATCACCTCGAAGGCCTGCTTGTAGGCCTTCTGTAGCTCGGTGAAGTAGTGCTCGTACTTGTCCTCGAACTTCTCGGGATCGAACGCAGCCATACCTGGGGCAAGCCGCCGACGCTACTAGTCGGCATCGAATCCGCGCGCCGCTGTCGTTCTCGGACACTACAGAAAGTTGATGTGATCGTTCGGGAATTGTCGAGTATGTGTCCCCGTCGTGGTGGCGGCCCCCTCCAGTCTGGCGGTCTCGACGCTCTCGTTCGGTTGCTGACGGTCCCGTTTCGGCATCCGGGCGTGGCCTGGTGCGTGATCCGAGACGGCTTGGTTACGACTGTCGCCTCCCTCATCGTCCTCCAGCGGTTCGTCTGGCCAACACTCCTCGACGGTCTGCTCGCTGGACGGCTCTCGGAAGGGACCGCCATCATCCTCGGCACGCCCACGCCGTTCGACATTCTGGTCTCAAAGGTGACCGTCGCCGGGCTCCTCGGTATCTGTGTCGGGACGACACGTCTCTCGTTCGAGTGGTGGCGAGCGGTGCGTGCGACACTCCCGGATCCGTGGCAGCGACGCCGCCGGTTCGCCTCGTTCCTCGCTGGCGGTGTCGCCGTGTTCTCGGGAGCGCTCGCGGTCGCGTACTGGCCCCTCACGTCGTGGCTCCTCGACACCGCCGCCGTTCCGGCGGTCGTCCGCGGTGACTCACCGCCGCTGCACCCGTTCCAGTGGGCCGTCCACGTCGTTCGCTTCTGTCTGGCGTGTGGCATCGGCGGAGTCCTCGCGTACAGCGTGGGCGTCCTCGGGGCCAGTCGACTCGCGATGCCCCGGACTGTGATCGTCCAGGCTGTCGGCGTCGCCGCCCTGTTTGCACTGCTCGGCCCCGTCGTCTGGCGCTGGACGGTCCCGATCCTGGTGTTCTGGACGGGACCGATTGTCGCCGGAACTGCTCTGGGGACGGTGCTGGCAGTGCTCGGCGATCAATTGCGTGGCTGGCGCGGCGGAACGTAGTTCGGCCAGTACAGCCCTGATCACACCGATCTCAGCAGGTGACGCACGGACGGTCGTTCGACCACTCGCCGGGGGATCGAGTGTGTCGACTGCTGGGGAGGGCCAGTCGTCGCCGGATTTCGTCCTGCCGACGACTCTCGGACCGGTCGCGCCGGCGAAGGAGGACCACGATCAGGCATCCGTCCGACGGCTGCCGTCCAGAGATACCGGTGTCTCGGCTGATGAGTCCCCGCTACCGGGGATCCGTAGCCTCGTCGCGGGTCGCGATCGTCTCGCCCGGCGTCGCCGGAATCGACTTCGGCTCGCCGTCTTCGGTGACGCCGGTCGTCACGAGCAGGCGCAGTCCTGCCTTGACGCTCATGTCCGTCTCGTGGAGATCGCTCTCGGGAACGAGCGCGAGACGCCCGCCGGTGGGATTCGGGCTGTTGGGGAAGTAGACGTTGTACACCGATTCCCCACCGAAGGCGTCTACGTCGACCGGGCTGTCGCCGGTGACGAGACCGATGGAGTAGATCCCGTCGCGGGGGTACTCCACGAGGACGACGCTCTCGTAGGCTTCGTCGCGGTCGACGAGCGAGTTGGCGACCTGCCGGACGCTGGTGTAGATCGTGTTCACGAGCGGCACGACGTTGACGATCCGCCCCACGTTGCCGAACAGCTGCCGGCCGGCGTTGCGCTGTGCGAGCGAGCCGAGCAGGACCACCGCGACGAGGACGGCACCGATCGCGACGAACTGGGCCAGCAGCTGGTCGTCGCCGGTGTAGCTCGCCAGTCGCGTACTGGCGACGATCGGTTCCACGAGCTGGAGCGTCCAGTTGGCGAGTGTCCGTACGACGTAGACGGTCACGACCAGCGGCGCGAGGAGGATCAGGCCGGCGACGAAACTACGCCGCAGCCGGTCACTCAGGCTCATACTCTGTGATTTACGACACCCGGCAAAAAGGTAGCGCCACTTGCGACGCCGTGCCCACGCGCTCGGGAGGCCCGGAGCGACACAGTATCAGCGCCGATAATTTGATGCCGTGTCTTATGTTCCGTTAGTCGCCTCCTTCTACTCGTATGCGTATCGCTCTGTCGACCCGCTTACTCGCTCGGGCGGCGACAGGACCCGTCTACCGTCGGCGGCCGAAGCACGGCGTCCCATGTAGCAGTATCGGCTCTGATACCTGCTGGGTGGTGGGCGATGGCTAGCCGGCCACGGGGCGCTCGCCGTCGCCTCGCCGCGCTCGCCGACGCCGTGAGCGTGGGGCCGATCCACGTCGTCACCGCCCTGCTGGTCGTCGCGGCGGTCGCCAGCGGCACACTGGCGGTGTCGGTCAGCGACGACGAGACGCAGGTTCGGCCTGCCGGCGGCGCGACGGTGGCCGAGCGGCTGGCCGACGCCGACGACACCGAAACCGAGGGGGCCGCGGCTCGCCGACAGAGCGTCGGCGGTGCGACCGAGTCCGACGGTCCGACCGCGTCGGTGAACGCGACGGACACCGACGCAGACGGACTGGTCGACGAGCGGGAACGCCGCCTGGGAACGGACCCGACAGATCCCGATACGGACGGTGACGGTATCCCCGACGGTGCCGAGGTCGACGACGTGCTGTACCCCGACGCCGACCCGCTCGAACACGACATCTACGTCGAGGTCGACGCGACCGGCGAGAATCGGCTGAGCGAGACCGCGGTCGACCTGATCGAGCGGACGTTCGCGGACGCGCCCGTCGAGAATCCGAGCGGTGAGTCGGGGATCGACATGCACGTGCTCGTCGACGACGGAGGACTCGAAAGCAACGCCACCGTCTACTCTACCGACAGACCCGGACCGCGCGACGACATGTACGACTTCCGCGAGGACCACTTCGACGCCAGCGGCTCGGCGTACTACTACGTCGTCCTGGCCGACGACGTGGCCTACGACGGACAGCCCCGCTACGTCGGTGCCGGCCGACCCGGTATCGTCGCGATGCAGACCTTCGACGCGCCGAAACTCACCGCGTCGCTGTTCATGCACGAACTGGGACACGCCTTCGGACTCGACGGCCGGGCCGAAGGCGTCGACAGCAAGACGTACTCCACCGAGGAGTACGACAGCGTCATGAACTACAACGGGCTGTACGACCAGCTCGATTACTCGAACGGCACGGACGGCCTCGGCCGCGACGAGTGGCAGTACGTCGCCCGAGAGCGCCACCAGCCCGGTGACGACGGCTGACGCCATCCTCGGGCCAGCCGCCGCCGTCGCCCACGGAGCGTGGCACCTCGCTCGCGGGACCGCGCTCCGGCGCGGACGCCCGTCGGTTATACGCTGAACAGGCGCAATACCACGGCGTTCACGCCGTGGATACGCGCCGTCACTTGGGGAAAGTATCCACGTTCGACAGCATTCTGAGTTTCAGAATACTGGTGTTTAAGCGACAGGAAACCTTATCAGTAGGGAGGAATCGGTCGGAACGGAGCGGATTCCGAACCGTCCTTCGGAGGTGGCCTGTCCACCCACGCAATGAGACAGTATCCGAAAGGGGAGTCGGTGAACGCACATTCCAGCAGAGTGTGTCTGTGCCGACTGCTCAAAGCGAGTCAGAAGGTACCCCCGACTCTGCTGACGCCTACTGGCGTCCCTGTGGCAAAAACAACACCGGGACGCCATATACGGTCGAGGATAGGGGTAACGGCCACTTGGCATGGCCAGCAGTCCACCAGTCCGACACTGTGGGACTACCCGTGCCCGAAAGGACTGGGAGTCCGGTGATTGGACTCCAGACCTGAAACTCCCACCGCTCGGGATTCCTCCGCGTTCACGCGGAGGAGGATGTCAAGCGAACAGTTCGCGGGCCTGATCGAGTGCGTCGACCAGCGCGTCGACCTCCTCGCGCGTGTTATAGATGTAGAAGGAGGCCCGCGTCGACGCGGAGACGCCGAGCTTGTCGTGTAGCGGCTGCGTACAGTGGTCGCCCGCGCGGACGGCGACGCCGTTGGCGTTGAGAATCTCCGAGACGTCGTGGGCGTGAATGTCGTCGAGCGTGAACGAGACCAGCGCGGCCCGTTCGTCGCCGCCCGGCCCCAGAATCTCGACGTCGTCGAACGCCTGGAGGCGGTCGTAGGCGTACGACGCCAGCTCCGTGCCGTGGCGGTGGACGCGCTCCATCCCGATCTCGTCGAGGTAGTCACAGGCTTCGGCGAGTGCGATCCCCTCGCTGATGACCGGCGTGCCGGCCTCGAACTTCCAGGGGAGTTCGTGCCACGTCGAGTCCTCGAACGAGACCTTCTCGATCATCATGCCTCCGTAGAGGTACGGCTGCATCGCGTCGAGCAGGTGCTCTTTGCCGTAGAGGACGCCGACGCCGGTCGGACCACACATCTTGTGGCCCGAAAAGGCGAAGAAGTCCGCGTCGATGGCCTCCACGTCGACGGGCATGTGTGGCACCGACTGCGCCCCGTCGACGAAGATCAGCGAGTCGTGGTCGTGGGCGACGTCGGCCAGCTCGGCGACGGGGTTGACGGTCCCCAGCGTGTTCGAGACGTGGACGACGCTGACCATCTCGGTGTCGTCGGTGATCAGCTCGCGAGCGTGGTCCATGTCGAGGCGTCCGTCCTCGTCGACCTCGACGAACTTCACCGTCGCACCGGTCTTCTTGGCGATCTGTTGCCAGGTCACGAGCGCGGCGTGGTGCTCCATCTCCGTGAGGACGACCTCGTCGCCCGGCCCCAGCTCTGCCAGCCCCCACGCGTAGGCGACCGTGTTCACCGACTCCGTCGTGTTCTTCGTGAACACGACCTCTTTGCGCCCGCCGCTGGCCCCGATGAACTCCGCGACCCGGTCGTGGGCCTCCTCGTAGGCGATCGAGGCCTCCTGGCTCAGCTGGTGGAGGCCGCGGTGGACGTTGGCGTTGTAGTGTCGGTAGTAGTGGCTGATCGAGTCGATGACCTGGTCGGGCGTCTGGCTCGTCGCCGCGTTGTCGAGGTACACGAGCGGCGTTCCGTCGAACTCTCGGTCGAGGATGGGGAACTCGTCCCGGATGGACTCGACGTCGAGGGCCTCTGTCTCACTGTGGCTCATTACCTATAGCGTAGGCTCGGACGGGGAACTTTCCTTCGGTTCGTCGGCTCGTTGCCAGGTCGCTCCCGCCGGTCGTCACTGTTTCGAGGCGTCCTGATTCCGGACGCGCATGACGACCAGACGGACGGCCACCAGTACGAGCCGCCGTCGATCACCCACTCGACGATCCCTGCGTCACATCCAGAGCAGTTGTGCGTGGCGCGTCCCGTCGATGTCCAGCACGTTCTCCTCGTCGATGAACCCGTGTTCGACCGCCAGCGTGACGGTCTCGGTGCCAACGAGGTTGGCGACGGTACACTGCGAGAGGCTGTCGAGGACGGTCTGCTCGTCGACTTCCTCGCCGTCGTAGAATCCCTCGTCGACGGTCAGCGAGATATCGCCGTCGTCGAAGGTCTCGCCGATGATGTCGGGATCGCACACGGAGACCAGCGTCCCTTCGTCGGTCTCGCGTTCGTTGAGGATCATTCGAGCAGTTCTTGTTCGGCCTCTTCGCGCATCTCTTCGGCTTCCTCGACCAGTTTCTCGGCGCGCTCGTACTCTTCCATCTCCTCCAGTGCGCGGGCCTTCTCTTCGAGGATGTCGGGGTTGCGAAAGCCGAGGCGGGTGGCGTTGTCGAAGGCGTCGACGGCGTCCTCGGCCAGCCCACGCTCAAGCAGGAAGAAGCCGCGGTTATACCAGGCTTCGGCGAAGCGCGGGTCGATCTCGACCGCTCGCTCGGCGTGTTCGAGCGCCTGTTCGGTCCGCCCGGACTCCCACAGCGCGTACGCGAGGTTCGTCTCGGCCGTGGCCGCGTGCTCGTTGCTCGCGCTCGGCGCGTCGTCCCCGAGGGCACCGCCAGCGTCGCTCTCTTCTTCGACGTTGAGGGCTTCCCGGTAGGCACCGATGGCGGCGTCCCACTCTTCCATCTCGGCGTGGGCCGCGCCCTTGTTGGTCCAGGCCTCCTGTTCGATCCGCTCGTCGTCGGCGAAGCGAGCGGCTCGTTCGAAGGTCTCGGCGGCCTGTTCGTGGCGGTTGATGTGGACGTACGAGACGCCCACGTCGAGCAGTTCCTCGGCGTCGACTGCGTCGGTCGGGACGTTCTGCTCGTCGAGGATGTCGGTGACGACTCGGGAGTCGACGGGATCGACCTTGTCCGTGTCGACGGCCAGCTCGGGCGGATCGATGTCGAACCCTTCGTAGGGCTCGTCGAACCCCTGCCCCGAGGAGAACTCGTGGTCGTCGCGCTCTCGATCAGTCATACACCGGGGTTGGCGGTCAGGATGGTTAAGGGCTACGTCACTCGCCGTCCGCGGCGGTCGCGTCTGACTCGACGGCGTCTGCCGGAACGTAGACGGCACTCACACCGAGGTACAGGAGACCGCCGACGACGAGGAGCGCGGCGATGGGGACGTTTCCCGGACTGACAGCACCGACCAGGAGTCCCACCGCGACCACGACGACCGCCGTACAGCGCCGGACAGTCCGTTGCAGGGCGACAACGTCTTCCATATCGGTCTCTGTGCGCCGGGCGAAATAGTGGTTGTGGAAGACTCAAGTCAGCGACGCCCGACCGTTCCGTATGAGCAAGCGACTGTTCGTCAGCGTCGGACTGGACGGGCTGTCCGAGGCGGTCGCCACGGTCCAGGAACCCTTCGTCGACGCCAGCGGCCTGAACCACGTCGACCCGGAGCAGGCCCACGTCACCCTGCAGTTTCTCGGAGAGACGGAGTCCCACCGTGTCGAGGAACTCGTCGAGGAGCTACACGCCGCCGTCGCCGACAGCGGCGTCGATCCGTTCACCGCCGGCTTCGAGGGGCTCGGCGTCTTCCCGAGTCTGGACTACATCGAGGTCGTGTGGCTGGGCGTCGAGGACGGCAGCGAGCAGCTGACCCGCCTCCACGACGCGATCGAGGACCGGACCACCGCGATGGGGTTCGAACCGTCCGACCACGAGTTCACGCCACACGTCACGCTCGCCCGGATGAACCACGCCGGAGACAAGGAACTGGTCCAGGAGCTCGTTCGCGAGCGCAATCCGACTGTGGGCACGCGCCACATCGAGGAAATCAGACTGACCGAGAGCGTCCGCACCGACGCGGGGGCGCTGTACTCGACGGTCGCGTCGGTGCCGCTGTCGTGACCGGCCGATCAGGGACCCAGCCCGAGCGGTGCGCCCGGTTTGATCCGAGTCGCGATCCACTCTTCGCCCGCCGAGTCGGCCGGCGCGAGTGCGAGCCGGACCGTGGTGCCGACCGGCCGCGCCGCCAGCTTCTCGCGGACCAGCGCGTCGGCGTAGTCGACCACGTGGTGGGTGGTAGTCGTGCCGGTCTCCCGGACCGTCACCGAGCCGTCGTCGCCGACCGCATTCTCGATAACGAACGTCTTCCCACTATCTCCTGACTTCACCGTAGACATGTTTCTGAATTCCACTAATTCCTGTATAAACGTTCCCCAAAAGGTGGTTAGAACAGTTCGATGTGTTATACCGGTGCCCGCCAGTACAAGGACGATGTGACAATCGAAGGTGTACTAGGACTTCCCCGTCCCCCGATTTAGGGCTCCCAAAAACATCGGATTAGTGATAGTTTTTATCCCGTCGTATCTGCAAGGGTCGATATGGCTCTCGTCGAGAATCTCGTGTTGGTCTTCGTCGCTGGACTGATTACGGCGCTGGCCACGGGGCTCGGTGCGATCCCGTTTTTCGTCGTCGACGACTTCAGCGATCGCTGGAACGTCGCGCTGTGGGGCGTCGCGTCCGGGATCATGGTCTCGGCGTCGCTGTTCGGACTCGTCCGAGAGGGGCTTGCCTACGGCTCGTCGATCCTGCTGGTGCCCGGACTGCTGGCGGGGGTCGTGCTCGTGGTCGTCGGTCACCGCGTCGTCGACTCCTACGACCATCATCCCGAAACGTTCGAGGAAGCGGACTTCAAGAAGCTCGTCCTCATCCTCGGGGTGTTGACGATCCACAGCTTCCCGGAGGGTGTCGCCGTCGGCGTGAGCTTCGCGGAACTGGGGCTGGCCGGCGCTGAGACTGTCACCGTCCTCGGCCTCGGACTCCCGGTGCTCGCGGTGTTCATGACTGTCGCCATCTCGATCCACAACGTCCCCGAGGGCGTCGCCATCTCGATCCCGCTGCGGACCCTTGGGGTCAGCGAGTGGAAGATGGTATGGTGGGCCGTCTTCTCGTCGCTGCCCCAGCCCATCGGTGCGGTCATCGCCTTCGCGTTCGTCCGACTGGCACAGGAGTTTCTCCCCTTTGGCTTCGGCTTCGCAGCCGGGGCGATGGTGTATCTCGTCGTCACGGAGTTCGTTCCGGAAGCCCTCGAATACGGGCGTGATCTCCCCGACGGCGGTCGGAGAGAACTCGTCACCGGTGCGGCTGCCGGTATTCTCCTGATGGTGCCACTGGCGTTCGTCTGAGACGAACTGTTGTCGCCGTTTGCCCGGTCGACCCACGACAGCGGGGGACGCGATTTCGGAGTGGCCGCCGCCTAGATGCGATTCTTGACGACTTCGAGGTCGACGAACGCACTGAGGGTCTCCCCGTACTCGTCGACGCGGTTCTCCATCCGATAGTTCGAGTGGTCGACGACGAAGTAGTAGGGGCCGGCCACGTCGAGTGACTCCCGTGCGCCGTTCTGGGTCGACGCCTCGTAGGTCGACCCGTCGTCCGACTTCGGGACCGCGGCCTTGCTGAACTCCTCGTGGCCGCTCGGGGTCTCGGTGGGCTCCTCGTCTTTGACGTACGCGTCGTAGTGCTCGTACTGGTCTTCGCCCACGAACAGATACACGTCGAAGCGCCGATCGTCCGATCGGACCGTGTACGAGACGGCACCGCCGGTGTCGGACACGTCCGGGATCGTCTCGACCCAGCCGCTACCGGGCTCGACGCGGATGCTCTTTTGAACGCTCACGATCGCTTCTCCGCCCAGCCCCAGACAACCGGTGGCTCCGAGCGACACTGCGACGCCGGCAGACCGCAGAAAGCTCCGCCTTTTCATTACTGATACTATCACGATCACAACAGCATAATACTGTCTGGCCAGTTTCCATCTCTGATAACTCCCGCCACAGCGCCGTGGTCGTCGACGGTGCTGCCAACGCTGACCGAAAAGAACACACATTTAAGCTACGGCGCGGAAGGGACGCACATCATGAGCAACAAATCGAAAGCCCAGAAGAAGCGCCTGGCAAAGCTCGACCGCCAGAACAGCCGCATCCCCGCGTGGGTCATGCTCAAGACCGACCGCGATGTCCAGCGCAACCACAAGCGTCGCAACTGGCGGCGAGGCAACACTGACGAATAATGAGCGCTAACGACTTCGAGGAACGGGTCGTCACCGTTCCGCTCCGCGACGCAGACGCCGAAGCGAACCACAAGAAAGCAGACAAGGCGATGTCCATCGTCCGCGAACACCTCGCGAAGCACTTCGCCGTCGACGAGGACGCCGTCCGCCTGGACCCATCGATCAACGAAGCGATCTGGGAACGCGGTCGGTCGAACCCGCCGAGCAAGCTCCGCGTACGCGCCGCCCGATTCGACGAAGAGGGCGAGAGCGTCGTGGAAGCCGAGACTGCAGAGTAAATCTTGCTCCGCGCGGCCTTCTCGGGTTCGTCGTACGTCGGTGTCTTCGCACGGGCGACGGACGACTGTCTGCTGGTTCGCCCCGACATCGAGCAGCCGCTACAGGACGCACTCGGTGCCGAACTCGACGTGCCGGTCGTCCCGACCAACGTCGGCGGCTCCGGCACCGTCGGCGCACTCGCGACCGGCAACGAGAACGGGCTCCTCGTCTCCAGTCGCGTCCGCGACCGCGAGGTCGACCGGATCACCGACGCCGTCGACATCCCGGTCTACGAACTCCCCGGCCGGATCAACGCCGCCGGGAACGTAGTACTCTGTAACGATACCGGTGCGTACGTCCACGCGAATCTCTCGGACGACGCCGTCTCGGTCGTCGAGGACGCACTCGACGTGCCGGTCGAGCGCGGGACGCTCGCAGACGTCGAGACCGTCGGGACCGCCGCCGTCGCGACGAACCGCGGCGTCCTCTGTCACCCCAAGGCGACCGACCCGGAGCTCGACGCCCTCGAAGCGCTCCTGGGCGTGCCCGCCGACATCGGGACGATCAACTACGGCGGACCGCTGGTGGGCTCTGGCCTGCTGGCAAACACCAACGGCTACGTCGTCGGCAACGACACGTCCGGTCCAGAGTTGGGTCGGATCGAAGACGCACTTGGCTACATCGACTAGTTTCCCGTCGTCGGCGATTCGTTCCGTGTTCTCTCGGTGGCGCTCTCGCCACACAGTTCTCGTACGTACTACCAGTATCGACGAACGCCGTACGCTGGGCGCGAATCGATCGGCGACGCCCGTTCGCTGTCGCGCAAGGAGAAGATACTTCCCTATCCCCGCCGCATCCAGAGTCATGAGTGAATTCACGGTCACCGGGACGTTCGAATCCCGCGACGGCCCACAAGACTTCGAGAAGACGGTCGAAGCACCGAACGAGAACGTCGCGCGAGACCGAGCGTTCGCCGCCTTCGGCTCGGAGCACGGCCTCAAGCGCACACAGGTCGAGATCAGCGAGGTGGCACAATGATGGGCGGTGGCGGCGGTGGCGGCGGCCAGATGCAGCAGATTCAACAGGAGATCGAGCAGATCGAACAGGAGCAGGAAGCCATCGAAGAGGAGATCGAGTCCCTGCGCAACGAGCAGACCGAGATCGACGAGGCCATCGAGGCCATCGAGACGCTCGACAGCGGCGACACGGTGCAGGTCCCGCTGGGTGGCGACGCCTACCTCCGTGCCGAGATCCAGGACATCGACGAGGTCATCGTCTCGCTCGGTGGCGGCTACGCCGCAGAGCGCGCGGAAGCCGGTGCCATCGACAGCCTCGAGACGAAGAAAGACACCATCGACGACCGCATCGAGGACCTCGAATCCGACATCGCCGAGCTCGAAACCGAGGCCGAGAAGATGCAACAGCAGGCCCAGCAGATGCAACAACAGCAGATGCAGCAGATGATGCAACAGCAGGAAGAAGGCGACGACGAGTAAGGGGCCGATGTTCGACGGACTGAAAGACAAGCTCGGTAGCTTCACCTCCGACGTCGAGGAAGACGTCGACGACGAGGCACAGGAGGCCATCGAGGAAGACGCTGCCGAGGCAGACAGCGCGGCTCCCGAGAGCGATGCCGAACAGACGGACGCCGCTCTCTCGGCAGACGCGGACACAGCGGACGCTCAGGCAGCCGACGCGGACGATGCGTCGGACGACGACGGTCGCGGCCTGACCGAGAAAGCCAAGATCTTCGCGTCGGGCAAGTCGATCATCGACGAGGAGGACCTCCAGGGCCACCTCGACGATCTGGAGCTTGCTCTGCTCTCAAGCGACGTGGAGATGGGCGTCGCCGGAGAGATCCTCTCGGGCGTCGAGGAGAACCTCGTCGGCGAGACGCGTCGTCGTCTCTCCAGTACGGGGAATCTCGTCCGCGACGCGCTCCGCGAGTCGCTGTACGACGTGATCAGCGTCGGGCAGTTCGACTTCGAGCAGCGGATTCGGGAGGCCGACAAGCCCGTCGTCATCATCTTCACCGGCGTCAACGGCGTCGGAAAGACGACGACGATCGCCAAGCTCTCGGAGCGACTCGAACGGCAGGGGCTCTCGACCGTGCTCGCGAACGGCGACACCTACCGTGCGGGTGCGAACGAGCAACTTCAGAAGCACGCCGACAACCTCGGCCGGACGCTGATCTCCCACGAGCAGGGGTCCGATCCCGCAGCGGTGATCTACGACGCCGTCGAGTATGCCGAGGCGAACGACACCGACGTAGTGCTTGGCGACACCGCGGGGCGGCTTCACACCTCGGACGACCTGATGGCCCAACTGGAGAAGATCGACCGCGTGATCGATCCGGACATGACCGTCTTCGTCGACGAGGCAGTCGCGGGACAGGACGCCGTCAACCGGGCTCGCGAGTTCGACGAGGCCGCCGAGATCGACGGCGCGGTGTTGACGAAAGCCGACGCCGATCCCCAGGGCGGGGCGGCGATCTCGATCGCACACGTCACCGGGAAACCGATCCTCTTCCTGGGCACCGGCCAGGAGTACGACGATCTCGAACGGTTCGATCCGGAGGAAGTCGTCGATCGACTGCTCGACACCTGAGTACGCGTCTCCGTTTTTCGCGATCTCCGACGCGAACTGTCGCCGATCAGTTCCGCGCGTCCTCGACGGCCTGGACGAACTCCGCGGCCTGTTCGCGGACGCCGTCCATGTCGCCGGCCTCGATGGCCTCGTAGTTCACCAGCGCAGAGCCGGCACCGACCGCGACCGCACCGGCATCGAAGTAGTCGGCGACGTTGTCGGCCGAGACGCCGCCGGTCGGCATGATCGGCACGTCACCGAGCGGGCCCTGGAGTGCGCCGATGTGGCTCGGGCCGACGGTCTTGGCGGGGAACATCTTCAGGATGTCCGCCCCGGCGGCCATCGCCGCGTCGGCCTCGGTGGGGGTCATGACGCCGGGGATGGCGACGACGCTCTCGCGATTACAGACCTCGATGACCTCCTCGTTGAGGTTCGGGGCCAGCACGAACTCCGCGCCGGCCTCGATGACGTTGCGCGCCGCGGCGGCGTCCATCACGGTGCCCGCGCCGATGACCGCATCCGTCCCTTCGAGCGCGCGGTCGACCTTCGCGATCATCTCGCTGCAGCGCTTGGCGTCGGCGGTCAGTTCCAGCGCCGTCACGCCGCCCGCGTGGATCGCTTCGGCCACGTCGACGATGTCGTCTTCGGGGATGTCGCGCATGACTGCGGTGACGCCGCTGTTGACGATGCTGTCCACGACTGCCTGTTTGTTCGTCATGGGCGAGGCTGCGTGGGGCGGTGACTAAAGCCCATCTCTTTGCCCGCCGGATCTGAGAATCGCAGACGCTTCACTCCGCGTCGTCGTAGGGGATCGCCGGATCGGTCTTGGGCGCGCCCGTCCCCATCACGGTCACGTCGCCGTCGGCCTCGGCGGGGTTGTACGCCCGGTGGGGGCTCTCGGGCTCGGCCACGAACACCTCGCCTTCCGGGACGACGAACGCTTCTTCGGGCGTCTCGACGTGGAGCGTCCCCGAGAGCACGACGAAGGCCTCCTCGCGCTGGCGGTGTGCGTGGTAGACGCGGGGTAGTTGCTCGCCGGGGGCCATGGTGTACCGGGCGAGGTGGAGCAGCGACGTGTCCGCCTGGTCGGAGACCGCTCGTCGGTCACAGGGGTAGTCCGGCGTCGCGTCGATCTCGTCGGGGTCGATCTGGTGGTACATGAGTTAGCTGTGTGGATCGTGTGGTGTGTCGAGACGGGTGAGTTCGTCCACAGCGTCGAAGTCGTCGTCGAAGCTGTAGACGTATTCGATGCCGGTCCGTCGCATGTAGGCCACGAGTATCGCGTCCGTCAGCGAGAGTCCGTCGTACTGTCGGAACAGTGAGCGACCACCGTCGAAGTCGGTCCTGGTCGTCTCGTCGAGTTCGAAGTCTGTGCTCGCCTGGAGCGCGTCGAGCGTTTCGATCGCGGTCTCGTTGCCGACCCGCGTGTGCAGGTAGTTCAGCGTCTCCGTGAGGGTGTGTTCCGGGATTCGTCCCGTCGGCAGGGTCCCGGTCTCGATGGCCGCCCTGATCGCGCGCCCGTCCTCGTGGTGCTGGTCGTTCGCGATCCGGGCCGCGATGAGGACGTTCGAGTCGACGAGTGCAGTCGCCATCAGTAGTCTCCGGCGACTGCGTCGTGGTCGGCGGCGGCGTCTGTGGGTTCCTCGGCTTCGACGGGATCGAGATCCGAGAACGCCCCGCGACGGCGTTCGACGATCTCGACGCTCAATTCGCCGTCGTCCGTGACACGCCAGCGGAGTCTGTCGCCAGCTTCCAGTCCGAGTTCGTCCCGGACGCTCGCCGGCACCGTCACGGAGTAACTGTCGTTGACCGTCGTCTCGTCCTCCGTGGTGTTGGACATGCCTATCGATTGACGATGTGCCCGAATAAATTTGCTGGGTAATTACCACAGTCGCCGGTGATGCTCGGGTGACGGCACGACTCACTGGCCCGTCAGCCGTCGATACACGTTCGTCCGGACCCGATAGGCCAGAATAGTGGCGAGGAGTAGCGCGCAAACGGTCGACAGACCGGGATAGACGAGCCCGCCGGCCGCTCCGAAGGGGATTCCGACGGCACTGAGGACGAACAGTGCCGGTACTGTTGCCAGAGAGAGCCCGAACACGGACAGGACGAGCAGCGTGACGAACTCTGAGGCCCGGTCCCCGCCGTCGTACCGAGCGTTCAGGCCTGCACAGACTGCCGCGCCGGCCACTGCGAGACCGATCGTCGCCGGCCCAGCGTCAACGCTGACGTTCCGAGCAGGAGAGCGCAGCAGGTACTCCGTGTAGATCGCGAACCCGACGAGCCCGAGACAGAGTCCAACGAGAGCGCCCTGGACAGCACCGAGAAGTACGTTCCGGTACTGTTCGTACCACCCGGGATCGGTTCGATAGCCCAGCACGTCAGCGATCAAAAGGACGAACAGGGAGGTCAGGGACGGCAGCAGAAACCACGGCACGGTGTACAGTCCGTCACCGAGTACACTCTGGTAGAGCAGTGTCGGGACGATCGCGAGCGCCCAACCGGCGAAGAGGGCGCCGGTGAACCGTATCCGCCGCTGGTGGGCGTCGGTGGTCGTTATCCCACGGTCGGTCCGCAGCCACGAGTACCCGGCGACACCGCCGACGAGCAGTGCAGGGAACGTCGCTAACTGAAGGACGAACACCCACTGGGGCGGCAGGAAGGCCTCGGAGGTCGCCCTGTAGTAGTTCCTGACCGCACTCGCGGCACTGTCGACGACGAACGAGCAGCACAGTCCCCACTGGAGGGCCGCGACGAGGCTCTGCCTTCGCTCCGAGGGCGGCGATTCAGCCGGCATATTTCCGCCCCGAATTCGACTGATATAAGTGCTGTGGAACTGCCGAGGGCTCGTCCCAGCAGACAAAGGCTTTAACGACGGGGTCGCGTATCTCCGTCAAATGGTACTCGACGATCTGGGCAGTTCCCTGCGGGGGACGCTCGACGATCTCCGTGGCAAGTCCCGCATCTCCGAGGAGGACATCGAGGGCATCGTCAAGGAGATCCAGCGGTCGCTGCTGCAGGCGGACGTGGACGTGGGGCTGGTCCAGGAGCTATCGGACAACATCGAGTCGCGGGCGCTGGACGAGGAACCGCCCGCCGGCACGACCCCGCGGGACTGGGTCTTGCGCATCGTCTACGAGGAACTGGTCGATCTGGTCGGCGAATCCACCGAGATCCCACTGGAGAACCAGACGATCATGCTCGCCGGCCTCTACGGGTCGGGGAAGACCACGACCGCGGCAAAGATGGCGTGGTGGTTCTCGAAGAAGGGGCTCCGGCCGGCGATCATCCAGACCGACACCGACCGGCCCGGCGCGTACGACCAGTCCAAGCAGATGGCCGAGCGCGCGGAGGTGGAGTTCTACGGCGACGAGGACGCCGACGATCCCGTGAAGATCGCCCGCGACGGGCTGGCAGCCACCGAAGACGCCGACGTGCGCATCGTCGACACGGCCGGTCGTGACGGGCTGAACGAGGAACTGATCGAGCAGATCGAACGTATCGGCGCGGCGGTCGAGCCCGACCGGAACCTGCTGGTGATCGACGCCGCGATGGGGCAGTCCGCGAAGGACCAGGCCCAGGAGTTCGAGGACGCCATCGGCATCGACGGCGTCACGATCACGAAACTCGACGGCACGGCGAAAGGTGGGGGCGCGCTGGCCGCGGTCGACCAGACCGACTCCACCATCGCCTTCCTCGGGACCGGCGAGACCGTCAAGGACATCGAGCGCTTCGAGCCGTCGGGCTTTATCTCCCGGCTGCTGGGCATGGGCGACCTGAAGCAGCTCACCGAGCGCGTCGAGCGCGCCATGGAGGAGACCGGCGAAGAGGAGGGCGAGTGGGAGCCCGAGGACATGATGGAGGGCTCCTTCACGCTGAAGGACATGCGCAAGCAGATGGAGGCGATGAACAACATGGGGCCGCTGGATCAGGTGATGGACATGATCCCCGGGCTGGGCGGCGGGCTCATGGACCAGCTGCCCGACGACGCCATGGACGTGACTCAGGAACGGATGCGGGACTTCGAGGTCATCATGGACTCGATGACCGAAGAGGAACTGGAGAACCCCCGCGTCGTCGGCCAGTCTCGCACCGAGCGCATCGCCCGCGGGTCGGGCAAACCCGAGGAGCGCATCCGCGAACTGCTCCAGCAGCACAAGCAGATGGACCAGATGCTCAACCAGTTCCAGGGCATGGGCGAGGGCGACATGGAACGGATGATGCAGCAGATGCAACAGCAGGGCGGCGGCCCCGGCGGCGGCATGGGCGGGATGGGCGGCGGTGGCGGTCCCTTCGGCGACTGAGTTTTTCTCACCACACGCCCGGAATCAGCCGGTAGGGCGTCCGTTCGACGTAGTTCTCGTAGCCTTCGAGTCGTTCACGGAGCGCGCGCTCCTCGACGGTGATCCGATGGCTGAACCCGATCAGTGCACCGCCCAGCGCCGCGAGGACGCTCACGGCGTTGCCGGTGACGAGGCCGATCCCGAGGTAGGTCACGACCGCGCCGGTGTAGGAGGGATGGCGCACCCACCGGTACGGACCCCACTCGACGACGGTGTGGTTGTCTTTGACGGCGACGCGGTGACTGAACTGCTCGCCAAGCGCCAGCATCGCCACGAGCCGCAGGCCAAAGCCCGCGAGCATGGTGGCGATCCCGAGCCAGAAGGCGAGGACGGGCGCGCCCAGCGAGCCGACGCCGGTGAAGGGGACGCCCACGGCGAGGGCGGTCCCGACCGTCGTCGCCGCCCAGAGGACGCCGAAGGAGCCACGCTCGACGGGGATGTCGGTGTCGGCGTCCCAGAGCCACCGGGCGACGGCCTCCCGCAGTGCCAGCAGGCACGCCGTCCCGAAGAGAACGCGGAGGTACGGCGACTGCACGAACAACGGCCGCGCCATGGGGCGATTTACGTCCCGTTCGAAAAAAGCGATTCCGTTTTCGGGCGGTCAGTCCGTCTCGCCCTCACTCCTGGCCGCCGCGAGCGACCAGAAGAAGCCGTAGTAGGCGAGGACGCCGGCCCCCATCGTGAGGTAGTAGGCCCACTGTGGGCCGGCAAGCAGGTCGAACAGCAGGGTCACGGCCGTGACCCAGATCACCGCGAAGGCCAGGTCGACCAGCATGCCAGAGCGGTGTTCCTGGACGTGTTTGCCGATCGTTTCGAGGACGCCCATCAGGCCTCGTCGCCCTCCCCGTGTGCGTCGACGACCAGCACCGGCAGGCGAGTCCGGCGCAGCACCTTCTCGGCGACGCTGCCCAGGACGACCCGCGAGAGCCCCGACCGGCCGTGCGATCCCATCACGACGAGGTCGATGTCGTTGTCCTCGACGAACTGTCGGATCGCTCGGGCCGGCTGGCCGGCCGTGACGTGTTCCTCGACGGTCAGGCCGTGCTCGGCCGCCCGGTCGACGACGTAGCCGGTGGCGTTCTCGGCCTCGTCGGTGACTTCCGTCATCTCGTCGAGGTCGCCCCGACGGATGCGGTCGATCTGTTCGGTGCCCAGCGAGTAGTTGGTCGCGTCGATGTCGACGACGTAGAGCGCGTGCAGCGTCGCGTCGTACTTCGCGGCGATGTCGATCGCGTGCTCGACCGCGCTCTCGGCCGTGTCGCTACCGTCTGTCGGGACGAGAATGTTGTCGTACATCAGTCATCACCTGGCGTTTCCGCACCGCTGACGACCTCTTCGGCCGTCTGCTGTTGTCCCATCGGCTCCGGGCTGTGACACTGGCGGACCATCCGTTTGGTCTCCAGTGGCGGTTCGTCGGTGACCAGCGAGACGGCGATCGTGACGACGAACACCACCGGCGCGGCGACCAGCGCCGAGCCGATCGCCGGGAGCCACTGTGCGAGGGCCGCCGACAGCACGCCGTCGGAGCCGGCGGCACCCGCGAGGATGCCGTAGCTCGGGACGACCTCGTTGATCATCGGGACGAGCCAGATGACGAGCCCGGTCGACATCCCGGCCAGCGCGCCCTGTCGGTTCGTGTTCTCCCACCAGAGGCCGAGGAAGAACATCGGGAAGAGCACGGAGCCCGCCAGCGAGAAGGCGTAGGTCACCAGCGCGGCGATCGGCGCGGCCGGGTCGAGCGCGGCCAGCGTCGTGATGACGCCCAGCGCGACGATGCTGAGGCGACCGACCAGCACCTGCTGGCGCTGGGTCGCGTCGGGGTTGATCATGCCCTTGTAGATGTCGTGGGAGATGGCCGACGAGCCGGCGATGAACAGGCCGGCGGTCGTCGCGATGGCGGCGGCGATCCCGCCCGAGGCGACGAGGCCGACGAACCACTCGGGTAGCCCCGCGAGCTGGGTCGCCAGCACGACGATCACGTCGCCCGCGGCACTGGACATGCCGGGATCGCCGTAGACGGCACCGATCTCCTTGGCGTAGAGGTCGGTCCCGAAGGCGGCGAAGGCCGGCGCGCTCAGGTACAGCAGGCAGATGAAAAAGAGGCCCCAGACTGTCGACCAGCGGGCCGTCCGCTCGCTCTCGACCGTGTAGAACCGCACCAGCACGTGTGGCAAGCCACAGGTCCCGACCACGAGCGTGAACGCCGTCGCGATCCACGTGTAGTAGCTCTCGGTGGTGAACGGCTCGCTGAACTCGGCGCTGAGCGCGCCGATCAACCGACCGTACTCCAGCTGGGGCAACACCGTCGAGTACCCCTGGGTGTACCCGACCGCGTAGAGGCCGGCCAGGAACGCGACGATGAGGATGACGAACTGGACGGTCATGTTCTTGGTCGCGCCCAGCATGCCCGACAGCGTGAGGTAGCCCACCGTGATCGCCATCATCAACACGACCATCGACTGGTACCCCGAGAGGCCGGGGATGCCGATGTCGCCGAAGATGTACAGGCCGACCAGTCCCATCCCGCGGGCCTGCCCGATGGCGTAGACGAACCCGATCAAAAAGGTCGTCACGGCCGCCATCGCGCGTGCGCCGTCGGAGTTGAAGCGGTCACCGACGAAGTCCGGTGCGGTGTACTTCCCGAACCGGCGCATCTGGGCGGCCATGAAGATCAGGAGGATGAAGTAGCCCGTCGACCAGCCGACGACGAAGGCCAATCCGTAGAAGCCAAACAGCGCGATCGTCGCGGCCATCCCGAGGTAGGAGGCCGCAGACATCCAGTTCGCGCCGATTGCCATCCCGTTCTCGACGTTGCCGATCGAGCGGCCGGCGACCCACATGCCCTCGGTGTCTGCCACCTTGAACACGTAGCCGACCGCCAGAAAGAGCAAGAGCATGGCCGTGACCATGATCCCGGGGATGAGCTTGAACGAGATTTCGAGTCCCTCCGGGAGCAGGCCCGACTGGAGGAGGAGGCCGCTCATTCGGCGGTCCCTCCGTCGGCCGCGGTCGCGACCTCCGTCTCCGGTTCGGGCTCGGTCTCGTGGCTGATCCCGTACTCCTCGTCGAGCGCGTCACGCTTGCGAGCGTACCAGATCGACAGGAGCAACGCGCCGACTGGCGCGCCGATCCCGACCAGGAAGTAGTGCAGCGGGAACCCGATGACCGGGATGGGTGCCGTCATCACGCCGGGGATGATCGGCGTCAGCGAGACCGGGCCGAACACGATGAGCAGCCACGCGACGAAGCCCGACCAGATGATCCGCAGGTGGTCGCGCATGAACGGCGTCGACGGACTGAAGATGTTGACTTCAGCGTCCAGGTACGCCACGCCGTCCTCGGTCGCGACGCCGCCGTCCGGGCGGGGGTCGGACTCGGTGGTCGACTCGTCGGCTGTGCTGCCGTCGTCAGCATCACCATTTTTCATGATGTACACTGGGTCGGTACTAACGCCTGTTTGAAAACTCTATGGTCGAAATGACAGATAAACGTTATGCGAGTGGCGGTCGATTGCACGCAGACACACCCGCCGGCCGCTTCGCTCTCCGCGGCAAGTGACAACTCACGTTGTCGGCCCGCGACGCGCAGCGATGCACCCCCTTTTTGGACTGTCCGGTCGTTCCGTCGTCAATGACGGTCCGCGAGATCGCCGCGGCGGCCTACCGGGAGACGATCCCGGTGCTGGTGTTGAGTGCGATCGGCGGCCTGTTCGCCGGGCTCGTCCTGGTGGGGATGGAGGCAGAACTCGCGGCCGTCCCCGGTCTCCTGGTCCTGGTGCCGGCACTGCTCGCGACGCGGGGCAACGTCTACGGCTCGCTGGGCGCGCGGCTCGGCTCTGCGCTCCACCAGGGTGTCATCGAACCCACGCTCGGCTTCGGCGACGAGCGGCTCAACGCCGCGATCGCCGCCGCGCTGGCGAACGGCGTTCTCGTCAGTGGCTTCGCGGCCGTGCTGGGCGTCGTCGTGTTGCGTGTCCTGGGCAGCGAGTCGGCCGGCCTCGCGACGCTCGTCGCGATCTCGTTGCTCGCCGGTCTCCTGTCGGGACTGTTGCTGACGGTGGCCGTCGTCACGGTCGTCGTCGTCGGCTACCGTCGCGGACTCAACCCCGACACGCTCGCCGGCCCGGTCGTGACGACGACGGGCGACGTGGTCGGCATCGCGACGATGCTCGTGGCCGCACGGGTCGTGCTCGCCGTCGGGGGTGGCTGAGATGGTCGAGGGATCGGCCGAGTGGTCGGTGTCCGCCATCGTGCGGACGATGCTCCCGCTGCTGTGCGTGTTGACCGCGATCGAACTGGTCAGTGGACTCGTCCTGGAGTCCTTCGAGGCGACGCTGCTGGCCGCGCCGTCGCTGCTCCTGCTCGTCCCGGTGACCATCGGGATGGGCGGCAATCTCGGCAGCGTGCTGGCCGCCCGGCTCTCGACGGCGCTTCACCTCGGCCTGCTCTCCTTTTCGCCGACCGACGACCGCCTCGCGGGCAACGCCGTCGCGACGATCGGGCTCTCGCTGACGGTGTTCCCGCTGGTCGGGGCCGGCGCGTGGGGGCTGACCGCCGTGGTCGGCGAGACGGGGCTCACACTGGGCACCGTGGTCCTGATCGCGCTCCTGAGTGGCCTCGTGCTGTCGGTGCTGGCCGTCGTCGTCACCGTGGTCACGACCTACGCGGCCTACCGCTACCGTCTGGACCCCGACGACGTGGTCGTGCCGGTCGTCACCAACGTCTGTGACGTGCTGGGCGTGTTGGTGCTGTTCGGGGTCTACCGGGTCGTGGCGTGATCGGCCGGGACCGACGCGCCTTTGCTCGTCAGGTCCCCAGCACCGCCCGTGCAGCCACACGTCGCCCTCCAGTCGGTCGGTCCGGTCGTCGATCTGCTCTGGGGGACGGTGCTCCCGCGGGTGGGGACCATCGCCGTCACGCTGGCGCTGGGCGTGTTCCTCGCCGATCTCGCCGTCGCTTTCGGGATCGTCGAGTACATCGCGACGCTCTCGAAGTACCTCACCGAGCCGGCGAACCTCCCCCGCGAGGTCGGCACCGCGATCCTGGCGACGACGGCCTCGCCGACGGCGGGCTACGGGATGCTCGCGGAGTTTCGCGAGTCGGGCGTGCTGGACGACCGCGCGACGCTGGTGGCCGTCACCATCAACACGTTCTTCGGCTTCGCCCAGCACATCTTCACCTTCTACGCGCC
This sequence comes from Halomicrobium sp. IBSBa, assembly GCF_017612575.1. Classification (NCBI taxonomy): domain Archaea; kingdom Methanobacteriati; phylum Methanobacteriota; class Halobacteria; order Halobacteriales; family Haloarculaceae; genus Halomicrobium; species Halomicrobium sp. IBSBa. The sequence continues at coordinate 544,880 of NZ_JADPQC010000002.1, forward strand.
CGTCTTGATCCCGATCCTCGGGCTCCGGGTGGGACTGCTGTACGTCGGCGCTCGCGCCGGTATCTCGCTGGCGATTACGCTCGTAGGCATTCTCGCAGGCGCACTCCTCCTCTCGAACCGCAACGTCGACCGCAGCCGGATGCCCGAGGTGGAGGACCCGACCGAGGAGAACGACACCGCCCACGAGAAGTTTCGGGACGCGGCGGCGTCGACCGCCGAGAAGCTCCGGGACATCCTGCCACGTCTGCTGGTCATCTACGCGATCGTCGCCGTCCTCGTCGCCTGGCGCGAGATCCCCGCGCTGGTGACGCTGGTCGGTGCCCTGAGCGAGTCGGGCGCGGCCAGCGTCGTCCCGTCGCTGTCCGAGAGCGTCGGCGCGTTCACGAGCGCCGTCGGCCTGCCAAGCGCCGCCGTCGGCGTCGTCGCGGTCTACACCATCGACACCACCAACGGCTCGATCGTCCTCGCGCCGCTGATCGAGAACGGGACCTTCACCCCTCGTCAGGCCGTCGCGACGATGCTCGTCGGCGGGATCGTCTCCTTCGCCGTCTCGACGTTCAAGCGCTCGATCCCGTTCCAGTACGGCATCTGGGGGGCCGACTTCGGCTCGAAGGTGATCGCGGTCAACACGACGCTGAAGGTCGTGTTCATCGCGCTCGCGGTGGTCCTGTTGCTCGTCCCCTAGACGAGCGGTCCCAGTCCGCCCCGGTCGACGAACCGATCGGTCCCGTACCGGACGAGTGCCTCCGCGAGGCCGGGGAGGAGTGCGAACCCCAGCAGGAGCGGCCAGACGACGAGGTACGAACTGAGCGGATGCAGGTGCGTGCCGTAGGCCCACTGATACACCGTATCGCCGAGCACCCAGAGGGTCGCGGCGGCCGGCGTGACCAGTGACAGTCGGACGAGCAGGTACAGCGGGACGGCACCGATCAGGAAGAGGCCAACGAGGGCGTAGCCGACGCCAAAGGCGGTCGCGGCCACGTCGTCGGTCGCCCAGTACACGCCGTTCGCGCGCAGCCACGCGAACACGACGGTCGCGTAGACGATCCCACCGACGGCGGCGATGACGCGAGGGTCGCGGAGCTTGGAGGGCATCGTCCGTCACTGCACCGCCCTCCCACATCAATCTCGTGTCCCGACGCTAGAGCTTTGGGTCTCCCCGGCCACCGGACACACGATGGACCGTCGGTGTTCACTGCTCGTCGCCGTGCTGGCCCTGGCCGCCCTCGCCGGCTGTCTCTCGGGCGGGCCACAGACGCCAGCCGCGCCCGGCGACGCCGTCCCGGCAGGGAGCGACACCGTCGACGCCACGGTCACCCGCGTCGTCGACGGCGACACCGTCGAGATCCGGTACGACAACGGGACCTTCGACACCGTCCGGCTGCTCGGGATCGACACTCCCGAGACCCGCGGCGGGACGAACCCCGCGGAGTTCGAGGGCGTCCCCGACACCGCGGC
>NZ_JADPQC010000030.1:0-463 GCF_017612575.1 Halomicrobium sp. IBSBa
GTCTCGGTGACCACGGGCATGTGTTCCAGGGCGTCCGCGCCTTCGAGGCCGGGCGGCGGCCAGGCCACCAGCGCGGCGTCGAGCGCATGGGTGCGCACCTGGTCCACGAGCGCGCGCGAGGCGCCGGTGCTGAGCTCGATGTGCACCTCGGGCCACTGCGCATGCAGCGCCGCCAGGGGGGCGGGCAGGCGGGCCGCGGCGGTGCTCTCCATGGCGCCCAGCCGCAGCCGTCCGCCGGGCCGGCCGGGGTGCAGGGCCTGCGCCGCTTCGTCCGCGAGCGCCAGCAGGCGCCGGGCGTAGCCGAGCAGCGTCTCGCCCTCCGCGGTGAGCGCCATGCGCCGGCCTTCGCGCAGGAACAGCGTGGCGCCCACCTGTTCCTCCAGCTGCTGCACGCGCGTCGTCACGTTGGACTGGGCGCGCCCCAGGCGTTCCGCGGCCCGCGTGACGCTGCCTTCTTCGGCGA
>NZ_JADPQC010000031.1:0-462 GCF_017612575.1 Halomicrobium sp. IBSBa
CGTAAGCCTCATCGCGAACGATGTGTCTGTCGTCTTTGGATACGAGGACGGTGGAACCGACGAACGGCTGATGCCAAACAGTACGTACGACTATGAAAGTGGGTTCTTCAAACTGGTCAACAACGACGACGGAAACTCGACGGCGTTCAACGTTGAGCTGAGTACCGGCAGCGGCCTTCTTTCCGATATCAACGGGAGCGGCGATACCCACAGCGAAGAGGTGTCTGCGGGCGGGGTTTCTGATCTCTCTGCAACCCTCGAAACGGGCGACAGCGCCCAGGAAACCGAAGACCTGACAATCACAATCACTGAAGTATAACGGGTTGGCTCTGCTGTCCGACTCCCTCACCTACCCATGCCCTGCTGCCGGCGGACGCCCGTCCCTGGCGGTGGATGTCTAGCGTAGAAAACACAGTTACTTACCATTTACAATCAAATACGAACAAAAAATCTATCAAGTAG
>NZ_JADPQC010000032.1:0-458 GCF_017612575.1 Halomicrobium sp. IBSBa
CCCGGTGACAGCGTGGCGCTTTGGCACCGTCGCCCAGAAGGCCAGCGGTGTCCCGGCTGTGAGCACCACGGCGCTCAGGAGCCCCAGCCGGCGTGTGTGCATCCGACTGAGAAGCCGATAGAAAACCACCGGCGTAAACGCCGCGATGAGGAGATCCGTCAGTTGCAGCGCGTACAGATGGGTTCGGCCGGCGTCGAGTGGCTGTGCCAGCGCGACGTTCAGCCCGAACAGTCCCAGCACGGCAACGGTACCGCCGTAGAGGACCCAGGCGCCGTCGGTGTAGTGACTGCACTGGACCACCAGTGCCAGCAGCGCGAGCGACCAGAGCGCGACCAGTGCAATCCGGAGTTCGACGACAGCGGTGAACAGGTCGAGCACGAACACGGCTGGCAACGAGAGCACGATGACACCGTAGTTGCGCGCGTACCACTGGCCGCCGTATCTGTTCGCCCCCGGCG
>NZ_JADPQC010000033.1:0-457 GCF_017612575.1 Halomicrobium sp. IBSBa
CCCCGGGATCGGGGAGCGCGATGATCTCAGTAAACGTCCTGCTGGTAGCGGTGGCTGCGCTCCAGGGCCGCAACCTGCGCCTCGGCGTCGGCCGGGCTCAGGGATTTGGCGATCTCGTAGGCCCGCACCACGGCGGTGCGCACGTCCTTGGCCATGTTCTTGGCATCGCCGCAGACGTAGAAATGGGCGCCGCCCTCCAGCCAGGAGACCAGCTCCTGCGCGTTGTGGGTGATGCGGTTCTGCACGTAGATCTTCTCCGGCTGGTCCCGGGAGAAGGCGACGTCGATCTTCGTCAGCGAGCCGTCCTCCAGGGCCTCCTGCCATTCGAGCTGGTACAGGAAGTCGTGCAGGAAGTGCCGGTCGCCGAAGAACAGCCAGGAGCGGCCGGGGGCCTCGATGGCGCGGCGCTCCTGCACGAACGCGCGGAACGGCGCGACGCCGGTGCCGGGGCCGACCA
>NZ_JADPQC010000034.1:0-456 GCF_017612575.1 Halomicrobium sp. IBSBa
ATCAACACTCTCTCGGATTCGGGTTTCACTACGCTTGGCTACGCCAGTCAGGACCTGCAAGCGGACGATGGCGGCAGTGACGAGACAGTCATAGACCACCTCAAGAACCGTTTTCTCGGCGACAACTCGGACGACGTCGACGAAATCGAGGCATACAACGCCGTCGAGACGACACTTCGCCGCGCTGTACGCGGCAAACTGACGGCCCAGTGCGAGCTGGATTCGGTCGACAGGGCCCTGGCCGTGTTTGCCGGGCCGCCCGCGTGGTTGATCCGGGATGCCGTTACCGACGGGCGGCGATGGCTCACGGAGGAACTGCAGTCACCGGAGGTACGGAGCGGCGATATGCCGACGCCGGACCGGGACACGCTGTCGGTTTTAGTCGTACTTAGCGGCGTCACGGAACTGCCGCGACTGGTGGAACTCAAAACGCTGGTCGACGAATCAAAATGAGAC
>NZ_JADPQC010000035.1:0-453 GCF_017612575.1 Halomicrobium sp. IBSBa
CTCTGGACCCTCGCGTACGAACTCGCCTGCTACGGGCTGGCGGCGGCCCTGATCGTGGCGGGGCTGTTGCGGCGGCCCCGGGTGCTCCTGGCCGTACTCGTCGCCCTCGCGGTCACGCCCGCCCTGCTGGCCGCCTGCGGGGTGCTGCCCCTGTTCGAGCGGAACGGGCTGTTCCGCCTGTTCTTCCTCGGCCGCGGCGCGATCCTGTTCTCGACCTTCCTCAGCGGCTGCCTGCTGTATGTCTGGCGACACGCCGTGCCGCTCGATGGCCGGCTGTTCGCGGCGGCGGTGGCCGGGTGCGGCCTCGTCTACGGGCTCGGCCCGGACCGGTGGCACCTGGCCGATCCGGCCCTGTCGGGACTCGGCCTGGCCTACATCGCCGTCGCGATCGGCGTCAGCGATTTCGGAGGGCGGCTCGGGCCGTACAAGGTCGACTACTCGTACGGACTGTAC
>NZ_JADPQC010000036.1:0-452 GCF_017612575.1 Halomicrobium sp. IBSBa
GCTTGAACACCGGATCGGCGATGTCCTGGGGGTCCTGCGTAATGAGGTACAGGCCGAGACGCTCCTTCCGGCCCTGTTTGGCGGCCTCGGTGAACTTCCCGATGACCTTGCGGCCCTGGACGCTGTCGGCGTCGGTGAGGAAGTTGTGGGCCTCGTCCATCCCGAGCACGAGCGGCGTCTCCTTGATGCGGTCGTAGTCCGGGTCGTTCGAGAGCTTCTGATCGATGAGCAGGCTGGAGACGGCCAGCACGATGGTCGATGCGGTCCGGGAGTCCGTGATGTGGTACGTCGGGATGACCGTCAGCCCGCCGTCGCGGACGAACTGCGATATCTGGTCGGTGATGGGGCGGGCGTCCTGGTCGAAGACTGCGCCGAAGCCCTGGACGCGGCGCTTGATGGCGTCGAACGTGGCCTTGTGCACGTCGCCCGCCTCGTCCAGTTCCTCCTTGAGC
>NZ_JADPQC010000037.1:0-450 GCF_017612575.1 Halomicrobium sp. IBSBa
CTGTCGCCCGTACCGTCGGCAAGACCGCCGCCTCGGTACGTGACTTCGTCAGTGGCTCCGCTCCGGACGGCGACCGTCCCGCCGAGCAGTCCCATCTCGACGCCGACCGGTCGGCTGACTCACAGCCGAGTGACCCATCCCACACGTCCGGCTCGCCGTCGACCGAACCCGACCGCACGTCTGCGACCGAGGATTCAGCCCAGGCTAGTGCCCGCGGCGATATCGTCGAACCGGACGAACTGCCGTCCGACGCACCGCCGGCGTCCGAAGCAGAACACCAGTTCCGCCCTGTCGGTGCGGACCCTGACCCACCGGCGGAACCAGAGCAGGAAGACCGGCCCGACCTAGAGGAACTGCGCGCGGAACTCAACGACCAGTTCGAGTCGATCAAGGTACTGGAACCCGGCCAGTACGAACTGAACCTGATGGAACTGTACGACCGCGAGGAGT